>DATFHN010000221.1:0-40362 GCA_035248365.1 Pseudonocardiaceae bacterium | reverse complement strand
CCGCACGCCGACCTGGCCAACATCACCTACTGCTTACCAAGCACCTATCTGGACGCGTTCGCGATCGGCGCGTGCACCGCGCTGCCGGAAATCCGCGACCGGTTGTGGCCCTCGCGACGCTTGGTCGTCCTCTGCGGTGGGACGATCGGCGTGGTCGTGCTGGGACAGCTCGCCCTGGGGTTGCTGCGGCACGGCCGAATCCAGGCCGATCTCGGCTTCCCGATCGCGCTGCCGTTTCAGTCGGCCTGGGTGTGGGGTTATTCACTGGTCGCGCTGACCGCCGGGTCGCTCGTGCTGGCCGGTGCGCGCGGCGGGCAGGTGCTGGCCTGCTCGTGCGTCGCCCGGCTCGGGCTGATTTCGTATGGGGTTTATCTTGTGCACCGGCCGATCGGGCAGCTGTGCGAACGATTGCTGCCGATCGGTCCCGTGGCCACCGCGGTTGTGGTACTGGGCGTGAGCGTGGCGCTGGCCGAATTCAGTTACCGAAATGTCGAACTTCCGTTCATCCGACGCAAGCGGGACTCACTGAGTGAGCAACCGCTACCCTGCTGTAACGGGTTCGATGAACGGACCGATGACCAGGGCGCGGTCGCGGAGGCGTCGCAATCACGAAACTGACTTCGGGGAGTCGCCAGTGGTGCTCGCGGACGGGACGACCAGCTCTGCACCCAGGTGCCGGCTCTGTGGTTCGGTACGCCTGCACAGTGTGCTCGATCTCGGCGCCAGCCCGCCCTGCGAACGTTTTCTCACCGCGGCGCAGCTCGACGAGCCGGAACCGGCTTACCCGCTGCACCTGCGGTTGTGCCCGGACTGCCTGCTGGCCCAGATTCCGCCGCTGATCAGCCCAGAGGAAACTTTCACCGAGTACGCCTACTTCTCCTCCTATTCCACATCGTGGGTGGAGCACGCGCGCCGGTTCGTCGATGGCGCGATCGAGAAACTGGGCCTGGACCGCGATTCGTTCGTGGTCGAGGTGGCCAGCAACGATGGTTACCTGCTGCGCCATGTCCTCGGCGCGAACATTCGCTGTCTCGGCGTGGAACCGTCGGTGAACGTGGGCGCGGCCGCGCGCGAGGCCGGAGTGCCAACGGAAACCGCTTTCTTGACCGAGGAGACGGCTACCGCGATCCGCGCCCAGCACGGTCCGGCGAATCTCGTTGTGGCCAACAATGTTTACGCGCACATTCCGGACATCCTCGGCTTCACCACGGGCTTGCGCACCCTGGTCGCCGAGGACGGCTGGGTGTCCATCGAGGTCCAGTACCTGGCCACGCTGATGGCGGGCAACCAGTACGACACCATCTACCACGAACACTTCCAGTACTACACCGTCTCCTCCGCGCAGCGCGCGCTCGCGGCCGGCGGGCTCGTGCTGGTCGACGTGGAACAGTTGCCGACGCACGGCGGTTCGATCCGGCTCTGGGCCCGCCCGGACGGCGAACCGGGCGAACGCGTACACGAGCTGATCGCGCAGGAGAAAGCCGCGGGCCTGCTGGACATCTCCGGCTACCTGGACTTCGCTGGCCGGGTCGGCACCGTGCGCCGCGACCTCACCCGATTCCTGCTCGACGCCGCCGACGCCGGTCAGCGGGTGGTCGGCTACGGCGCGCCGGGCAAGGCCAACACCCTGCTCAACCACTGCGGCATCCGGCCGGACCTGCTCGAATACACAGTGGACAGAAACCCGTACAAGCATGGCCGGTTCACACCCGGAACGCGCATTCCGATCCACGAGCCGGACCGCATCGCCCGCGACAAGCCCGACTACGTTCTGGTGCTGCCCTGGAACCTGCGTACCGAACTGACCGAGCAGCTGCGCTACGTCGGTGAATGGGGCGGCCGGCTGGTGTTTCCCATTCCGCACCTGGAGGTGTTGTCGCCATGAAGGTCGTGCTGTTCTGCGGCGGGTACGGCATGCGGATGCGCAACGGCGACGCGGACGACCTGCCCAAGCCGATGCAGATGGTCGGGCCGCGCCCGTTGCTGTGGCACGTGATGCGCTACTACGCCCACTTCGGACACAAGGATTTCGTGCTGTGCCTCGGTTACGGCGCGCACCACATCAAGAACTTCTTCCTCAACTACAGCGAGACCGACTCCAACGACTTCGTGTTGCGCGGCAAGCAGGTCGAGCTGCTCTCCACCGACATCGCGGACTGGTCGATCACCTTCGTCCAGACCGGTATCTCCTCGCCGATCGGCGAACGGCTCAGACGGGTGCGGGCCCACCTGGACGGCGAGGAGATGTTCCTGGCCAACTACGCCGACGTGCTGACCGACGCGCCGCTCAACGACATGATCGAGAACCTGCGGACCAGCGACGCGGGCGGCTCCATGATGGTCGTGCCCCCGCAGGGCTCCTTCCACTGCGTCGAGCTGAACGCGGCGGGCCTGGTGGACACCATCATGCCGGTGAACAACCTGCCGATCTGGGAGAACGGCGGCTACTTCGTGCTCCGCCAGGAAGTCTTCGACCACCTGCACCCCGGCAGCGACCTGGTCGCGGACGCCTGCGGGGCGCTGGCCAAGGCCGGGCGACTGGTCGCCTACCAGTACCGCGGCTACTGGCAGCCCGCCGACACGGTCAAGGAACGCGCCGCGCTGGACGCCGGTTACGCCGCCGGTGATCGGCCCTGGATGTTGTGGGAGAACAGCGATGCGACCGCTGCGCCTGGCTGATCTCGACCGCGTCGCCGTGCTCGGCGCGCACTGCGACGACATCGCCATCGGCGCGGGCGGCACGCTGCTCACGTTGTGCGCGGCCAACCCGGGGATCGCGATCGACGCGCTGGTGCTCACCGGCGGCGGCAGCATGCGCGCCATGGAGGAGCAGTTCGCGCTCAGCGCGTTCTGCCCGGACGCCAAGCTGAACCTGACCGTGCTCGACCTGCCCGACGGCCGGGTGCCGACCCAGTGGGGCGCGGCCAAGGCCGCGGTCGAGGCGCTGCGCCAGCGCGGCGAACCGCAACTGCTGCTCGCGCCGCACGCGCGCGACGCGCACCAGGATCATCGCCTGCTCGCCGAACTCGTGCCGACCGCGTTCCGCGATCACCTCGTGCTCGGCTACGAGATCGTCAAATGGGACGGCGACGCGCACCAGCCTGCCGTCTACCAGGCGCTCACCGACGAGATCGCCAATCGCAAGGCCGACTTGCTGCTCGAGCACTATCCTTCGCAGCGCGGCAGGGACTGGTTCGAGAAAGAGACGTTCCTGAGCCTGGCGCGGCTGCGCGGGGTGCAGTGCCACGCGCGCTACGCGGAAGCGTTCCACCTGGCCAAGCTGATCATCGACCTCGGAGGCTAAGCACACGATGCGCGTTCTGTTGACCGGCGCCAAAGGCTATCTGGGCACGGTCATGGCCCCGGTGCTGACCGAGGCGGGCCACGAGGTGATCGGGCTGGACTCGGACCTGTTCGCGGACTGCGTGCTCGGCCCGGCTCCGGCCGATCCGCCCGGGTTCACCGTCGACCTGCGCGATGCCGGCCCCGAGCAGCTGGCCGGGATCGACGCGGTGATCCACCTGGCCGCGCTGTCCAACGACCCGCTCGGCTCGCTCGCCCCGCAGCTCACCTACGACATCAACTACCACGCTTCGGTCCGCCTGGCTCGCCTGGCCCGCGACGCCGGGATCAGCCGGTTCCTCTACGCCTCGACCTGCTCGGTCTACGGCGCGGCAGGCGATGGCCTGGTCACCGAGGAGGCGCCGCTGCGCCCGGTGACGCCCTACGCCGAGTCCAAGGTCCGCGTCGAGGACGACCTGCGCGAGCTGGCCGACGCCGAGTTCAGCCCGGTCTTCCTGCGCAACGCCACCGCGTTCGGCTTCTCCCCCCGGCTGCGGGCCGACATCGTGCTGAACAACCTGGTCGGCCACGCCGTGCTGACCGGCCGTGTACTGGTCCTCTCCGACGGCACGCCGTGGCGCCCGCTGGTGCACGCCCGCGACATCGCCGACGCCTTCCTCGCCGCGCTGACCGCGCCGCGCGAGGCCATCCACGCCCGCGCGCTGAACGTGGGCATGGAGGAGAACAACGTGACCGTCGCGCAGATCGCCGAGGAAGTGGTGGCGGCGGTGCCCGGCTCGCGGCTGGTGATCACCGGCGAGCACGGCAGCGACCCGCGCTCCTACCGTGTCGACTTCGGCGCCATCCGCGCCGCGCTCCCCGAGTTCACCGCGCGCTGGAGCGTGAAGGACGGCGCGGTCGAACTGGCCGACGCCTACCAGGCCCACGGCCTCACCCAGGACGACTTCGACAAGAAGTTCACCCGCCTGGCCCGGCTCTCCGAGCGCCGCAACGCGGGCACCGTCGACGACCAGCTCCGCCCGCGTGCGCTCAGCTGAGCGCCGCGAACGAACCCGCACCGGCATCGCGGTCGCTGATGATGCTCACCGGCAACGGCCAGTCGATGGCCAGGTCCGGGTCGTCGTAGCGGACCGCGACGTCCTCGGCCGGGTCGTGCGGCGCGTCGATCCGGTAGCAGACGTCCGCGATCGCGGACAGCGCCTGGAAGCCGTGCAGAAACCCCGGGGGTACGTAGAGGTGGGCGAAGTCCACGTCGTCCAGCCGGAACGCGGCCTGCTTGCCGTAGGTCGGCGAATCCGGGCGGATGTCGACCAGCACGTCGTGCACGGCGCCGTGCGCACAGCGGACCAGCTTCGCCTCGCCGCGCCCCGACCGCCCGTGCATCCCGCGCAGCACGCCCCGCACCGAGCGGGACTGCGAGTCCTGCACGAATGTCTCCGGCTTGAGCCCGTGTTCGGCCGCGATCGCGGTGTCGAACGTCCGGGTGAACAGGCCGCGTTCGTCGCGGTGCGGGGTGGGCAGGAACAGCAGGACGTCGGCAAGATCGGTCTCGGCTACGCGCACCCGCCCATCATGCCGGGTCGCCCATGCTGACCTGCCGCGCCTGTGACAGCACCCAGGGCGAGATCGTGCTCGATCTCGGCGCGATGCCCGCCGCCGACGCGTTCCCACTGCTCGCCGACCCCGGCCCCGATCCGGTGTTCCCGCTGCGCATGTGGCAGTGCGCGCGCTGCGGCCTCGCCCAGCTCGCCGAGGACCCGACCACCCCGGACGAGCCGCGCGGCGTGGAACCGGCCGCGCTGATCGCCCAGGCCCGCGACGCGGTGCGCCAGGTGTCCGGCCTGCTCCGGACGGGCATGACGGTGGCCGAGTACGGCAGCCCGCACGGCGGCAGCTGGCTGCCCATGCTCGCCGAGGCCGGCCTCACCCCCGTCGGCCAGGGCGAGCGCGCCGATGTGATCGTGGACTGCTTCGGCATGATGCACGAGCCCGACCAGGCCGCCGCCGTCGCCGAGCGCGCGGCGCGGTTGGCTGCGGGCGGCGTACTCCTGTTGCAGTACCACTCTTTGGGCACGATCGTCGCCAATGGACAGTGGAACGCCCTGCGGCACGGCCACTTCGCGTACTACGCGGCGGGCGCGCTGCGCGCGATGTTCGCCCGCGCCGGCTTGGTGCCGCGCGCCTTCTGGGAATTCGACCTCTACGGCGGCACGGTGCTGCTCGCCTTCGGCGCCGGCGCGGACTGCGGCTTCGCCGAGCCGGTCGGCCCGGTCGCCACCCTGCAACACCAGGTCGACGCCAGCTGCGCCGCCCTGCACGACTGGCTGGTCCGCGCCGCCGCGCAGGGCCAGCGGGTCGCCGGTTATGGCGCGGCCTCCCGCGCGGTAGCGCTGCTCTGCCGCGCAGGCGTCGACGCCGAGTTGCTCGGCACGGTCGCCGACGCCTCACCGGCCAAACAGGGCCGCCGCATGCCCGGCACCCGCATTCCCGTGATCAGCCCGGCCGAGCTGGCCGCCAACCCGCCCGACGCGCTGCTGCTGTTCGTCCCCGACCTGCTCGCCGAGGTCCGCGCCGCGCTGCCGGAGTTGGCCCGCGTTCGCTGGTTCGTGGCCGAGCCCGCACCACACGAGGTGAGCTGATCAACTGGCTTCGGCCAGCAGCCGGTGCCGGACCGCGAACGACGCGGCCTCCAGCCGGGAGTGCACGCCGAGCTTGGTCAGCAACGCCTGCACGTGCGTGCGGATCGTGGTGCGCGAGACGCCCAGCCGGTGCGCCATCGTCGTGGTGTCCAAGCCTTCGACCAGCAACTCCAGGCATTCCCATTCGCGGCCGGTCAGGTGCGCGGCCAACTGATGCGCCGCCGCGTGCTGGTTGGTCCTGCGGCCCGGCGGCGGGCCGGGCAGGTCGACGACGACCTTGTCGCACAGCACGTCGTCGATGGCCGACGTCAGCGACGCGAGCGAGCGCGTCTTGTGCAGGTAGCCGGAAGCGCCGGCGTCCAGCGCGCCGAGCATGCTGTCCGGGTCGCGGTCGGCCGAGAGCATCAGGATCTTGGTTTTCGGGCTGGCGCTGATCAGCCTGCCCAGCATCTCGATGCTGTCGCCGTCGCCGAAGTGCCGGTCCATCACGCACACCTGCGGTCTTCGCCTGCCGACCTCGGCCATGGCCTGGGCCAGGCAGTGCGCGATCGCGGTGACGGTGTAGCCCGAGCGGGTCAGCACCGTGGACAGGGCATCGACGAACACGGTGTGGTCGTCGGCGAGAACGAGTTCGGTCATCGCGCATCGTCCTCGTCGGGCAACGGGAAGATCGCGCGCACCACGGTGCCGCAGTCCGGCGCGTCGCGCAGTTCGAAATGCCCGCCGACCGAACGCAGCAGCGAGGCGATCACGGTGAGTCCGAGCGAACCCGCTCGCCCCGGCGCGCCCCCGAAACCGGGCCCGTCGTCGCGCACCTCGACCACGACCATCTCGGCCTGCTCGATCGTGATCTGCACCGTTCCATGTGGACCGGCGGCGCGCGCCGCGTTGTCCACCACGTTGGCCAGGATCCGCCAGATCAGCCCCGATCGCGCGGTGAGGCCGATGTCAGGACCGGGCAGCAGCACCACGTTGGCGCCGTGTTCCACTTCGGCCAATTGCGCTACTTCCGCGGCCAGCGTGCGCAGGCCGACCGTGCCGCCGCCGTCCTCGGCGCTGCCGCCGGACCATCGATCGGCCCAGTCGGTGACGAAATCGGTGAGCCGGTTCAGCTCGTTGTCCATCAGTTCCAGTTGGATTCGCGAGCTGACCGAGAGGTTCGGGTCGCCCCCGACCACCTGTACCAAGGAGGACAAGGTGGCCATTCCGTGTTCAAGATCGTGTAACAGTCCGCGGATAGCGAGTTCGTCGGCCCCGTCCGAACTGCGGCGCCCCGAACCCTTCCGCCGATCCAGCAACCAATCCATCAGCGCACCCGCCGAAAGCATGATTTCAAGCCGGTCATTTGCCTGGATATCGCCATGAAATCGCGGCTGTTACCGTCCGGGACCGGAGGATTTCCGGCGTAACCAGGCCGTAGCTACCTGCGACAACGTCGCCCACCAATTAATTCAGGACGTGAAGCCGAGCCTCGCGGGCGACGCGTACCGCTTCCAGGCGGCTGTGCACGCCCAGCTTGGCCAGAATGCTCCTGGTATGGGTGCGCACCGTGTCGACCGAGATCGACAGGTGCTCGGCGATCTGGGGCCCGTGCCGCCCGTCCACCATGCTGCCCAGCACGTCCAGCTCGCGCGGGCTGAGCATGTCCAGCGGGCCGGTCCGGTCGGTCGCCTGCCGGATGTCGGTGCGCAACCCACGCAGGACCGGGCCGAGCAGCTCCGGCGGGAACCAGGAATGCCCGAGGCACACTCCGCGTAGCACCGCGATCAGCTGGGCCGCGCCCGCCTCCTTCGGTACCCAGGCGACCACGCCCGAGCGGGCCGCGCGCAGCGCGCGTTCGGGATCACGCTCGGCCGAGAGCACCACGACCCGCGCCGTCGGCCACGATTTGGTCACGTCGCGCAGCACGTCCTCGATGTCGTCGCCCATGGCCGCGACCTCGATGGTGACCACGTCCGGCCGAAGCTGCCGGATCAGCTCGTAGAGCTGCGGGTCATCGGTGGCGCACCGGCCCGCGACGCACAGGTCGTCGATGTCGGCCAGCCGCGCCGCCAGTGCCTCGGTGAGCATCTGGTGATCGTCGACGAGCACGACCCGGCGTGGGGTCATCGGCAGGGTGATGATCGGTGCTGCCATAGCGTAACTATGCCGGTCGACCGGCCGCTGCTCCTCGTGCGATCGCATGAGCCGGCTCGCTGTTCTGCTCGGGTGAATCGGTGGCCAGCGCGCGCCGTGCCGGCGAGCGCCAGCGGCCGTCGGACTTGGCCAGCCAGGCCAGCGGCAACGTGTACAACGCGATCCCCGCGTCGAACACCCGCAGGAACAAGAAGAACACCGTGCCCAGCAACAGCCTCGGCCGCCGCTCCACCGCGGCCACCAGCACGGTCAGCGCGACGTCGGGCAGCACGATCCCGTACAGCAGCGCGGTCAGGTCCACGTGCGCGGCGATGACCGTGTGTATCGCGCCGAACACCGGCAGCGTCGCCGTCGCGGTGTAGAAGTCGGGCAGCACCAGGATGATGAACAGCAGCGGCAGCAGCAGGAAGATCAGGCTGCTGGTGACCAGCTCGATCAGCAGGAACGCCAGCATCGCGGAGAACAGGTTGGCCCGCGGCGGATGCCTGCGCACCGTCTGCCACAGCCCCAGCGCCCAGCGCTTGGTCTGCCGCACGTAGTCGCGGAAGGTGTCCGGGTCCTGGGTCACCGCGACCGCCGCCAACGAGAACCCGACCTTGCCCAGCTGCTTCTGGTACAGCTCGAAGGTCATGTTGAAGTCTTCGATGACCAGGCCGGGTGGGTTCATGTCGATCTCGGGCAGCACATCGGTGCGGTACATGCTGGCGAAGCCGGGAACGATGTAGGTCGCGTTGACCCGCGAATAGGTCTGGCCGAACTTCAGCACCCGCTGCGCCATCGCGTAGATCCGGGTCCGGTGCGCCACCAGCAGGGTGCCGATCGCGGAGAGCTCGCGCTCCCACATCGTCCGCACGCAGCCCGCCACGGCGGCCACCGCCGGATCGTCGAACAGCGGCAGCGCCGACCTGAAGTACTCCGGCCGCACCCGCGTGTCCGCGTCCAGCAGCATCACCACCGGGTACTTCGCCACCAGCCCGAACCGCTCGATCGCCGCGACCAGCGCGCCCGCCTTGCCCAGGTTGGTCTCGGTCCGCATGACGTTCACCCCGGCGGCCTCGGCCAGCTCCGCGGTGTTGTCGGTCGAGCCGTCCGAGACCACGTGCACGTTCTCCCTGGGCACGAGCCGCGTGATCGCCGCCAGGCTCGCCGAGATGACCACGGCCTCGTTGTGCGCGGGGATCAGCACCGCGACATCGCGCACGGTCAGCTTGCCCGGCCGGTGCGGCCGCGGGCGCGCGCGCAACGCGACCACGTTCGCCGCGTGCCGGCCCGGCGAGCGCGCCTTGCCGATCCGCCGTTCGGCCAGCCGGGTCAGCCCGACCGAGCCCCACAACGTCGAGTTGGCGCCGAAAACCAGGAACACCATGGCCCACCAGGGAATCATCGCGTTCCACCTCCATTCAGCTGGTGCAGCGCCGGCCACACGTTGGTGTCCTCGTAGCCGTAGAGCCACAGGTAGACGCCGCCGATGGCCGAGTTGCGGGCCACATCGAGCTTGGCGTTCACGCTGGCCGCGTTCTCGAACCACACCTCGTGGTAGTGGCCTTTCCCGTCGGTGTAGGTGAAGTACGGGGTCTGGCTGGCCGGGTCGAACTCGATGGTGGCGTGGTACTGCGTGGCCAGCCGGAACGCCTGCAGCCAGGCCACCGGCGCGCCCTTGCCGTTGACCCAGTCGTAGCCGTACATCGGGATGCCCAGCACGATCTTGCCCGGCGGGATCACGCCGGCCGCGTAACGCAGCACGTCCTGGACCCAGTTGACCGGCGCGATCGCCCCGGGCACCGACGTCGCCCAGTGGTAGTCGTAACCCATCAGCCGGACCTCGTCGGCGACCTTGCCGATCGCCGCGTAGTCCTGCGCCACGTTGCGCTGGTCGTAACCCGCGTCGCTGGCCTTGGCAAACAGCGTCACCGAGAGCGTCTTGTCCTTGGCATGCAAGGCATTCGCGAGCTTGCCGAGGAAATCGGTGAACACCTGGCGATCGGCGGCGTGCAGGTTCTCGTAGTCGATGTCGATCCCGGCGAAGTCCTGCCGCTGCGTCAGCTCGACGATCGCGGCGATGTTGTGCTCGGCCAGCGCGGGACTGTGCAGAATGGCGGCCAGCGGCTGATAGGTGAAACCGCCGTCGATCACGTTGGCGATGGTCGGCACCAGCCGCACCCCCGCCTTGCGCAGCGCCACCAGGCTGGCCGTGGTGGCGTCGGCCGCGTCCGGCGCGTACTGGTCGGTGATGTCGCCGGAGGCGTCGATCGCGTAGATCGACGGCGACGCCTCGCTCACGCCACCGTGCTGCGCGAGCACGGATTCGGTCGCATGCGTCACGTTCCAGTACGGAGTGGACACCACCACCGCCGGTGGCGGCGTGGCCGAGGGCGAGCCCGGAAAACTGAGCATCAACACGATCACCAGCACCACCCCGAGCGACAGCACGACGAGCCAGATCCCGCCGGTATGCCGGTTCTGCTCCGCCAGGCCGGCCTCGGTGCTTCGGCTCATACGGCAACGCTATTTCCCGTGGATTAACCGGAAAACCCGTGGTTTGGGGAGACCGCCTACCGCATCGGCATGAGCAGGGTGACGGGCCCGCACGCCTCGATCAGGCGGTGCGGGCCCGTCACATGCGACCTGCGACAGAGACGATCCGGCTAGTCGTCGAGCGCAGGTGCGGCTATCACCTTCCCCGGCGTGGACGGCACCGACGGCAAGGCGTGCTTGCCCCACGGTTTCGCCGCCACGGCCGAACCGATCGACGTCGATCCGGTTGTCGCCGTACGGCTACCCACCAACGGGGTCGCCCTCGGCAGCATCGCCGTGGCCGACGAGCCCGCGATACCCGGACCGGAGATCGCGTAGTCGTCCGTGGTGACCGTCCCGTTGGCGATCAACGCCAGCCCGAAGCTGACACCGACCGCGCCGGCCGGAGCGGCCGGGGTGGCGAACGTCGCCTGGGTCCAGGTTGCCGAGGGGGCCAGCCACGGACCGGAGGTCCAGTACGACCAGAACCCGTTCGCTGTTCGCGTATAGAGCGCGAACTGCGTGATCGCCGTCGACTTGTACCAGACACTGATGGTGTAACCGTCGCCCGCGACGACCGCCGGGGTGCACGCGCCGAGGTCGAACGTGGGTAACAACTTCGCGTCCCCGCTCGAATACCCGGTCACGGTCAACTGTTCGGCGTACGTACCGCTGTGCGCGTCGGTCGTGCGCGTCCAGGTGGGCGTGTTCGTGCCCCAGCCACCCGGCATGAAGCAGTCCGGGAACCCGTCACCGGTGGTGGACGCCTCCAGCGACGGGTTGGGCAGCGTGGTGTTCGTCGACGGCGGCGCCGTCACGACCGGCTTCACCGTGCCACCGACCACCTGATGCACGGTCTTGACGCTCACGCCGCGGCCGGCCTGGCCCTGTACCCAGGTCAGGAACTGGTCGAGCATGGTCGGCGAGATGGACAGCGAGTCGCAGCCCGAGCCCGCACAGATGTGGTGGAACGTGTAGATCAGCCAGCCGCCGCTGTTGCGTTGCGCGGTGGTGACCACCTGTTCCATCTGCGCCAGCGTCCACGAGGTGTCGATCTCGTCCAGAGCTTCGAGGTCGTACGGGTCGCGGGGTGGGGTTGTTTCGGCTGTATCACAACCGGAACACCCGTGCGCGGACTGGATGTCGCCCAGACCGCGCGCACTGTTGAAACCGCATTGCGCGACGATGGACTCCACCGACGGGTTCAGCGCGGCATACGGATAGGCGAAATCGGTGGTCGGATAACCCCACGCCGCCAGCTGCGCCCTGCCGTTGCAGATCTGCCGCGTCGCCTCGTCGGCCGGCACGGTGGTGAGGTCGGGGTGGGACACGGTGTGCCCGGCGATCTCGTTGCCCTGCCCGTTGATCGTGCCCAGGTTGGCCAGGGTCAGGTAGTTGGGCGCGCCGATCGAGCCGCTGATGATGTAGAAGGTGCCGTGCATGTTGTGCTTCTGCAGGACCGGCAGCGCGGTCATCTGATCGGCGTTGCCGTCGTCGAAGGTGAGCGAGATCTGGGTTTTGGCCGGCAGCAACGCGGCGCCCGCTGCCTCGCCGGCTACGAGCGGCAGCACCAGACCGAGCAGGACAACGACAAAAGCGTGTTTTGGTTTCATCGGCGACCGCCAGGGGTGAAGTCGGGGCAGATCCTGACTCAGGCTAGCCACGCTCAGTAGCACCCGGCTCATCTCAATGGATGAGCCCGGCTACCACACCGTGAGGAACCCCGCGCCGGCAACGGGATTCTCCTGCAAGTGCGGGACCCTGATCCCCTGGGATGCACGAGGACAACCACCCGCAATCACGATTTGCTGTGCCAAGTGGACTCATCAGCCACGCATCCTGGACAGAAACGGGTGAGCTTCGTTGACGAGCATCATTTCCCAGGTCAGCACCGTCGCCATCGTCGGCATGGGATACGTCGGCCTGCCGACCGCGCTCGGACTCTATTCGCAGGGCATCAACACCCTCGGTGTCGACCTGAGTACCGCCCGGCTCGTCGCGATCGAATCCGGTGACCCCGACCTGATCCCGGCCGATCGGACCATTTTGGACGATGCTCGCCAGGACCCGAGGTTCGAGGTCACCGACGACGTGTACCGGCTGCGCGAAGCCGACGCGATCATCGTCTGTGTGCCCACCCCGCTCGACCACTACCTCACCCCCGACCTCGGCCCGCTGCGCGGCGCCTGCGCCACCGTGGTCGAGCACGCCCGCCCCGGCCAGACCGTCATCCTCACCTCGACCACGTTCGTCGGCTCGACCGCCGAATTCCTCACCGAGCCGCTCAAACAACGCGGCCTGGTCGCAGGCGAGGACGTGTTCGTCGCGTTCAGCCCGGAACGCATCGACCCGGGCAACGTCGCCCACGGCGCGGGCAGCACCCCCCGCGTCGTCGGCGGCGTCACCGGGGAATGCACCAGACGAGCCAGCGCCGTGCTGCGCCTGCTCACCCCGCTCGTGCACGAAGTCAGCTCACCCGAGGCCGCCGAACTCACCAAGCTGTACGAGAACTCCTTCCGCGCGGTCAACATCGCGCTGGCCAACGAATTCGCCGAGATCTGCGGCACCCTCGCGCTCGACCCGATCGAGATCACCAACGCGGCCGCCACCAAGCCCTACGGCTTCATGAGCTTCTACCCCGGTCCCGGCGTCGGCGGCCACTGCATTCCGTGCGACCCGCACTACCTGCTGTGGCAACTGCGCAAGGCGCACTCCGACGCACCGCTGATCCAGCAGGCCATGACCATGATCGCGCACCGGCCGCGCCGCGTCGTCGAACGCACCGTCGAAACCCTGTCCAACGCCGGCCGGGGCACCGCGGGCGCACGGATCGTCGTGGTCGGCGTCAGCTACAAGCCGGGCGTACGCGACCTGCGCGAGTCCTCCGCCCTGGAGATCATCGACGGCCTGCTGGCCAAGGGCGCCAAGGTCGACTACGTGGACCCGTTGGTCGAGCGGATAACGTTGCCCTCCGGCCGAACGATGGACAGTGTGGCGGAGCCGCACGGCATGGACTGGGATCTCGCGCTGGTGCACACCGTCCAACCCGGACACGACCACGGGTGGGTCGAACACTGCCCCATCGTGCTGGACGCCACCTACACCTTCGACACCGCACCGCACCGCGACATCGTCTGATCTCACCCTGCCAAGCCAAAGGAGAGTGCCCATGCGGTGTCTGGTGACCGGCGGAGCCGGCTTCATCGGGTCCCACCTGACCGAGCACCTGCTCGGCCTCGGCCACGACGTGACCGTGCTCGACGACCTGTCCACCGGCAGCGTGCACAACCTCGCCACCGTCGCCAGCGACCCCAAGCTGCGCTTCGTCTGCGGTTCGATCCGCGACAAGGCCGCGGTGGCCAAATGCATGGCCGACGTCGACGCCGTCTACCACCTCGCCGCCGCGGTCGGCGTGTTCACCATCATGGACAGCACCCTGGACAGCCTGCGCACCAACCTCACCGGCACCGAGATCGTCCTGGACGCCGCGCAGCAGCAGGGCGCGCGCATCCTGGTCGCGTCCACCAGCGAGGTGTACGGCAAGAACACCAAGATCGGACTGTCCGAGGAGGACGATCGCATCCTCGGCTCGCCGCTGAAGAACCGCTGGTCCTACGCGGAAGCCAAGGCCGTCGACGAGACCATGGCCTACCTCTACGCGCTACAGCGCGGCCTGGCCGCGGTCATCGTGCGCCCGTTCAACACCGTCGGACCGCGCCAGGCCGCCCGCTACGGCATGGTGCTGCCCCGCTTCGTCGACCAGGCGCTGGCCGGCGGCCCGCTGACCGTGTACGGCACCGGCGAGCAGACCCGCTGCTTCTGCCACGTGCTGGACATCGTGCCCGCGCTGGTCGCGCTGCTCGACGACGAATCCGCGCACGGCACCGTCTACAACCTGGGCAACCCCGAGCAGGTCAGCATCCTCGAACTGGCTCAGCGGGTGATCGAGGCGACCGGTTCGAGCAGCGAGATCGTCACCATCCCCTACACCGAGGCCTACGGGTCCGGATACGAGGACATGCAGCGCCGCGTGCCCAACTGCGACAAGGCGCGCCGCCAGATCGGCTTCGAGCCGACCCGCGATCTCACGCGGATCCTGGAGTCGGTGATCGCCAGCCGCCGCCCGCACCGTCCCGTCCTGGTCGTCGGCAACTGAGAGGGCAGAACCAATGTGCGGCATCGTCGGATATGTCGGGCGAACCAGAGACGCCGTCGGCGTGCTCCTGGAAGGCCTGCGCCGCCTGGAATACCGCGGCTACGACTCGGCTGGCATGGCCGTGCAGCGCGACGGCGAACTCGCCGTCTGCAAAGTGGTCGGCCGGGTCGAGGGCCTGGCCGGATGCGGCGCCGGGCTGCGCGGCGCCGCAACCGGTATCGCGCACACCCGCTGGGCCACCCACGGCCCGGCAACGCAGGAGAACGCCCACCCGCACACCGACACCAGCGGCCGGTTCGCCCTGGTGCACAACGGCATCATCGAGAACGTCAACGAACTGCGCGAACGCCTGGCCCGCCGCGGCGTGACCTTCCGCTCGCAGACCGACAGCGAAGTGCTCGCCCACCTCGTCGCCGAAGCATCCGCCCGCCACCTCACCCTCACCGAGGCCGTACGCGACGCGCTGCACGGCGTCGAAGGCACCTACGGCCTGCTCGTGCTCGACTCGGCCGAGCCGGACGTGATCGTCGCCGCCCGCAACGGCAGCCCGCTCGTGCTCGGCCTTGGCGACGGCGAGATGTTCGTCGCCTCGGACGTGTCCGCGATCGTGCACCACGCCAGGCAGCTGGTCTACCTGGAAGACGGCGAGATCGCCACCGTCCGCGCCGCAGGCCACACCGCCACCACGATCGCCGCGCCCAGAACCGAGGAACCCGCCGACGCCACCGACGCCTACGAACTCGGCGCCTTCGACGACTTCATGGCCAAGGAGATCAACGAGCAGCCGGACGCGGTGTGCCGGGTACTGCGCGGCCGCCTCGACGAACGGATCGGCACCGCCCGCCTGGACGGCCTGCAACTGGACCCCCGCGCGCTGTCCGGCATCCGCCGGGTCAAGTTCCTCGGCTGCGGCTCCGCGTACTACGCCGGTCAGCTCGGCGCGACCATCGTGGAGAACCTGGCCCGCATCCCGGCCGACGCCGAACCGGCCGCCGAGTTCCGCTACCGGCACGCGGTCGTCGACCCGGACTGCCTCTACGTCGCGGTCAGCCAGTCCGGCGAAACCTTCGACACCCTCGCCGCCGTGCGCGAACTGCGCCGCAAGGGCGCGCTGGTGATCGGCGCCGTCAACGTGGTCGGCTCGGCGCTGGCCCGCGAATGCGGCAGCGGCATCTTCCTGCACGCGGGCCCGGAAATCTCCGTCGCGTCCACCAAGGCCTTCACCAACATGGCGGTCAGCTTCGCCCTGCTGGGCCTGCTCATCGGCCGAACCCGCGACATGTCCGCCGAACAAGGCCAAGAACTCATCCAGGCCCTCCGTCAGCTCCCCCAGTGCATCACCCAGGTACTGGACCTCTCCGACCAGATCGCCGCGATCGCCGAGCGGTACGCGGACGCCGAGCACATGTTCTTCATCGGCCGGGTACGCGCTTGGCCGACCGCGCGCGAGGGCGCGCAGAAACTCAAGGAAATCTCCTACGTGCACGCCGAGGCGTACCAGGCGTCCGAACTCAAGCACGGCCCGCTCGCGCTGATCAATCCGGCCATGCCCAGCGTGGTACTGGTCCCGGACGACGAGCTGGTGGTCAAGAACCTCGCCACCATCGAGCAGATCAAAGCGCGCGGCGGGCCGGTTGTCGCAGTAACCAACACCGCGGTCGAGGCCGACGACGTGATCCGCGTGCCCGCGTGTCACGTCGAGCTGGACCCGATCCTGTTGACGATCCCGTTGCAGCTGTTCGCCTACCACCTGGCCCGCAAGCTCGGCCGCGACATCGACAAGCCGCGCAACCTGGCGAAAAGCGTCACCGTGGAGTAAGCGATCCCCGCCAGAACAGCAGGTCGGCGGCGGCCAGGCCCGGGATCGACTGCTCGTAGACAGGATGCTCGAACTCCTGCCGCCGCACCGGAATCCCCGCCCGCGCAAACCCCGACCAGTCGATCTCGTGCGTGGTGGTCGTGCTGGTCAGGTGTTCATCGCCGCCGACCGCCCGCACCAGATCCAGCAGCCGCTCCTCCCGCGACCCCGCGTGCGGCAACTCCGACGCCCGGACAACGCGCGTCCCAGCCGCCAGGTACGCACAGAAGCTCTCGATCAGCCCGATGTTGTGCTCGACCAGCAGCTCACACTCGGCGGCATAGGCACGCTCGATGACCGGAAACACCTCAGCGAAATACGGGGTATGACGGTAATTGGCGGTCAGGAAGGCCAGGTGCCGGGCGCGCCAGGGCTGCTCGTTCACGATCCGCATGTCGCGAATCAGTTCCCGTTTTCCGGTGTGCCGCACCGGCACGGAAAGAAAAGCGGGCGCGCCCTGCGCCGTGGCGAACAACTGCCGCGCGTGGTACTCGCGCTTGTTGAACTGGACGCTGTCATAGGCGATGAAAACATCGCTGGCGACGATCTTCGCGAGCAGTTTCGTCCAGGGCATGAAATTAGGCTGGTGCACGGAAACGACGGTCATCAGAATGCCATTCTCAGCGCGACGAACCCTTCCGCGCAGCCGACCGAGATCTCCCGCCCGCGCACCTGCGCGGCCAGGTCGGTGGCTTCCGGGCTGCCGTGGAACAGCGGCCCGCGCACCTGCGACGCGTGCGTGCGCAGCGCCTCCAGCTTGACCGCGCGGAACTCGCTCACGTCGATGAAGACGTTGGGGTGGAACCGTTCGCTCGGCGGCGCCCAGAACAGGCTGGTGTTGTCGTAGCAGAGCACGTACGGCACTAGATGCCGAACGGCGGGATCGCCCGGCCGGGTCGCCGTGACGCAGGCGCGGAAGACCGCCTCGTGGTCCTGGTTGTAGCTGGTCCAGGGCATCAGCAGCATGGTCGGCTGGACCTGTTCGATGGACAGCCGGGCGTCCCGCTCGATCAGCCGGACGATGTCCTTTCTGGCCACCATGTCCAGCGCCATGTTCTGCTCGCCGCCGGGATACAGCACTTCCCAGTCGTCGATCTTGAGCAGTTCGGCCGTTGCTTCGAACTCACGCAACCGAGTCTGCCCGGTCACCATGTGCATGCCGGGTTGGCGCTGGTTGCCATAATGATCCAGGCTGCCAACTGACACGAGCTGCGCATACACCTCGCTACCGAGCGACTTCATCCGCGCGATCGTGCCCGCGCAACCGTAGGTCTCGTCATCGGAATGCGGCGCGATGACGAGTACGCGTTGCCGCGAAAGAAAATCGTCACCCATATCCATGCCAATAGAGTCGACGACATTCCCCGGTTGGTTACCCGGCCCGATGTAATGATGCGCAACCGTGACGGCGCAGCGGCGAGGGCACGCCGTGCAATCGGTTGCGGCGCGGTTTCCGTGCCGGGTCGATGAATGCGGGCGGCAGGAATTCGGGGAGCCGGTCCCGGATCCGGACTTCCCATTCGCCTTGGTGGATCAGCGTGTGGTGGCGGCGGCACAACAACACCATGTTGGTCAGGCTGGTCGGGCCGCCGTCCACCCAATGTTTCACATGGTGAGCGTCCGTCCACGGAGCGGGTTTGTCGCATGTGGGGAAGGCACAGCCGCCGTCGCGCCAGACCAGGCCACGCCGGATCCCGCTGGGGGCGGTGCGTTTGCTGCGGCCGACGTCCAGCGGCTGGGAGTCGGCGTCGAGCACCATCGGCAGCACCTTGGCGTCGCAGGCGATGCGGCGGACCTGGCGGGCGGTGAGCGTGCCGAGGTCGGCCAGGCCGCCGAGGTCCCCGGTGCCGACCTGATCGCGCAGGGAATCCAGCGAGATGGTCACCGTCAGGTGCGGGCGCTCGCCGCCGTCGATCGGGGTGGCGGCGGCGTTGGCGGTCAACCGGAGCAGGTCGGCGAAGGCGTCGCCGTAGCGCTCGCAGGCGCCGCGCCAGTCGCGCACGCCATCGGCGGGACGAGGCTTGGCCAGCGGGTCCAGCAGCCCGACGAGCAGGGCGCCGTGTTCCGGGCCGAGGCGGCCGGTGAAGCGGACGTTCCCGTCGCGCTGGGTCGAGATGTGCAGCTCGTTGACCGAGTGGGTGGTCTCGTCGACGGGTTCGGGGCCGTCCTGATCCAGCCAGGCCAGGATCTGCTTGGCGGCGCGCTTGAGCCCGCGCGAATCCAGGGTCTGCGCATGCTCGACGAGCATCTCTTCCGCTTGGACGCGGAGTTCGAGGTCGACCTCGGCGGGAATGGCATCCAGGGTTTTGCTGATGACGTCGAGATGATCGGGCCCGATCTGACCGGCCTCCACACCAGACCGGGTCAACTCGGAGTGCTGGATCAGGTCCAGGTGGACTTCGCGGCGGTGGGCCTCGGTGAGCGGGATGCGGGCGAGGTCGTGATGCGCGGCGCGGGTGCAGTCGTAGCTGCCGGTTACGTTGCGGGCGCGGACTTCTTCGAGGATCGCGAGACCGGCGGCATGGACACGCCGCTGGAGTTCCTCGATGTCGCGCAGCGCGGTGAGGAGGTCGGCGTCGGCCGCTCGCCACCATTCAGTGGCGAGCAACTCGTCGGCCGTCTTCTCCATACATCAAGAATATCAACCGGAATCCCCGAAGATCAAATCTCTAACGGGTGAATCCCCTTGCCTCTCAAGGGATTCTCAGCTAGTCCACTGTGGACTCGCCTTCCGGCTTCGGCTCGGGAGCGCGGCGGACCCGGATGACGCCGCCCTCCAGGTCGAGCGGGCCAGGCTCGAACAGCTGACCGCCGCCTGCCTCGTCCTTGGCCTCGTCGTCGAGCTTGCGGCCTGGAAACATCTCACCAAGTTGCCCCATCGCTTCAGGATAGTCCCGAGACGCGGTCTCGGCTGGGGTCAAGCTGGTCGGGCACTCCTGGCGCGTGATCCCCTCCACCGCCGGGTCAGGTTCCGCTGCCGACCAGCGAGTCGGCCCTGGGCTGGTCGGCGGCGGAACTTGCGCCACCGGAGGAGCCCCGGGCCGGGATGAACGAGCCGATCAGGCCGAGCAGCGCCAAGCCAAGGCACATCCAGCCGAACCAGTCGCCGAAGCGGGTGTACAGCGTGGTGCCGGGGTTCGGCGGGATCGCGGCGGTGAGCGTGGCGAACTGGCCCGGCGCGGTGGACGAGTCGGTCCTGGCGACGACGTTGCCGAAACCGTCGGCGACGAGCATCGTGCCGTCCCGGTCGGACCAGGCGATGCCGACGCCGTTCTCCACGCCACGCAGCTGCGCGGTCCTGGCGTGTTCGAGGGCGTCCGCGCCTTCGTCGGACGCGGGGATGGCCAGCAGTCGCGCGCCGCCCCGGGCATAGCCGCGACTGGGGTTGGTGAAGTCGGCGTCGGCGCAGATCTCGACGCCGAGCTTGGCGCCGGTCAGTTGCGGGTAGACGAGCTGGTGGCCTTTGGTGGCTACCTGGTCGTGCCACTTGAGGTAGTTCACCGTGCTGCCGTTGGGCAGGATGCTCAGCGCGAGGTTGTTGCGGATCTCGCCCGAGGTTTCCATGATGCCGACGACGATGGTGACGTCGCGGTCGGCGGCGATCGGGCTGAGCTTGGCGACCAGCGCGGACAGGCTGCCGCCGTTGGCGGTGAACGACCCTTCGGGCAGGACGACGAGCTGGGTGCCCTCGGGAACAGCCGAGATCTTGGCCGCGTAGCCGTCGAGAAGGGCCGATCCGGCGGGGGTGGCGAGGTCGGGCGCCCAGGCAGGGTTGGTGGTGGTGATCAGCGCGACGTGCTCAGCCGGGCCGCTCGGCCGGGCCAGCGCCAGGCGGAGGGCGCCGCCGCCGAGCACAAGACCGGCGACCACCGCGATCAGGACCAAGGTGCGAACGCGTGCGGCCGGCCGGACTTCGGCGGGCGCGGCCAGCGCGGCGAGCACACACGGCACGAACAGCACCAGGAACTCGATGCCGAGGAACCCGGTGACCGACGCCGTCTGCACGAGCATGGGCAGATCGGTCTGGGTGGTGGCCAGCGTGCCCATGATGCCGGTTGGGCTGTACAGCACGATCAGCGACAGCGCGCCGGCCCAGAGCGCGGGCCCGGCGACGGTGGCCAGCACCGGGCGCCCGCGCAGGATCAGGCCGCGGAACAACAGGACGGCCAGCGCGAACACCAGTGCACTACCCGCCGAGACGGTCAGGCCGATGCTGACCGGCTCGTCGTGCGAGTGGGTGAAGAAGCCCCATTCGTTGATGGTGCCCAGGAAGTAGCCGAAGAACGCCATGACCGCTGCCGCGACCGGTGGCACGCGCGGCGCCATGAACAGCACTGGCAGCGGCGCCAGCCAGGTCAGCACGGCCATCGGGGCGAACCCGGTGCCGAAGTAGAACAGCGCGGCGCTGCCGAGCGCGAAGATCACCCCGGCCACCACTCGTCCGGCCCGCGCCGGATGTACCGGTGTGCTTTCCTGGCTCTGGAAATCCATTGGTCCAGGATCGCGATCGGAGGCCGGGGGCACATCCGGGGTTTTCCCTGGGCGAACCCCGAATGTCGGCGGCCGCTGCTACACCTGGAAGGTATGAGGCTGCGGAGTGTCGACGAGGGCGACCTTGAGGTCTACTACCGGATCTACTGCGATCCGGCGGTGATGGATCACCTGGGTGGGGTGCAGCCGCGCGATTCGATTCCGGAGAAGTTGAGCCGCCATGCCGCGAAGGCCGCGAACGACCAGAGTTGGATCAGCATGATCGTGTCGGATGACCCACCGGGCAACGCCGGCATCGTGTCGATCGGCTGGCATGGCGGGCTGGCCGAGATCGGCTGGGCGGTGTTGCCGGAGTATCAGGGGCGCGGGGTGGGCAAGGCGGCGGTGCGGCTGCTACTCGATCGCGCGGCGGCGGATGGCCGCTGGGGAGTGCTCCATGCCTTTCCCGGCATCGACAACGGGGCGTCGAACGGGATCTGCCGCTCGCTCGGGTTCACGCTGCTCGGCGAGCAGGACGCCGAGTTCGCCGGGAAGCTGTTTCGCGGCAATCACTGGGTGATCGACCCGACGGCGACGTAGCTGCCCGCCAGCGAACCGGCGTGGTACTCCTGCGGATCGTCGGGACGCCAGTGTGGGGCGCCGACCACGCCGGGTTCGACGGGGACGGCATCGCCGAGCAGCGCGGCGATGTCGGTGCGGGAGCGCAGGTGTGCGCTGGTGCTCGCGTTGGAGGTGGCGTTGGTGAGGCCGGTCATGTCGATCTCGTGTTCCTCGCCGGTGAGGTGCGAGATGACCAGGAAGCTGCCGGAGGCGAGCCGCGCACGGTAGCGGGCCAGGATGTCGCCGGGGTGGTCGGGGCGGTCCGGGAAGTACTGCAACACCATCAACGCGAGCACGGCGATCGGCTGCGCGAAGTCGAGCAGTCCGGTCACGGCGGGAGCGTTCAGCACGGCCTCGGTGTCGCGCAGGTCGGCCTGGGTGATGGTGGCCAACGGGTTGTCCCGCAACAGCTTTCTGCTGTGCGCGACCGCGACGCCCTCGATGTCCACATAGGCCACTCGGCAGTCCGGGTGGGCGCGCTGGGCGATCTCGTGCACGTTGCCGACGGTCGGGATGCCGGAGCCGAGGTCGAGGAACTGGGTGACGCCGTTGGCGACGCAGAACCGTACGGTGCGGCGCAGAAAGGATCGGTTGGCCCTGGCGATGTCCACGACGGCCGGGTCGATGGCGATCATCCGCTCGGCCAGTTCGCGGTCGACGGCGAGGTTGGCCGCGCCGCCGAGCCAGTAGTCGTACATGCGCGCGGTGTTGGGACGGTCCAGGTCGAACTCGGTGCCGAGGCTTTCCTCGTCCCAGGTGTGTCCCATCACCCGACGTATATCGCAGGGAAGCTGCGTCTATTACCGAACTTGCCTGGTGCACCCGGTTTGCGCTGGCAGCTCGATCCGCGGGTCGCTCTCGATCGATTCAGAGGTCAGGTCCATCGCCAGCGCCACCGCACCGCGCAGCGCTCCGTCCTGTTCGAACCGAGCGGGTACCAGTTCGGGCGGGAACGGCACCGCCTGCGTGAGCCTGCGCCGCAACGCCGGCAGCACCACGCCCGCGGAGCGGGTGAATCCGCCGCCGACCGCGATCCGCGCCGGGTCGACGGTGATGGCCAGGTTGGCGATGTGCACCGCCAACTCGTCCAGCGCGCTGTTCATCAGTTCGCGCGCCACCTCGTCGTGCTCGGCCAATGCGAACAGTTCGGCCGCGGTCATCGGGCGAGCGAACAACGCGCTCGCCCGCTCTCCGAGCCAGCGGCCGCCGACCGCCTCCTCAAGCGAGGCGTTGCCGTTGGCGAAACCGCCGTGATCGTCGACGCCGCGCAGGTTGTAGCCGATCTCGCCAGAAGCGCCGTTCGCGCCGGCGAGCACGTGCCCGCCGACGACGATGGCGGCGGCGAGACCGGTGCCCAGCGACAGGAAGATCCCCGGATCGGCGCCGGCCAGCGCACCCCAGCGGGCCTCGGCGAGGGCGGCGGCCTTCGCGTCGGTGCCGGTGGCGATGGGCACGGCGCCGATCCGTTCGGCGATCTCGTCACGCAACCGCAACCGGCCCCAGCCGGGCACGTTCGGCGCGAGCAGGATCCGATCCGGCAACACGATTCCCGGGCTCACCACACCGACCGCGCGCAGCTGTACGGAATGCGTCCGCGCGTAATCGGTGAGCAACTGCTTCGCCGCCGACACGGCGCGGTCCACGGCCTGGACCGCGCCGTCCGGCGCGTTGGTGTCGAGCCTGTGCTCCACCAGCAGGGCACCTGTGGCCGGATCGGCGATGCCGATGGCGACCTTGGTGCCGCCGAAGTCGATGCCGAGCAGGACTTCGGCGGGCTCGTCGGATCCGGTGTCGGGGGTTGTCGGTGGTTGGGTCATCGTCTCGGTTGCCGGCTTCAGCACGCGCTGCTTATTCCTTCACTTCGCCGGTGCGGCGACGTCGACGGTGCCGGTGTTCCAGCCGCTGAGGCTGACCACCGGTTGCGCGCCGCCCAGGTCACTGGAGCGGTAGGTGGCGGAGAGGGTTTCCGACTCGCCGGGCCAGAGCGTGACGTCGTTGTCGCTCCACAACGCCGAGACGACCTGGTTGTCGCCGGGGAGCGGCTGGCCCGCCGCGTTGCCCTTGCGCACGTCGGCGCGCAGGAAGAACCCGACCGCGGGCGTGTTCGAGGTGTTGGTGATGGTCACGCTGGTCACCGTGTTCGCGCCGTTCGGGCCGGGCGCGTTGCTGGTCGTGGCGACGACCTTCACGTTGGCCGGAGCCAGGTTCCGCAAGCCCTGCAGGTTGGCGTACTGCGACATGGTGGCCTGCGGGTTGCCCAGCGTCTTGGTCCAGTCGACCACGTCGTCCTGGGTGGAGCGCCAGTAGACGTTGCGGTCCACGACCTGGCCGTGCTGGCGCACCAGCAGTTCCACGAAGTACGTGGTGGCCTTGGCCGGAGCCGTGGTCGCGGCAGGCACCTTCGGGGTCAGCACCGAGTTCTTGACGCCCTGGGCCCCGAGGCTGATCCCGTTCGCGGTCTGGTCGTCGAGCACCTTGCCGCTGGTGTCGTAGACCTTCGCCTCGACCGAGAGGCCGGCTTGGTTGGCGCCGCCCAGGTTGTCCAGGGTGACCGTGTTGTTGTCGTAGGTGTAGAGCGCGTGCAGCGACTCGTTGGCCTTCTTGGCGCCGAAGAACGCGCCCGGCTGGTCACCGTCGTTGTTGTAGAGGTCCCACAGCAGCGTCGGCCAGCCCTTGTTGAGCTGCCAGTAGATCGTGCCGGTGGAGGGCGCGTCCTTGTTGGTGGAGTGGTCGATGAACGCCTCGAACTGCGAGCGGGTGTTCTCGTACTCCGCGACCTGCGCCTCCTGCACGTAGGAGTTCAGGCTGTTCCACTGGCCGTACCGGTTGGACAGCGCGGTGTCGAAGTCGAACAGCGTGCCGAAGGCGTAGCCGCCGATGCCGGTCTCGTAGTTGGCGTGGTACTGGTGGTAGCTCGGGTCCTGCCAGAGGTTCGCCTGGTCGGACGGGGACAGGAAGCGCTGGATCGAGTCCAGCGTCGGCACGGTGTCGCCGCCGCTCTGCTCGCTGTCGAAGCCCCACGAGCCGCCCACGTTGGTGCGGGTCGGGTCGGTCGGGTCGAACGTGCCGCTGTCGTACCAGTAGCTGGGCGACACCCAGTCGTACGGGCCTTCCTTCTCACCGGACACGCCGAGCTGCGGGGAGCTGTTGTATTCGGCCGAGGAGACGATCGGCACGTCGAAATCGGCCTGCTTGAACGCCTTGAGCGAAACGTCTTCCTGGGTCGGCACCGGCGCGTTGTCGCTCCAGCTGAAGGTGACGACGCTGGGGTGGTTGCGCTCGTTCTGACCGGTGGTCAGCGCGGAGAGCGCCATGATGTCCAGGTCCTTCTTCGTGGGCGGCTTGGTCGGCTGCCACGTGTCGTCGCAGCACTCGTCGCCCGAGTCGATCATGATGCCGGCACGGTCCATCTGCTCGTAGAAGTCCTGCGGCATGAAGTGGCCCTCCAGCCGGATCATGTTCAGGCCCATGTTGCGCATCAGCGAGATCTGGTGGGCCACGTCCTGCTTGGAGTAACGCAGGAAGATGTCCTCGTCGTAGCCACCGCCGCGCGCCACGAACGCCTTGCCGTTGACCGAGTAGCTGCGCACGCCCTGCGGCGCGGCCGGCGACGGGTCGATCAGTGCGCTGGTGACCGTGCGGATGCCGAAGGTCTCGTCGGTCGAGTTGGAGACGATGCCGCCCTGGCTGACCGCGGTGTCCAATGTGTACAGCGGCTGGGCGCCCATCTGGTAGGGCCACCAGATCTTCGGGTGGGCGATGGTGAGCTGCGGGTAGGCGCTCGGGGTGAACGTGACGGTCTTGGTCACGTGCGGCGCGACGGTCACCGACTGGTTGAGCACGATCGGGTAGCCACCGGCGGGCGGGAGGATGGCCGCGGTGACGTTGCCGGTCTGGCTGGTGCCGGTGTTGTTGGTGACGTCGGTGACCACGGTCAGCGCTGAGCTGGACAGGTCGGCCGCGTTGGCCTGGTTGACGTGCGCGTTGCCGTCGGTCAACGCGTTGCCGACCTGAAGCTGGACCGGGAACTGGATGCCGGTGTTGTTGTCCGGCGGCACTTCTTCCCAGTCCTCGTCGCCGAGGGTGAACATGGTGTTGACGTCGTTCGGGTAGACCTCAAGGGCCAGCGAGTTGTTGCCGGGCTGGAGGAGCTTGGTCACGTCGAAGGTGAACTTCGTGAAGTCGCCGGTGACGGTGTCCTGAGTGGCCACCTCGTGCCCGTTGACCCAGACGTCCGCCTGTCCGACGATGCCGTTGATGATCAGCGACGCGGCCTGGCCGGAGCGCAGGTTGGGGGCGAAGTTGGTGCGGAACCACCACGGCTTCATGAACTGCGGCACGGTTTCCTTGCCGACGCCGCTCTCGTAGCCGAAGCACTTCTGCATGTTGTTGGCGTAGAACACGTTCGGGCAGGCGCCGTTCTGCAGCAGCGCGTTGATCTCGGTACCGGGGGCGCCCGCGTCGTCGGGCTTGACCGACAGCCAGCCCTTGGTGTTGAAGTCCGGCGCGGAAATCGCCGCACCGCCTTGCGTCGCGGTCGCGCTGGTCAGCACCTTCCAGCCGGTGTGCTGGCCGAGCGTGCTCAGCCCGATCGCCGGGAAGCCGCTCTGGGCGGCAGGCCCGGTACTACCCGAATTGGACGCGAGCGCGGCCGGTGTGCCCAGCGCGGCGGCCACCACCAGCGCGGAACCAACGGCGAGTCCGATCCCTAAACGTCGTCGCATACCCAGCACCCATCCCGCCTGCGGCTTTTGCCGCATGTCTCACCCGACCCCGTGGCAATCGGATAATTTGTATGCCTGCCTTACATACCTAGTCAAGAGTCCGGCGCGTGATTCGTAAATCGTTTTCAGGGTTGATGACCTGCGGATCAGGGCGCGAGCTGGGCGAGTACCGCGTCACGCGCGCGGTCCAGACCAGCCGCCAGGGCGCCCAGCACGACGTTCTCCCGCCCCAACGCGGACATTTCGATCGGCGGCGGCGCCAGCGCGAGCAGCTCGGACAGGCGGTTCTTGACCGGGTCGAGCAGGACGTCGGCATTGCTGCCGACCCCGCCGCCGAGCACGATCAGGCCCGGATCGAGCATGGCGATGATCGCCGCGACCGCCCGCGCGATGTGATCGGCCTCGGCCTCGATCGCCCGCACCGCGGCCGGATCGTTCGCGCGGGCCGCCTCGAACACCTCTTCCGCGGTGTTAGCGCTGGCCATCCCGCATTTGCGCGCGGTGGCGACCACGCCTTCGGCCGACGCGACAGTCTCCAGGATGCCGTGCTGGCGGGCGTCGGCGGCGCTGCTGGACAGCGGCACCGGGCCCTGGTCGCCGACCGGCAGGAACGAGATCTCCCCGGCCCGGCCGTTGGCACCGCGGTAGAGCCTGCCGTCGATCACGATGCCCATACCGACACCGGTGCCGACCGAGACGAACACGAAATTGCCGACGTTCGCGCCGCGGCCGTAGGCCTGCTCGGCCAGGGTCGCCAGGTTCACGTCGTTGTCGATGGTGAACCGCTCGCCGAGCGCGCCGCGCAGCGCCTGCACCGAACCGGGCTTGTCCAGGCCGGGCAGGTTGGGCGCGGCGTTGATGCGATGCGCCTCCGGCTCGTAGAAACCGGGAATGCCGAGCACGGTGTGGGTGACGTCGGCGAAGGTCAGGCCGGCTTTGACCGGAACGCTGGTGGCCAACTCGATAACCTGCTTGACCAGCGTTTCCGCGCTGCGCGCCTTCACCCGCTCGTCGTAGCGGACCACGATCTGGCCGGCCAGGTCGGCGATGGCCAACCGGATCCAGGACGCACCGACGTCGACGGCGAGCGCACAGCCCGCGTCGGGTCTGATCTCGTAGAGCCGCGGCGCCCGCCCGACCTGGCCGACCCGGTGCCCGACATGGCGCAGCAGGCCCGCCCGCTCCAGGCTGCCCAGGGCCAGCCCGATGGTGGGCTTGGACAGACCGGTCGCGGCCACGAGCTGCGAGGCGGAAACCTGGCCGAGCTGACGAGTGCGCTGGTAGACGGCGCGCTCGTTCATGATCCGGACGACGGCGGTGGTGTTCGCGACCGCGCTCTCCGGCACCGATCCGTCCGGCACCGCACCGTCGGGCACCGAGACGTCCGACGCCTCATCGTCCGGTGTCGTCTTACCCACCGCCGCGCTCCTCACTGGCCGACTCGAAAGGCGAGATCGGCACCTACTGACTGTAGTTCCTTCTGGCCATTAAACAGCCAACCAGCGAGTTCCGGCGCGGCATGGTCGAACGCTCCTGATTCAGTCCAGCACGGTGAGGTCGAGCGCGGCGATGCGCTCCGGGTCGGCCAGGATGTCCAGCCCGGCGATCTTGCCGCCTGCCACGTTGAACACCGCGATCGAGATCGGCTTGCCGTCCAGCATGGCGACCGCCGCGGGCGCACCGTTGATGATCGCGTCGACGTTGTGCGCGCCGAGCCGGGAGAACTCCATCGCGCCCTGGGCCACCGCGTCGCGACCGCGCAGGATGGTCCCCGGCTTTCCGGGGCCCCAGTCGGTTCGCACCACGACGTCCGGATCGAGCACTTCGATCAACGCGGTCAGGTCGCCGCCACGTGCGGCCGCGGTGAACGCCTCGACCACCCGGCGCTGCTCGGCCAGGCCCGCGTCCGGGGTGTGGCTGCTGGCGCCCTGCACGCGGCGGCGCGCCCGGCTGGCCAGCTGGCGGGCGGCGGCCGGGTTGCGGCCGACGATCGGGCCGATCTCCTCGAACGGCATGGCGAACAGGTCGTGCAGCACGAACGCGAGCCGCTCGGTCGGGTTCAGCGTCTCCAGCACGATCAGCAGCGCGATGCTGATCGAGTCGGCCAGCACCGCGTCCTGCTCGGGGTCGGCGTCCGGGCTGGCCAGGATGAAGTCCGGCACGTGCGCGCCGATCGGGTCCTCGCGACGCTGATTGCGCGAGCGCAGCATGTTCAGGCTGACCCGGCCGACGATCGTGGTCAGCCAGGCGCCGAGGTTGTCCACCTGCGAGCTGTCGGCACCGCTGAAGCGCAGCCAGGTCTCCTGCACCGCGTCGTCGGCCTCGGCCAGCGAGCCGAGCATGCGGTAGGCCACCCCGCGTAGCCTGCTCCGGTGTTCCTCGAACCGGGCGGCCAGAGCGTCACGTTCGTCCATGGGTCTCATTCTTCCGCTGCCTCGGCGGACGGGCGCACCTACCCGGAATCCACTGTGGCCAAACATATTTTTCGCCGAGTTCAGAAATCGCCGTGATTCACCTTAACAGATTTCCGACTTTCGTAGGTTTTTCCGTTATTGGTCTTGTTTTTCGCGCAGCATCGTACGCAGACTGTTGCCGTCCTCACCAGCACATATCGGTTCTCGACTGGCTCTCGTTACCAGCGAAGGAGCTTTCTTTGCGCACCAAATCCCTGCAATCGCTCACCGTTGCCGCATTGGCAGCAGGCGGCCTGGTAGTGGCCGCTCCGGCCGCGTTAGCCGCGCCCGCCGTCCATTCCGGCGCGCACGGTATCGCGAACGCACCGGATCACATCCTCGCCAGCGGACCGTTCGACCAGCAGTCCAGCAACTGGGCCGGTTACGCGAAGACCGGTTCCGGCTTCACCTCGGCCAGTGTCACGTGGACGGTGCCGACCGTGTCGTCCTCCTCCGGCGACACCTACGGTTCGGACTGGGTCGGCATCGACGGCGACGGCAACCAGGACCTGATCCAGACCGGCACCGAGCAGGACTACGTCGGCGGCCAGGCCCAGTACGGCGCCTGGTGGGAGATCCTGCCCGCGGCCGAGACGCCCATCCCGAACATGACGATCTCCGCCGGTGACTCGATGACCGGCTCGGTGGCCAAGGACAGCGGCAGCAGCTGGAAGATCACGCTGACCGACAACACCACCGGCCAGTCCTTCACCACCACGCAGAACTACAGCGGCCCCGGCGGATCGGTCGAGTACATCGAGGAGTCGCCCGAGGTGGGTGGCGGCATCGCGACGCCGGCCAACCTGTCCCAGACCACCTTCTCCTCGGCGAAGGTGAACGGCTCCAGCCCCGGTCTGTCCAGTTCGGACGCGATCGACCTGGTGCAGAACGGCAAGACCTACTACAAGCCGTCCGCACCGAACAGCTCCGGCGACGGCTTCACCGTCGCCGACCAAGGCACCTCCGGCAACTGATACCAGCGACAACGCGCGACGGGTCTGTCCGGGGTCAGAGCCGGTAGACCCGTTGTGCGTTGTCCCGGCCGATCAGTCCGGCGATCCGGGCGGCATCGGCGTCCGGCACGTCGGCCGCGCGCAGGAACTCGTCGAGCGCGCGGCGGAACAGCAGGCTGGCCAGGTGGTAGCACTCGGCGAGGCCGAACGCGTCGCTGGAGAACAGCACCTTGCCGAACGGCGCCAGTTCGAGCAGTTCGGCCAGGATGGTGCTCGCCCGGACGCCCGCGTTGTGGGTGGCCAGGCCGACGTCGGCGAACACGTGCGGGAAGACCTGGGCCAGGTAGGCGGCGTTGCGGTGGAACGGGTAGTTGTGCAGCAGCAGGATCGGTACGCCCGCGCTCTCGGTGGCCCGCAGCAGCTCGGTGAGCAGCAGCGGGTCGGCCTCGTGCAGATCGACGTCCCGGTCGCCGTAGCCGACGTGGAACTGCACCGGCAGGCCCAGGTCGATGCCGGTCCAGATCAGGAACCGGTGCAGCACCGGATCGGCCAGCCGGGCCGAATCCGAAGCCTGCCAGGCTCCGGCCGCCGTGCGCACCTGCTGGTCGGTCGGCCGCTCACCGGCCAGGTCGAGGCCCCACCGGTAGGCCGCGATCGACTTGCAGCCGACCGCGTTGGTGGCCTGCCCGATGAGTTCGGCGCGTAGCGCGTCCGGGAAACCGGCCGCGTCGGTGGTGCCGATCACCTGCTCGGCAACGGCTTCCAGGCGGACGATCCGCTCCGCACGGGCCTGCGCCAGCGCGCCGAGTTCGTCCACTGTGGTCAGTTCATCGGCCCGGAAGCCGTCGTCCACCAGGAAGGTGTCGATCCCGGATGCGTTCAGCAGGCGCCTGTTCACCTCGGCGGCACCGAGTTCGGCCCGGCGCGCCAGATAGTCCTCGGCCGGTGCGTAGGAGGGCAGATCGAGCACGGGCGCGCACCAGCGCCGCACCGCGAGGCCGATCGACGAGTCGAACAGGCTGGTACCCAGCGATGAGACCGTGTCCGCCTCGGTCAGCAACTCCTCGAACCCGGTCCGGTCCAGCTCGCGCGTGACGAGGCCGTGGCAGTGATGGTCGATCATGCGTCCATCCTCGCCAGTCCGGCGCCGACCCGCCGCGCGACCGTCGGCGCGAGCAGCACGAAGACCAGCGCGACCAGCAGGATCCCGCCTGCGATCACCGGGAACCACTTGGCCGCGCCGCTGGTCGGGTAGGGCACCACGTTGACGTAGACGGTGTAGCCGAGCAGCACGATCGCGCCGATCGGGAAGATCAGCTGCCAGCGCGGCACCTGGAGTTTGCGTTGCACGAACACCAGGCGGATCGCGCCGAGCGTGGCCAGCAGGTAGATCACCAGCAGGATCAGCGTGCCGATGGTGCCGGACCAGGCGAACGTGTCGGTCGCGGTCGCGCCGAAGGCCAGACCGCACAACAGGATGATCCCGGCGGCGAGCGTGGCGACCAGCGTCGCGGCGAAGGCGGGCGTGCCGCGATCGCTCACCGAACCCAGCCGGCCACCGGTCGCGTCCCGGCCCAGCGCGAACAGCAGCCGCGAGGCGCCGACGATGCTGGCCAGGCAGCAGCCGAACGCGCTGATCGCCGCGCCCGCGCTGATCAGGTCGCCCACCCAGGAACTGGCGTAGGTGCCGCTGAGCTGACCGAGCAGCGAGGGCGACGCGACGAAGCTCGCCACCGACTTGTCATCGGTGCCGAAGGCCATCATCTCGATCGCGGTGACCACCACGAAGTAGATGCCGCCGAAGATCGCGGTGCCCAGAATGGCGCGCGGGATCGCCCGGCGCGGCTGTTTGGTCTCCTCGCCGAGCGTCGCGGCGGCCTCGAAACCGCCGAAGGAGAGGAAGCCGAAGACCGCGCCGAGGAATACGCCCGAGGCGCCGGTGCCCGGGGTGAAGGTGAACACGCTGAGGGTGAAGTGGTGGCCGCTCGGCGCGGTGCCGCTGATCAACCGCACCGCGATCACCACGGTGACCAGGAGGATCAGCGCGATGGTGGCGCCCTCGATGCCGAGCAGCAGGCTGGTCGCGCGGCGTGCGGGGACGACGGCGAGCAGCCAGCAGCCGATCAGCGCGACCCCGACCAGCACGTACGGCCCCCAACTGGGCGGGTTGGGCCAGATGCCGACCTCGGACAGGAACGCGGTGCCGAGGTTTCCGGCCGCGCACGCGGTGACCACCGCGAAGAACGTGTAGACGCCGAGCAGGCCGATGCCGGACACCACGCCCGCGCGCGATCCGAGCGTCGCGCCGACGAACGCGTAGACCGAGCCGGCGTGCTGGTAGTACTGGCAGAGCCGGACGAACCCGTACGCCACGAACAGAACGCCGAGCCCGGAGAGCACGAACGACAACGGCACGGCGCGGCCTGCCGCGCTCGCCGTCTGCTGCGGGTTGATGTTGGCGGCCATGCTCGGCGCCATCAACGCGATCGACAAGCCAACCGCCTGCCACACGGACAGGTTGCGGCGCAGCGCGGTTTTCGCGGGCGCGGCCTCATCTGTTGTCGCCATGGTTGTTCATGGTCGACCGCGCGCCTGGTTGACGGCAACCGTCCAGCCCGATAGGCAGGCACCGTGGACGAGCAGGATCGTCGGCGCGCGCAAGAGCGGGCCCAGGTCATTCAGCGCCAGTTGGCCGAGCAGGACGTGCGCGCGGTCGCCGTCACCTATGTCGACAATGTCGGCATCACCCGGGTCAAGGGCGTACCACTGGCCACACTGGACTCCGCCGCCGCCTGGGGCGTCGGCATCTCGCCGGTGTTCGACTCGTTCCTGTTCAACGACATCGCGATCACCGGCAAGTTCGCCCCCGGCGCGGTCGGTGATCTGCGCCTGCACCCCGATCTGGACCGGATCACCGTGCTGGCCGCGCAGCCCGGCTGGGCGTGGGCGCCGGGCGAGCGCTACGACCAGCGGGGCGAGCGGCATCCCTTCGATCAGCGCGCGCTCACCGGGAAAGCAGTGGCCGCGCTGGCCGAGGCCGGTTACACGGCCCGGGCCGCGATCGAGATCGAGTGGGTGCTCGGTCAGCAGGCCGACGGCGACGAGTTCGTGCCCGCCGTGCACGGCCCCGCCTACGGCATGGCCCGGCTGGTCGAGCGCTCAGACTACCTGCGCGAGGTGCTCACCGCGCTGGCCGCGCAGAACGTCGAGGTCGTGCAGATCCATCCGGAGTACGCGCCCGGTCAGCTGGAGCTGTCGGTCGCGGCCGAGGACCCGGTGGGCGCGGCCGACACGTACGTGCTGGTGCGCGAGACGATTCGCGCGGTCAGCCAGCGCAACGGGCTGCGGGTGTCGTTCTCGCCGAAGGTGCTGCCCGAGGGCGTCGGCAACGGCGGCCACGTGCACCTGAGCATCGCCAAGGACGGGCAGAACCTGTTCGCGGGCGGGCCAGGCCGGTTCGGCATGACCGAGACCGCCGAGTCGTTCACGGCCGGGATCCTGGGCCGGTTGCCCGCGCTGCTGGTGGTCGGCGCGCCGTCGACGGCGAGCTACCTGCGGCTGATCCCGCAGCACTGGGCCGGCGCGTACGCGGCGTGGGGGCTGGAGAACCGGGAAACCGCGCTGCGGCTGGTCACCGGGCCCGTCGGCAGCCAGCAGAGTGCGGCGAACATCGAGATCAAGTGCTTCGACCAGACCGCGAACCCGTACCTGGCCATGGCCGGTCTGCTGTTCGCGGGCCTGGCCGGGATCGGCGAGCAGGCCGGTCTGGCCGAACCGATCGACGTGGACCCGGCCACGCTGGGCACCAAGGAGCTGCTGCGGCACGGCATCCGGCCGCTGCCCGCGTCGCTCGGTGAGGCGGTCGCCGCGTTCGAGGCCGACCAGACGCTGTTCGAGGCGTTCGGCGAACCCCTGGCCACCACCCTGGTCGACCTGCGCAAGGCCGAGATCGAGCACTTCGCCACGGCCACCGCTGAGGAGGTCACGGCCGCGCTGCGCTGGGTACATTGAGCTGGTGACTACCGTTGCCGTTACCCAGTTCTCCGCAGGCCTGGACAAGGACGCCAACCGCAAGCTGATCGTCGAGGCGATCACCTCGGCCGCCGATGGCGGAGCGGACCTCGTGATCACGCCCGAGTACTCGATGTACTGGGACGCGAAGAACACCGGCGCCGACCCGGACCACCCGGAGCCGCTGGACGGCGCGTTCGTCACCGCGGTGCGGGAAACCGCACGGGCCAAGGGCGTCGCGGTGGTCTCGGGCATGACCGAGACCGTCGATGACGACGCGCGGCCGTCGAACACGCTGGTCGCGGTGGACGCGGCGGGCGAACTGCTCGGCGTGTACCGCAAGGTGCACCTCTACGACGCGTTCGGTTTCCGCGAGTCCGACACGATCCGTCCCGCGCCGATCACGGCCCCGCTCACGTTCGCCGTCGGCGAGCTGACCTTCGGCATGATGACCTGCTACGACCTGCGTTTCCCGGAAATGGCCAGGACCCTGGTGGACGCGGGCGCGAACGCGCTGATCCTGCCCGCGGCCTGGGTGGCCGGCCCGGCCAAGGAGGACCAGTGGACGACGCTGGTCCGGGCCCGCGCCATCGAGAACACCGTGTACGTGTGCGCGGCGGGCCAGACCGGCCCGTACTGCGCGGGCCAAAGCCTGATCGCCGACCCGATGGGCACGATCGTCGCCGGGGCCGGTGAAGCGCCGGGCCTGGCCATCGCGCGGTTGTCGACCGACCGGATCGAGGCGGTCCGCACCAAGAACCCGTCGCTGGCCAACCGCAGGTTCACGGTCATCCCGCGCTGACGCGGGGTTGCATGCTCTGCCTCTTGCATGAAGGTCTGAACCGTAGTTCACTGCTTGCGTGCCGTACCGACGCACGCCTGCCGTGCAGGCCAAACTGGACGCCTCCCGGGAGGCGATCCGCAGTGCCGCCATCGCCCTGCTGCGCGAGGAGGGTTACGGGGGCTGCTCGGTCACGGCGGTCGCGGCCCGGGCCGGGGTCGCCACCGGGACCGTCTACAAGCATTTTCCGAGCAAGTCCGACCTGCTCACCGAGGTGTTCCGGTACTGCGCCGGGCACGAGGTGGCCATCGCGACCGAGGCAGCGGGCGAGTCCGGCCCGCCCGCCGAGCGCATCGCCGCCTACGTCGAGACCTTCGCCAACCGCGCGCTGAAGTCGCCGCGCCTGGCCTATGCGCTGCTCACCGAGCCGGTCGATCCGGCCGTCGAAGCCGAGCGGCTGATCTACCGGCGTGCGCACCGCGACGTGATCGCCGAGATCATCGCGGACGGCGTGCGCAGTGGCGCGCTCCCGCCGCAGAACCCGCGCTACGCCGCGTCGGCCGCGGTCGGCGCCCTCAGCGAGGGCCTGGTCGGCCCGCTGCACGACGGTGCGCCCGAAGTGGACACCGTGCCGTCCCTCGTCCTGTTCATCCTGCGCGCCATCGGAGGTAGCGATGCCACCAACGCATGAGGTCAGCAACCAGGTCCCGCCACTGACCGGCCACGACGTCGCCGAGTACCCGACCCTGCTGGAGAGCCTGCACCGGGAAGGCGCGGGATGGGCCGAGGCGGGCCTGCACGAACTGGGCCGCCTGGCCGGTACCGAAGAAGTCATCGAATGGGGCAGGCAGGCCAACAACAACCCGCCGGTACTGCGCACGCACGACCGGTACGGGCACCGCATCGACGAGGTCGCGTTCCACCCAGCCTGGCACGAACTGATGACCGTCGCCGTGCGCAACGGAATCCACGCGACGCCATGGCAGGACGCGAGGCCGGGCGCGCACGTGGCCCGCGCCGCCAAGGAACTGGTGTGGGGCCAGGTCGAGGGCGGCCATATGTGCCCGATCGCGATGACCTACGCGATCGTGCCCGCGCTGCGCCGCAACCCCGGCCTGGCCGCCACCTACGAACCGCTGCTGGCCGCGCCGGAATACGACTTCGGCCTGCGGGTGCCGACCGAGAAGCGCGGCCTGATCGCGGGCATGTCGATGACCGAGAAGCAGGGCGGCTCGGACGTGCGCGCGAACACCACCACGGCCACCCCGACCGGCGACGGCGTCTACCGGATCACCGGGCACAAGTGGTTCACGTCGGCGCCGATGTCGGACATGTTCCTCACGCTGGCGCAGGCGCCCGGCGGGCTGTCCTGCTTCCTGCTCCCCCGCGTGCTCCCGGACGGCACCCGCAACACGATCATGCTGCAGCGCCTCAAGGACAAGCTCGGCAACAAGTCGAACGCCTCGGCCGAGATCGAGTACGACGGCGCGGTCGGGTGGCTGGTCGGGCCGGAGGGCAAGGGCGTGCCGACCATCGTCGAGATGGTCAACCTGACCAGGCTGGACTGCGTGATCGGCTCAGCGGGCATCATGCGCGCCGGTCTGGTCGCGGCAACCCACCACGCCACGTATCGCAGGGCGTTCGGTCGTGAACTGATCCAGCAGCCGCTGATGGCCAACGTGCTCGCCGACCTCACCGTCGAATCCGAGGCCGCGACCATGATCGCGATGCGCCTCGCCGGCGCGACCGATCGGCTGGCCGCGGGCGACGAACAGGAGGCGGCGTTCCGCAGGCTGGCGCTCGCGGTCACCAAGTACTGGGTCTGCAAGCGCACGCCGAGTCACTCGGTCGAAGCGCTGGAATGCCTGGGCGGCAACGGTTACGTCGAAGAGTCCGACATGCCACGGCTCTACCGCGAGGCGCCGCTGGCGTCCATTTGGGAGGGTTCTGGCAACGTGTCGGCGCTGGACGCGTTGCGCGCCATGGGCCGCCAGCCCGAATCCCTGGAGGCCTACTTCGCCGAGGTCGATCTGGCCGCGGGCGCGGACCACCGGCTCGACGAGGCGACCGAGCGGCTGCGCAAGGACCTCGCCAACCTCGACGACATCGAAACCCGGGCCCGCCGTCTTGTCGAGCACCTGGCGCTGGTGTTGCAGGGATCGCTGCTGGTGCGGCACGGCGACCCGGCCGTCGCCGACGCGTTCTGTGCCTCCCGCCTCGGCGGCGACTGGGGCATCGCCTTCGGCACCCTCCCGGCCGGCATCGCTACCCAGGCCATCCTCAAGCGAGCGAGCCACCGCTGACCTCCGCGCAACCCGGCAACCAGTTTTCGAGCTGGCGATCTTCGCCAGTATCGTTCGCGTCATGACCGGAGCTGAGCACTACGCGGCCGCCGAGGCCTTACTCGACGACGTCGCCAACAATCCCGAGGATGCCGGGCAGCGAGTCGCGATCGCCCAGGTGCACGCGAGCCTCGCGCTGGCCGCGGCGACCGCGATGGCGAGCAGGCTGGTGGAGACCGAGGACGGCGACGAGATCGCCGCGATGGACCCGACCGACCAGGAGCACTGGGACAACGTGGCCGGCTGAGTCAGGGCAGCTCCGGCGGTCGCATCGGGACCGCCGGAGCTGACCGGATCAGTCGACGCAGGCGACGCCGTCAGCGGTGATCGTCGGCGTGGCGCCGGAGGGCGCCGAGGACGAGTTCTGCCCGCCTCCGCTGGACGACGAGCTGGAACTGCTGCCGCCGCCACCGCCGGACCCGGGCGTGTCCGACGTGGGGCCCTTGTAGCTGGTGCCGATCAGCACGCGGACCGAACCGGCGGGCAGGCTCGACGAGGACTGGGTGGTGAGCCCGCCGAGCGCCGACGCCACCTGCTGGGCGCTGGACGTGCCACCCGAGCCGTACTCGACGATCGACATGGTGCGCGATGCGGTGTTGCCGGTGCTGCCGGCGGTGAATCCCTTGCCGGTCAACACGTTCATCACCTTGCTGGCCAGTCCGGTCTTGCCGCTGCCGTTGAGCACCTCGGCGGTGATCTTGGCGTTGCTCGCGCCGCCACCGGAACCGCTGTTGCTCGCGGCCGAACTGGGCGGCGGGGCAGCGGCCGTCGTGGTGCCGCCCTGGGACTGGATGGCGTTGGAGATGAACTGCTGGACCTGGGTCGGGTTCACCTCGACCGCGTCACCGTCCGATTTGGTCGGATAGGATTCCGTGACGATCGGGATGGTCTCGAACTGGATGTTCCCGCCGGTCATGCTCTGCATCTGCTGGGCGAAGCTGAAGACGTCCCAGTTCTGGTCGATGGTGACCGACTGCTTGATCGCGTCGATCAGGTTGGTCAGCTTGCTGGTGTTGGTCAGCACGCCTGCCGAGAGGATGGTGTGCGCCATGCTGGCCATGAACGCCTGCTGGCGCCGGATCCGGTCCAGGTCGCCCAGCGGCAGGCCGTGCCGCTGGCGGACGAAGGCGAGCGCCTGCGAGCCCTGGATGGTCTGCGGACCGGCTGGGAAGTTCGCACCGGAGTAGGAGTCGTGCACCGGCGCCTTCAGGCAGACCGGCACGCCGCCGACGGCGTTGCTGATCGAGAAGAACCCGGCCAGGTTGACCGAGGCGAAGTGGTTGATGCTCAGGCCGGTCAGGTTCTGGATGGTGTGGATGGCGTTCTGCGCGCCGGCCTGGTCGGCCTGGACCGCGAGCTGCGGGCCGCTGACGCCTTGCGCCTTGAGCGTTTTCTGCTCGGCGACCTCCTGGTAGGTGTACGCCGAGTTGATCTTGTGCATGCCGTAGCCGCCGGCGATCTGCACGTAGGAGTCGCGCGGGATGGAGAACGCGACGGCTTTGCCGCCACCGGCCGGGATGTGGATCAGGATGATCGTGTCGGTGTTGTCGCCGCCGTCGGTCTGGTCACCGGCGTGCAACTGGTCGAGCAGGCTCTGCGGCAGCGGGTTGCCCTGGGCGTCGGTCCGGTTGTCCAGGCCGACCAGCAGGATGTTCTGGTCACCGGTGTCGTTCTGCGCGTTCTGGTCGATGACGTCGGCGGTGCTGATGCCGTTGGTCTCGCTCCAGCTCACGCCGACCGCGATCAGGGCGACCGCCGAGGCGATCGCGAGCACCGCGCGGCCGACCCGAAGCCAGACCGTCCGGTTGGAGGTCGACGCGGGCGCGACCGGCCTGCGGCCCGCCGAGGACGACGTGCGGCCGGAGGGTCGGGCACGGTCGCCTGCGCGCTCGTACCGGCCGCCGCGCTCCACCTCGGACCGGGCCTGCGGGTTGCGCGGGTAGGGGTCACGGCGCGGCGGCTGCCTGCGCGGGTCGGGACGGCGGCCGGGCGGGACCTGACCACGGGGCGGCCCACCACGCCCTGGATCACCCGACCTGGGCCAGTCGTTCACACGCATCTCCCCGAACTTGTGTCGTCCAACAGGCGTAATAGTCCTACACCGAGTAGGACGCGGCGCCATCACGTGGGTTGCCTGGCAGCCTGGCACACCAGCCGTCAAAACCGGGTAACCAGGGGTCGTTGACACGGGGTTTTGCCCTCGATGGGGCGAAAAGGGCGATGCCCCCGGGAGTGCTCGGTTCCCGGGGGCCTCGCTTGTGGAACGCGGTTGATCAGGCCGCGACGGTGTAGTCGGCCGTGGTCTGCGCGGGCTGCAGGGCCAGCGCCAGCACGTCGCGCACGTCGGCGATCGGGTGCACGTCGAGCTGGGAGAGGATCTCCTCCGGCACGTCTTCCAGGTCCGGCTCGTTGCGGGACGGGATGATCACCGTGGTGATACCGGCCCGGTGGGCGGCCAGCAGCTTCTGCTTCACGCCACCGATCGGCAGCACCCGCCCGGTGAGCGAGACCTCACCGGTCATCGCCACGTCCGAGCGGACCGGACGGCCCGAGAGCAGCGAAGCCAGCGCCGTGGTCATTGTCACACCGGCACTGGGCCCGTCCTTGGGCACCGCACCGGCCGGGACGTGCAGGTGCACGCCGCGTTCCTTCAGGTCGCCGACCGGCAGTTCCAGTTCGGCGCCGCGGGAGCGCAGGAAGGACAGCGCGATCTGCGCGGACTCCTTCATCACCTCACCGAGCTGACCGGTCAGGGTCAGGCCGGTCGCCCCGGTCTCCGGATCGGACAGCGACGCCTCGATGAACAGCACGTCTCCGCCTGCCCCGGTCACCGCGAGGCCGGTCGCCACGCCGGGCAGCGAGGTGCGCTCGGCGGATTCCGGCGTGTGCCTCGGCTGACCCAGGTAGTCCTTGAGCTTGTCGTCGTCCACCGTGACCGGCAGCGTGACCTTCTCCATGGCGACATCGGTCGCCACCTTGCGCAGTACCCGGGCGATGGACCGCTCAAGGTTGCGGACACCGGCTTCCCGGGTGTACTCGCTGGCCAGCTTGTGCAGCACCGAATCGGTCAGCGTGACGTCCGCAATGGACATACCGGCCCGGTCGACCTGGCGCGGCAGCAGGTGATCCGCGGCGATGGTGACCTTCTCGTTCTCGGTGTAGCCGTCCAGCGTGACCAGTTCCATCCGGTCCAGCAGCGGGCCGGGGATCGAGTCGAGCACGTTGGCGGTGGCCAGGAAGACCACATCGGACAGGTCCAGCTCGACTTCCAGGTAGTGGTCCCGGAAGGTGTGGTTCTGCGCCGGGTCGAGGACTTCCAGCAGCGCGGCGGTCGGGTCGCCCCGGTAGTCCGCGCCGACCTTGTCGACCTCGTCCAGCAGCACGACCGGGTTCATCGAGCC
>DATFHN010000220.1:0-31862 GCA_035248365.1 Pseudonocardiaceae bacterium | reverse complement strand
GCCAATAGCGGTGCACGATGGCAGCTGACCAGTCTCGACATGCCTTCAAAGGTGCCGACACCACAAGAACCTCCACGTCCGCTCACGTAGCGTCCATACTGCGGTGCTCCGTCGAGTCTCGCAGCGTGAAAAGCCGCGTCCATCGGCTGAGCAAGGGCATGGGAAATGTCGGCACGTGCACACGCGAGATCCCCGCGCCTCGTCGTGTCGCCCGGCCGTGTCTTTCTCCGCCCTGATCACCTGTCGTTCGAGCAGTTGGACTGCTGCGTAATACAGGTAATATGCCTGTACCGTACACGTAGGCCACCGATGGTGGAAGTACCGCGAAGGGCGGTTTGGGGCGTGTCACACCGGTCGATCTCAGGCGGACCAGCAAGCTCCCGCAGCCATCGGAGAGGCTTGCGCAGTACCACTTCGCGGGATTCCGTCGAGGTGATCGAGACCGAGATGACCAGGCTCGCCCGCACCCTCGCCGTGCTCGCCCGGCACGCGGAGCCCGAGCTCAAACTCGACCGCGCCGGCTACCTCCTGCTGCGCACCCTGGACCGGATCGGCCCGGCCAGCATCAACACCCTGGCGGCCGCGGTGGGCCTGGACGCTTCCACCGTGACCAGGCAGGTTGCCACCATGAAGGTGATGGGCTTGGTCGAACGCGAAATCAACCCCGGCGACCGCCGCTCGTGCATCATCAGCCCGACCGAGGAGGGCAGCGAGCTGATGCGCACCATGTGCACGCAGCGCCGCACCAGCCTCGACATGGTGGTCGGCGACTGGCCAGACGAGGAGCGCTCGATGCTCGCCCGGCTGCTGGCCAAACTCAACGATTCGATCGTGCGCGCGACCGGTTGCGGTGAGCCCGCATTGGGTCAAACGGCGGGCTGACCAGGCCCGCCCGTCCTAGCCGCCGCTGAGCGGACCTTCATTCAACTGGCACCGCACCAACGCTTTGTGTGCAGCCACAACTGTTCCGCCGGACGAAGCTGGTCGGCAGCACGATCTCGCGCTCGGCGGGCCGGTCGCCGCTGATCACCGCGTAGAGCATCTCGAACGCGGTCGCGCCCAGTTGCTGGATGGGCTGACGGACCGTGGTCAGCCGGGGCCGCAGGTGCCGCGCCACCGGGATGTCGTCGAAGCCGGTCACCGCCACGTCGTCCGGCACGCGCAGGCCGTGCTCGGCCAGCACATACAAGACGCCGATCGCGGTCTGATCGTTCGCGCACATGATCACCTCGGGCAGCTTCGTCCCCTCCGCGATCAGTTGCTCGACGACCTTGGCTCCGCCCGAGGCCATGTAGTTGCCCTGCCACTTCGCCCCGGTGCGCAGGTGTAGCCCGGCTTCCTCGGCCTGTACCTGGATGGCGGCCGCGCGGTCGATGTTGTCCGGGCTGTCCGCGTGGCCGGCCAGGTAGGCGATATCGGTGTAGCCGTGGTCGGCGATCAGGTGCCGGGTCAACTCGCCCATGCCCGCGCTGTTGTCCGAGCGGACGTTGATGCTGGCCGGGGTCGGCGTGCCGACCAGGGTGACGATCGGGACGCGCTTGGCCATCCGGATGATGCCTTCCGGGCCGAGCACCTTGTCGTGCACGATCAGGCCGTCGCTCTTGCCCGCCATCGCCGCCACGCGCGGCTGCCTGCCGGGTTCGTAGACGTCGACCGAACTGAGTAAGAGGTCGAACCCGCGTTCCCGCGCGGCCAGTTCGACACCCCGGTTGATCACTTCGGCGAACAGCAGTGAGCCGTCCTCGTCGGCGAAGCCGGAGCCGGCCATGCTCTGCTCGAACGGTCTGCGGAACACCACGCCGACGACTTCCTTGAGCCTGCTGCTCAACGCGCGCGCCGCGCCATCCGGCACGAAGTCCAACTCGCGCACAGCTGCCATAACCCGTTCACGGGTTTCCGGGCGCGGCGACTCCAGCCCGTTGAGCACCCGCGACACCGACGCGATGGACACGCCGGCATGCCGCGCCACGTCGTAGATGGTCAGCGGATTCGGTGACGACGGCGGCACCTTCACTACTCCCCCTCGGTCCCCACGCGGCTGATTATCCCGACAGTACCGTGACCATCGGGCATTCCTCTGGAAACGTTTCCCGGGTAGCCGGAATCACATGCGGTACGGCGGCAGGATTCCGGACAGGCCGTCGAGGAAGCGCGCCAGCCCGAACTCGAACAGCTTGGTCAGATCCACGTCGAAGTTCTGCTCGGCGATCCGGGACAGCACCGGAAACCCTTGCGCGCGCAGGATCTCGTAGAACGCGGGCTCGTGCTCGGACATCCACTGCTCGTTGTTCACGCCGGTGTCCTGGCGCGCCTGCGCCTCCGGTTCCAGATTGACCGCCGTGCCCCGCACGAAACTGGCCAGGCTGATCGCCACGTAGGTCATGGTTTCGCCGGACAGGCCGTAGTCGTCCAGCGCGGCCAGCGTCCACTCGGTGTAGCGCATGGCCCGCGGCGCGAGCGGCGGCCTGGTGAAGGACATGGCTTGGGCGAGCCAGGGATGGCGGACGTAGAAGCTCCACTGCATCCGCGCCATCAGGTCCATTCGCTGCCGCCAGCCCGCGTCCGGGATCGGCGGCAGTTCGTCGTCGCCGAACGCCTCGTCGATCATCGCGGCGATCAGCTCGTCCTTGCCGGGCAGGTAGTGATACAGCGACATGGTGGCCATGCCGAGGTCGGTGGCGATGCGCCGCATGGACACCGCGCCAAGCCCTTCGGCGTCCGCGATGGCGATCGCGGCGGCCACGATCTTCTCGCGCACCTGATCCGGTTCGGCCGCTCGCCGTCGAGGCGCGGCGTTCGCGGGTTCGGCGACCACGGTGCCGACGCGCGGTCTGGCGATGACCAGTCCTTCGTCGCGCAGGGTGGTCAGCACCCGGGTCGCGGTAACGATGGCGACGCCCCACTCCTGCGCGATCTGCCGGGTGGAGGGCACCCGGTCGCCGGGGCGCAGCTCGCCCCCGGTGATCCGCTTGCGCAGGGCCGCGGCGATGCGCTGATACGGCGGCTCGGTCACGGGCACCTCCTGTACTAGTACACAGCTCCTCAAAACCATAGCTCTGTCCTGCCTTGTCAACAAATCGGCCTCCGTTGTAGCGTGTACACATTAACTCGTACAGCGTACATACAGAAGGAGCCGACATGACCGGCAAGACCGTCCTCATCTCCGGAGCGAGCATTGCCGGCCCGGCGCTGGCCTACTGGCTGCACCGCCACGGCTTCCGGCCGACCATCGTGGAACGCGCCGCCGCACCGAGACCCGGCGGCCAGGCCGTCGACATTCGCGGCGCCGCCATCGACGTCGTGCAGAAGATGGGCCTCTACGATCAGATCCGCGCCAACGACACCGCGATCCACGAGATGTCCTATGTGGACTCCGAGGGCGGCACCATCGCCACCCTGGACGCCGCCTTCGGCATCGTCGACGAGCGCGACGTGGAAATCTCCCGAGGCGAACTCACCAAGATCCTCTACAACGCCACCCGCGACAACGTCGAGTACGTGTTCGGCGACTCGATCACCGGCCTGTCCGAGGACGCCGACGGCGTCGAGGTCCGCTTCGAGCACGGCGCGCCCCGCCGGTTCGATCTGGTCGTCGGCGCGGACGGCCTGCACTCCAACACCCGCTCGCTGGTCTTCGGCGACGAGGCCCAGTTCCTCCACCACCTCGGCCTGTACCTGGCGATCTTCGGCGTGGCCAATCGCACCGGCCTTGACCACCAGCAGCACATCCACGCCACGCCCGGCCGGGTCACCACGCTGACCAGCTCGCGCGACCGGAGTGAGGCCAAGGCCGTGTTCTTCTTCGGCTCCGCCCCGTTGACCTACGACTACCGCGACACCGCCGCGCAGCGGCGCCTGCTCGCCGACGCGTTCGCGGGCACCGGCTGGGAGGTGCCGCGCCTGTTGGAGGACATGAAGGCAGCGCCGGACTTCTACTTCGACTCGGTCAGCCAGATCCGGATGACCGGCTGGCACCGGGGCCGGGTCGCGCTGGTCGGCGACGCCGCCTATGCCGCGTCCGCGTTGTCCGGTCAGGGCACCAGCCTCGCCCTGGTCGGTGCCTACGTGCTGGCCGGTGAACTGGCGGCGGCCGCCGGTGAGCACGAGGTCGCGTTCGCCCGGTACGAGGAGAAGCTGAGCGAGTTCGTCAAGGTCAACCAGGAGCTGGCGATCGGCAACGCCGAGCGGTTCGCGCCGTCCACGCCGCGCGCGGTCCGGATGCAGAACGCCAGCCTGAAGATGCTGCGCTACCTGCCCTGGAAGGGCCTGCTGATGAAGATGATGACCAAGGGAGTGGCTCGCGCGGCCAACGCGATCACGCTGTCCGAGTACGCCCCTGCCCAGCCCGAAATGGTCCAAACAACACGCTGACCAGGCTATTCAAGCGGAAATCAAGAATCATCCCTCTGGCGCGGATCAGAGTATTCCTTGCGACGACCCGAACGGGGAGGGACGGGCCGGCGCAGCGGGCGCCCCAGCGAGGAGGACCCCCCTCGATCCCGCCCGCGTTGGTCCTCGTGAACCGCCGAACACGAGGACCGCGGGGATGGCCGCAGGCGCTGTACACGCCGCGGCCATCCCCCTTTCTCACCTCCGGGCGCAACTGGGGACGGCGTCGCCCTCACCATTGGTAGGCTAGCCAGGCTTTGACCAGGCAACTTCCGTGATGGAGATCGTGAGGACCATGCTCGACCGCGCCCTGATCGACTCGCTGTTCGCCGCCGACCTGCCCGAGCCGGCGCACTGGGAAGAGCAGTTCCCGGCGCGGACGCTGCCCGAAGGCGCCAAGGTGACCCGCTTCGGTCCGTCGCCGACCGGCTTCCTGCACATCGGCGCGGTCTACACGGCCATGATCGACAAGGACGTCGCAGGCAACTCCGGCGGCGTCTACGTCCTGCGGCTGGAGGACACCGACAGCGCGCGCGAGGTCGAGGGCGCGGCCGAGCAGTTCACCAAGGCGTTCGCGTACTTCCGCATCCAGCCCGACGAGGGCCAGGGTGTCGGCGACTACGGCCCGTACACGCAGTCGAAGCGCGCCGACATCTACGCCAGCTACGTGCGCGAGCTGATGCGCCAGGACAAGGCGTACCCGTGCTTCGCCACCAAGGACGAGCTGGCCGACATCACCGCGCGCCAGCAGGGAGCGAAGATCCCGACCGGCTACTACGGCCGCTGGGCGATCTGGCGCGACGCCGAGCAGGCCGACGTGCAGGCCAAACTGGACGCGGGCGCGCCCTACGTGATCCGCTTCCGGGCGCCGGAGATCACCAACGCCAACCAGCGGGTCAGCTACGTCGACGAGATCCGGGGCAAGCTCGAACACGAGACCAACCGCAACGACGTGGTGATCCTGAAGTCCTCGGACACCTCGCCCCGGCTGCCCACCTACCACTTCGCGCACGCCGTCGACGACCATCTGATGCGGGTCAACCTGGTGATCCGCTCGGAGGAGTGGCTGTCCTCGGTGCCGACGCACCTGCAACTGTTCGCCGCGCTCGGTTTCGAACAGGTGGCCTACGCGCACATCGCGCCGTTGATGAAGCAGATCAGCGGCGGCAAGCGCAAGCTGTCCAAGCGCAAGGACCCGGAAGCCAGCGTCGACTACTACATGCAGGCCGGTTACCCGGCCGATGCGGTGCTCTACTACCTGCGCGGCCTGATCAACGGCGCGCTCGGCGAATTGCCGCTGGCCCAGGCGCTGACCACCCCGATCGACCTGGACAAGGCCGGCGTCGCCGGGCCGCTGGTCGACCTGGTCAAGCTGGAGGACATCAGCGCCGACCACATCTCGACGCTGACCGGAGAGCAGATCCTGGCCGCGATCAAGGACTGGGCGGCCGAGCACGACGCCGACCTGATCCCGGTGCTGGACGCCGAACGTGACCTCGCGCTGCGCGCGCTGGACGTGGAGCGGGTCAACGTGGAGAACCCACGCAAGGACCTGCGCAAGTGGTCGGACTTCCGCACCGCGTACGGGTTCTTCTTCCCCGAGCTGTTCACCCCGTTGAGCGGTCCGGAGGACGAGCGGCTGGCGTCGCTGAACCTGCCGGCCAAGGTGATCTCCGACTTCGTCACCGATTTCGTCGCCGGTTACCAGCAGCTGGACGACTCGGCCGAGTGGTTCAACCAGATCCGCGAACTGGCCGCGAAGCACGGTTTCGCCGCCAACGCCAAGGAGTACAAGAAGGATCCGGAGGCCTACCCCGGTTCGATCCGCGAGGCGTCGCAGCTGATCCGGGTCGCGCTGACCGGCTCGACCCGCAGCCCGGACATGCACGCGATCACCCAGGCCATCGGCGCCGACGAAGTGCTCCGCAGGCTCCGCGCGGCCGCCGCCTGATCGGAACCTCCACAGTGGACAACGAGAAGCTGCTGGCGATGAACGCCGCGATGGCCGAGGAATTCCGGGCCAACGGCGGCAAGATCGCCCGGTTCACCGACCGGGAGATCCTGCTGCTGACCACGACCGGGGCGAAGTCGGGCAAGCCCCGGCTCTCGCCGCTGGCCTACGTGACCGACGGTTCGCCGGACCGGCTGGTGATCTTCGCGTCGCGGATGGGCGCGCAGCACCATCCGGCCTGGTACCACAACCTGGTGGCTAATCCGGAGGTCACCGTCGAGGTCGGCACCGAGACGTTCACCGCGCGGGCCAGCACCGCGACCGGCGCCGAGCACGACCGGTTGTACGAGCTGTTCACCTCGCAGCTCTCCGGCACCGACGACCACCAGAGCCGCACCAGCCGGGTGATCCCGATGGTCGTGCTGGAACGAATCGTTCCCAGCTGATTTACGCCCACCGGGCATGCCTTACTTCGCCGAACTCGCCGCCGACAGCTACGGCTCGTCCGACCGTGACGCGCCGCTCGTCCTACTACACGGTCTGACCTTCGACCGCTCCCATTGGGGACCCGTCCTCGCTCAGCTCGATCCCGATCGCCGGGCGGTCGCCTTCGACCTGCCCGGCCACGGCGACTCCCCGCGCCGCGACTCCTACCAGTTGACTGACGTCGCCCCGGTGCTGCACGCCGCGATCACCGAGGCCGGACTGGCCACGCCGGTCCTGGTCGGACACTCGCTCGGTGCCGTCCTGGCCACCCACTACGCGGCCAACTACCCGGCCCGCGCGGTGGTCAACGTCGACCAGCCGTTGCAGGTAGCCGCATTCGCCGAACTGCTCCACCAATCGGAATCGCGCCTGCGCGGCCCGGAATGGACCGATGTCTGGGCGATGCTGCTCAGCGGCATGCACGCCGACCTGCTCCCGCCGACGACCCGCCACCTGGTCGAATCCGCGCAACCGCGGCAGGACCAGCTACTCGGCTACTGGCAGGAAATCCTGGAAACCCCCATCGATGAGCTGGACAAACGACTCCGCGCCGAACTGACCACGATCGCCGCCAAGCACATCCCGTACCACTACGTGACCGGTGCCGACGTGCCCGCGCCGTACCAGGACTGGCTGACCGCGCTCGTCCCGGACGTCGCGATCACCGTGCTCCCCGGCACCGGCCACTTCCCGCACCTCGGCCAACCCGCGGCCCTCGCGCGATTGCTGAACTCAGTCCGGCTCAGTTCAATCTTTTAGGCAGACAGTCGCGTCAACCTCGACCAACAGCTCCGGCCGGAACAACCCGGCGACCTGAACCAGGGTGCTGGCCGGCCGGACGCTGCCGAGCACCGGCGCGATCTGGGTCTCGATGGCCGAGCGCACCGCGGGCACGCCGGTCGCCGCGTCCACCAGGTACCAGCCGAACTTGACCACGTCCGGCCAGTCCGCGCCGAGCGAGCGGACCACCGCGTACAGGTTGGCCAGCGCCTGGGCGGCCTGCGCACCGGCATCGCCGGGCCCGACCAGTTCGCCGTTCGCGTCCAGCGCGATCTGGCCCGCGACGAACGCGATCCGGCCGGTCACGGTGATCGCGTGCTGGTAGTTCGGGCTGGTGAACACGCCGGGCACGTCAACGGTGCGGTTCACGATGGGCATCAGGTGTCACTCCAAACTGGTCAGGAACTCGTCGAGCAGCCGGATCTGAACCTCCGGCGTGATCAGCTCCGGATCGAACAATGCCTGCACGACCAACCCATGCGCGAAGGCCGCGCAGCGAATCGCCAGCAGCTCCGGATCGGCCGCCGAAACCTGGCCGAGCCGAATGGCGGTCTCGATGTGCCCGGTCAGGCGACCGCGCCAACGCACGTACCGCGCGCCGTGCAGCTTGCCGAGTTCGTCATCGCCGATGCCCGCGTCCCACGAACTGACCCAGACCCGGCTCATCTCGACCAGCTCCGGCGTCAACGGCAACACGTCGAGCAGGGCAGAGCGCAGCGCGTCGAGCCCCTCGCCGTCCGGCACCCGGCGCGGGTAGGCCCGGCTGCGCTCCTCCGCGAGGTCCAGCGCGTGCCAGACCAGCGCGCGTTTGCTCGGAAAGTAGTGCGTGAGCAGCCCGGTCGACGACCCCAGCTCCCCCGCGACCGCGCGCAAGGTGAGCCCGCCGAAGCCACGCGCGGCCAGCACCCGCCACACCGCCTCGGACACCTGCGCCCTGCGGGCGTCGTGATCTCCTTTGGCCGGCATGGCGAAATCCGTTCGTCTCGGTTGCCCCGTCACCGTACACTACGTACCAAACGTTTGTTATGTACCCGCTGACGGAGGCCGCCCGTGCTCGCTCTCGCCCTGACTGACGACATCGAACTCCGCGACCTGCAACCCTGGCAAGGCGACGTGTTCGCCGCGCACATCGAAGCCAACCGCGCCCACCTGGACCCGTGGCTGCCGTGGGTCAAGTCCATTGTGGATGTTCCGTCGGCGACGGCGTGGCTGCAGAACTACGCCGACAAGCAAGCCCGCGACGCAGGCCGCATCTTCGGCATCTGGCGCGCCGACGATCTGATCGGCTCCGTACTGTTCCGCAACTTCGACGCGGCCACCGGCAGCTGCGAGGTCGGCTGCTGGCTCGGCGCAGGCGCCGAAGGCAAGGGCCTGATGACCAAAGCCGCGCAAACCCTCATCGACTGGGCGTTCCGCGTCCGCGGCATGACCCGCGTCCACTGGCAGACCATGCCCGAGAACACCCGCAGCATCGCCGTGGCCAAACGACTCGGCATGACCGAGGAAGGCGTGCTGCGCAAGGCATCCGTCTACAACGGCGTCCACTACGACTGCGTCGTCCTGTCCATCCTCGCCGAGGAATGGGCCACAGGCTGAGCCCTACACTGCGACCATGGCCGACTACCTGCAAGTCTCGACAGTCGCCGGCGATCGCGAAACAGCCGCCAAGCTGGCCAGCGCCGCGGTCGCCGCCAAACTCGCCGCCGGTGCGCAGGTGTACGGCCCGGTGACGTCCTTCTTCTGGCATCTCGGCCAGTCAGGAGAAGGAGAAGAGTGGCAGGTGACCCTGAAAACCAGGGCCGACCGCTACCCCGAACTGGAAGCCCTCCTGCTGCGCGAGCACACCTGGGACAACCCCGAGGTGAGCGCCATCCCGCTGGTAAACGGCACCGCAGCCTACTTCGCCTGGATCAACGACACGGTCGACATTCAGAACACGCGCTGACGTTTCAGAGTGACGTGAGCGCGAGGCGGGAGATGGCGTCGCGGAAGGAGGCTTCTACGCGTTCGCGCTCGTCGCCCGCGCCGACCAGCAGCGCGATGGTCAGCGGGCCGAGGACCTCGCCAAGGCCATGGCCTTCGGTGCCGAAGAAGCCGGCCATTTCCAGCAGTACGTAGCCGTGGATGGCGCTCCAGATCTGGGCGGCGAACGCGACGGTGTCGGGTACGTCGACGCGGCCTTGCGCGGCGGCGCGTTCGGTGACGCGGGCGAGGATGCCGAAGGCGGTGGTGCCTTCGGGCAGGGCGCTGGGCGAGTCGCCGACCGAGAGGTCGCGGAAGTTCTGCTGGTCGTTCTTGGGTTCGGAGACGCCGAACATCATCCGGTAGAGGTGCGGGTTGTCCAGCGCGAAGCGGCGGTAGGCCACGCCCTGGCCGAACAGGTCGGCGATGGCGTCGTCGGTCTGGCCGACCTGGTCCAGGGCGGTCGCGAAGCGCAGCAGGCCTTCCTGGATGACCGCGGTGCGCAGGTCGATCATGCTGCCGAAATGGGTGTACACGGTCATGGTGGAGCTGCCCACCTCGGCGGCGATTCTGCGCACCTGCAACGCGTCCGGTCCGTCGGTGTCGAGCAGCCGCATGGCCGCTTCCAGGACGCGGGCTCGGGTGTCGGGCTTGGCGGGCATGCTTGCCATCTTGCCATAACCTTGTTATACATGACCCATAACAAGGTTATTCCTCGTCTGGAGGATCGTCATGGGCAACCCGTACTTGCAGGGGAACTACGCTCCGCTGGAGCACGAGCACACGATCACCGATCTGGAGGTGACCGGGCACATCCCCGAGCACCTCGACGGCCGCTATCTGCGCAACGGGCCCAACCCGGCCGAAGAGATCGACCCGGCCGCCTACCACTGGTTCACCGGGGACGGCATGGTGCACGGCGTGCGCATCCGCGCCGGCAAGGCCGAGTGGTACCGCAACCGCTGGGTGCGCACGGCCTCGGTCGCCAGGAAGTTCGGCGAGAAACCCGTGCCGCGCAAGAATTCCGCGGGCTGGGCCGACACCGGCCCGAACACCAACATCATCGGCCACGCGGGCAAGACCATCGCGCTGGTGGAGAGCGGCATCGTCAACTACGAGCTGTCCGACGAACTGGACACGCTGGCCCAGTGCGACTTCGACGGCACCATCACCGGCGGCTACACCGCCCACCCCAAGCGCGACCCGCGCACCGGCGACCTGCACGCGGTCTCGTACTTCTGGGGACGCGGCAAACGCGTGCAGTACTCGGTGATCGGCCCGGACGGCCGGGCCAAGCGCACGGTGGACATTCCGGTGACCGGCAGCCCGATGATGCACGACTTCTCGCTGACCGAGAAGCACGTGGTCTTCTACGACCTTCCGGTCACCTTCGACGTCGGCAACGTCATCAAGAACAACATTCCCGCTCCGCTGCGCGCGCCGGCCCGGCTGGTGCTGAGTTCGTTGATGGGCAAGGTGAAAACGCCGGATCCGCTGGCCATCCGGGCCGGGGCTGGCGTGCGCGGCAACGGGCCGATGCCCTACCGGTGGGATTCGAAGTACCCGGCGCGGGTCGGGGTCATGCCGCGCAACGGCGGCGCGGCCGACGTGCGCTGGTTCGACATCGAGCCGTGCTATGTCTACCACCCGCTCAACGCCTATGACGACGGCGATCAGATCGTGCTCGACGTGGTCCGGCACGAGCGCACGTTCGACGCCGAGGCCAACGGCCCGTTCGAGTCGCCGATCACGCTGGACCGCTGGCGGGTCGATCTGGCCGCGGGCAAGGTGCTGGAGGACCGGCTCGACGACCGGCCGCAGGAATTCCCCCGGGTCGACGAACGCCTGGTCGGCCTGCGGCACCGCTACGGCTACGCGGTCGAGGCGGCGGGCTCGCGGAGTCAGCCGGGCACGACCGAGGCGATTGTCAAGCACGATCTGGTCAGCGGACAGACCACGCGGCGCTCGTTCGGTCCCGGCACCTCGCCCGGCGAGATGGTGTTCGTGCCGAACGGCCCGGACGCGGCCGAAGACGAGGGCGTCCTCATGGGTTTCGTCTACTACCCGGAAACTCAGCGCAGCGACCTCACCTTGCTGGACGCGGGCTCGCTGGAGACGGTCGCCGCGATTCACTTGCCGAACCGGGTACCGAATGGTTTTCACGGCAACTGGGTACCGATCGGGCAATAGCACGATCCATTGCGGACACCCAGTGCGATCGGGCGAGCGCGCACCGCAGTTGCAATCGTGAGCGTCATCGCCCGATTACCCAACCCGCCCCGGAATCCGGTACGGCCCGCTACCCTGAGTTCGGCCAGGTGCCGAGAAAAGAAGGTGGCGAGTGCGGGAACGGGAGCTACGCAGGCGATGCCGCCGTCTGCTCAACGAGCTGGACATCCGTCCACCGTTGGAGGTGACCGAACTGTGCCGCAAACTCGGTGAGCAGCGGGGCAGGCCGATCCGGCTGGTCGAGCACCCCATTCCGGTACCGGGCCCGTTCGGCGTGTGGATCGCCACCGAGACCGCCGACTACATCCTCTACCAGCAGCACACCAGCCGCTCGCACCAGGACCACATCGTCCTGCACGAGATCGGCCACATGATCGCCGGGCACCGCGGCGAGGAGCAGGACAACGAGGTCATCGCCGGTCTGCTGCCCGGCGCGGAGCCCGCCGCGGCGCGCAATGCACTGCCGACGCTGATGTCGCGCACCTCCTACGACAACGAGCACGAACTGGAAGCCGAGACGGTCGCGACCATCATCCTGGAATGGGCCTCGGTGCTGGATCGCGTTGTCGGGCGGGCTTCGTCGGACGCGACGGCGGCCAAGATGGGCACCGCGCTGGGCGATCGTCTCGGCTGGCTCTGACCGAAGATCCACTGTGGACTAACGGTGCGCGGTGCGCACGAACTGATTCACCGCGGTCTCGATGATGTCCTGCTTGCTCGCGCTCACCTCGCCGGCCAGCCACGAGGTGAGCACCTCGGCGAGGCCGCCGGTGAACAGCAGCGCGTTGATCCGGTCACGCGGCGCGGGCAGCGAATTCTTTCCGAAAACTTCACGCGCCTTGGCCACGATCAGCTCGGCGAACTCACCGAGGATCTGATGTTTGCGCTGCCGCAGCAGCGCGGTCGCGCCGGCTTCGACGATGCACACCCTGCCGATGCGCGGGTCCTCGGTGAGGAAGTCGACGAACACGGTGATGGCCGCGCGGGCGGTCTGCTCCGGGTCGCGGGGCGCCGCGTCCAGCGCGTCGACGACCACCGCGCGAATCCGCTCGGCCAGGTCCTCGTTGACGGCGATGAGCAGGTCGTCGCGGCTGGCGAAGCTCTCGTAGAAGTAGCGCTCGGTCAGCTTGGCTCGCGCGCAGATCGCGGTCATCGTGGTCTGTTCCCAGCCGACGGTGCCGAGCAGGTCGAACGCGGCCGCCATCAACTCGGCGCGGCGACGCGCGGTGCGCTCGGTCGCGCTGATCCCGCGATAGGGACGAGTAGGTGAACTCACGTCTCCCATCTTGACAGAACGTCCTGTCGGATTACCGTAGAACGCAAGTTGACAGGACGCCATGTCAGTTGCGGAGGCTCACCGATGAGTCGAACGTTGGCACCCGCCCCCACGACCAGCGAACTGCGCACGATCCCCGGTGACTACGGCCTGCCCTGGATCGGCTACTCCATCGCATCCATGCGTGACCCGCTCGCCTTCTCGCGCGAGCGCTACGACCGCTACGGCCCGGTGTCCTGGGCCGGCGGGTTCGGCAACGCGACGGTCCTGCTGCTCGGCCCGGAGGCCTGCGGCGTCGCGCTGACCAACAAGGACAAGGCCTTCGCCAATGGCCCGGGCTGGGGTTTCTACATCGGCCCGTTCTTCGACCGCGGCCTGATGCTGATGGACGGCCCCGAACACCTTCAGCACCGGCGGATCATGCAGCAGGCGTTCACCAACCAACGCCTCGCCGCCTACACCCAGGCACTGCAACCGGCGATCGAGGCAGGCATCGCGAACTGGCGGCCGGACCCCGCCTTCCTGGTCTTCCCGAAGACCAAGAAACTCACCCTGGACCTGGCCACCAGCATCTTCATGGGCGGCGCGAACCAGTCCGACGTGGCCCGCATGGCGAAGATCAACAAGGCGTTCGTCGCCTGCGTGCAGGCGGGCACCTCGTTCGTGCGCTTCCCGGTACCGGGCGGCCGGTGGCGGCGCGGCCTGCGGGGCCGGGCGCTGCTGGAGGACTACCTGCGCGAATACCTGCCGATCCGGCGCGCGGGCGATGGCGACGACCTGTTCACCGCGTTGTGCCACATCGAATCCGAGGACGGCGAACGCCTCACCGACGCCGACATCGTGAACCAGATGATCTTCCTGCTGATGGCCGCGCACGACACGTCGACGATCACCGTCTCGACCATGATGGGCCTGCTCGGCCAGCACCAGGACTGGCAGCAGCGCTGCCGCGCCGAATCCCTCGCGCTCGGCACGCCGCATCCGACCTACGCCCAGCTCGGCGAGCTGACCTCGCTGGACCTGGTGATGAGGGAGAGCCTGCGGCTGGTCGCGCCGGTGCCGAGCCTGGCCCGCAAGACCGTCAAGGACACCGAGGTACTGGGCCATTTCCTCCCGGCCGACACGATGATCACGGTGTCCACGCACTTCACCCACCACATGCCCGAGTACTGGCGCGACCCGGAGAAGTTCGATCCGGCGCGGTTCAGCCCGGAACGCGCCGAAGAGAAGGTGCACCGCTTCGCCTGGGAGCCCTTCGGCGGCGGCGTGCACAAGTGCCTTGGCATGTACTTCTCCGGGATAGAGATCAAGTCCGTGCTGCACCAACTGTTGCTGCGCTTCGACTGGTCGGTGCCCGGTGACTACCGGACGCCGCTGGACTACACCGCGCTCCCCCGGCCCAAGGACGGTCAGCCCGTTGATCTAATAGCCCGGTGAGCGAGGACGAGATAGCGCTGCAACCGGTGACCGAGAAGGACATCGCGATCATCGAGGAGCTGATCGAAACCCCGGCCGGCGGCGAGTTCGCCTGGTTCGGCCATCGGCAGCCGGGTGATTACCGCAAGCGGTGGGCGGAGAACGGTCTGCTCGAACCGGATCGCGGCGCGTTCATGGTGGTGCGCGGCGGAGATCGGCTCGGTTTCGTGACCTGGTCGCGTAAGCAGCCCATGCTCGAAACCCGGTACTGGGTGATGGGCATCGGGCTGGTGCCTTCGGCGCGTGGCAAGGGATACGGCACGATCGCGCAGCGGCTGCTGGTCGACTACCTGTTCGCGCATTCCCCAGCGCACCGGATCGAGGCCGACACCGAACTGGAGAACATCGGCGAGCAGCGGTCGCTGGAGAAGGTCGGTTTCACCCGCGAGGGTGTGATCCGGGCGGCCGTGTGGCGCGACGGGAAGTGGCGCGACGGGGTCATCTACGGCATCCTCCGCGACGACCCACGTCCCTCTCCATAAAAAATATTTAGAACCTGAGACAAAGCGTCGCCGGGCCCGATATCGTGGTTGTGTGACCGTCGAGCCGACCCCGCCGCCCTTGCCCGCGCCACAGCTGGCGGCCAGGAACATGCGCGTCTCGGACGCGGAGCGCGAGCACGTGGTCGGCCTGTTGCAGAAGGCCGTCGCACTGGGCCTGTTGAACCTGGACGAGTTCACCGAGCGCACGGACATCGCGCTGGCCGCGAAAATCCGGGCCGAACTCAACAGCGTGCTGCTGGACCTGCCCGGCCTTGGCCAGATACCCGGCCACGTGCCCGGCCAGGTCGCGGTCGCGGTGCCCGGCGTCAAGCCGCTGGAACTGCGCACCCGCACCGGCAACATCAAGCAGACCGGTCAGTGGACGGTGCCCTCCTCGGTACTGGCCGAGTGCACGATGGGCAACGTCACCGTGGACTTCACCGAGGCCAGGGTGAGCACCCGCGAGATCGAGATGCGCATCCAGTGCGGCTCCGGCAACATCACGGTGATCGTGCCGCACGGCTGGAACGTGGTGATGGAGCAGGTCACCACCGGGATGGGCAACGTGGTCAACCGCGCGACCGAACCGGCCGACCCGACCATGCCGGTGCTGCGCGTGTCGGCGAAGGTCGGGATGGGCAACGCGAAGATCCGTTATCCGCGCGGCAACCGCCGCTAATCTGCTTTTTCGCCAACCGGCGGACAACTATGGTCCGAGGGTGACCGAGGTACGCAAAGCCATTGCCGAGGATGCCGCCGAACTGACCAGACTCCGCGAATACCTCTTCGCCGGATTGGACGGGGTCTACCCCGAACCCGGGCAGTGGCAGCTGGATGCCACTGCCTTTCTGCGTAAACGCCTGCCCGAGCCCAACGGTGAGCTGGCGGCCTACGTGGTGGACACGCCCGATCAGCCCGGCAGGCTCGCGTCCTGCGCGATCGGCGTGATCGACACCCGGCTGCCCTCCCCGCACAACGCGCGTGGCGAGGCCGGTTACGTGATGAGCGTGGCGACCGATCCGGCTTATCGCAGGCGCGGCTACTCGCGCGCGTGCATGAAGGGACTGCTCGGCTGGTTCGGCGAACGCGGCATCACCCGGGTGATGCTGAATGCTTCTTCCGCCGGGGAACCGCTCTACACCGAACTCGGATTCGGGTTCTCCGGCGACCCGATGATGCGCCTGAAGTTGCCCGCTCCAGACCAGTGACCGAACTGGTACAGAAAAAATGGTCTCGATCGATGATCGACACGGACGGTCAGCACCCGCGCGAGTACGAGCGGTTTGCACGGGTTAACCAGGCACTTTGTCCGTTAGGACTTCACGGAAAGTACCCGGCTATCGTGAAATCTCCTCCGTTCAGGGCCTTAACTAGCTGGTAATTCTACTAAGAGTGGGCCCCGAAGATCACAACTGGCCCAGAACAAGATATGGTTTCACCCGTCCGGCTGGCGCCCCCCGACGGCCGGACGCGAGCCCCCGGTCGCCCCGCCTCGTGACTGGGGGCTCGCCTCGCAGAAATTCTGTGACACGAGCCGCGCAAGTCGGCAATCCTCAAGCGTGACCGAAACGACGGCCCGCGCGTCGTCAGCCGCCGAACCGGTGCCGAAGCGTCCGCTGAGCCGCGACGCCGCCGCCGAGTTCGAGGAGCTGTACCGGGCGCAGGTGGACGCGGTGACCGCGTTCTTCGCCCGCCGCAGCGCCGATCCGCAGACCGTCGCCGACCTCACCGCGGACACGTTCGTCCAGGTGATCACCTCACTGGCCGGGTTCGATCCGAGCCGGGGCTCGGCGCGGGCCTGGGTGTTCGGCATCGCCCGGCACGTCTACGCGGCCCACCTGGAAACCCGCACCAGACAGCGGAACAAGACCCAGCGCCTGGCCGGGCGGCGCGAACTGGACGCGGAACAACTCGACGACCTGCTCGACCGGATCGACGCGCAACGCGCGGGCCGCCGCCTGCTCACCGAGCTGACCGCGCTGTCCGACAAGGACCGCGCGCTGGTGGAACTCGTCGACATCGCGGGATTTCCCGCCAACGAGGCGGCGGCCGTGCTCGGCATCTCGGCCGGTTCGGCCCGGATGCGGCTGATGCGGGTGCGCAACCGGCTCCGCGGGATCATCGGCACGGGTGATGCGAATGGCTAAGAGGTCTAGGACAATGTTGTTCGATCAGCGAGGGGCGTCCAGGTGCGTGAGATCCAAGGCGGAGGAGGGAGGCATGACGGAGTCATGGTGACTGACGACAACGCGGGAGATCGCGTGCCTGGACGTCGCTCGCCGAACAGGCACTGTCCTAGGGCCTCTAGGTTTGCCGATCAACTGTTCACGGATCTGATGGCCGAGTACCGGCCGGTCTTGGCACAGACGGAACTGACCCGGCAGCGCAATCTTTTCAGGGGTCGCTCGGCCAAGCCGATCTGGCTGAGCGGCAGCGTGGCGAGCGTCGCGGCGGTGGTCGCCACGATCCTGCTGTTGCTGACCACCGGCGCGCCCGCCTACGCGGTCACCCAGAACCCGGACGGCACGGTGACCGTCACGCTGAACCAGGCCGCCGCGCTGGCCCAGGCCGCCGCCGCGCTGCACTCGCTCGGCGCCCCATCCGCGGTGGGTTGCGTTGGCACGGCTCCGATCGAGGCGGTCACGCCCGGGACGAACACGGTCGTCATCAACCCGAAGAACCTCACGCCGGGGCAGGTGGGCGTGCTGTTCGCGGTGCCCCGCGCGGCGGGACCGCCGCGGCTGAGCTGGCACGTGGTGCCCACCCTGGCCCAGGACTGCGCGGCGGTGGAGAAAGCACTGGCGAACGTGCGGAAGGCGCAGGCCGCTAATGGCGGGCGGTGAGTTCGGTGGCCGGGGGCAGGGCGGGCAGGAAGATCCAGCGGTGGAAGAAATCCTCCAGCGAGCGGCCCGCGTGTCGCGCGGCGAGCGCGGTGAAGTCCTCGGTGCGCACCGTGCCGTGCTGGTGTTGCCTGGTCCAGTCGCGTAACAGCGCGAAGAACGCCTCGTCGCCGATGTCGCGGCGCAGCGCGTGCACGGTGAGCGCGCCGCGCTGGTAGACCCGGTCGTCGAAGATCCGCGCCACGCCGGGATCGGCCAGGATCAGGTCCTGCGGCATGGCCGCGACCCGGCGCCAGCAGCGCGCCGCCTGCACGTCGGCCGATTCGCCGCCGCAATCCTCCGACCACAGCCATTCCGAGTAGTTGGCGAAGCCCTCGTTGAGCCAGATGTGCCGCCAGTCGGCCACGGTCAGGCTGTTGCCGAACCACTGGTGGGCCAGTTCGTGGGCGATCAGCCGCTCCCAGCTGCGCCGCCCGTCGACGTGGTTGCGGCCGAAGATCGACAGGCCCTGGGCCTCGACCGGGATCTCCAGCTCGTCGTCGGCGATCACCACCGCGTACTCGGCGAACGGGTACGGTCCGAACAGTCGCTCGAAGGTGGCCATGATCCTGGGCTGGCGCCCGAAGTCCCGGTTGAACAACGGGATCAACGCAGCGGGCACCGCAGCGCGCTGCGTGACGCCGCCATCGGCCGGGAAGTCCAGCAGCGAGTACTGTCCGATTTGGACAGTGGCGAGGTAGGTGGCCATCGGCTCCGGCGCGTCGAACACCCAGGTGGTGGTGCTCGCGCCGCGATAGCGGGAGACCAGCCGCCCGTTGGCCAGCACCGCATAGCGGGAACCGGTGGTCACCGAGATGCGGTAGGTAGCCTTGGCGTCCGGCCGGTCGTCGCACGGGAACCAGGACGGCGCGCCGATCGGCTGGCTGGCCACGATCGCGCCGTCGGTCAGCGGTTCCCAGCCCAGCGTGCCCCAGTGCGGCGTGCGCACTGGTTTCGGATTGCCCGCGTAACGCACCTCGACGGTGAACTCGGTGTCGGCCGGGATCGGCCGGGCGGGCCAGATGTGCAGTTTGCCCGCCCGGTGTGTGAACCGGCCGACCGCCCGGTTGTTGACCGTGATCCGGCCGATCTTGAACTCGCCGAAGTCCAGGCTCAGCCGGGACAACCACTTCCCGGCGACCGCCGAGATCTGCACCTGACCGGTGAGCCGGTCCGCGTTGATGCGGTAGTCCAGCTCGATGTCGTAGTGCGCGATCCGGTAGTCGCCGTTGCCGTGATCCGACAGGTAGGAGTCGTCGGACATGCTCGCGCCCGGCGTCGGGCGGGAGATGAAGCCAGTCACTGGTCCCCGGTCACCGGCCCCAGGCGGTGATCGGGTTGCCCAGCCAACGGGTGTCGGCGGGCACCGATTCACCGCGCATGACCAACGAGGCCGGGCCGACCGTGGCCCGATCGGAAATGCGCGCGCCGGGCAGCACGATGCCGTGTGGGCCGAGCGTCGCGCCCTCGCCCAAGGTGACCCCATCCATGCTCATCACCCGATCATGGAACAGGTGCGTTTGCAAGACGCAGCCACGATTGACGCTGGCCCCGGTGCCCAGTTCGACCAGGTCCGCCTCGGGCAGCCAGTAGGTGTCGCACCAGACGCCCGCGCCGATCCGCGCGCCGAGCGTGCGCAGCCAGCCGGTCAGCAGCGGCGTGCCGGTCACCGAGCCCGCGAACCACGGCACGGCCAGCGTCTCGACGAACGTGTCGGCCAGCTCGTTGCGCCACACGAACGAACTCCACAACGGATGTTCGACCCGGCTGAACCGGCCCACCAGCGTCCACTTGGCAATGGTGGTGACCGCGGCGGCACCGAGCCCGGCCAGCAACAGCAGCACGCCGCCACCGAGCGCGGCGGCCCACCAGCCCGCGGTGCCGATCAGCGCGTCGAACCCGGCCAAGGCGAGCACGGCCAGCGCGGCGCTGCACATCACCGGCACGACCCGGCAGATCTCGACCAGGGCGCGGGCGAACACCAGGCGTTTGGGTGGGTCGAAGGTGCGGCTGGAATCGCCGACTTCCGCGGTGCGACGCAACTGCATCGGCGGCATACCGAGCCAGGACGAACCGGCCTTGGCCTTCTTGGGCGTCGCCGACAGCACACCGACCAGGCCACCGGCCGGGATCTTGCGACCTGCCGCCGTCATGCCGGAGTTGCCGAGGAACGCGCGGGCACCGACCTTGGCCGCGCCGACGCGCAGCCAGCCGCCGCCGAGTTCGTAGGAGGCGACCATGGTGTCGTCGGCCAGGAAGGCGCCGTCCGCGACGGTGGTCATCTTGGGCAGCGCGAGCACGGTGGAGACCTCGGTGCGGCGGCCGACCTTGGCGCCGAGCAGCCGCAGCCACACCGGCGTGAACAGGCTGGCGTACATCGGGAACAGCAGGATCCTGGCCAGGTCCATCAGCCGCTCGGTCGCCCACACCTGCCAGCCGATCCGGCTGTGCACGGCGAAGTTGCCCGCCTTGATGCCGACGCCGAGCAGCCGCACGCTGATGCCGATCAGCACCGCGTAGGACACCAGCGTCGTCACCGTCGCCAGCGGAACGCCCAGCAGTGCGGCCGGAACCGCGGCGGCGAGCGTGGTGGTTCCGGCGACGAAGGCACCGAGGATGAGCAGGCCGGGCAGCAGACCGAGCATCGGCACCAGGCCGAGTACCAGCGAGCTGATTCCGTAGATCAGTACCCAGCGACGCGAGCGCGGCGCGCGACCGTCGAACGGCGAGGACGCCTTGCCGATCTTCACCGCGGGCGAACCGGCCCAGTGCTGACCGGCGGGCACCGCACCGACCACACCGGAACCGGCGCCGATCTCGGCGCGCTTGCCGATCCGCGCGCCAGGGAACAACGTGCTGCGCGACCCGATCCGCGCACCCGCGCCGATCCGGATCTTGCCGACGTGCACGGTGTCGCCGTCCAGCCACCAGCCGGCCAGGTCGACCTCGGGCTCGACGGCCGCGCCCTTGCCCAGCTTGAGCATGCCGGTCACCGGCGGCAGCGAGTGCAGGTCGACGCCCGCGCCGATCTTGGCGCCCAGCGCCCGCGCGTAGTAGGTGATCCACGGCGCGCTGGACAGGTTGCCGACGCCGGTCAGGTCGGTCAGCCGCTCGGCGGCCCACAACCGCAGGTGGACACCGGAGCCACGCTGATAGTCGCCCGGTTTGAGGCCGCGCAACAGCATTCGCGCGCCGAGCGCGGACAGGCCCATCCGGCCGAACGGGCTGATCAACAGCACCCAGCCCGCGGCGATCGACCACCACGGCACGGTCGGCGCCCACGGGAAGACCCCGGTCAGGCCGAGCAGGTTGTTGACGGTGGCCAGCGCGACCAGCCAGCGCAGCCCGACCAGCGTGTAGAGCAGCACCAGCACGATCGACTGGACCAGCCCGGCCGCCTTCGGCGTCGGCGCGATGACCCGTTGCTCGGTTTCGGCGACGGCCAGCTCGTCGAGTTTTCCGGCCAGCGCGCCGAGTTTGGGCCGGGTGTAGAGGTCGGAAACGGCAATCGCGGGGAAGCGTTCGCGGATCAGCGACACCAGCTGCGCAGCCGCGAGGCTGCCGCCGCCGATGGCGAAGAAGTCGTCGTCCAGCCGGGTCACCGGGCTGCCCAGGATGTTGCTCCACTGCTCGGCCAGCCAGGCCGCCGTGCCGCTCAGCTCGTCGCTGGGCAGATCGGCTCCGGCCAGCGGGAGGGGCCAGGGCAGCGCGTTGCGGTCGACCTTGCCGGAGGTCCGGGTCGGCAGGTCGTCGACGGTGGCCAGCAGCGGCACCAGCGCGGCAGGCAACTGCTCGCGCAACGTGGCCAGCGCGGCCGAGGCGTCGAATTCGCTGCCAGCGGCCGGAACCACGTAGCCGACCAGGATCTGGTTCCCGGCCTTGGCCGTGCGAACGGCCGCTGCCGCACACGCCACGTTCGGCAGCGCTTGCAGCGCGGCGTCGACCTCGCCCAGTTCGATCCGGCGTCCGCCGAGCTTGATCTGCTCGTCGCCACGACCGACGAACAGCAGGCCCTCGGCCTCGGCCCGGACCAGGTCGCCACTGAAGTAGGCCCGATTCCAGCCGAGCGCGGGCAGCGGCACGTACTTCTCCGCGTCCTTGGCCGCGTCCAGGTAGCGGGCCAGGCCGACACCGCCGATGACCAGCTCGCCGACCTCGCCCATGGCGACCGGCAGGCCGGCCTTGTCCACGACCGCGAGGTCCCAGCCGGCCAGCGGGAGGCCGATGCGCACCGGGCCCTCACCGGTCAGCGGGGCGGCGCAGGCCACGACGGTGGCCTCGGTGGGGCCGTAGGTGTTCCAGACCTCGCGGCCTTCGACCGCGAGCCGTTCGGCCAGTTCGGGCGGGCAGGCTTCGCCGCCGAAGATCAGCAGCCGCACCTCGTCCAGGGCCTCGATCGGCCACAACGCGGCCAGCGTCGGCACGGTGGAGACGATGGTGATCTCGCGGCGCACCAGCCACGGGCCCAGGTCGAGCCCGGTGCGGACCAGCGAACGCGGCGAGGGGACCAGGCAGGCGCCGTGCCGCCAGGCCAGCCACATCTCTTCGCACGAGGCGTCGAACGCGACGGACAGTCCGGCCAGCACTCGATCACCGGGGCCGATCGGCTCGTCCCGCAGGAACATGCCGGCTTCGGCGTCCACGAACGCGGCGGCCGAGCGGTGGGTGACCGCGACGCCCTTGGGCTTACCGGTCGAGCCGGAGGTGAAGATGATCCAGGCGTCGTCGTCGGGGCCGGGGCGGCCGGGGGTGCCGTGCGGCTCGCCGATCAGGTGCAGTTCCCGATTGGCGCCCAGCCACGCGCACACCCCCGCCTCGCCGAACACCAGCTCGGCGCGCTCGTCGGGGTCGTCGGCGTCGACCGGCACATAGGCCGCGCCGACCGCGAGCGTGCCGAGAATCGCCAGGTAGAGGTCGACGGTGCCGGAGGGCACCCGGATGCCGACCCGGTCGCCGACGCCGATACCGGCGGCGGCCAGCCGCGCGCGCAGCGCGTCGATTTCGGCCAGCAGCGTGCGGTAGTCCAGCACGGTGGTCTCGTCGTCGAGCGCGGGCGCGGCCGGGTGCCTGCGGGCGGTGTCGGTGAGGACGTCCAGCAGCGTGCGCTCGGCAGCGGCCGGACCGCCCGCGAACAGGGCGGGCGGCGCGATCGCCAGCGCGGATAGTTCGGGGAATTCATTGTCGAGCGAGGGAGTGAAACCAGTAACCGCGGTCACGCAAGTGCCTCCACGGCATTCGGAGCCAGGCAGGCTCGCATCGTCAACCTCCGTGCGGATGGGTGAGCGCGATTTCTCGCTGTGTGCGAGTGGCTACTGTCCTTGTGTACCAACGGATCGAGCTGTTTCGATCTTCGCCGGCCGCGCCCGAGCAACGAAGTTTACCGCGTGTTCACCTGGGATGTCCCGCTCGAATTGATCGGCAGTGGTCAGCCTCACAAGCAGTAACGGCCCCGAAAACCGCTTGTTACTCCACAAAGGACTCGATGATCAACCTTACCCGGTAACAACTTTCACGAAAACGATCATCAAATGATCTTCAAGTTGATCACCGTCCGGAACACGCCGCGTCATCAGCCGAACGGGTGCACTTTCCGCGTGTCGGCGTCGAATGGTCACGTGACCGGTCACGGAACACCGGATAGAGTGCGAGTCGTGAACCCACGTTCCCGTGCCTTCGCCTCGGCCCTGCGCCGGGCCAGGTTGGCGGCCGGATTCGGCGTGCGCGAGGTCGGGCGGCAGTTGAACATGTCGCACACCACGATCTCGCAGTGGGAAACCGGCAAACGCATCCCGGCCCTGGCCGACCTCACCGCGATGCTGACCGCGATCGGCCTCACCGGCGAACGCCAGGAACCCATCCTCGACCTGGCCAGAGACCTGCCATCACCCCATCGGGGGATGCCAGCCGTGGTCGAGTGCGAGCGGATGGCGGCGGAGATCATCGAGTGGAGCCCGCTGGCCGTCCCCGAACTGCTCCAGACTCCCGAGTACGCGAGCGCCGTCATCGGCGACGACGACGCACTGACCAGCGCGGAAGTCCAGGCCCGGGTCGAGCTGCGGCACAGCAGGCGGGCCGCGCTACCCGATCCGGTGACCTACACCGCGTTGGTCGGCGAGTGGGCGCTGCGCCAGCGCGTCGGCGGCCGAGCCGTGCTCGTCGATCAGCTCAAGCGCCTGGCCAAGGCCGGGGTGCGGGTGGTGCCGATCGGCGATGGCTGGCACCCCGGCCTGACCGGCCCGTTCACCCTCTACAACTTCGCCGACGCCGCGTCCATCGGGTGCCGCGCGGGCCAGTTCGTCTACGACGACGCCGACGTGACCGCGTTGAAGGTGGCCTCGGCCCGGATCAGGCGCGTCGCGCTGAGCCCGGCCGACTCGGTTGCGTTCGTCAACACGGTGATCAGGAAGCTGGAAAAGAACGCAGCGCGGCGATCGCCCAGCTCAAAGCCGGGCTGAGCGATTCCGGCGGTGCCCAGCCATTGACGATCGCCAGCAGCTCCACGTACCGCGCTCGCCTCGGATCGTTGGCCAGTTCGAGGTCATGAATGGTCACACCCACCGGTGTGACCAGTTCGCCACCGGCCTCGAACTGTTCCCACACCTCCGCGATCGCATCCTTGCGCGGCGGCATGGTCGGGTCGTACCGCGCGACGAGCGCGCGCATCACCCCACGGAACTCGTCGTCCTGGGTCAACGCGGCCAGCTCCTCCCAGGCGGCCAACTGTTCCGGCTCGGGATCCTCGGGCAGGTACGGGGTCATGGTGGTGCGCAGCCCGGCGAAACCGGGCCGGTCGAACACCTCGTCCAGGAACTCCTCGACGACTTCACGCGCGTACAACCTCATCAACTCCTCGGCGTCGGCGCCGCGTTCGGCCACGGCGACCAGCACCGCGTGCCGGACCCGGAGCAGTCGGATGTGCTCGGCAAGCGCTTGCGCGCGCTCGGCCGCCACCTCGCCCAACTCGGCGTCGCCGCGCAGCACGGCAGCCACCGTTGGCAGGTCGAGGCCGAGGTCGCGCAGGGTGCGTACCAGTTCGAGGCGGTCGCGATCGGCCTCGGTGTAGCGGCGATACCCGGCGGCGGTGCGGGTGGCCGGGGGCAGGATGCCGTGATCGGAGTAGAACCGGATCGCGGTCACCGCGACCCCGGTCAACCGGGCCAGGTCCCCGATCGAGTACACCGCGTCCATGGGGACAAGCTTGCCGTCTCCACCTGGTAGAGACGCAAGCTGCTCTACCGTGGAGGTTCAGCAGTACACCAACCGAGTCCGGGGAGGACACGGATGCCGGGCACGCAGCAGGAGACATCGGGCTTCGTGCTGACCGACGCGGGCATGCTCGCGCTCTGGGACACCGCGTGGTTCAGTGACATCGTCGACTTCGACACGTGGGAACTGCGCGTGCTCGATCCGGAGGAAATGACCGGACATGTCGAGGCGGGCGCGCTGGTGCCGATCGGCGTCGGCACCGAGGGCGGCGGCTGGCTGGTGCTGGTCCGGGTCGGCACGGCTGACGAGCCTGCCGAGCTGAGCACCCGCGAGACCCGATACGACCTCGCGTCGGCCGGACCGTATCTGCTGATCTCCACCGGCGAGGTGCGGTTCAGCGGGCTGGAGGCCATCGGCGCCGAACTCCTCGACGGCTCGCTCACCCCTGATCTGCCGACCGGCCGCTACATGGTGCGGGTGCACCGGCTGGACTGGGCGGCCGAACCGGACAGTCGCAAGGACAACGGCGAACCGATGCCACATGCGCTGCCCGACTTCGTGGTGCTGATCGACCCCGAGCACGGCCGCCCGGACTACCAGGTCTGCTCGGAAACCTTCCCGTCGTTGCCGGCCAAGGCCGGAAACTAGTCGAGAACGGTCTCGACCGTTCCCGCGCCGATCGGCTTGGTGGGCCCATATGGACGTTGTTGCATCAGCCGCTGACTGTCATCCGATTTACAACAGGCGCAGTTGTTGGTCGCGCCCGGCTCGGGCCGGTTTGCTGTCCTCGGTGCGCTCGGCGAGTTCGTCGGTGAACACCGACAGGAACGGTGACGGGCGGGTGTCGGTCGACGTGCCGTTGCGCAGGCGTTTGCGGGCGTGGCTGAGGTAGAGGTGCGACTGGGCGCGGCTGACGCCGACGAAGAACAGCCGCCGCTCCTCGGCTTCCGCGTTCTCGTCGTGCTCGCCCGGCCACCGGAACGGCAGCGTGCCCTCGGCGCAGCCGACGATGAACACGACCGGGAACTCCAGGCCCTTGGCCGCGTGCAGGGTGAGCAGCGAGATCCGGTTGGCGCGCGGATCCCAGGTGTCGACCTCGGCACCGAGCGCCAGTTCGGCGCGGAACCCGGCCAGGTCCATGCCTGAAGTGGTGGCCAGCGGGAGCAGCAGTTCCAGGGCTTCGGCGACGGTGTCCTCCTCCTCGGAGGTGGCCAACTCGGCCGCCCTTCGCAGGAGTACCGGGAGTGGGACGTCGGCCGACTCGGGGAGTTCGACGACGATCGCGCGGACGCCCGGGTGTGTGGCCAGCCGGTTGTGCGAGCGCTTCTGGAACGGCAACCCGGCCCGCGACAGCGCGGCCATGACCGGCCTGGCCTGCGCGTCGGTGCGGTAGAGCACGGCGATGTCGTCGAAGGACAGGCCGCCCGCGAACCCGTGCGAGTCGACAAGGCCGGAGTCGCGGGAGTGGAACGACGAGCCGCCGAGCAACTCCTCGATGGCGTGGACGATGCGGGTCGCCTCGGCCTCTTCGTCGGCTGCCGTGTGAATGGCGATCCGCTCGGCGGCGGGTGCGTCGCGCATGGCGTGCAGGCCGCGATCGGGCACGAGGGTGGCCGGCGCGATCGCGGCGACGGCGCTGGCCACGATCACCGCGCTGGAGCGGTAGTTGCGGGTCAGGGCCACTGTGCGCGCGGCCGGGAAATCCTGCTGGAAACGCAGGAAGAAGCCGACATCGGCGCCACGGAAGGCATAGATGGCTTGGTCCGGATCGCCGATCGCGCACAGGTTGCCGTCGGCCGGGGCGAGCAGGCGCAGCAGCCGGTACTGGAGTTCGTCCACGTCCTGGTACTCGTCGACGCAGATATGGCGGAACCGTTCGCGATAGTGGTCAACCAGTTCGGGATGGGCTTCCAGGAGCGCGACCGGGATGGCGATCAGGTCGTCGAAGTCGACGAAACCGGTGCCGTGCAAGGTTTTCTTGTACAGCTCGGCGATGTCGTCGGGCAGGGTTTCCAGGGCGCGGCGGGCATCGCGGAGGCTGGTGCCGGGGCCGAGGAGATCGCGGACGATGGCCAGCCTGGTGCCTTCGTCGGCGACCCGGAAGTCGTCGGGCAGGCCGGCGAGTTCGTACTGCTCGCGCAGTAGATCGAGGCCGAGGCTGTGGAAGGTGGCCACGGTGATGCGCCGGGCTTGCTCGGGCACCAGGCCTTCCAGCCGTTCGCGCATTTCCTCGCAGGCGCGGCGGGTGAAGGTGATGGCCAGGCAGTGTTGCGGGGCAACGTCGTGCGCGGTGATCAGGTGCGCGATGCGGTGGGTGAGCGTGCGGGTCTTGCCGGTGCCCGGGCCGGCCACGATCAACAGCGGCCCTTCGACGACCTCAACCGCTGCCCGCTGATCCGGGTCGAGGCCGCCGAGCAGGCTGCCGTCGCGTTCGGGCGCGGGCTCGAACATGGTGGGCTGTTCGACCGGAGCCGGGGCTTTCTTCGGCTTGGCGGCGGGTTTGCGTGGGGCGGGCAGTTCGATGCCGAACAGGCCCGGTTCGGCCGCGGACAGTTCGCCGGGTTCGAAGATCGAGATGGTGCCGTATTCGCCGTCGTAGCCCGCTTCGCGGTGCACGCGACCGGCGCGCAGCCGTTCGATCGCCTCGGTCAGCAGCGGGTTGCGGGCGGTCTTGATCTGCTCGATCGGCAGTTCGAGCAGGATGCCCAGTTCCGGGCCGAGCGTGTTGACCAGCTCGTCGACGGCCTGGGTGACCTTCTTGCTCTTCGGCCCGACACCGAGGATTTCGCCCATCACCTCGGGCAGCGCGAGGACGTGCTGGAAGGTGCCAGCGGTGGCCGGTTTTTCACCGGCGGGCCGGTCGGCGAGTTCGGAGACGCGGTACAGGACGCCGAGCGTCAGTGGCTTTCCGCATTCCGGGCAGGTGCCGCCCAGCGCCTTGGTGTCCTCGGGTTCCAGATGCACGCCGCACTTGCGGTGCCCGTCGTGGTGGTACTTGCCTTCCTCGGGGAACATGTCGAGCGTGCCGACGTAGCCGTCGCCGGTCTCCAGGGCGCGGCGCAGGTTCGCGTAGCCGAGTTCGGTGTCCAGCACCGTCGCGTTGCGGCCGAGCATGGGCGGCGAGTGCGCGTCGGAGTTGGCGACCAGGTGGAACCGGTCGAGTTTGGAGACCCGCCAGTTCATCGCCGGGTCGGAGGACAGGCCGGTCTCGACGGCGAAGATGTGCTCGGCCAGGTCGACGTAGCAGTCCTCGACCGCGTCGAAGCCGGACTTGGAGCCGAGCACCGCGAACCACGGTGTCCAGGCATGCGCGGGGATCAGGTAGCCGCCATCGCCGGATTCGAGGGTGATTTCCAGCAGGTCACGGGAGTCGAGACCGAGGATCGGGCGGCCGTCCGAGCCGAGGTTGCCGATCTTGCTCAGGCGCCGGGTGAACTCCTCGCCCGCCGCGAGGTCGGGCAGGTAGCAGAGGTGGTGCACCTTGCGGGTCTTGTCGCCGCGCTTGTAGATCGTGGAGATCTCGACTTCGAGCAGGAACCGGACCGGCGTGTGGCAGCTGGGCGGGAGGGTGCGCAGCACCTCGCGGTCGAGGTCGTCGCGCAGCTTGAACAGGCCGTCCTCGGCCGGGACGAGCTTGGTGCGGATCTCGTCGGCCCAGGCCGGATGGGTGAGATCGCCGGTGCCGATCACGGTGATGCCCTTGCGCCGCGCCCACCAGGACAGATGTTCCAGGTCGCAGTCGCGGCTGCAGGCCCTGCTGAATTTCGAGTGGATGTGCAGATCGACGTAATGGCGCACGGCGATTGATCGTGCCACGCCGCCCGGATCTTGCCGCTCGCGCAAACTTGCGTCATCGGCAAGTTTGCGTATGATGCAAACATGGCCGGATTGCGGGAGCGCAAGAAGCTCGAGACGCGCGCGGCGCTCAGCTGGGCGGCACTGAACCTCGCCGTCGAGCACGGACTGGAAAACGTGCTGGTGGAAGACATCGTGGCCAAGGCCAACGTGTCCCCGAGGACGTTCAACAACTACTTCTCCTCCAAGGAGGAGGCGATCTGCGCGATCAGCACCGACCGGATCGACGGCATCGTGGCGGCGTTCCGCGCCCGCCCGGCTGACGAAGCGCTCTGGGATGCGCTGAGCGCGGCCATGCTCACTCCGTACGACGTGCCGGTCGATCCGGACCGCGATTTCGTCGCGCGCTCGCAGTTCGTGTTGCGCCATCCGGCGTTGCAGGCCGAGACCATGCGCGCGCAGCTGGCCGTGCAGGACGCGCTGACCGCCGAGGTCGCCGCGCGGCTCGGCCTCGATCCGGAGAACGACATCTACCCGAGGCTGGTCGTCGGCGTGGCCACTGCCGCGCTGCACGCCGCCCTGCGGCACTGGGCGATCAGCCCGGGCGACCGGCCCTTCCTGCCCACCCTGCGCGCGGCCCTTGAGCAGGTCGCCGTGAGCCAACGAGGAGAGCACCATGAATGACGTCGTGATCGCGGGCGGGGGCCCGAACGGACTGATGCTGGCCTGCGAGCTGAGCCTGCAGGGCGTGCGACCGCTGCTGCTGGAGGCCAGATCGGAGCGCGGCATCGTCCAGCGCGCCAACGGTTTGGTCGGCCGGGTGGTCCAGGTGATGGACTATCGCGGGCTCTACCAACGGTTCACCGGCGCGGATACTCCCCCGGTGCCGACGCCCATATTCATGTTCGGCTCGCTGCGACTGGACCTGTTCCGCCTGCCCGGCAACCCGATGTACACCGTGCAGCTGCCGCAACAGAAGCTCGAAGAACACCTGGCCGAGCGCGCGGCCGAGCTGGGCGTCGAGGTCGCCTACGGCCACCGGCTCACCGACTTCACCCAGGACGCGGACGGCGTGACGGTCAAGGTCGACGGGCCGGACGGGCCCTACGAGCTGCGCACCCAGTACCTGATCGGCTGCGACGGCGGCAAGAGCACGGTGCGCAAGCTGGCCGGAATCGGTTTTCCGGGCTATACCAACGATCGCTACTGCGCACGCGCAGGCTGGGTCGCGCTGCCGGACACGGATGCCTTGGAGATTCCCGGATTCGGCCGGGTCCAACCGACGACCTTCGTCAGGACCGACCAGGGCGTGTTCGCGTATCTCAAGGTGGCGCCCGGAGTTTTCATGGTGAACGCGTCGGAGTTCGACGCCGAGCCGGTCCCGGACGACGAACCGGTGACGTTCGACGAACTACGCCAGGCGTTGACCCGCGTGCTGGGCACCGAGTTGCCGATCGAGCCGCCGGACCTGCCGAACGCGCTGCTGCGCCGGGTGAGCGGGGTGAACACGCGGCTCGCCGAGAAATACCGCGACGGCCGGATGTTCCTGCTCGGCGACGCCGCCCACGTGCACTCGGCGACCGGCGGTCCCGGCCTGAACCTCGGGTTGCAGGACGCGGTCAACCTCGGCTGGAAGCTGGCCGCGCGGGTCAAGGGCCAGGCCGGCGATGAGCTGCTGGACAGCTACGAGGCCGAGCGGTACCCGGTCGGCGAGCGGGTGATGATGTCCACGATGGCGCAGACCTTGTTGAACAGCCCCGGCCCGCAGGTCACCGCGATGCGCACATTGTTCGCGGAACTACTGGACAACGAGGACAACATCGCGCATGTGGCCAACCTGATGGCAGGGGCGGACGTCCGCTACGAAACCGGGCAACGCGCCGACCATCCCCTGCTCGGCCGGTGGATGCCGGACCTGCACCTGATCACCGACGAACGCCGCACCCGGGTCGGCGAACTGCTGCGCGACGGTCAGGCGATCCTGCTCGACTTCGAGGATCTCGACGAACTCACCAACACGACGGCGGCCTGGGCCGACCGGGTGCGGGTGGTGCGGGCCCGGTGCACGACCCGCGGCGAGCAGCCGGCGGCGGCGGTGCTGATCCGGCCGGATGGTTACGTCGCGTGGGTTGCCAACGCGGAAGAACCCGTCCACAGTGGATTAGGAGCCGCGCTGACCCGCTGGTTCGGCACGCCAGTTACTGCCTGACTGTGCGAGATTTCGGTTGAGCCTTGACAGGTCGTTGTTGATCGACGGACGATGTGCGGCGCTCCCTTTCGTCCAGCGTTGGCCGGAGGCGATGTCGTGTTCGCACAGATTTTGGATCCTGTCCACAGTGTGCTGGGCGCGACGCTCATCGCACTCGTCCCGGTCGCGGTGCTGTTGCTGCTCCTCGCTGTGTTCAGGCTCTCCGCCTGGCAGGCGGTGATCATCGGCGCGATCGTCACCGTCCTGCTCGGCATCCTGGTCTGGCACGCGCCGGCCACCAAGGTGCTCACCGCCTACGGGCTCGGTTCGGCCAGCGGTTTCTGGTCGATCGACTGGATCGTGTTCTGGGGCGTGATCATCTACAACACGATGGTCGCCACCGGCGCCTTCGACGCGTTCAAACGCTGGCTGATCCAGCAGGCCACCGCCGACATCCGGGTGCAGACCCTGTTGATGGCGTGGGCGTTCGGCGCACTGATGGAGGGTTTGGTCGGGTTCGGCTACCCGTGGGCGGTGGTAGCGCCGCTGCTGATCTCCTTCGGCATCGCCGATCTGGCCGCGATCCGGGTCGCCGCGCTGGCCAACAACGCGCCGGTGTCCTTCGGTGCGCTCGGCGCCCCGATCATCGGCCTGGCCACGGTGACCGGGTTGCCGTTGCTGGACCTGTCGGCGTCGATCGGCAAGATCGTCGCGATCCTGGCCCTGGCGCCACCGTGGATCCTGCTCTACCTGGTCAGCGGCA
>DATFHN010000219.1:0-2044 GCA_035248365.1 Pseudonocardiaceae bacterium | reverse complement strand
CTCCTCCGGAATCGACTCGTAGTACTGCTTCATCAGGAACACCCCGAGCGCGCCGAACGCCTGGAGCGCGATGATCGACCACATCGTGTTCGACAGCCGCACGTGCGCCATCAGCACGAACTGCGGGATCATGTAGGACTGCCACGGCACGGCGATCGTGCCGACATAGACCAGGAAGAGCAGGTCGCGCCCGGGGAAGCGCATCCTGGCGAAGCCGTAGGCGGCGAAGCTGCCGGTGAGCAACTGCAGCACGGTCACGGCGACGGAGAGGATCATCGTGTTCTTCAACCACGTCGTCATCTCGGACTTGTGCCAGATGTCGAGGTAGTTGTGCCAGGCGGACGAGTCCGGCAGCCACTTGAGCGGAACGGTGAACACGTCGTTGTCCGTCTTCAGCGACGAGACGACCATCCAGTACAGCGGCAGCAGCAACGCCGCGGCCGCGACCGCGAGCACGAGATAGCCGAGCAACCGCCAGACCCGGTTGACGCGCCCGCGGCGAGCGCGGCCGGCCGGCGGGGGCGGCGGGACGCGCACCGGCGCGGATTCCAGTGTCGTGGCCATCAGCTGTTCCTGCGCTTGTTCACCAGGAACTGGACCATGGTGACCAGGAAGCAGATGGCGAACAGCACCACCGAAACGGTCGAGGCATAGCCGAACTCGTTGTCCACGAAACCGAGCTGGTAGATGTACTGCGAGAGCACCAGCGTCGACTGGCCGGGACCGCCGTTGGTCAGCAGCAGGATCACGTCGAAGACCTTGAAGCTGCCGATCGTCAGCATCACGGTCACGAAGAACGTGGTGGCCCGCAACCCTGGCATCGTCACCGACCGGAAACGCTGCCAGGCGTTCGCCCCGTCCAGCCGCGCCGCCTCGTAGAGCTGCGCGGGAATCGTCTGGAGCCCGGCGAGGAAGATCAGCATGTAGTAACCCATCTCCCGCCACGTGCCGACGATGATGACCGCGGGCATGGCCCAGCCGCTGGACACCGTCCAGCCCGGCGGATGGTTCACGCCGACCAGCTGCAGCACGGCGTTGATCGGCCCGTACTGCGGGCTGAACAACATGTTCCACACCTGTGCCGCGGCCACGATCGACGTGATGTAGGGGAAGAACGCGACCGTGCGGAAGAAGGCCACGCCGCGCAGCCTCTGGTTGAGCAGCACCGCCAGCCCCAGTGCCGCGAACAGGGTGAGCGGAACGTGGAACACCGTGTAGTAGACGGTGTTACCCAGCGCGGTCCGGAAGCTCGCGTCGTGAAGGAGCCGCCGGAGATTGGCGACGCCCGTCCACTGCGCGGTGCCGAAGATGTTCCAGTCGGTGAACGCGAGGTAGAACAGCACCCCGACCGGAACGAGCGTCAGCAGCGCGAAGCCGAGGAAGTTCGGCAGGATGAACGACCATCCGACCGCCGTATTACGCCAGGCGCGCCGACTGCGCGCACGCCGGGACGGTGCGGTCGTTGCCGTGAGGCTCACTGGTTGAGGACCTCGTTCTTGGCCCGGTCCTGCGCTTGCGCGATCGCGCTGTCGATGTTCGTGCTGCCGGACATGATCGCCGTGTGCAGATCGTTGAGGATGTTCTGCAGTGCCGCCGTGTATTTCGAGACCGGGTTCTCCGGCTTCGTGTCGTGGATGGAGAACGTGAACTTCGACAGTGCGTCGGTCGGTATCCCCTTGAGCGAGAAGAAGTCCTGAGCCACCGCGGCGGTGTCGGCCGGCGTGATGCCGATCCCGGCCAGTACCTTGGCGCCCTGCGTACCGACGGCATAGCCGAGAAACTCCTCGGCCGCGGCGATCTTCGAAGGATCGATCGCCGCGTTGATGCCGAGGCCGGTCGGGTCGCCGAACGTGACCGGGATGTGTGATGTGCCGGTGGTGCTCGCGGTGAGCTGCGGCGCGGGCGCCAGACCCCAGGGGAACGTGTTCGCGTCGCCGGATGCCTGCTGGCTGAGCAGGGTCGCGATGTACCAGCTACCCATCAGCATCATCGCGGCCTGCTGCGTGCCGAACTCGGCCTGATAGGTGAGTTTGTTGGTCGTCAC
>DATFHN010000218.1:0-6139 GCA_035248365.1 Pseudonocardiaceae bacterium | reverse complement strand
GCCGTTGGCGTCGAGGCAGTCGGCGCCGTTGTAGAGGGTGAGTTGGTTGGAGGTGGTGTGGGTGATGGCTTGGCCGGTGCTGCCGTCGCAGTCCCAGATCTGGGTTTGGGTGCCCGCGGTGGTGGTGGAGTTGGGGACGTCGAGGCATTTGCCCGCGCCGACGGCGTGCAGCGCACCGCCGCCACCACCCGTGCTGCCGCCGGTGCCGTAACCGGCCGCGACGATGTTGGCCTGCACCGCGTTCTCGGTGGCGTCTGAGGGATACCCGGAGGTCATCACGCCCTCGTAGAAGGTGCCGTCGGAGCCCTTGCTGTTGTCGCCGCCGGTGCCCAGGATGATCGCGCCCTGCTTACGCATCGGGTTGTAGCCCGCGACGTTCGGGCGAGGTCCACTGTAGAAGGTCGAAAGGCCGCCCGACTGCGCGTTGCCGCCCCGGATGGCCCACTGGTTCGCGCCGCCCTTGATGATGGCGGTCGTGTACCGGTAGTTGATCGTCGGGTCGTTGGCGTTGTAACCGGCGTTGACACCGGAGTACAGGCCGTTCTCCATGTCGGCCATGATCCACGGACCGTTGCCGGTGCCGTAGCCCCAGACTCGGATGTTGCCGAAGTAGATGGCCTCCATGGTGCCGTTGCCATCGTCGTTGCTGTTGGTCTCGGCGTTGCCGTAGTCGAAGCAGCAGCCGCCGTTGTAGTGGGTACCGTCGAAGATCGCGTACTCGCCCTCTGGCTGATCTCCGGTCGCGATACCGTTGGTGTGGTTGTCGCGGTAGCCGGTGCCGGGGGCGACGAACACGCCGTAGGCCCGGTTGCCGTTGAGGGTGGTCGGTGCCGCGGTGGCGTTGGCGAGGTTGTCCGGGCCGCCTGCCGCACCGCCCGCCGGTGCCTGGGTGAGGTTGTTGGCCCGACCGGACTGGTCGTAGATGATGGTGATGAGGCAGGTCGTACCGGCACAGAAGGAATCCTGCGCGGCCGCGTTGGCGTAACCGCCCGCGCTCAGCACTCCGATGTCGCGCGTAGTGTTGTCCGAAGCGCGCCTGACCTGATACAGCGGGCCGTTGTAGGCGCCGTACAGGGCGCGGGTGGTGCTGTGCGCCGCGACGCACGGAGTGCCGCCCGCCGCGTAGAGGTCGCACGGCCCTTGCGTCGCCGCCTGAGCCGAACCGGCCGTGATCGCCGCGCCGGTCGCACCACCGAGGACGACGACGGTCGCGACCGCGATTCGCGATAATGTTCGGAATGATCGTCTGGCGCGAAACGCGCTGTTGCCCATGTGATCTCCTTCGTCCACCTTGAGCACAAGTCGAAAACGGCCGCACTGGGCCGTTTTCCGCGTGGAGAACGTGCATCAGCGCTCGTGGCGATGTCAAGAGATCTTGGCAGAACTGGGAATTCGGCTTCGTTGGACCGTGAAAGTTTCAACCGGCAGGCCTACCGTTTGACCGGACCCGTACTGCCGCGCAGCGAGATGGGCGGCGTGAGCAGCTTGTGCACCGGGTCGGCGGCCGGGTTGGCGATGCGTTCGACGAGGAACCGGACCGCGGTGGCACCCAGTTCCTCGGCGGGCAGGTCGACGGCGGTGAGGTGCGGATGGACCTGTTCGGCCCAGTGCCTCGCCACGATTCCGGTGAGGGAAAACCGGTCGGGGCTTTCCAGCCCGGCGCGGTCCAGCGCATGCCGCACGCCGGGCAGGGCAGCTTCGTTGACCGTCACGATCGCGGTTGTCCTCGGGTGGGCGTGCAGGATTTCCTCGACGCAGCGCTCGCCCGCCTCCGCGTTGTCGCCGCAGCGGAACTCGACCCCGGTGACCTCGCGCCGGGCGATAGCCTTCCGGAATCCGTCCCGGGCCCTGCGGGCCGGGCCGTAGCCCGATGCGAACAGTTCGGCCGAGCGGTTGATCAGCGCGATGTCGCGGTGCCCCAGGTCGGCAAGGTGATCGACACAGCGCGCCACGAGCGCCGCGCCATCGACGTCGACCCAGCACGTGCCGCGCGGACGCGCCGTTCGGCCGATCGTGACGAACGGCGTGCCGCTGTGCCGCAGGCGTTCGACGCGGTTGTCGGTCATGCGGATCTCCATCAGGATCACGCCATCGACCCGTCGCCCGGTGACGATCCGCTCGAAGGAACGGTCGTGGTCGCCGCCGGACGGGGAGAGCAGCACGTCCAGGTCGGCGTGGGCGGCCGCTTCCATGATGGCGCCGACGAAGTCCAGCTGCATGAACGTCATGCGCGCCGCCGCCGGGGGAATCACCAGGCCGATGGTGCGGGTGCGGCCTTCCTTGAGCGCGCGGGCCGCCGCGTTGGGGCGATAGCCCACCTCGTCGATGACCTGCTGGATCCGTTGCCTCGTCGCCTCCGAGACGGCGCGCTTGCCGCTCAGCGCGTACGAGACCGTACTGCGCGAGACGCCCGACCGGCGCGCGATCTCCCCGATGTCCATCGCGCCATGTTAGAGGTCCTCGCGCGCATGAAAGTTTCGCCGTTCGCGCTTGCGCTGGCATAACATCGGTCGGGCCAAATTATCGAACCGATTCGACGATGGCCGACCGGCGGCGAGAAAAGGTGAAATGGTGAAGAAGACCCCTGTCGCACCACGGAATCCCGCAGGCATCGCCCGATTGCTGGCGATACTGGCCGGACTCGTGCTGGCGGTGGCGAGCGTTCTGGTGGCGGCCGTCCCCGCGAGCGCCGCGACGTCGATCACGCTCAACGGCTCCTCGGGCGGATCCACGTTCGACGGCATCGGCGCGATCAGCGGTGGTGGCGGCAACTCCCGGCTGCTCATCGACTATCCGGAGCCGGAACGCGGCCAGATCCTGGACTACCTGTTCAAGCCCGATTACGGCGCTGCGCTGCAGACCCTCAAGGTCGAGGTCGGCGGCGACACCAACTCGACATCGGGCGCGGAGCCGAGCATCGAACACACCCGGGGGGCGATCAACTGCAACGTCGGCTACGAGTTCTGGCTGATGGAACAGGCGAAGGCCCGCAATCCGAACATCAAGCTGTACGGGCTGGCCTGGGGCGCGCCGGGCTGGATCGGTGGCGGCAACTTCTGGTCGACCGACACCATCAACTACCTCGTGTCCTGGCTGAACTGCGCCAAGTCGGACAACCTGAACATCGACTACCTCGGCGGCTGGAACGAACGCGGCTACAACGTCTCCTGGTACGAGCAGCTGCGCAGCGCCCTCAACGCCAACGGCTACAGCAGCGTCCAGATCGTCGCGGCCGACTCCGACTGGTCCGTCGCCAACGACGTCGACTCGAACCCGGCATTCGCCTCGGCCGTCGGCATCATCGGCACCCACTATCCGTGCGGCTACCGCTCGTCCCAGTCCAACTGCTCGGTACCTTCGGCCGCCACGTCATCCGGTAAGAAGCTGTGGGCCAGTGAGAACGGCTCGGACGACTACAACGCGGGCGCGAACGCGATGGCACGCGGCATCAACCGTGGCTACATCGACGGGAAGATGACGGCATACATCAACTGGCCTATCGTCGCCGCGATCACCCCGAACCTGCCGTATCCGACCATGGGTCTGGCCCTGGCCTCGCAGCCGTGGTCCGGCTACTACTCGATCGGCAAGAACGCCTGGGTGAGCGCGCAGACAACACAGTTCACCGCACCGGGCTGGCACTACCTGGACAGTTCCAGCGGCTATATCGGTGGCAACCGCAACAACGGCAGCTACGTGACCCTCAAGTCCACCAACAACAGCGACTACTCCACGGTCATCGAGACCATGGACGCAGGCGGCCCGCAGACGCTCAACTTCACCGTGACGGGCGGCCTGTCCACCGGCCAGGTGCACGTCTGGTCGACCAACGTGAATTCCAGCAACTCGGCCGACTATCTGGTCCATTCCACGGATCTGACCCCGTCGGGCGGTAGTTACAGCCTGACCGTGCAGCCCGGCTACGTCTACACCATCACCACCACCACCGGCCAGGGCAAGGGCACCGCGACCGGTCCCGCCCAGGGCGCGCTGGCGCTGCCCTACACCGATTCCTTCGACAGCGACGCGACCGGGACCGAGGCCAAGTACCTGATGGACTGGCAGGGCGCGTTCGAGATCGCCGGCTGTGGCGGCGGGCGCACCGGCCAGTGTGTACGGCAGATGAGCGCGCAGGCGCCGATCACCTGGGACTCGCTGACCGACCCGCACGCCCTGCTCGGTGACCTGAGCTGGAACAACTACACGGTCGCCTCCGACGTCATGCTGGAGAAGTCCGGCTACGCCGGGCTGATCGGCCGGGCCGGTACCCAGTCCTACAGCGGTGCCGCCGGGCTCAACGCCTACGAGTTGCGGGTGACCGACACCGGCTCCTGGTCGATCGTGCGCAGCAACACCAGCAACACGATCACCAGCCTGGCCAGCGGCAGCGTGTCGGCGCTGGGCACGGGGCGCTGGCACCACCTCGCGCTGACCTTCTCCGGCAGCACCATCAGCGCTGCCATCGATGGGACCACGGTGGGCTCGGTCAACGACTACACCTACGGCTCCGGCCAGGTCGGCTATGCCACCAGCCAGGGCGAGACCGCCCAGTTCGACAACCTGTCGATCACTCCCGGCAGTGGCGGCAACCCGGGCGTGGGCGCCGTGCACGCGGAAGGTGCAGGCAAGTGCCTCGACGTGCCGAACGGGTCCACAACGGCCGGTACCCAGACCGACATCTGGGACTGTGGCGGCAACGCCAACCAGATCTGGACGCACACCTCCTCCGGTCAGCTGACCGTCTACAGCGGCAGCAGCCAGCTGTGCCTCGACGCGTACGGCGCGGGAACGACCGCAGGTACCAAGGTCGACGTCTGGTCGTGCAACGGGCAGAGCAACCAGCAATGGCAGGTGAACTCCAACGGCACCATCACCGGGGTCCAGTCCGGACTGTGCCTTGACGTGAACGGCGCGGGCACCGCCAACGGCACCCTGGTGCAGCTGTGGACGTGCAACGGCGGCTCGAACCAGCAGTGGTCGCTCGGATGAGAAACGAGGAGTGAACCGCATGAGTCTCAGCAGAAGAGTCCGTGGCCTGGGGTTGGCGGTGGTCGCGGCGGTCGCGGCGTTGCTGTCCGTTTCGGTCGCCGTCGCACCACAGGCCGCGGCGGCGTCCTTGGTCCAGGTCACGAACTTCGGCAACAACCCCACCAACCTGCAGATGTACCTGTACGTGCCGAACAACGTCCAACCGCACCCGGCGATCCTGCTCGGACTGCACGGCTGCCAGGGCTCGGGGCCGTACTTCTATTCGAGCACGCAATTCGCGTCGCTGGCCGACCAGTACGGCTTCGTCGTCATCTACCCGTCCGTGACGCGCAGCTACGACTGCTGGGATGTGTCCGACCCGAGTTCGCTGACCCACAACGGCAACAACGATCCGGCCGGTCTCGTCTCGATGATCCAGTACGTCGAGCAGCACTACAACGGCGATGGAAGCCGGGTCTACGTCACCGGCTCGTCCTCGGGCGGCATGATGACCAACGTCATGCTCGGCGACTATCCCGACGTGTTCAAGGCCGGCGCGGCCTTCATGGGCGTGCCGTTCGGCTGTTTCGCGACAACCGACGGTTCGCAGTGGAACTCCCAGTGCGCCCAGGGGCAGATCAGCAAGACGCCCCAGCAGTGGGGCGATCTGGTCCGCGCCGCGGATCCGGGTTTCAGCGGTCCGAGGCCACGTATGCAGTTGTGGCACGGAACCGCCGACACCACGCTCTACTACGCGAACTTCGGCGAAGAGATCAAACAGTGGACCAACGTCTTCGGGCTGAGCCAGACCCCGACCTCGACGGACAGTCCACAATCGGGCTGGACCCGCACCCGTTACGCGGACAGCGGCGGTACCGTCGACGTCGAGGCCTACAGCATCGCGGGAGCGGGGCACGTCCTGCCGCAGAGCGGGATGGCCGCCTACGCCGTGCATTTCTTCGGTCTTGACGGTGGTGTCAGCACGGGTGGTGGCGGTGCGTTGCACGCCGTCGGCGCGGGCAAATGCCTTGACGTCCCCAACTCCACCACCACCGCGGGCACCCAAACCCAGATCTGGGACTGCGACGGCAGCACCGGCCAAGCCATCACCCACACCACCTCCAACCAACTCACCCTCTACAACGGCGCCGACTGCCTCGACGCCAACGGC
>DATFHN010000217.1:0-13359 GCA_035248365.1 Pseudonocardiaceae bacterium | reverse complement strand
GACTGCTGAGGCACGCTTGCGCCACTGGGGTGTCGACTGGGGACTTCCTCGATGCGATGGCGGCCATTTCTTGCCACGGTGGCAGGTAAGTCTTGTCCACTCGACGCGCAGAGGGCCGAACCATGGAAAGCGACATTCTGGTCATCGGTTTCGGCAAGGGCGGCAAAGCCGTCGCCGGGGCCATGGCGCGGCTCGGCAAGCGCGTTGTGATGGTCGAGCAGTCGGACCAGATGTACGGCGGTACGTGTCCCAACGTCGGTTGTGTGCCGACGAAAGCACTGGTGCACCGCGCGAACAAACGCCGCGCGTCCGACTCGCCGCAGGAGTGGTACGAGCGCTCCGTCAACGAGGTGCACGCCATCACGTCGTTGTTCCGCAAGGGAAACTTCGACGGACTCGACGGTCTGGACACGGCGAGTGTCATCACCGGGCACGCCGAGTTCGTCGACCCGCACACCGTCAGCGTGGACACCGGCGCCGGGGCCGTCACGATCCGTGCCGAGCACATCCTGATCAATACCGGGTCCATGCCGGTGATCCCGGACATCGCCGGGTTGCCGTCCAGCAAGTACCTGGTGACCAGCACCGACCTGATCCACCGGACGGTGCTGCCGCGGCGGCTGGCCATCGTCGGCGGTGGCTATCTCGGCATCGAGTTCGGGTCGATCTACCGCCAGTTCGGCTCGGAGGTCACGCTGTTCGACACCACCGCGCTGATCCTCGACCACGAGGACGACGACGTCCAGGCGGTGGCCGAGAAGATTCTTGTCGATGCCGGTATCGACATCCTGACCGGCGCGAACGTGACCGAAGTCAGCGACGGTGCCGACGAGGCGACCATCCGGTACATGCACGACGGCCGGGAGCGCACGCTCGCCGCGGACGCGGTGCTGGCGGCCGCCGGGCGCAGGCCGGCCACCGAGGGGCTCGGCCTCGCCGCCGCGGGCGTGCGCACCACCCGCGGCGGCGCGGTCGAGGTCGACGAGTACCTGCGTACCAGCCAGCCGCACATCTTCGCGCTCGGTGACGTGAACGGCGGACCGCAGTTCACCTATGTCTCGCTCGATGACAGCCGGATCGTGCTGGACCAGTTGCTCGGCGAGGGCAAGCGCGCCACCACCGACCGGGTCGCCGTGCCGAGGACGTTGTTCATGACACCGCCGCTGGCCAACGTGGGCCTCACCGAGAAGGAGGCGCGTGACGCCGGGTACCGGGTGAAGGTCACCAGCCAGGCGGTCGCGGACATCGTGGCGATGCCCAGGGCGTACGTGGTCGAGGAGACACGCGGGGTGATGAAGTTCGTGCTCGACGTGGACACCGACGAGATCATCGGCGCCTCGATCCTCAGCGTCGACGCGCAGGAACTGATCAACACGGTGGCGCTGGCGATGCGGCACGGCATCACGGCGGCCGCGCTGCGCGACGCGATCTACACGCACCCGTCATCGACCGAGGCTTTCAACGACGTACTCGGCGCGGTGGTGCGCAGCGACGCACCGTAACACCACTTGACCAGTGACTACGCTGGTACGGTGCAGCTGGAAGCGACGGAGTTGATCGGTCGCCGAGCCGAGTGCGCCGCGCTCGAGGAGTTGGTCAGCGCGGTCCGGTCCGGCGACAGCCGCGCGTTGGTGGTGCACGGCGAGCCCGGGGTCGGCAAGACAGCCCTGCTCGACCACCTTGCGGTACGCGCGCCGGGTTGCCGGGTGATGCGGGCCGGCGGGATCCAGTCCGAGATGGAACTGCCCTTCGCCGGGTTGCACCAGCTGTGCGGGCCGCTGCTGGACCGGCTCGGCCGGTTGCCTGGGCCGCAGGCCGATGCCTTGCGCACCGCGTTCGGTCTGCGCGCGGGAGCGACGCCCGACCGGTTCCTGGTGGGGCTGGCCGTGCTGGGCCTGCTCTCCGATGCCGCGACCGAGCGGCCGCTGCTGTGCCTGATCGACGATCACCAGTGGCTGGACCGGGAATCGGCGCAGGCGCTGGAGTTCGTGGCTCGGCGACTGGGCGCCGAGTCGGTCGGGGTGGTGATGGCCATCCGGGTGGTCGAAGGCGGCCTGGGGAGACTGGACGAACTGGCGGTCGCCGGCCTGCGCGCCGCCGACGCGGGCGCGTTGCTGGACACGGTGCTGCCCCCGCCGGTGGACGTGCGGGTGCGGGATCAGATCGTCGCGGAAACCCGGGGCAACCCGCTGGCGCTGCTGGAATTGCCGCGCGGGCTGACGCCGAGGGAACTGGCCGGAGGTTTCGGGTTGCCTGGCGCGGTACCGCTGTCGGGCAGCATCGAGGACAACTTCAGCCGCAGGGCGACCGCGCTGCCCGAGCCGGCCCGGTGGCTGCTGTTGATCGCCGCGAGCGAGCCCACCGGCGACCCCGCGTTGGTGTGGCGGGCCGCGGAAGCGCTCGGGATCGAGCCGGACGTCGCGAGCCCGGTCGCGGACACCGGGCTCGTCGAGATCGATACCCGCGTCCGGTTCCGGCATCCGCTCGCCCGTTCGGCCGTCTACCGGACCGCGTCCCTGGCCGACCGGCGGCGGGCGCACGGCGCGCTGGCGGATGCCACCGATCCGGGATTCGACCCGGACCGGCGGGCCTGGCATCGCGCCCAGGCCTCGCCCGGACCGGATGAAGTGGTGGCGGCAGAACTGGAAAGCTGCGCGGGCCGGGCCAAGGCGCGTGGCGGGCTGGCCGCGGCGGCCGCGTTCCTGCTGCGGGCCACGACCCTGACGGTCGACCCGGCGCTGCGGGCCGGGCGGGCCATCGCGGCGGCCCAGGCGCACCTTCAGGCCGGTGCCTTCGACGCGACGCGAGACCTGATCGACCTGGCCGAGGCCGGGCCGCTGACCGATGCCCAGGCTGCCCAGGTCGCCGTGATCAAGGCGCAGCTGGCGTTCGTGACCAGCCGGGGCAACGAGGCATCGTCATTGCTGGTGGAGGCGGCCCGGGGGCTGGAAACCATCGATCCGGACCGTTCCCGCTCGATCTACCTCGACGCGCTGTCCGCCGCGATCTTCGCGGGCCGCCTGGCCCGGCCCGGTGGCGACGTGCTCGCGGTGGCCCGCGCGGCCGGTGCGGCACCACCGCCCCGGGGCCGGCCCCGTTGGCTCGATCGGTTGCTCGACGGCATGGCGGCCGGATACAACCACGGTCACGCCGCCGGTCTCCCCGAGCTGCGCCGCATCCTCTCGCGGTTCACCGCCGAGGTGCCCGAAGAGGAACAACTGCCCCTGTTGTGGCTGGTCGCGTCATCGGTCGCGCTTCGCGTATGGGATGACAGCGCCTGGGACGTGCTGTCCGCGCTGCATGTGCGGCTGGTCCAGGACACCGGTGCGCTCGGCGAGTTCCCGCTCGCCTTCACCCAGCGCGGCGCGCTGCTGCTCTTCCGGGGTGAGCTGTCGGCGGCCGCGGCGCTGACCGAACAGGCGCAGGCCGTCGCGGATGCGATGGGTAGCCGCATGGTGCCCTATATCGCCTTGGGGCTGACGGCCTTGCACGGCGACGAGCAGGCGATGGCCGACCTGTTCGCCGCCACGATGCACGATGCCACCTCGCGCGGCGAGGGCGTCGGCATCACGTTCGCGGAGTGGGCCAGGACGTTGCTGTACAACGGACTTGGCCGCTATGACGAAGCGATGTCGGCCGGGCTCAATGGCGTCGCCTACGGTGCCGATCCGGGCGCGTTGATCTGGGCGTCGGTCGAGTTGATCGAGGCCGCCGCGCGCGCCGGGAACACGGCGGTTGCCGCGCGGGAGTACCGGCGTTTCGCGGCGATGACCACGGCCAGCGGCACGGACTGGGCCCTGGGGCTCCAGTCGCGCTCGAAGGCGCTGCTGATCAGCGGCGACGAGGCCGAACATTGCCACCGCGAAGCGATTGCCCGGCTCGGCCGGACCGGGATGCGGCTGGATCTGGCCCGCGCCCACCTGTTGTACGGCGAATGGCTGCGCGGGTCGCACCGCAACGGCCAGGCCCGGGAGCAATTGCGTACCGCCCACACCATGCTGGAAGCAATGGGCGCGGTCGCGTTCGCCGAGCGAGCCGGCCACGAGTTGCGGGCAACGGGCCAGCCGATCGGCAAGCGGGTCGACGCGCACCGCGACGACGAACTGACCGCCCAGGAGGCGCGGATCGCCGGAATGGCCCGGGATGGGCTGTCGAATCCGGAGATCGCGAGCCGGTTGCTGATCAGCTCTCAGACCGTCCAATACCATCTGCGCAAGGTGTTCAGGAAACTCGGTGTGACCTCGCGGGTTCAGCTGGATCTCGCGCTGCGCCAAGAACGAGGTGCAGCTCCGTACGAGAGGCAATCCGGAGCTTGGTGAACACCTTGTGCAGGTGGTATTCCACCGTGCGCGGGCTGATCGAGAGCAGGGTCGCGATCTCCGGGTTGGACCGGCCTTCGCGGGCCAGTGCGGCGATCTGGGTCTCCTGCGGGGTGAGCTGGTTGCGCGTTTCCTCGACCCGGCGCCGCGCCCGCTCCCCCGTGGCCAGCAACTCCCGCATCGCGCGGGTGGCGAACGCTTCCGCACCCATCTCAGTGAACGACTGGTGCGCGGCCTGCAGCGGTACCCGCGCGTCGGCGCGCCTGCCCTGCCTGCGCAACCATTCGCCGTACACCAGCCGCGCCCGGCCGAGATGGACGGTGACGCGGCAGCGGCCGAGCCGGTCGATGGCCTCGACGTAGTGTTGCTCCGCCTGGGATTCCCCGGCCAGCAGTGCTCGCGATCGCGCGGCCAGGCCGAGCGCCCATTCGGTGCCGCTGAGCACGGCCCGTTCGGACAGCCGGTCGAGTGCGGCGGCGGCCGTGTCCAGCTCACCCGAGCGCACCGCGGCTTCGACGAGTTCGGCGAGTGACCAGCCCTGTAGTGCCGGGCCCTCGCCCTCGACGGCTTGGCGGGCCGCTGTTACCGCGTCCGGGTAGGCGCCGAGTCCGTTGCACAGCACGGCCTTCGCGTACCGGGCGAAGACAACGGCCATACCGTTGCTGTCGCCGTTCGCCGGGTCCAGCGCCGGGTGGGGCCGGCCGCGCCAGGCGGCGAGCACGGCCGCCGCGTGCGGCAACGGTGGGGTTCCGGTGGCGTGCGCGATGGCGCTCGCCTCCTCCACCAGCGACTGCGCCACGGCGAACTGTCCGGTGTGGACTTCGAACAGGGCACGGTGGGTGAGCACGTAAGGCAGCAGGGTGCGGGCTCCGGCCGACTGCGCCCGGGCCAGCTCGGTCCTGGTCAGGTCGTGCCAGGTGTCGTCGTCCCACAGTTCGGGGGCGACGAGGCAGGCCACAAGCCGTGCCCTCGGGTCGTCCTCGTGATCGGTGTCGAGCGTCTTCAGGGTCAGCTTCAGCGGCTCGACGCCCGCCGCGTAACCGTCAGTGCACCGCTGAGCCAGCGCGGCCTGCGTCACCTCGTGGTCGCCGATGAGGACGGCCGCGCCCACCGCTTCGAAGTACGCGCCCTGAGCCGAGGAAGGGTCACAGGTTCGCAGGTCGTCGGCGGAGGCCAGCAGTTGGGCGGCGGCGGCATGGCTGCGGGTGTGGTCGAAGGCGATCCGTGCGCGTAGCCGGGTCAGTCGGGCCCGGCAGCGGGCGTCGGCGTCACCGAGCGCGGCGGTGGCGAGCAGGCGGGTCACCGACTCGCCGGCACCGGCGGTGTGGTGATGGTCGGCGGCCATGATCGCCCGCCGCACGCGCCGGCCCGGGTCCGCGCTGCACACCGCCGCTCGTTCCAGCAACGCCGCGGCCGCCGCGAGGCCACCCCGGTCGCTGGCGATCCCCGCCGTGCGTTCCAGCTCGTCGGCCACCGCGTCGTCCGGGCCGAGCAGTGAATGGGCCAGGTGCCAGGCGCGGCGGTCCGGTTCGGTGGCCGGATCGGTGGCAGCGGCGAGCGCACCGTGCACCCTGCGACGGTCGGCGGCGGACGCCTGACCGTAGACCGAGGACCGGAGCCGGGGGCCGGCGAACACGACCCGGTTGCCGAAGGAAACCAGCTGGGCCGATTCGAGCTGCTGCTGGGCGGGCGGGGCGATGTCCAACTGGTCGGCGGCTCGGCGCAGGCGCGCCGGGTCGCCCAGCGGCTCGGCGGCGGCCAGCAACAGCAACAGCGCGGCGTCGCGATCCAGTCCGGCCGGCAACTCGTGGCCGGCACCGTTCGCCGCGACGACGCGGTAGCCACCGGCCAGTTCGGCCGCGGACGTGCCGCGTACCGATTCGACCACTGCCCTCGGATTTCCGCGCGCCTCGATCACGATCCGTTCGGCCACCTCGTGATCGATCGGGGCGTCGAGGACACGGTCGAGCAGCAGGCGGGCGTCGGCGGGAGCCAGCGCACCGAGCGGGAGTTCCGGCAGACCGGGAAGACCGTTTCCGCGATCGGCGAACAGCAGCGCGACCGGTGCCGCGCCCAACCGGTGAGCCAGGAAGGTCATGACGAACGCCGACACCTCGTCCAGTTCTTGCGCGTCGTCGACAACGCACAACAGCGGGCGGGTCTGCGCGGCCAGCGTCAGCAACGCGAGCGTGGCGACACCGGCGAGCATCCGATCCGGCTGAGGACCCGGCCGAAGGCCGATGGCCGTTTCCAGCGCGTGCCGGTGGTGCGGTTGCAGCCTGGGCAACTGGTCGGCCAGGGCCGAACACAGCAGGCACAGCGCCGAACACGGGACATCGGTTTCCTGCGCGACCGCGGTCACCCGGACCACGCGGTGGTCGAGCGCGGTCCTCGCCGTGTGATCGAGCAACGCCGTCTTGCCGATCCCGGCCGCGCCGCGCACCACGAGCGCACAGCCGCGCTCGGATCGGGCGGTGGCGAGGAACTCGGCCAGCCGGGCCTGCTCAGGTCTGCGCCCGACCAGAGAGATCGTGCCGTCGATTGTGGTCATGGTCGCCCGCTTCCCAGTGCCCTGTCCAGGAAGTCGCGAACGGTGTCCGCGACCACGTCAAGGTGGCTCTCCAGCAGGAAATGCCCACCGTCGAGCAGGGAGATCTCGGCGTGCGGCGCGTCGCCGGCGAAGGCCAGCGCGCCCTGCTCCGGGCAGATCTCGTCGTTGCGACCCCAGACGACCAGCAACGGGACCTGGCACTGCCGCAGGTAGGCGTGCAGTCGCGGGTAGAGCGCGAGGTTGGTGGCGTAGTCGGCGAACAGTCGCAACTGGATCAGGTCGTTTCCCGGGCGGGTCAGCATGGCGTGGTCGTGGTACCAGGTGTCCGGGTTGACCAGGGTCTGGTCGGCGACGCCGTGCAGGTACTGCCACCGGATGCCCTCCAGCGTCATCGCCTCGCGCAGCACCGCCTCGGTCCTCGGCGTCCGCTCGCGCCAGTACTCGCGCACCGGCTGCCAGAACTCCTCGCCGAAACCGGCCTCGTAGCCGTTGCCGTTCTGGGTGACGATCGCCAGGACCGCGCCCGGGTTGGCCAGCGCCAGCCGCCAGCCGACCGGTGCCCCGTAGTCCTGCACGTACATCGCGAACCCGGTCACGCCGAGGCACTCCAGCAGACCGGCCGTCAGGTCGGCGATGGCGTCGAAGGTGTAGTCGAACTCGTCGGCGGGCGGTGCGTCCGACAACCCGAAGCCGAGGTAGTCCGGGGCGATCACCCGGTACTTGTCGGCCAGCAGCGGGATCAGGTCGCGGAACATGAACGAGCAGGTGGGAAAACCGTGCAGCAGGAGTGCGACCGGAGCGTCCGAGGGGCCCGCCTCGCGGTAGAACAACCGCTGACCACGCACGGTCGCATAGCGGTGATGGACCGTTGCCATCTCTGCTCCGTTCGACACCTGAGTTGCGTTACTCGGGTTCGAGCGTGCTGGATCCGGTGCCCCGCAGGCATCCCCCGATGGGTAGCCAGCGCGGTTAGCGGTGCGGACGGGCGCGCGGCGGGCCAGGTCGTCAACGGCGGGCAGCTTGCCGGGCGTGCGCGACCAGCACGTGAGCGACCGCCTCGGTGACGCGGCGGGCGAACGGGATGTGCAGCCACTCGTCCGGTACGTGCATGTTGGAGTCGGCGCCGATCGCTCCGGTCACCAGGAAAGCCGATTCCGGATACGCCGTGCCCAGCATCTGCATGAACGGAATGCCGCCGCCCAGCCCGATGTACTGGTGTGGTTCGCCGAACACGCGGTCGCCGACCTCGTCGAGCGTGCTCGCGAGCCAGGGCGGCGTCTCCGGGGCGTACCAGCCGTCCTGCGCGATCACCTCGGTGAGCGTGGCCTGGGCGCCGTAGGGGACGTCGGTGGTGGTGAGCCGCTCGACCGCGGCGACGGCGGCCATCGCGTTCGCGGTCGGCGGCAGCCGGAAGCTCAGGCGCAGCGACGTGCCGGCCCGGAGAACCGCCCCGGCCGTCGAGACGTCGGGCATTCCGCTGGCGCCGATGATGGACAGCGTTGGCCGCCAGGTGTTGTTGAGGACTCGTTCCGCTTCGTCGTCGCTGGTCGGTCGCGCACCCGAAACCAGCGACAGTGGCCGCAGGCTGGCTCCGGCGTTGAGCTTGGCCAGCTCCTTCGCCGCCGTCACGCACTCGGCCGGGATTTCCGGGTTCATCTCGGGAAGGAGAATGCGGCCGGTCAGCGCGTCTTCCAGGCGGTCGAGCAGAACTCGCATGATGCGGAAGGAGCTGGGCACCACGCCGCTGGCGATCCCGGAATGCACCGCTTTGTCCAAGATGGACACGGTGAGCGTCGCCTGGAGCACGCCGCGAAGGCTTCGAGTCAGCCACAGCCGCTCGAAATCACCCCCACCGGAGTCCAGGCAGGTCACCAGGGTGATCCGGCCCAGCCGGTCCTTGAGCCGGACGAGGTGGCCGGGCAGGTCGGGGCTGCCGGACTCTTCACCGGTTTCCAGGAGCACGACGATCCGGCAGTGTTCGCCGCCCGCCGCCTCGCTCGCGCTGACCGCCGCGATCGCGGCATAGCCCGCGTAACCGTCGTCGGCCGAGCCGCGACCGTAGAGCCGCTCACCCCGGCGCACCGGCTCCCATGGACCGAGTCCGTCCGACCACCCTTCGAACGGCGGCTGCTTGTCCAGGTGGCCGTAGAGCAGTGCGGTCTCATCGCTGGTGACCCCCGGCGTGGCCGGGATTTCCACGAGGACGAGCGGCGCGAGATCGTCGTGCTGCACGATCTCGACCGTCGCACCGGTCAGGTCCTGGCGACGGACCCAGTCGGCCAGGTGCTCCGCTGCCTGCCGCAACTGGCCGTGTTCCCGCCACGCTGAGTCGTACGCCGCCGAGACAGCCGGAATGCGAACGAATTCCGCGAGGCTGGGCAGGATCCGTTGGTCCCAGATGGTCGAGATCGTGTCGCGCAAAACCTGCTGATCCATGTTTCCAATCCGTCGCTATAGGCCATTTGGCGTCAGCGAAGCATCGAATTCCGGGCCTCGCGTCCGTGATTCCCCAGTCTCGCCGAGCACGAGGTGCAGTTCGGTTCGCGAACTGATTCCGAGCTTGGCGAACACTTTGTGCAGGTGGTATTCGACGGTCCGGGGGCTGATCGACAGCATCGATCCGATGTCGACGTTCGTTCGACCGTCACCGGCCAGGGCGGCGATGCGCCGCTCCTGAGAGGTGAGCAGGCCGGGCGGTTCGCCTGCCCTGCGCCGCGCCCGCTCACCGGTGGCCAGCAGTTCCCGGTTGGCCCGGCCCGCGAACGCTTCCGCGCCCATCTCGGTGAACGACCGATGCGCGGCCACCAGCGGGACCCGCGCGTCGACCCGCCTGCCCCTCCTGCGCAGCCACTCGCCGTACACCAGCTGGGCCCGAGCCAGCTCGACCTTGCCCCGGGTCCGGCTCAGCCGCTCGATCGCGTCGCGGTAGAGGCTCTCGGCGCCGTCCCCGTCCTGGAGCAGGGCTCGTGATCGGGATTCCAGGCCCAGCGCCCAGTCGGTGCCGCTCAGGCAGGTTCGCTCGGAGAGCCGGTCGAACGCGGCGGTCGCGGTGTCCAGATCGTCCGAGCGGACCGCGCCTTCCACCAGCTCCACCAGTGCCCAGCCCTGGAGTTCCAGATCGTCGTGCTCGATCGCGTGGCGGGTGGCGGCCACCGCCTCCGGATACCGGCCGAGACCGTTGGCCAGCACCGCCCGCGCGTACCGGGCGGTCGTCACCGAGATGCCCTCGTCGCGCCGGTAGGGGTTGCCGGTGATGCTCAGCGCGGGGTGCTCCTGCCCGCGATAGGCCGCCAGCAGCACCGCGGCGCGCGAGAACGGCTGGTAGCCAAGGGCTTTGTAGGTGACCGTCGCCTCGTTGACCAGTGATTCGGCGGTGGCGAAGCGCCCGGCGTGGATCTCGGCGAGCGCCCGGTGGGTCAGCACGTAGGGAAGGACGGCGCGCGTGCCCGCCATCCTGGCCCGTCGAAGCAGGTTGCCGGTCAGCTCGTGCCAGCTGTCGTCGTCCCAGAGGTCGGCCGCGACCAGACAGGCCAGCAGCCGGGTTCGCGGATCGTGCTGGTGATCGCTGTCGATGGTCTTGAGGGCCAGCTTGAGCGGCTCGACGGCCGCGGCGTAACCATGCGTCCAGCGCACCGCCACGCCGTCGAGGAGCCTGTCGAATCGCTTCGACGATGGGCACGCGGAAAGCCGGGCAAGGGCCTCGTCCACGACGTCCAGCCGACCGGTGAAGATCGCCGCGCCCAGGGCTTCGAGATAGGCCTGCCTGGCCGCTCGCGGCTCGGACCTCTCCAGATCCTCCGCGGCGGAGAGCAGTTGCGTCACGGCCGCCCGGTCGCGATTCGCGTCCAGCCGCGCCCGCGCGCGCAACCGCGTCAGCCGGGCCTGGTCCGCGGCATCGACCTTTCCCTGTTCGACCGAGTTGAGCAGCCGCAGCGCGGCGTCGGTCGCGCCGATGGCGTGATACGCGTATGCCGCCCGGATCGCGCGCTCCGTCCGCTTCCTCGGATCGGTCGCACACGATGCCGCCAGATCGAGGAAGGCGGCCAGCGCCGCGCGACCGCCCCGGTCCTGGGCAGCGCGGGCCGAGTACATCACCGCGTCGCCGACCGCGTCGTCCGGTGCCACCAGTGCCTTGGCCAGGTGCCATCGGTACCGGTCGTAGTCGGTCCTGCGGTCGGTCGCGGCGGCGAGCGCGCCGTGGACCTGCCTGCGTTCGACAGCCGACGCGGCCCAGTAAACGAAGGAGCGCGATGACGAGTCGCGGAACCTGACCCACTGGCCGAAGCTGATCAGGCCATCGGATTCGAGCTGTTCGGCGGCTGACGCCGGGAGACCGAGGTGGGCGGCGGCCCGCCAGAGCAAGGCCGGGTCACCGAGGGGTTCGGCCGCCGCGAGCACCAGCAGCAGCCTGGCCTGCACCGGCACCGTGATGGGAGCGGGCGTTTCGACATCGGCGGGCGCGGCAACGCCGTAGCCACCGGCGAGGTCGGCCGAATGCGATCTTGCCGCCGATTCGAGCAGCGCCACCGGGTTTCCCCGGGCCTCGGCGACGATCCGCTCGACCACCGCCCTGTCCATCGACACCATCAGCGCGTGCCCGAACAGCGCGCGGGCGTCCTCGTGCCGCAGGCCGGCGAGAACGAGGTCCGGCAGGCCGCCGAAGCGATCTCCCCGGCCGGCCAACAGCAACGCGACCGGTGCGCCGCCGAGTCGCCGGGCGGCGAACGCGAGCACCTGGGCCGAGGACTCGTCCAGCCACTGCATGTCGTCGACGACGCACAGCAGCGGCCGGTCCGCCGCGGCCAGCCCGAACAGCCGTACCAGGGCCACGCCGAGGCGAAGCCGGTCCGGAACACGGTCGGCCCGCAGACCCACCGCTGCTTCCAGCGCCTCGCGGTGGTGCGGTCGCAGCCGCGCCAGGTCGTCGATCATGGCCAGGCAGAGCAGGTGCAGTGCCGAGTAGGGCAGGCCGGCCTCGGTGGCGGCCGCACGGATCCGCACGACGCGGTGATCGACCGCTGCGTGCGCGACGTGATCGACCAGGAAGGTTTTGCCGATCCTGGCCTCACCCCGGACGACGAGCGCCGCGCCGCGCCCCGCTCGGGTCGTACTCAGCAACTCCCCCAGCCGGGCGCTCTCACGGCCCCGGCCGATCAGCGGGGATTGTGGCTGCACATCAGCGTTTTCGTTCGAAATATCGTTCATTGGCCCTTGTCCGGCGCATGGTTGCCCTATTTGGACCTCAGCCTCGCGAATCAATTGGGCCCGTGCATCCCTCACCGCGTAGTCATACCCGGCGGTAGCCGCCGTAGCGGTTACCGTGGGGCGGTGCGTGTGCCCGCTGATCTGCCCCGATGGCGTCATGCGGCCGAGTTGATCGGCCGCCGAGCCGAATCCGCCGTACTCGACCAGGTGATCGGCGCGGTCCGATCCGGTCAGAGCCGAGCCCTCGTCGTGCACGGGGAGCCGGGTGTCGGCAAGACCGCGCTGCTGGACTACCTGGCCGTCCAGGCGCGCAGCTTCCAGGTCATCCGGGCCGGCGGGATCCAGTCCGAGATGGAACTGGCCTACGCCGGGCTGCACCAGCTGTGCCTGCCGCTGCTCGACCGGATCGGCCAGCTGCCACAGCCGCAGGGCCAGGCGCTGCGCACCGCGTTCGGCATCGACGCGGGCCCGGCGCCGGAGCGGTTCCTGGTCGGCCTGGCCGTGCTGGGCCTGCTCTCCGACGCCGCGCACGACCAGCCGATGATGTGCCTGCTCGACGACTACCAGTGGCTGGACCGCACGTCCGCCCAGGTGCTCGCGTTCGTAGCGCGGCGGCTCGGTGCCGAGTCCGTCGGCCTGGTCATCGCGACCCGTGCCGTCGTCGACGACCTGCACGGGCTGCCCGAACTGGCCGTCGACGGCCTGCGTGCCGCGGACGCTGGCGACCTGCTGGACTCGATCCTGACCAGCCCGGTCGACGAGCGGGTCCGGGACCAGATCATCGCCGACACCCACGGCAATCCCCTCGCCCTGCTGGAGCTGCCGAGATGGCTGACGCCGGCGCAGCTGGCCGGTGGGTTCGGGCTGCCGGGGGCACTGCCGCTGTCGAACAGCCTGGAGAGCAGCTTCGGCCGCCGGGCGGCCGCCCTTCCCGCTTCGGCCCAGCGGTTCCTGCTGGTCGCGGCCAGCGACCCGAGCGGTGACGCAGCGCTGGTGTCGAGGGCGGCCGAACAGCTCGGTCTCGATCCCGACGCCGCGGCCCCCGCTGTCGAAGCCGGCCTCCTCGACCTGGGCGCCCGGGTCCGGTTCCAGCATCCCCTGGTCCGCTCCGCCGTCTACCAGTCGGCGTCGCCGGAGGAACGACGACGGGTGCACGGCGCGCTGGCCGCGGCGACCGATCCCGATCACGATCCCGACCGCAGGGCCTGGCACGGCGCCCAGGCCGCGACCGGGCCGGACGAAGAAGTCGCCATCGAGCTGGAACGCTCGGCGAGCCGCGCGGGC
>DATFHN010000216.1:0-11049 GCA_035248365.1 Pseudonocardiaceae bacterium | reverse complement strand
TAACCCGCTGAGCTACGCCACGGTGAACGAGATGGCGAACCGGCTGGCTCGGCTGCTGGTGCTGCGGGGCGCTGGTCCTGAGACGTTCGTCGGGCTCGCGTTGCCGCGCTCGCCCCGGCTGATCGTGGCGCTGCTCGCGGTGCTCAAGTCGGGCGCCGCGTATCTGCCGATCGATCCGGCCTATCCGCAGGAGCGGATCGCGTTCATGACGGCCGACACCGCGCCGGTGCTGGCCCTGACCACGCGCGAGATCGCCGGGCGGCTGCCGGAGACCGTGCCGACGCTGCTGCTGGACGACGACGCGACCCGCGCGGCCCTGGGCCGGGTCGACGGAACCGACCTTTCCGACGCGGACCGGGTCGCGCCGCTGCGGCCGATGCACCCGGCCTATGTCATCTACACCTCCGGTTCGACCGGCCGGCCGAAGGGAGTCGTGGTTGCCCAGCAGTCCGTCGCCGATCTGGCCGCGTGGAGCGCGTCGGTGTTCGGGGCGAGCGAGCTGGCCCGGGTGGTCGCGTCGACGTCGCTGAACTTCGACGTGTCGGTGTTCGAGATCATCTGCCCGCTGCTCTCCGGTGGCGCGGTCGAGATCGTGGCCGACCTGCTCGCGCTGGCCGAGCGGCCGGCTGAACTGCCGCAGCCGAGCCTGATCAGCGGTGTTCCGTCGGCGTTCACGCCGCTGCTCGACCAGCACGCGTTGCGCACCGGAGCGGACACCGTCGTGCTCGCCGGGGAGGCACTGCCCGTTCACACGGTGCACGAGCTGATGTCGGCCCTGCCGGGCTGCCGGGTCGCCAACATCTACGGCCCGACCGAGGCGACCGTGTACGCGACCGCGTGGTACTCCGATGGCGACACGCCCGAGCAGGCGCCGCCGATCGGCGCGCCGATCGCCAACACCAGGGCCTACGTGCTGGATCCGATGTTGCGCCTGGTTCCGGTTGGCGTGCCGGGCGAACTGTGTCTGGGCGGCCCGGACCTGGCCAGGGGCTACCACCACCGTCCCGGCCTGACCGCGGACCGGTTCGTCGCCGACCCGTTCGGCCCGCCCGGCGCGCGCATGTACCGCACCGGCGACATCGTGCGCTGGCGCCGCAACGGCGAACTGGAGTATCTGGGCAGGCGCGATCACCAGGTGAAGATCCGCGGTTTCCGGATCGAACTGGGCGAGGTCGAGGCGGCGCTCGCCGCGCAGGACGGGGTCGCCGCCGCGGTGGCCGTCGTGCGGACCGACGCCGGGCACAAGCGGCTGGTCGCCTATGTCGTGCCCGCGCACGGCGCCGAACTGGAGGTCGCCGGGCTGCGGGCCGCGCTCGGGCGCACGCTGCCGGATCATCTGGTGCCGTCGGCGGTCGTGGCGTTGAGCGCGTTGCCGTTGAACCCGAACGGAAAGCTCGACCGGGCCGCCCTGCCCGCGCCGGACTGGGCCGCGGGGGCGGCCGCGCGGCGAGTCGTGCCGCGCACCGAGGCCGAACGGGTCGTCGCGGAGATCTGGGCGCGCGTGCTCGGCCTGGCCGAGATCGGCGTCGAGGACAACTTCTTCGAACTCGGCGGCGATTCGATCCTCGGTATCCAGGTGGTCGCCGAGGCGGCCAGGGCCGGGTTCCGGTTGAGCACCAAGGACGTCTTCCGGCATCAGACCGTCGCCGGACTGGCCGCGGCCGCCGAACCGATCGAGATGGCCGGGCCTGCCGCGCAGGGGCCGGTGACCGGCGAGGTGCCGCTGACGCCGATCCAGCGCTGGCTGTTCGAGCTGACCGACTGCCCCGAGCGCTTCGACCAGTGGTTCACCGTGGAGCTGGACAGCGAGGTCGACCGGAACGCGTTGCGGGCCGCGCTCAACGCGCTGCCCGTCCACCACGACGCGCTGCGCCTGCGATTCCGTGATGGGCGGGCGTACAACGCGGATGTCGGCGAGTACGACGTTCTGTCCACAACGGACCAATTGCCGTGGCAGCCGTTCGACCTGGCCACCGGTCCGCTGCTGCGCGCGGTGCTGGTCGACCGGTTCCAGGACAGCCCGCTGCTGGTGCTGGCCTGTCACCACCTCGCCGTCGATGCGGTGTCCTGGCGCATCCTGCTCGACGACCTCAACACCGGCTACCGGCAGGCTCGGGCCGGCGAGCCGATCGACCTCGGGCGCAAGACGACCGCGTTCCGCGACTGGGCGATCCACCTTTCCGCGCACACCACAGCGGGCGGATTCGACGACGAGATCGCGCACTGGCGGGCCCTTGACGCGGAGCGCGCCGAGTTGCCGGTCGACCACGACGGCCCGAACACCGTCACCACCACCCGCGAGGTCGAGGTGCGGCTGGACGCCGAGGCAACCGGCGCGCTGCTGCGCGACGTGCCCGGCGTCTACCGCACGCACATCAACGACGTGCTGCTGGCCGCGCTGGGTCGCGCGGTCGGCAAGTGGACCGGTGAGGACCGGCTGGTGCTCGATCTGGAAGGCCACGGCCGCGAGGACATCGGCGGCGGCCTGGACACCTCCCGCACGGTCGGCTGGTTCACCTCGATGTTCCCGGTCGCGATCAGCACGACGCCGGACTGGGGCGAGACGCTCAAGTCGGTCAAGGAGCAGCTGCGCGCGGTGCCCCGGCGCGGTATCGGCTACGGCGCGCTGCGCTACGGCACCAGCACAGGCCTGAACGGCAGCCGCGCGTTGCGGTTCAACTACCTCGGTCAGACGGCGTTGCCCGCGCTCGGCGAGGGCCTCTACCAGGCGTCGCACAGCGATCTGGCGCTGGCCGCCGACCCGGGCGGTGAACGCAGCCACCTGCTCGACGTGGTGGCCAGGCTGGACGGCGAGGAACTGGTGTTCACCTGGTTCTACTCGGCCGGGCGACACGACCGGCGCACGGTCCGGGCGGTCGCCGATGGCACGCTGAACGCGCTGCGCGGGATCATCGCGCACTGCGCCCAGCCGTCATCGGGTGGTCGCACCCCATCGGACTTCCCGCTGGCCGGCCTCGATCAGTCCACAATAGACTCACTTGTCGGCAACGGGCGCGGCGTCGCGGACGTCTACCCGCTCACCCCGACCCAGACCGGCATGGTCTTCCACCGGCTGTCCCATGCCGATCAGGCCGTCTACCTCCAGCAGCTGACCTTCGTGCTGGACGGCGTGCCGGATCCGGCCGCGCTCGGCCGGGCCTGGCAGCGGATGGTCCAGCGCACTCCGGTGTTGCGCAGCAGCATCCGCTGGGAGGGTGTGCCGCGGCCGGTGCAGCTCGTGCACGAGGACGTCACGCTCCCCATCGCCTATCACGACTGGTCCGGCCTCGACCCGGATCAGCAGCTCGCCGAACTGCTGGAGCGCGATCGCGCGGCCGGGATCGACCTCGACGCGGCGCCACTGCTGCGGGTCGCCATCGCGCGGCGCTCCGGCACCGAGGTCCAGGTGGTGTGGACGTTCCACCACGTGCTGCTGGACGGGTGGAGCGTGTTCGCGGTGCTGTCCGACCTGTTCGCGGTGTACGCGGGCGAGACCGATCTGCCGGTGCGCGGCGCCTTCCGTGACTACGTCGCGTGGCTGGCCGAACAGGACGAGGACCGCGCCCGCGAGCACTGGGCCCGCGCCCTGGCCGGCCGCACCGACCCGACACCGCTCCCGTTCGACCGGGCCCCGGCCGGTGCGCACCGCGCCGAATCGCGGGCGACGGTGCGCGTCGAACTGGACGAGGACGCGTCCGCGCGAGTGCGGGAACTGGCGCAGCACAACGGATTGACGGTGCACACGCTGGTTCAGGGTGCGTTCGCGATGATGCTCGCGTCCCGCAGCGGCCAGACCGACGTCGTCTTCGGCACCACGGTCGCCGGGCGGCCACCGGAGCTGCCGGGCGTCGAGTCGATCGTGGGCCTGTTCATCACCACACTGCCCACCCGGATCACCGTGGATCCGGCCCGTTGCCTCGTGCCGTGGTTGCGCAACGTCCAGGACGACGCGGCCGAGGCCCGCCGGTTCGACTACCTGCCCGGACAGGCCAACCTGTTCGACGCGATCCTGGTCTTCGAGAACTACCCGGTCACCGACCACGACGCGCTCACCCGTGGCCTGCGGCTACGCGACCTGCGCGGCGTCGAGACCACCAACTACCCGCTCGCCGTGGTCGCCTACCCGACGCAGCGGCTGGCGTTCGGTTTCGGCTACGACCCCGACCTGTTCGACGAGGCGACCATCGCAGGCCTGGCCGAGCAGTTGTTGCTGCTGCTGCGCGAGTTCGGCCGGGGCGATCGCAGGCTGGCCGCCGTGCCTGCCATCACCGAGCGGCAGCGCGCCACGCTGCTGGCCGAATGGAACGACACAGCGCACCCCATCCCGGACGCGACGATTCCCGAAATGTTCACCGAGCAGGTGCACCGTGCCCCGGACGCGATCGCGGTGGTCGCCGACGGCGTCACGCTGACCTACTCCGAGTTGGACGCGCGGGCGAACCGGTTGGCCCACCGGCTGATCGGCGTCGGTGTCCGGCCCGAGCAGCCGGTGGCGCTACTGATCGAGCGCTCGGTCGAACTGGTGATCGCGGAACTGGCCGTCGCCAAGGCGGGCGGCTGTTACGTGCCGCTGGACGCGCGGGCACCGATCGGCAGGCTGCGCCTGCTGCTGGCCCGCACCGACGCTCGCGTGCTGGTCACCGACCTGGTTCTGGCGCCGACGGCGAGCGAGATCCGGCACGGTGGCCCGATCGTCGTGCTGGGCATGCCCGACACCGAGCGGGATGACAGCACTCCCGTCGTCGATCTTCACCCGGACAACCTCGCGTACGTCATGTACACGTCGGGCTCGACCGGTCAGCCCAAGGGCGTCGCGGTGCGGCATCGCGACGTGGCCGCGCTGGTCAGCGACCGCGCGTTCGACTGTGCGGCGCACCGGTCGGTGCTGCTGCATTCGCCGCAGGCGTTCGACGCCTCCACCTACGAACTGTGGGTGCCGCTGCTGCGGGGCGGCCGGGTCGTGCTCGCCCCGCCCGGTGACGTGGACGCCGACGTGCTGCGCAGGATGATCACCGACTTCGGCGTCACCGCGTTGTGGCTGACCGCCGGCTTGTTCCGGCTGGTCGCGCAGGAGTCGCCCGATGCGCTGGCCGGTGCGCATGAGGTGTGGACCGGCGGTGACGTGGTGCCCGCCGCCGCGGTGCGCCGAGCGCGGGCCGCCTGTCCCGATCTGACCATTGTGGACGGATACGGACCGACCGAGACCACCACCTTCGCCACCCGGCACGCCATGACCGGCGCCGTGCCGGACCTGGTGCCGATCGGGCGGCCACTGGACAACATGCGCGTCTACGTGCTCGACGCCGCCCTCGCGCCGGTGCCGCCGGGCGTGCCCGGTGAGCTGTATGTGGCGGGCGCGGGCGTGGCCCGGGGCTACCTGCACCGGCCAGGACCGACCGCCGAGCGGTTCGTGGCGGATCCGTTCGGACCGGCCGGTGAGCGCATGTACGCGACCGGCGACGTGGTGCGCTGGAACGCCTGCGGTGAACTGGAATTCGTCGGACGCGGCGACGACCAGGTCAAGATCCGCGGCTTCCGGATCGAGCCGGGCGAGATCGAGGCCGCGCTGACTCAGCACGCCGATGTCGCCGAGGCGGTGGTGACCGTCGCGGCCGACGACGGCGGCCGCAAGCGGCTGGTCGGCTACGTGGTCCCGGCACAGGGGTCTCGGCCGGACCCGGCGGCGCTGCGCGCGTTCCTCGGCGCCACCCTCCCGGACTACATGGTGCCCGCGATCTTCCACACGCTCGACGCGCTGCCGTTGAGCGGCAACGGGAAACTCGACCGGCGCGCGCTGCCCGAGCCCGAGTTCGGTCCGTCCGGCCGGGAGCACGTGGCGCCGCGTACCGAGACCGAGTCGGTGCTGGCCGCGATCTGGGCCGAACTGCTGGGCGTCGAGCAGGTGGGCGTGACCGACGACTTCTTCACTCTGGGCGGCGACTCGATCCTGTCCATCCAGGTCGCGTCGCGGGCCCGGCAGGCCGGTCTCGCGGTGAGCCCGAGGGAGGTGTTCGAGCACACCACGATCGCCGCGCTGGCCACCACCGTCGGCACCGTGGCCGGCGAGGACCCGGCCGATCAGGCGCCGGTGACCGGGCCGGTCCCGCTGACCCCGATCCAGCTCTGGTTCCTGCGCGACACCGGCAGCCAGCCCGGTCACTTCAACCAGTCGGTCCTGCTGGATCTGGCCGAACCGCCCGACGTCGACGCGCTGCGCCGCGCATTGGCCGGTCTGCTGGCCAAACACGACGCGCTGCGGCTGCGGTTCACCCGCGACGCGGACGGCTGGCACCAGCACAACGCGCCGGTCGAACCGGTCGACGTGCTCCGCGCACCGGGTTTCGACCTGGCCAGCGGTCCGCTGTTCCGCGCCGAACTCGTCGGCGATCGGCAACTCCTGTTGATCGCGCACCACCTGGTGGTGGACGGGGTGTCCTGGCGCATCCTGATCGAGGACCTGGAAACCGCCTACCAGCAGGCACGGTCCGGTCTCGCCGTCGATCTCGGCGCCAAGACCACCTCCTATCGGGACTGGGCGATCCGGCTGGCCGAGATCGGCGAGTTCGCCGAAGACGCCGACTACTGGAAGTCCGTCACGGACACCGCTGACCCGGCGATCCCGGTGAACTACCACCACGCCACCAACACGGTCGCGACCATGCACTCGGTGAGCGTCCCGCTGGACACCGCGACCACGCGAGCGCTGCTGCGCGACGTCCCGCCGGTGTACCGCACGCAGATCAACGACGTGCTGCTGGCCGCGCTCGGCCGGGTACTGACCGGCTGGACCGGGCATCGCGCCGTGCTGGTCGACCTTGAGGGGCACGGTCGCGAACCGGTCGGGCCCGGCGTCGACGTCTCGCGCACGGTCGGCTGGTTCACCAGCATGTATCCGGTCGCGCTGTCGAGCAGCCGCGACTGGGGCACCGCGCTGCGGCAGACCAAGGAGGCGCTGCGCGCCGTCCCGCACCACGGCATCCTCAGCCCACCCCTGTCGGTGGAACCCGCGATCAGCTTCAACTACCTCGGCCAGTTCGAGTCGCCGACGGCCGAGGGCGCGTTGGTCCGGGGTATGTCCGGAGGGCTCGGCGGCGACGCCGCGCCGGACACGCCACGCCAGCACCTGGTGGACATCGTCGCCGCGACCGAGCACGACCAGTTGACGTTCACCTGGTTCTACTGCGCGCAGGCGCACGACGAGGACACCATCGCGCGACTGGCCGAGCAGCTGCGCAACGCGGTCGTGTCGATCGTGCGGCACTGCGCGCAGGCCGGGGCAGGCGGACGCACTCCGTCGGACTTCCCGCTGGCCCGGCTCGACCAGGCCGCCGTGGACCGGCTGGCCGGCGACGGCGCCGACGTGGACGACATCTACCCGCTCACCCCGATGCAGGCCGGGATGGTCTTCCACACCATCGCCGACGCGCAGGACACCGACGCCTACGTGAACCAGGTGCGGCTGCGGGTGTCCGGTGTGGACGATCCAGACGCGTTCGGGCAAGCCTGGCAACGGGTGGTGGACCGCACGCCGACGTTGCGCACGTCGGTGGTGTGGGAGGGCGTGGCCGAGCCGGTCCAGGTGGTGCGGCGCACCGCACGGCTGCCGATCGTCCGGCACGACTGGTCCGATCGCGGCCGGGACGGGCAGGACGCGGCCATCGCCGCGTTGCTGGCCGCCGACCGCGCCGCCGGAATCGACCTGGCCGCGGCGCCGCTGATGCGGTTGCACCTGATCACCGTCGCGCCGGGCGAGGTCGAACTGCTCTGGACGTTCCACCACGTGCTGCTGGACGGCTGGAGCGCGGCCGCGGTGTTCGGCGAGGTGTGCGCGGAGTACACGGGCGAGGCGCCGGTCGCGGTGCGCAGACCGTTCCGCGACTATCTCGCCTGGCTCTCCCGGCAGGAGCAGGCACCGGTCGAGCGGCACTGGCGCGACGTGCTGGCCGGACTGACCGCAACCACCCCGCTCCCCTACGACCGCCAGCCCGCGCCGTCCACAACGGCCCGGCCCGGCGCGACCGTGCGGCGGGCGCTCACCGGCGAGCAGACCACGGCGCTGTCCGCGTTCGCGCAACGCAACGGCCTCACCGCGAGCACCGTCGTGCAAGGCGCGTGGGCATTGCTGCTGGCCCGGCACAGCGGTCAGGACGACGTGGTGTTCGGGACGACCGTCTCGGGAAGGCCCGCCGATCTGCCCGGCGTCGAGTCGATGATCGGCGTGTTCATCAACACCGTGCCGACCAGGATCGACGTCGCCGACCAGGCCGACCTGCTGGACTGGCTGCGCGACCTGCAACGGCAGCAGGCGCAGGCCCGGCGGTTCGAGCACGTGTCGCTGGCCCAGCTGTCCCGGTGGGCCGAGCTACCCGCCGGCACCAACCTGTTCGACAGCATCGTCGTCTTCGAGAACTACCCGTTCGACCAGGCCGCCCTCGGCTTGCGGATCACCGAGACCGGCGACGTCCAGCCGACCAGTTATCCGCTGACCGTGGTGGTCGAGCCGGGCGCGCGGATGTCCATCGGCATGGACTTCGACGCGGCCCTGTTCGACCAGGGCACGGTCGAGGCGCTGGCCGAACGGCTCGTGTTCCTGCTCACCGAGATCGCGGAACGACCGAACCGAACGGTCGGCGATCTCGTCCTGCCCGCGGACACCGAGGCATCCCAGGGCGCCCCACGCGCGCTTCCGGCGATCGGGCTGGCCGCGTTGTTCGCCGAGCGGGTGCGCAGGACCCCGGACGCGATCGCGGTCTGCTCGGACGACGAATCGCTCAGCTACCGGGAACTGGACGCCCGGGCCAACCGGATGGCACACGTGCTGGTCGAACTCGGCATCGGTGCCGAGCGGCCGGTCGGGGTGCTCATGGAGCGATCGGCCGGGCTGGTGGTCGCCGAGCTTGCCGTGCTCAAGGCCGGTGGCGCGTACCTGCCGCTTGACGTGCGCGCGCCGCGCGAGCGGATGGCGCTGATCCTGGTGGAGGCGCAGGCCGCCGCGTTGATCACCGACCGGGCCTGGGCCGAACTCGGCCGCACGATCCACAGTGGACCGACACTGGTGGTCACCGACACCGCCCTCGACGACCGCCCCGCGACCGATCCCGAGGTGCCCGTCCACCCCGACAACCTCGCCTACGTCATGTACACCTCCGGTTCGACCGGGCGCCCCAAGGGTGTCGCCGTGCGGCATCGCGACGTGGTCGCGCTCGCCTTCGACAGCTGTTTCGACGGACCGGCGCACCGTTGCACGCTGCTGCACTCCCCCGCCGCGTTCGACGCGTCCACCTACGAGCTGTGGGTGCCGCTGCTGCGCGGCGGCCGGGTCGTGGTGGCGCCGGGCGGCGAGGTCGACATCGACACCGTGCGCAGGATGATCACTCACTTCGGCGTGACCGGATTGTGGTTGACGGCGGGTTTGTTCCGGCTGATCGCGCAGGACGCTCCCGACGCGCTGGGCGGCGCCGGTGAGGTGTGGACCGGTGGTGACGTCGTGCCCGCCGCCGCGGTGCGCCGGGTGCGGGCCGCCTGCCCTGATCTGACCATTGTGGACGGATATGGCCCGACCGAGACCACCACGTTCGCCGCACACCACGTGCTGGCACCGGAGGCGCCGGTGCCCGACCTGGTGCCGATCGGGCGACCGCAGGACAACATGCGCGCCTACGTGCTGGACCGGCGGCTGCGACCGGTGCCGAGCCACGTGGCCGGCGAGCTGTACCTGGCGGGCGAGGGCGTGGCGCGCGGCTATCTCGGCAGGCCGGGCCTGACCGCCGAGCGGTTCCTGCCCGATCCGTTCGGCCCGGCAGGCGGCCGGATGTACGCCACCGGCGACGTGGTGCGCCGCAACGGCAACGGCGAACTCGAGTTCGTCGGACGCAGCGACGATCAGGTCAAGATCCGCGGCTTCCGGATCGAACCGGGCGAGATCGAGACCGTGCTCGCCACCCATCCCGGTGTCGCCGAGGCCGTCGTGCTGGCCCGCGCCGACGAGCGCGGCCGCACCCGCCTGGTCGGGTATCTGGTGCCCGGGCAGGACACACCGACCGACCTCGGCGCCTACCTTGGTGCCCGGCTGCCCGATTACATGGTTCCTGCCGCGTTCGTCGTGCTCGACCGATTGCCGCTGACCGGCAACGGAAAACTCGACCGGGCCGCACTGCCCGACCCGGTGTTCGACACCGCCCGCACCGGCTACCTGCCGCCCCGCACCCCGGCCGAGGAAACGCTGGCCGAGATCTGGGCGGACGTGCTCGGCGTCGAACGGGTCGGCATCCAGGACAACTTCTTCGAACTCGGCGGCGATTCGATCCTCACCATCCAGGTCGTGTCCCGGGCGCGTCAGGCCGGTCTGGCGTTGTTGCCGCGCGACGTGTTCCGCTGCCCGACCATCGCGGCGCTCGCCGCGACCGCGGCCGAGGTGACCGCGGTGACCGCCGATCAGGGGCCGGTGACCGGCGAGGTACCGCTCACCCCGATCCAGCGCTGGTACTTCGCGATGAACCCGGACGACCCCGCGCACTTCGACCAGTCGATCACCCTCGACCTCCGGGCCGACGCCGACCTCGACGCGCTGGGCGCGGCACTGAACGCGTTGCTCGCCCACCACGACGCGCTGCGGATGCGCTTCACGCAGGATGCGGACGGCTGGCACCAGCACAACGCGCCGGTCGAACCGGTCGACGTGCTGGGCGCACGCGGTTTCGATCTCGCCAACGGCCCGCTGGTCTTGGCCGAACTGCTCGACGGTCGGCGGCTCCGGCTGGCCGTGCACCACCTGGTGGTGGACGGCGTGTCCTGGCGCATCCTGCTTGCCGACCTCGACCGCGCCTACCAGCAGGCCCGTGCCGGGGCGCCGATCGATCTCGGCGCCAAGACCACCTCCTACCGGGACTGGGCGATCCGGCTGGCCGAGATCGGTGAGTTCGTCGAAGACGCCGATTACTGGAAGTCGGTCGCGGACAACGGAAAGGCCGCGATCCCGGTCGACGGCAACGGCCCGAACACCCCCGCGTCCACACGCACCGTGACCGCGCGGCTGAGCGAACAGGACAC
>DATFHN010000215.1:0-23636 GCA_035248365.1 Pseudonocardiaceae bacterium | reverse complement strand
ATTCCGCGCCGCCGCCGCGTCCAGCCCGCAGGAAGAGGTGTTCCACCGCAACATCGTGGCCACCGTGTTCGGGTCGCTGGTGAAGTACGGCCTGATGATCGCGGTGCTGACCGTGTTCGCCGCGCTGATCGCGGTGGCGGGCGCCGACCCGGGGGCCGGCGGCTGGCTGCCCCGGCTGATCGTGGTCGGTCTCGCGGTCGCGGGGTGGACCACGTTGCTGGTCACCAAACTGCGCCCGCTGTCCCGTTACCTGCGCGGCAAACTGCGCGAAGCGGTGCTGGCGGCGTTGCGCACCAACCGGTTCCGGCTGCTCGCCGCCGGTTTCGTGATCAACCAGGCCTGCGCGTTCGTGGTCCTGCTCGATCCGGCCATCTCCGCCCCCGAACTGCTCATCACCATCGCCAACGTGGCGCTGCTCGGCGCGATGGCGCTGGGCCGGATCGTGCGCAGGACCTAGAACACCTCGAAGGTCTCCGGCTCGTGCTCGCCGAGGAAGGCCATGCTCGCCTTCGCTACCGCGCCATCGGTGAGTTCCCGGACCCGGCCGGTCCGGGCCAGCGTGCTCAGCCGGGTGCCACCGAGGAACACCGCGCCGAGGTCGAGGATGTCGGTCGCGATGTCCGGCTCGTCCTCGGTGCTGGTCACCTCGGCGGCGCCGGTCGCGTCGGCACGCAGCCGCCAGCGCCCCGCGTTCCACGGGCAGAACTCGTCGGTCACCTCGAACACCACGTCCACCGGCGCGGCGTAGTGCCGCGCCACCAGCGCCCGGTCCAGGTCGACGATGCGCACCCAGAGCGCGGCATGCCGCTGCCACAACCCGGTCATCGAATCGGCCAGCAACTGCCGCAGCGGTTCATCGCTGCCGAACCGGCCGCGGATCGAGCGGACCAGGTCCATGTCGAGCAGGTAGCGCCACAGCGACGCGTAGGCCTGCGGGGTGGTCGCCATGACCTCGCCGACCGCCAGCACGCCGGAGGGGCCGCGCTCGTCCCGCCCGCCCTTGACCCGGTAGGCCGCGTAGCCCTCCGGGTGCACGGCGAAGCGGCGGGCGGTCATGCCATCGCGCTCGGCCGGGTCGTCGCGCAGGTACGTGTCCCAGTCCAGCTGGTCGCGGCTGAGCAGGCCGGGGTGGTGCGGCAGCGCCTTCGCGTAGATCTGCTCCACCAGCGGACGCGCCTGGGCCAGCGGCATTTCCCGGATCGGGTCGGCCGACAGCACGGTGCCCGGCCGGAACTCGGCGCCCTTGGGCAGGTCGTAGTCGGTGTACTGGCTGGCTTCGCCGTAGCCGTAGCGGCGATAGATGCGGGCTTCCGACGCCCACAGCACCGCGAACGGTTCCGCGCCGCTCTCGTGCAGGCCGTGCAGCTGGTCGCGCATGATCCGGGTGAGGATGCCGCGCCGCCGGTAGTCCGAGGCCACCGAGATCCCGCTGACTCCGGCGAAGGGCACCACATCGCCACCGGGCAGGGTGATCGACCGCTTCAGGATGATGCCCCCGCCGACCTGCCGGTCCCCGTCGAACACGCCGATCGCCCGATTCTGATCGATCTCGGTGCGAAACAGCTCGCGCTGGGACTCGGGGCCGGCGTCATGCAGGAACGCCCTGCTCAGCAGCGGGCCGTACTGGTCGACGTCGGCACCGGTCAACGGGCGCAGGGTCAGCTCGATCTCCACCCGGCCTTGATACGCCACCCGGGTGCGGGCCCGCCACGCAATTAACCGATGACCGGACCGGCCGTACCGGCCCGGCCACCAGGTTCGATCAGACCTCTTCGACGGAGACGCCGCGCCAGAACGCGACGCGGTCCTGGATGTTGGCGGCTGCCTCCTTGGGCGCCGGGTAGTACCAGGCGGCGTCCGGGTTGGTCTTGCCGTCGACCGTCACGGTGTAGTAGCTGGCCGTGCCCTTCCACGGGCAGACCGAGTTGGTGTCGGTCTTGCTGAAGTATTCGGACTTGATGGACTCGGCCGGGAAGTAGGCATTGCCCTCGACCTGAACGATGTCGTCGCTTTCGGCGAGCACGACATTGTTCCAGGAGGCGCGGTACGTCACGGTGGTTCTCCTCTCGTGTATCCGGATCAACCGCGCCACGACAGCGGTTTGTTCCTGGATCTGCCCTTTTTAAAGCAGGACTCGGAGGAGTGAGGGAGACTTTTGGACGGTCCCGCTGCGGCAGGCCGGGGCGCCGGGGGGAGAGGGGTGCAACCAGCCTGCCGCAGGATAACCACCGAGCGCTGCGGTGCGATGCGGCGCTTGGGGCAAACCCGGGACCATCTGGTGATAACCATGACAGGCGCCGCTGACAGCTCGATGACTTCTCGCTGGCTCGGTGTCATCGGTCGCCGTCAGTTCTTACGGCTGCATGACGTACACCGCGCTGAGCAGGGGTTTCGCCGCTGACGGCGCTACCTTGTGGCAAGTGAGCGTGTCCCAGGCCACCCGGCCGACCCCTGTTCGGGCCTTGACGAGTGGCTTGCGGGCCGACCTCATCGTAGTCGGCGCGGCGATAGTTTTCGTCGCTGTCATCGCCATCCAGGGCTGGCACCTGCTGGCCAAGGGCGACGATCTGTTCCTGTTCTGGCCGCCGCTGCTGGCCTGGTGGAAACCGCACGTCGGGGTGGGCACGGTGCCCGCCATCGCGGTCGGCGTGCTCGCGGTGGCCTACGGGCCGCAGCTCGCGGCGCGGCTGGGCTGGCGGCGGCTGCTGCTGACCGCGTGGGTCACCTCGGTCGCCTGGACGTTGTTCCTGGCCATGGCCGAAGGCTTCGGCACCGGCGTGGCCGGCAAACTCACCGCTCCCGACGAGTACCTGAACGACATTCCCCGGGTGTCCGGCACCAGCATCGCGGCCGTGCTGCACGAGTTCAGCGCCCGCATCGTGGATCGCCAGGCCGACCAGTGGACGACGCATGTCGGCGCGCATCCGCCCGGCGCGTTCCTGGTGTTCCTGGTGCTGGACCGGATCGGGCTCGGCGGCGGGGGAGTCGCCGGGGTGTTCTGCATCCTGGTCGGTGCCTCCGCCTGTGTCGCGGTCGCGGTCACCTTGCGCGCGCTCGGCGCGGAGAACATCGCCCGTGCCGCGCTGCCGTTCGGCGTGCTCATTCCGGGCGTGGTGTGGATCGGGGTGTCGGCCGACGGGATGTTCGCCGGGGTGCTGGCCTGGGGCGTCGCCCTGCTGGCCATCGGCGCGCAGCGGCGGGGACTGGCTGCCGACGCCGCCGCGTTGTGCGGGGGCCTGCTCCTGGGTTACACCCTTTTCCTGTCCTACGGCCTTGTCGTCGCCGGTCTGCTGCCGGTCGCCGTCATCGTGTTGTCCCGCCGGGCGAGGCCTGCCGTGCTCGCCGCGCTCGGGGTCGGCATCGTCGTGGCTGCTTTCGCGGCGAGCGGGTTCTGGTGGCTGACCGGGTTCAAACTGACGTCGCTGTTGTACGCGCAGAGCATCGCCAAACACCGGCCGTACGCCTATTTCGTGTTCGCCGATCTGGCGGCGTTCGCCTTCACCATCGGCCCGGCCGTCGTCGCCGGTCTGCGCCGCCTCGCCGTCGACATTCGCAAGCCGCCGGTCGCGATGACGTTGCTCGTGGGTGCTGCGGTGATCGCGGTGCTCGCCGCTGATCTGTCCGGGATGAGCAAGGCCGAGGTGGAACGGATCTGGCTGCCGTTCGCGGTCTGGCTGGTGCTGCCCTGCGCGCTGCTGAACCAGAAACACGCCCGCTGGTGGCTGGCCGCGCAGGTGACCTTCACGCTGCTCGTCGACCACCTGATCACCACGCCCTGGTGATCAGGTGGTCGAGCGGAGGAGTTACTTGGTCAGCTCGCGCGGACCGTCGTCGTCGGTGTCGGCGGGCTTGTCGGCATCGGTGCCGTTCAGCCCGCGCTTGACCGAATCCAGGATGGCCATGCCCTGACCGACCAGACCGGCCGCCATCTCGCCGAGACCGTCCGCGCCGTTGAGGATGTTCACGTTGGCTCCGGCCAGACCGCCCGCTGCCTCGCGCACGATCTGCGGCAGCTGGTCGATCAGCATCCGGTCCAGCGCCACGCGGTTGTGCGAGGCGGCCGCTTCGGCCTGGATCTTCATCTTCTCGGCGTCGGCCTGGGCCAGAATCCGCACCCGCTCGGCCTCCGCCTCGGCGGGCCGGATGACTTCGGCGACCAACTGCTGCTGGCGCAGCGCGGCACCGCGCTGAGCCAGTTCGGTCTGCGCCGCGATGACCTCACGCTGGGCCTCGGCCTGGGCCAGCGGACCGGCCTGCGCCGCCTTGGCCTGGGCGCTGTCCACCTCGGCCTTGTACTGCGCCTGCACGACCTGGGTCTGCCGCGCGTACTCGGCCTGCCTGCGCTGCGACTCCTGCTCGGCCTCGGCCGAGGCCTGGTTGGCGGCGGCCTGCGCGATCTGCGCCTGCCTGCGGATGGCCGCGTTGTGCGGGGCGGCCATGGACTCGATGTAGCCGAGCCCCTTGTCGTCGATGGACTGGATCTGCAACGAGTCGATGACCAGACCGATCTTGGCCATCTCCTCCTTGGAGCCGTCGAGCACCTCGGTGGCCAGCTTCTGCCGCTCGGTCACGATCTCCTCGACGGTCATGGAACCCACGATCGAGCGGAGGTGACCGGCGAAGATCTGCCCGACCAGCATGGACATCTGGCCCTGGTCGGACAGGAAGCGGCGGGCCGCGTTGACGATGCTCTCGTAGTCGTTGCCAACCTTGAACGCGATGACCGCCTTCACGTTCAACGCGATGGCCTGGCGGGTCACGCAGGCTTCCTGAACCTCGGACTCGCACATGGCAAGGGTCAGAAAGCGCACTTTCCGGAAAACCGGCATGACGAAGGTGCCGTGGCCGGTAACCACCCGAAAGGGTGTATCGGCGCCCCGATTCCTACCTCCGGAGATGAGCATTGCTTCATCAGGCGCCGGGACGCGGTAACCGAACATCGCTGTTTCTTTCTCTTTTCGTGTTGGAACGCTATAGGGCTGGACCGAGGCTGACGCTGTCCGTCCATGGCACTACATCGACGGTGCGCGCACCCCTGCTTTCCACGACCATGACCGAGGCACCCTTGGCAATGGGCTCGGGCGACCAGGCCAGATAGGTTTCCGTGCCGCCGCCGATCCGCAACAGCACCTCGCCGGGGCCGCCCGCACCGCGGGTCGCGTGCAGGAGAACGCCGATTCGGCCGAGTGGGGACGCATCACCGCTCACCAAACCCCTCCCCTCGAAAACATCGCCGCGAGCGTCAATCTAGCGCTGACCCTTCGCCGACCATTGCCGAAACGCGGAGATCTTCATTGTGCGCTCGATGACGCGTGCTCGGCACGGCCGTGCGGGCCATTCGGGAGCGGTAATGAAGTTGATATCCAGGGCGCAGCCGCGCGTGTTCGAGCCGACGCGGGCGGTTGCCGTGATTCGTCGGGTGGCGAAGGTCGGGTGTGGCAGTGTCAACTGGCAACGCTGGTCTGGACCTTCTTGCGCGCGTATTGGTCTAGTCCATGAGTACTCGCAGACGAATCCTCACCTGCTTATCGGCGGGCCTGCTCAGTTGTGGCCTCGCCAGCTCGGCCGTTGCGGCCTCCGCCGCCGTCACCCTCCCCACCGCGACCTTCGCGGTCAGCTCGGACTGGGGAGCCGGTTACGGCGCCACGTACACGATCAACAACCCGATGAACATTCCGCTCTCGACCTGGAAGGTCAGCTTCACCCTCCCCGCCGGTGACAAGGTCACCAGCGTCTGGGACGGCTCTCTGACCAGCAGCGGCAACACTTACACGGTCACCAATGCCAGCTACAACGCACCGGTCGCGGCGGGCAGCTCGGCCAGCTTCGGCCTCAACGTCAGCTACTCCGGCTCGGCGCCGGCGCCCAGCGGCTGCACCCTCAACGGCGACCCGTGCGACGGCAGCGCCGACCCGGTGGCCCCGAGCACCCCGACCGGCCTGGCCGTGCTGTCCACCAACAGCACCAGCGTCACCATGAACTGGACCGCGTCCACCGACAACATCCAGGTCGCCGGCTACAACATCTACAACGGCAGTGGCACCAAAGTCGGCTCGTCGGCCGGGCCGGTCGGCACCGTGTCCGGGCTGAGCCCGTCCACCACCTACACGTTCTCGGTGCGCGCCTTCGACGAGGCCGGCAACCTGTCCGGGTCGAGCAACACCATCAGCGCGACCACCACCGCGGGCGGCCAGCCCAACCACCTGCCCGGCATCGCCGCCCCGTTCATCGACCTGGGCGCCTGGCCGACCCCGAGCCTGACCACCATCGCCGAGAACACCGGGCTGCGCGCCTTCAGCCTCGGCTTCATCACCAATGGCAGCACCAACTGCACGGCCAGCTGGTTCAACGCCTACGCGATGAGCGCCGGGTTCGAGCTGTCCGACATCAACTCGCTGCGCTCCATCGGCGGCGACGTGAAGCCGTCCTTCGGCGGCGAGGCAGGCACCGAGCTGGCCCAGGCGTGCACGGACGTCACCTCGCTCACGGCGGCCTACCAGTCGGTGATCAACGAGTACAACCTCACCCAGATCGACTTCGACATCGAGGGCGCGGCCGTCGCCGACCACGCCTCGATCGACCGGCGCTCGGCGGCCATGGCGGCGTTGCAGTCGGCCGCCAAGGCGGCGGGCACGTCATTGGCCATCACGCTGACCCTGCCGGTGCTACCGTCCGGTTTGGACGCCAACGGCCAGTACGTCGTGCAGTCGGCGGTCAGCCACAACGTCGACGTCAGCACGGTGAACGTGATGGCGATGGACTACGGCGACAGCGAAGCGCCCAACCCGGCCGGGAAGATGGGCACCTACGCGATCGACGCGGCGCAGAGCACCGAGCAGCAGCTGGCCGGCTGGTACCCGGGCAAGACCGCGGCACAGCTGTGGAACATGGTCGGCGTGACGCCGATGCTCGGCGTGAACGACCAGTCCGACGAGGTGTTCAGCCAGTCCGACGAAACCCAGCTGATCAACTTCGCGCAAACCCAGCACCTCGGCGAGCTCGGCTTCTGGGACGTCACCCGGGACGGCAACGCCTGCACCGGCTCGCTGTCCCAGTGCACGAACATCCCGCAGACGCCCTACCAGTTCAGCAAGATGATCGCGCCCTACCAGGGCTGAGCTGATCCGCCCGGCACCGGTTCGTTCACTGAGCCGGTGCCGAGCAGGCCTTCGCAGCTGCGCAGCACCACCTGCGCGGCCTGCCGCGCGGACGCGTCCAGCATCGGGTTCTCGGCGATGTCCCGCCAGCGGTGCACGGTCTCCGCGATCGCCTGCCGCACCTCGCCGTCGGTGGCCTCGTAGTCGATGCCAAGGCGCACCAAGGGATCCACGCCCTGCCCGCCGATCAGCCGGTTCGCCTCGGTGCTCAACTCGGCCGGCAGGCCGGTCCGGTTGGCCTGCAACGCGGCCAGCAGGCGCATCTCCCGGAAGTCGTGCGCGGTGGCCAGCAACCGTTCCAGCTGGCCGACCAGCCGCCGCGCGCTCGGCCTCGGCTCGGTGCGGGTCAGGCCGTCCAGCGCGAGCAGCGCGGAGCGCGCCTTGAGCACGTCGCGGCGATCGGTGAAGAACATGCTGATCGCCTCGCGCAGCTCGCCCAAACCGCTGCGCTGCACCAGTTCCGCGGACAGCTTGGCCGGCGTGTCGAAGCCGCGCCGGGCCAGCAGGCTGGCCAGCCGCACCCCGAACAGACCGAACCGTTCCAGCAGGCTCACTCTGGCCGCGGGCGGCAGCGGCTGGTGCGGCGAGTCGGCCAGGAACCGGTCGGCCGAGATCAGGAACGTTTCGGCGGTCTGCCTCGGCACCTGGGACAACCGCTGCAACCAGGAGAACTCGTTGTCCCGCAACGTCTTACCGGCCAGCCCGAGCATGCCGGCCACCGGGACCACGCTCTGACAGGCCGAGGTGATCCGCGCGTCGGAGCGGTAGCGGCGGGCGACCTGCGCCGCGGAGGACAGCGCGTCGATCCGGCCCGCGCCCAACTCGTCGGCCTTGGCCAGCACCAGGATCGTGTTGACCGGCGCGGTCTCGGCGACCGGATTGCCCGGCGCCGCCAGCAGCGCCTGTAGTTCCGCGCCGCGCGGCTGCCGGGTCAGGTAGAGCAGGCCGTCGGCCTCACCGGCGATCTGCGCGAGGGTGGTGGTGCCGGCTTCTTCGCCGGTCGCCGAGCCGATCGCGGGGGTGTCGATCAGCGTCGCGTCGCGCAGCGTCCTGGTCGGCCAGTCGACGACGACCCGGTCCAGGTGGTGCGGCTGCCAGCCGCGGGTGTCCACCTGCAAACCGTTGTCGCCCCGGGACACCGCGAGTTCGCGCGCGGGCCGCTGGGCCGAGTAGACGGTCACCATCGGCGCGGGTCCGTCCTGAAACCAGGTGGACACCACAACGCCGGCCGACGAGCCGATCGGCGCGATCTTCTCGCCGACCATCGCGTTGACCAGAGTGGACTTACCGGATTCCGGTGGCCCGGCCAGCGCGATGCGCAGCGGCTCCTGGTAGCGGTCCAGGTGGTAACGCAGCCAGTCCGACGCGCGCGGCGAGTCGGCATAGCTTTCCAGTGCCTCGTTGAGCATGGCCCAGACGAGGTCGCCGAGCGCTGCGGTCACGCGGTGATCTCCAGTCCGGCCCCGCGCGCGGCCACCGCCGTCGTCACCAGGGCCTGCACCCGCTGATAGAGGTTGACCAGCTTCTCCAGATCGCGCTGGACCTGCCGGTTGCGCGCGTCCACCTGCACGGCCTCGGCCTGGATGCTCTGCCGCGCCTTCTCGGCGATCGCGACGGCCTCGTCCTGCAGTGCCTCGGTGACCGCGAGGAAGTGGTCGCGCAGCCGCCGCTGGGCCTGGCGCAGCATGTCCTTGCAGTCCTTGCTGAACGCGAGGTAGAAGTCGTCGATGTGGCGCTGGGCCGCCGCCCGCGCGGCCGCCTGGCGCCGCTTGAGCCTGCCCTCGCTCTCGTCCCGGATGCCCTTGCCACCGAACGCGACACCGGCGCCCAGCGAGATCGGGTTGATCAGCTGCAACCCGGCCAGGCTGGTGGCCAGACCGAACATCAGCACACCACCGTAGGAGCTGCGCAGCGCGGTGAACGCCTTCTGCCCCAACGTGAACGGCTCCAGCCGGGGCGCCTCCGGCTCCTCGACGCCGAGCCGGTCGGCAGGCAGTTCGGCGATGTCCTCGGGGATGGACTCGCCGCGCGGCATCGGCACCGACTGCGCGACCTTCTCCGCCATCCAGTGGAACCGGTCCAGCAGCCAGCCGTAGTTCGCGTTCGCGGTGTCGGTCAGCGACTCCATCAGCCAGTCCTCGAACTGGTTCCAGCTCACCTGCGGGTCGGAGGTCTCGAACGCCCGGTCCGCCTCGCGCAGGATCTTGCGGGTGCGCTCGCGCAGGTCGAAGTCGATGTCGGTGACCAGGTCGGAGGTTTCGTCGGAGAGGATGGTCTGCCAGCGGGTGCTGTGCCTGCGCAGGTCCTCGATGGTCTGCTGCGCGCCGCGCAGCGCGGCCACCGCCTCAGCCGAACGGTTCGGGTCGTGCGGGGTGACGCTGGCCCGCAGTGGTCCGACCACCTCGACGATCGCGCTGCCCGCCACCATGGCCACCCCGCGCCGGGCCAGCGTGTCCGGCTTGGCCAGCACGTCGCGTTGCAGGCAGGTGACCAACTCGGCGAAGCCGGACTCCTCGTTCATCGCCTTGTCGCCGGTCTGCGCCGCGAGCAGCCGCAGCGTCGCCGACACCGGCACCATCCTGGCCTGCAGGCCGATCTCGGAGAGCCTGCTGCGGTTGCGCTCGGCGATGGTGCGCCAGCGCGGCGACAGGTCGATCTTGGTCAGCGCGATCAGCACGCTCGGCGCCGATTTCGTGGCACTGACCAGCAGTTCCAGTTCACCCTGGGACAACTCGCAGGTCGCGTCGGAGACCAGCACGACGGTGTCGGCCTGGTCGAGGTCGGCGACGGAGGCGCCGGGCCTGCTGCGCACCGCGACCTCGGTCGGCGGGGTGTCGATCAGCACCATGCCTGCCGCCAGCAGCTGGCGGGGAATGCCGACCTCGGCGGTGACCACCGAGCCGCGCAGCGCCGGATCGGCCCGGCCGCTGGTCTGCCGGGCCACGTCCTCGACCGGCACCGGGATCCGGTCGGCCAGCGACTGGCCGAGCGCCATCGGCCCGCCGGTCAGCTCAGGGGGCCGTGGCCTGCCGGTGTCGGTGACGAGCACCGCGCCGGGCTCCTCGGCGTGCTGGATGACGGTGGGCGCCATGGTGGTGAGGTCGTCGCCGACCGCGCAGACCGACGCGCCGACCAACGCGTTCACCAGTTGAGACTTGCCCTGCTTGGCCGCGCCGACGACCAGAACGTGCAGCTTGGGCGTGAGCAGGCGTGCTCTTCGGTATCGCAGCCGTTCGGCGAGGTCGCCGCGTTCGTGGGCAAGGCAGACCCCGATCGTTTCGTCCAACAAGCTGAGCCAGGGCGGGGCGATCACCCGATCAGTGTGCCGTGTTTACCCGAGCGGCGGTACGGGCCCTGGTCGCAACGGTATTTATGCCGCAGAGAGTTATCGATTTGGCTGCGCTGAGTAGTCCCGCGCCACCCGACGCAGCAGGGCCCCGTTCGAAAAATCGAACGGGGCCCTGCTGTTTTATTTCGCTACCGCCGCCGGGGACTGGAGCGCCGGTTGGTTCAGCCGATGGAGCTGGTGACTCAGAGGCCGCCGAGCAGGCCGTGGTCGCCGCCCAGGTCCGGCACGACGCCGTGCAGGGCGCCGGTGACGTCACCGGTGACGCTGTGGACGGTGTCGCCGACGGTGCTGGCGCTGATGCCGCTGAGCGGGCTGGCGCTGGCACCGGCGTCGCCGGCCACCGAGCCGTGCGCGTCGGCACTGCCGCCGGTCAGGCTGTCGGTCAGGCCACCGGTCACGCCGTGCAGCGCGTCGGCACCCGGGATCTGCGAGGTGACGTTGGAGACCGCGCCGTTGACCAGGTCGCTGACGCCACCCAGGTGGTCGGTGACCACGCTGAGCGGGTTGCTGCCGCCCAGGCCGGAGGCGTGGGTCAGGCCGGAGGTCACGTCGGTCAGGCCGCCCAGGCCGACGGTGTTGCCCAGGTCGCCCGCGTTCGGCACGTTGGCCAGCACGCTGTGCAGCGTGTCGGAGACCGCGGCGGTCGGGTCGGCCAGGTTGGTGGGCAGCGCGGCGCCACCGATGGAGCCGGTCAGCGCGTTGGTGATGTCGGTCGGGTGCGACACCAGGTCGGTCGGGTCCGCGACCAGGTTGGTGGCGAACGCGGTGGCACCGCCGAGCGCGTTGCCGTCCAGGGCACCGCCGGTGACCTTGTTGATGATGTCGCCGTCGAGGCCGCCGGTCAGGCCGTTGTAGGCGCCCAGGTCGGTCAGGCCACCGGCCAGGCCGGAGGTGTCGCCCTGCCAGTTGAGGTGACCCTCGGGGGACAGCACGCTGAACGCGCCGTGCAGGCCGTTCTGAACGTCGGCGGTCAGCACGCCGGAGCTGCCGATGCCCAGGTCGGGGTTGGCGATGCCACCGGTGATGGTGGGCACGCCGCCGTTGGCGTCCACGTGCAGGAAGCTCTGGGTGTCGCTGACGGTGGAGGCCAGCTGGGTCAGCTGCGCGACGGCGTCGGCCGGGTTACCGGTCAGGTCGACCGGCAGGGCGGACTGCGCGGCCTCGATGGCGGACACCAGGTGGTCCGGGGCGTAGTCGAGGACCAGCGGCATCGCGTCGCTCACTTCGCTCGGCGTGATGTCACCGAGACCGGCCTGGGCCAGCAGCGCCTGCGGGTCCTCGGCGAACGCGGTCAGGGCGGTCGGGTCCTGCAGGAGGTTCAGCACGAAGTCGTGCAGCGTGGAGACGGATTCCATGGTCAGTGACTTTTCCTCGTCAAGTTGGGGACCTAAGGGCCGGCCGGCCGAGTGGCTGTCCGGGTGTGGTCGGTGACGCTACGGCGCGGTGATCATCGGGCCATCGGGGATCACTCCCAGTCCTTCCCCATCCCCTGATTGGGTGAAGTGGGTCAGCTCGTTAGGGGGTTAGGGGATTTACCGGCTAGTGGCGTAGGTGTTTCGATACCCGCCTGCTACGGGTAGGAACGAGTGGGCCACAGTGAGCTTCACCCCAAGGGGTGAAATACACGTCGGGTGAGTAACGGCTAGCCGTTTGAGTGCGAAAGGCGCAGACCTGCATGCCATACGTCCTCGGGATCGACGTTGGCACGAACCACACCACGGCCGCGATCAGCCGGCTTGACGAGCAGGCCGCGGACGCGGTCGAGATCGTCCGGCTGAGCCGCTCCCGTGGGCTGCCCTCGGTGCTGCACCTGGCCGAGGACGGTTCGATCGCGGTCGGCGACGCCGCCGAGCAGTGGGCCGCCGGGCAACCGGAGCGGATCGCGCGCGGCTTCGTGCGCCGGGTCGGCGACGACGTCCCGGTGCTGGTGGCGGGCGAGCAGTACACCGCCCAGGAACTGACCGCGATGCTGGTCAGGTGGGTGGTGGACCGGGTGGCCGCGCAGGAGGGCGGGCCGCCGGAGCACATCGCGCTCACCCATCCCGCAGGCTGGGGCGGCTACCGGCGCGGACTGCTGCACCAGGAACTGCGCGTGCAGGGCGTCGGCCAGGTGACCCTGCTGCCCGAACCGGTCGCGATCGGCGAGCAGCGGGCCACCGAGGTGCCGATCGAGGCCGGTTCGAACCTCGCGGTGTACTCGCTGGGCGAGGGGGTGTTCGGCGCTTCGGTGATCCGCCGGGTCGCCTCCGGGACGTTCCTGCTGCTCACCCGGACCGAGAGCGCCGACCAACTCGGTGGCGCCCGGTTCACCGACCTGCTGCTCGGCCAGGTCCGCGGCTCGCTCGGGGCACCCATGCCCGACCTCGACCTGGACGATCCCCAGGCCAGGGTGGCGCTCTACCGGCTGCGCCAAGCCTGCGGGCAGGCCAAGGAGCAGCTCTCCAGCGCGTCCGAAGTGCCGGTGCCGGTTTCCCTTCCTGGGATCCAGACGCAGGTGCGGGTCACCCGCGGCTCGTTCGACGAGCTGATCCGCAGCACCGTGACCTGCACCGTCGACCTGTTGCAGCGCACGATCCGGGCGGCCGCGCTGGCGCCCGGGCAGATCGACGCGGTGCTGCTGGTCGGCGGCTCCTGCCGGGTGCCGCTGATCGCCGAATCGGTTTCCGGCGCCCTGGCCGGCAAGGACACTGTCGTCGTCCTGGACGACGCCCCCGAACTGACCCCGGTGAAAGGCGCCGCGCTGGCCGCGCGCCGGATGGCCACCGGCCAGCCGGCCCCGGTCGCCACCGAATCCTCGGCGTCGCTGGTCGCGGCCAAGGTCAGTGACGCACCGATCCAGCTACCGCCCGGCCGGGGCGAATCGGACGAGTTCGACGAACCCCCACCGCGCCCCTCGGTCGACATCCCCCCGCTCGAACTGCCCGAACCGCGAACGGTCAGCAGCCTGGTGCCCGGAGTCAGCCCGGCCGTTCTCGGGGCGATTGTCGTACTGGTCGCCATTGCCGGTGTAGTACTGACCTTCATGTTCGGCATCGGCACGGGGGCCAAACCGTCCCTGAGCACCGGTCACCCCACCACCATTTCCACATCCAGCCAAGGCGGCGGCAATTGAGCAATCCGACCGCGACCACCGCGGAGCTGATCGTCGACGAGCAACTGCGAGCCGTGCTCGCCGAGATCACGCACGACCCCGCCGCGCCGACCCAGCTGGTGGTGATCGCGCCCGGCGGGCACGGTAAGACCGCGCTGCTCGCCGAACTGGAGCACGCCTACCGGGCGGCCGGGCTGACCGTGCTCGGGCCGAGAGAGGCGAGCGCGGCACCGGCCGACGCGGACGCCGTACTGCTCATCGACGACGCCCACCAGCTCGCGCCCGCCCAGCTCGACGAGCTGAGCGAACTGGCCGACGGCCCGCTGGCCAGGACGATCCTGGCCTGCCGCCCGTGGCCGCGCCCGGCCGAGCTGACCGGCCTGATCGAGCGCCTGACCCGGCGCCGTGGCCCGCTGCTGCTGACCCCGTTCGACCAGCGCCAGACCGCGGCCGCGCTCACCGCCGTGCTCGGCCGCGCGCCGAGTCCCACGTTGGTCGAACGCGTGCACGCGCTCACCGGCGGCGTGCCCCGCTTCGTCGAACGCGTCGCCACCGCGCTCGATCCGGCCGGCAAGCTGTCCGACCAGATCCCGGCCGCCGCGCTGGCCCAGTTCGGCTACGACTTCGACCGGCTCGAACCCGAGGTGCTGCGCTTCCTGTTCGCGGAACTGGCCGGGGTCGGCTCGCACGCGGACCTGATCGGCGAACTGCTCGGCCGCGACCCGGACGGCGTCGCCGCGACGGTGGAAGCGGCCAAGGCCAGCGGACTGCTCGCCGCCGACGGCACGTTGCTGCCGATCGCGGCGGCCGCGCTGGCCACGCTGAACCCGGCCGAGGGCGCGCTGGCGGTGCGGGCTCGGCTGGCCCAGTTGCAACTGGCCCGGGGCGGCGCCGTGCTCGACCTGGTGCGGCCGTTGCCGCGCAACGGAATCGGCGGCGCGGGCATGGCCGCCGCCTACGAAGCGGGCGCGGACGAGGCCATGGCCAACGAACCGGTGGTGGCCGCGGAACTGTTCGGTGCCGCGGTGTCCTCGGGGGCCGCGCTGCCCTCGGTCGCGGTGCGCTGGGCGACGGCCGCCGCGCTCGCCGGTGACCTGCCTGCCGCGCTGCGCCTGACCGACCAGGTGATCGCCGGACCGGCGACCCCGGATCAGTCCGAGGGCGCGCGCATCGCGGCCACCGCGCTCGTCCACTTGGGACAGTTGAGCAGCGCCGCCGAACTGTACAAGTGGTCCGGTACCGGCCCGGCCATGGCGTTCGCCGCGATCAGCATGCTCGGCACCGGCGCGCTCGACGAGGCCAGCGACCTGTTCGGCAGGGCAGGCCAGGACGGCCCGCCGACGCTGCTCACCAGCGCCGCTTCGCTGATGGCCAAGGGCATTCTCGAATCGGTCACCGGTTCGCCGAGGGCCGCGCTGGCCACGTTGGTCCGCGCCGCCGCGTTACTGGAACCGGCGGGCAAATCCGTACTGCTGCCGGACAGCCCGGCCGCGCTTGCCGCGCTGGTCGCGTTGCACTGCGGCGAGTTGAGCATCGCCGAGTCCGTGCTGGACCGGGCGATCGCCGCGAACGTCGGCGGCGCGCTCATGCTGGCCCGGCACCGGTTGCTGCAAGGATGGATCGCCATGATGCGCGGCGCGTTCGCCGCCACGCAGGAATATCTGGCCATGGCCAACCAGGCCTCCGCCGCCTACCAGCCGAGGGACTGGCTGTTCGCGGTCGGTATCGAGGTCGGCCTGGCCCGGCGCAGCAGCGATCTGGCCGCGTTGCGCCGGATCTGGTCGCAGGCCGGCGACGCGGTCATGCGCCACCCGATCGACCTCTACACCTTCCTGCCGCTCGGCGAGTTCACCATCGCCGCGGCCCGGCTGCGCGACCAGGACCGCCTCGCCCCGCACGTGCAGGAAGCGACCCTGCTGGCCGAACAGCTGCGTCAGCCTCCACTGTGGACGACGGCGGTGCACTGGAGCGGCCTGCACGCGGCGATCATCGGCGAAGATCCGGCCGCGGCCGAGGAACACGTGCACGCGCTGGCCGACGGCGCCGGGCACAGCCGCTACGGCGCGGTGCTGTATTCGGCCGCGCGCAGCTGGCTCGCGGTGGTGACCGGCAACATCCACCCGTCCTCGGTCGAAGCGGCCGCCCGGCAACTGGACGAGGTCGGCCTGTCCTGGGACGGCGCCCGCCTGGCCGGTCAGGCCGCGATCCGCACGTCGGATCGCAAGGCCATGGTGCGGCTGCTGGAGTGCGCGCGGCTGTTGCAGGGCAAGACCCAGACCAAACCGGCGAACGCGAAAACCGCCGCGACAAGCCCGAATACGGCGACGAGCACGGCGGCCGCCGCCGAGGTGATCGCCGCTGGCAAGCTCAGCGAACGCGAGTGGGAGGTCGCCGACCTCGTGCTGGCCGGGTTGACCTACAAGCAGATCGGCGATCGGCTGTTCATCTCGGCCAAAACGGTCGAACACCATGTAGCGCGGATGCGGCAGCGGCTCGGTGCCACCAGTCGCAGTGACCTGCTCGCCCAATTGCGCGTGCTGGCCAGCGAACGCGGGTGAAAAACATCGGGTGACTGTTGCCACCCTTCTATTCAGTTACGTAACATCTGTTCAACATCCTGTTCATGTTCACATATATGAATGGAGTTGGAGTGTTACGACGTGTGCTCGCCGCCGTGGTCGCCGGCGCGACCGTTGTCTGCATGAGCGCCCTCCCGGCCGACGCGAATGCCGGCCGCGACGGCGGGTTCGGCTGCTCGATTCCGGGCTTCAACCTGCTGTGCCCGCCCAGCACCGTGGTCCTCAACGGGACGCGGCTGGCCGCCGACCGGGTCAAGCTGCTCGCCGGTGACCCCACCCTGCGGGCCTCCCTGAACAACCTCATCGCCCAGGCCAAGCCCGAACTCACCCAAGGCCCGTGGACGGTGATGGACAAGAACATGGTGCCGCCGAGCGGGGACAAGCACGACTACATGAGCCTCGCGCCGTATTGGTGGCCCACCGAGCCGCAGACCGCGAGCAATCCCTGGGGCTGTCCGTACGTCAACAAGGACGGCCAGGTTTCGCCGATCTCCAGGAGCATCCCGGACAAGCCGGAGTGGATCCAGGCCTACAACGCGATCTACCAGCTCAGCCTGGCCTGGTACTACACCGGTGACCCGGCCTACGCGCAGCGCGCCGAACTCGACCTGCGCACCTGGTTCCTCAACGCGGCAACCAGGATGAACCCGAACCTCAACTTCGCGCAGGGCATTCCGTGCCAGGTCGATGGACGCGGGATCGGCATCATCGACTTCTCCTACACCTTCACCGAGATCCTGGACGCGGTCGATCTGCTCAACGACGGCGCGCCCGGCTGGCAGTCGGCCGACTCGGCCGGCATGACCTCGTGGGCAGGCCAGTTCCTGACCTGGTTGCGCACCAGCAAGAACGGCTCGGACGAGGCGGCGGCGAAGAACAACCACGGCAGCTTCTACGACATGCTCACCGCGGCGACCGCGCTGTTCACCGGACAGCGCTCACTGGCCAAGAGCATCGTGACGCAGGCCGAGACCAAGCGGATCGCGGTACAACTGCAGGCCAACGGCGAACAGCCGCTGGAACTGACCAGGACCCGCAGCTGGCACTACTTCAACTTCAACCTGGTCGCGCTGACCCGGCTCGCCGACATCGGCCAGCACGTCGGTGTGAACCTCTGGAAGTACACCGCGCCGGACGGCGGAAACATGTTCGCCGCGGTCAACTACCTGATCCCGGCGGCGACGCAGGGCCAGTCGGTGTGGCCGTTCCCGGAACTGGACTTCCACCAGTTCGCCGCGGTCGACATCATGCACGCCGCGGCCGATGCCGGAGACAAGCAAGCCAAGGCGGCACTGCCCAAGTTGCAGATCGAACCGGGCGGCGACCTCTACCCGATCCGTCCCGCCGCGGAGCAACTCGACAACGTGCAGACGACCCCGTAGCAGCGTCGCTGGGGTTTCATGGCGCCGCCCGTCCAGATGAAAAACTCTGGGCGGGCGGCTGCATTAGGATCACCGGCAAATGCGACGCGAGAACTTCGTCGGCACCACGTTCGACATCGACACGACCAGCCTGGACGGCTGGCCCGACGGCCTGCAATCCGTGCTCATCAAACAGATCGCGGCCGAGGACGACGCCGCGATTGCGTTCGCGGTGGTGCCGATCGCCGAGCCGGACACCGATCCGCGCGTGGTGCGGCTGTTCAAACCCACGCCCGCGCTGGAGATGCGCACCCTGCACAACGCCTTCACCGTGCACGGCGAGCTGTATCCGGACCATCCGCTGACCATGACCGGCGAGGAGCGGCTGGCCGCGCTCACCGAGGAGATGCTGGCCAGGATCGACGATCCCCGGTTGATCTTCCGCGTCGGTTTCTACCGGGAACTGGTCGAAGCGGTCATCACCGTGCTCGCGCAAGCGTTTTCCGACCCGGCCACGTCGCCGTCGCTGGACGACTCGCCGGTGCGGGACTGGCTCGACGACAGCGTCTCCTACCACCTGGCCAAGGTGCTCGGCGACGAAGGGATCCGGCCGGACCTGCGCTTACCGCTGGAACGCGCGCTGGACGAACTGCGCGACGCCCTCGCCCGCTGGCAGGCCACCCGCCGCTACGCCCCGCTCTCCCGCAATCCGCTGTTCATGCTGACCGGACTGCTGTTCGAGGGCTTCATCGACATCGCCGAGTACCAGCACATCAGCCACGCGCCCGAGTTCGTCTCGCAGGTCAAGGCCGCGCACGTCGGCCCGTTCTTCGACGCGATCACCACCCTGTTCCAGCGCATCGCCGACACCAAACCCGACGTCCGCACCGCGCCCCGGCTCGCGGCGGGCGCCAACGCCTGCACGCTGCTGTTCGACGTGAGCGTGATCCTCCCGAACGACGCCAACCGCTACGCGGCCCTGGCCAAAGCCTGGCAGGCGCGTTTCCTGATGCTCGCCGAAGAACCGGCCGAGGTGGTGGTGCCGCTGCTCAAGTCGGCCCTGGAAGCCTGGCAGGAACTCGGCGACCTGGCTCAGACCCACGACACCTTCATCCTGCTCGCCATCGCCTACCAGGCAGGCAACGAGGACGCGGCCATCCACTACCGCAACGCCGCCCAGCGCATCCGCCGCCTGCTCGAACGCGCTGACTAGTTTTCGGGGAATCAGTCCTGATCCAGATTGTCGAGCAGATCCTGGATCCGGTGCACGTCCGTGTATCGTTCGTGCTCGCGGTAGAGCCGCAGCGCGGCTTTCCACGCCTCGCGCGCCTTGTCGAACTCGCCGAGCGCGCGGTAGGGATAACCGAGGTGGTCCAGGGTTTCCGCGTCGAAGTAGGTGTCGTCGTTGAGCGCGAACTGAGCGCGGGCCTGCTCGTAGTAGGCGACCGACTCGCGGTGGCGGCCCATGCTGCCCGCGATGTAACCGAGGCTGTCCAGCACCAGGCCGGTGATGGACACGTCGTCCGGCCGGTGCCGCCGGGTCATCTCCAAAGCCTTCTCGCAGCACGACTTCGCGTACTCGTAGTCGCCCAGATGCGCGGCCACCCAGCCGACATTGTTCAGCTCGCTGGCGATCCAGGCCGGATTGCCGATCCGCTCGAACAGCTCCAGCGCGTGTCTGTTGTGCGCCAGCGCTTCGGTCATGCGTTCCTGCACGCCGAGGGCGCGGCCGAGGCCGCGTTCGCTGAACGCCTCGGTCAGCACGTCGCCGATGGCGGCGGCCATCAGGGCCGATTCGGACAGCAGGTCGATGGCTTCGCCGAACAGTTCCACCCGGGCACACGCGTTGCCGAGCAGTTGCCGGGCCAGCGCCTCCACCGCCGGGTCGTCCAGCCGCATCACCGCGGCCAGGCTGGTGCGCCAGAACGCGACCTCGTCGTGCAGGCGGCCGGTGCGGGTGCGGAACGTGCCGAGCGCCCAGCTCAACTGCCAGGTCTGGGCGTACCAGTCACGCGCGGCGATGTCCTGGTGCAGCGCGCACAGGTTCTGGTATTCGGCGGTGAACCAGGTCATCACCGCGTCGATGCCCTCCAGCGCGAGCGGCGCCACGCCGTCGGCGGGCCGGGGCAGCGTGATCCTCGGGCGGGCCGGATTGATCGCGATCTCGCCCGCGTAGGCGGTGAGCAGGTAGAAGTCGGCCAGCCTGCGCAACGCCTCGGTGGCCTCGGCGCCCGCCGTTTCGCGGGCGTAGGCGCGGACCAGGTCGTGCATGCTGTACCGGCCCGGCACGTCTTCGCGCAACAACGATGCGCCGACCAGCGCCCGCAGGATGGTCCGGGTCCGCTGCGGGGGCAGGCTGATCAGGCAGGTCGCCGCGTCCAGCGCGATGTCCGGGCCCGGCGCGATCCCGAGCAACCCGAACACCCTCGCCTGCTCGGCGCTCAGCGCGGCATAGGACCAGGACAGCACCGAGGGCAGGCTGGCGGCGGGATCGTCGTCGTCCAACGCGATCAGGCTGCTCTCCCGCAACTCGGCGGCCAGCGTGGCCAGCGGGAAGTCCGGGTGGGTCAGGGCCTGGCCCGCGACGATGCTCAGCGCCAGCGGGAAACCGCCGCACAGCGCCAGCAACTCCCGCACCGCGTCCGGTTCGGCGCCGAGCCGGGCCGGGCCGAGCCGGGTGCGCAGCAGGTCGGCCGCCTCGGTCGGGGACAGGATGTCCAGATCGAGCCGGTGCGCGCCGTGACTGCTGAGCAGGCCGGTGAGGTGGTCACGGCTGTTGACGAACACCGTGTTGCTCGTGCCGCCCGGTAGCAGCGGCCGGACCTGCCTGGTGTCGGCGGCGTTGTCCAGCACGATCAGCATCCGCCTGCCGACCAGCAGGCTGCGCCACAGCGCGGTCTGCGCGTCCAGGCTGGTCGGGATCTGCGTGTCCGGTACGCCCAGCGCGTCCAGGAAACCGCGCACCGCGATCTCCGGCGCCATCGGCCTGCCTTCCGGGCTGAACCCGCGCAGGTCGACGAACAGTTGACCGTCCGGGAACCGGCCACGTTGCTGGTGGGCCCAGTAGAGGGTGAGCCAGGTCTTGCCGATGCCGCCGGTGCCGGAGGTCGCCGAGATGACCACCGGCCCGCCCGCGTCGCTGGTGTCGTCCAGGATCCGGGTCAGCGCGGCGAGTTCGCGCTCCCGCCCGGTGAACGAGGCAGGAGCGGCGGGCAACTGGCGCGGCACGGTCGGTCCGGCGGCGGTGGCCGGAGCAGGTGCGCTGGTGCCGAGCAGCCGCTGGTGCAGTTCGCGCAGCGGCGCGCTCGGATCGGCGCCGAGATCCTCGACCAGCCGGGCGCGCACCTGTTCGTAGTGGCGCAACGCGTCGGCGGTCCGGCCCGCCTGGTGCAGGGCGAGCATCAACTGGGCGGCCAGGCGTTCGTCCAGCGGATGGTGCTGGGCCTGCACGGTCAGCGCGGGCAGCGCCGCGTCCTGCCTGCCAAGGCTGAGCAACACATCGGTGCGGTCGAGCAGCGCGGCCTGCTGCTCGGCCAGCAGGTTGGCGCGGACCTTGCCGAACCAGGGCGCCTCGATGCCGACGAACGGCTCGCCGCGCCACAGGCCGAGCGCGTCCTCCCACAGCCGCGCGGCCGCCTCTACCGGGCTGGTGCGGGCAGCCTCGGCGAGCGCGCGGAAGCGGTGCAGGTCGATCGCGGCCTCGTCGACGCCGAGCCGGTAACCGGTGGACTGCCAGGTGATCGCCACGTCCGGCACGGCCGCGAGCGCCCTGCGCAACAGGGTCAGCTGGGTCTGCACCGCGTTGGCCGGGCGGCTCGGCACCTTCTCGCCCCAGACCCGCTCCAGCAGCTGATCGCGGGAGACCAGCCGGTTCGGCTCGACCAGCAGCACGGCCAGAATGGCCTGCTGACGCGGGCCGAGCGGGATCGGTTCGCCGTCGAGGCGCACGTCGACCGGTCCGAGAATCCGGAACTCGACCGCCATCCGACCCCTCCCGTCAATCGTCCGGATGATTGTCTCATCCGGACGATGCGGGCTGGATCGGTTCGGGTCAGTTGCCCGGGTTGGCCGACGTGGTGTCGTTGGGCTGCATGCCGCCGGTGCCGGTGCCGTTGCCCGAGTGGGTGGGCGGGTTCTGCTTCTGCGCGGTGTCGGTCACGGTGGTCGCGGTCGCGGTGTTGCCGGCGAGCGTGGCGACGACGGTGACCGTGTCGCCCACCTTGACGTCATGGATGCTGATGGCGCCGCGGTTGACCACGGTCGATGCGTTGACCAGGTAGTTGCCCGCGTAGTGGTCCTGGCTGGTCAGCGAGATGGCGGAGGCGGAGAGCTTGGTGACCGTGCCGGTCTGGAACCGCTCGGTCGCGAACGCGCCGGTGCTGGTGCGCACCACGAAATCGCCGTGCACCGCGTTGGCGAACGGGTAACCACCGGGGTAGCTGCCGTGGTGGCTGCCGCTGCCGCCGGTCACCTGGGCGCCGCTGACCCCCGCGCTCGGATGCGTGTTGGTCGACGGGCTGGGCTGGGTCGCGGCGATCGCGGCCGCGGTGCCGCCACCGACGACGACGACGGCCAGCGCGACCGCACCGAGCACCTTGCGGGCCGGCCAGTGCGGGCGCATGTCGACCTGAGTGGGCACATCGACCTGCCGCGCGCCGGGCGGCAACGGCGTACCCCAGGTCTGCGGCACGTCAACGGCGGGCGGCTCGGCGTGCGTGGTCTTCTCCGTGCTCACCGTGGTGATCCTCCTGTTGGTGCTCACTCCTGCCGACAGCCTCCAGCACGAACCTGTGCGTGAGCTGTACTCGCCGTCAGGTCGCTCCACCGGCGGGGTAGCCCGAGCCTGGTTACCCTGCCTGACGTCGGAGAAACCTCCGGGTTACAACACAGCGCATCCACAGTAAGGCCACAGCTTCGTCTTAGCCCGGCCACCCAATATCGGAGCATGACCGCAGTGAGCCCTTCCCGCGAGCAGCCCCCGGTCGCCTCACCACGGGCGGACCTGCGCCGCGCCGACGGTGGACCGGTACGCGTGCTCGTCGTGGACGACGAGGCGACCCTGGCCGAGCTCGTCACGATGGCGCTGCGTTACGAGGGCTGGGAGGTGCGCAGCGCGGGCGACGGCACCAGCGCGGTGCGGATCGCCCGCGAGCTGCGGCCGGACGTCGTCGTCCTGGACATCATGCTGCCCGACCTGAGCGGTATCGAGGTGCTGCGCAGGCTGCGCGAACTGAACCCGAACCTGCCGGTGCTGTTCCTGACCGCGCGGGACGCCGTCGAGGACCGGATCGCCGGGCTCACCGCGGGCGGCGACGACTACGTGACCAAGCCGTTCAGCCTGGAAGAGGTGGTGTTGCGGCTGCGCGCGCTGCTGCGCCGCACCCATGTCGCGGCCGAGGCGGCCGGCGCGCTGCTGGTGGTCGGCGACCTGAGCCTGGACGAGGACAGCCGCGAGGTGCATCGCGGCGGTGACCTGATCGAGCTGACCGCGACCGAGTTCGAGCTGCTGCGGTTCCTGATGCGCAACGCGCGGCGGGTCTTGAGCAAGGCGCAGATCCTGGACCGCGTGTGGAACTACGACTTCGGCGGCCAAGCCAATATCGTCGAACTCTATGTGTCGTACCTGCGCAAGAAGATCGATGTCGGGCGGACGCCGATGATCCACACGCTGCGCGGCGCCGGATATGTCCTCAAACCGAGTGTCTGAGGCGCGCTGGTGGCGGGTGCACCGCTGGTCGCTGCGAGCCAAGCTGCTCGCCGGCCAGCTCATCGTGCTCGCCCTGGTCTGCGTGGTGATCGGCACCGGCACCCTGGTCAGCCTCAACCACTCGCAGATCAACCAGCTCGACGCCCAGCTCACGGGCGCCAGCCAGATCGGCGGCGGCGGCGGTGGCGGCGGTGGTGGCGGACCCGGTGGGCCCGACGGCTCGTCCGACCACCCTGGGCCGCCCGACTGCGGCTCGAAGAACAGCGGCAACGGCGGGGGCGCGCCGCCCTTCGCGTACGGCCAGGGCATCGGCACCATCAGCGTCGAGATCCGCGACGGCCAACGCCTCCATGCCTCCGTGCTCGACGACCAGAACACCTCGGGCGGGCCCA
>DATFHN010000214.1:0-100611 GCA_035248365.1 Pseudonocardiaceae bacterium | reverse complement strand
GTGCGCGGTGTCCGCGGTCAGCGTCGGCGTCGTGGACGGCCGGGTGCGCCTCGACCTGCCCTACGAGGAGGACTCGCGGGCCGAGGTCGACATGAACGTGGTCGCCACCGACACCGGCACCCTGGTCGAGGTGCAGGGCACTGCCGAGGGCGCCACCTTCACCCGGTCCACTTTGGACCGCATGCTGGACCTGGCGCTGGCCGGCTGTGCACGGCTGTCCGAATTGCAGTCGCAGGCGCTGGCCGAGCCCTACCCCGGTGAGCTGCCCGAACCGAAGAAGAAGGCCAAGTGAGCAAGACCGTCCTGCTGGCCACGCGCAACGCCAAGAAGCTGGGCGAACTGCGGCGCATCCTGGCCGCCGAAGGCATCGCCGGGCTGGACGTGATCGGCCTCGCCGACGTGCCCGAGTTCCCGGAGGCCCCGGAAACCGGTGCCACGTTCGAGGAGAACGCGCTGGCCAAGGCCCAGGACGCGGTCAAGGCGACCGGTCTGCCCAGCCTGGCCGACGACTCCGGTCTCACCGTCGACGCGCTCAACGGCATGCCCGGCGTGCTGTCCGCGCGGTGGTCCGGCCGGCACGGCGACGACCTGGCCAACCTGGAACTCGTGCTCAACCAGCTCGGCGACGTGCCGGACGAGCGGCGCGGCGGCGCGTTCGTGTGCGCGGCCGCGCTGGTGCTGCCGGATGGCACCGAGACCGTGGTGTGGGCCGACTGGCGCGGCACGCTGATCCGGGAGCCCAAGGGGCGCAACGGGTTCGGCTACGACCCGATCTTCGTGCCGGAGGGCTACCAGCAGACCTCGGCCGAGCTGCCGCCGGAGACCAAGGACGAACTGTCGCACCGGGGCCAGGCGCTGCGCCTGCTGCTCCCGGCGTTGCGGCAGCTCGCCGAGGGCGCTGGATGACGCCGACCTTCGTTCTCGTGCCCGGCGCGTTCAGCAACTCCTTCGGCTTCGCGCCGTTGCAGCGTGAACTCGCGCTGCGCGGCTATCGCGGTCTGGCCGTGGACCTGCCCGGTCGCGGCTACGCGGCGCGCATCCCGCTCGCCTACCAGGCGCCGCAGGATCTGGCCGCGCTGGCCGGCACGCCGAGCGGCCTGACCGGCGCGAACCGGGCGGCCAACGTCGAGCACGTCATCGGCGTGGTCCGCCGCGTCGCCGAGCACGGGCCGGTCATCCTGGTCGGGCACAGCGCGGCAGGCGTGATCCTCACCGGGGTCGCCAACGCGGTGCCCGAGCTGCTCGGCAGGCTGGTCTACATCTCGGCTTGGTGCTGCGCGGACAAGACCGCGATGGAGTACGTCCAGGGGCCGGAGAACGCGGCCAGCGAGATCCCGGCGACGTTCGCCGCGGCCGCCGCCAACCCGGCCGAGCTGGGCGCGATCCGGATGAACTACCGGACTGCCGACCCGGCCGCGCTGGCCGCGTTGAAGTCGGCGTTGCTGGCCGACGGCACCGACGACGAGCTGCTCGGCTACCTCAACACTCTCGAACCGGACGAGGCCATGCTGGCCCCCTCCGACGAGGAGAAGATCAGGCCGCAGGTCTGGGGCCGGGTCCCGCACAGCTATATCCGGCTGGTCGACGACCGCTCCCTGCCGCTGGCCATGCAGGACCGGCTGATCGCGGACGCCGACAAGCTCACCCCGGACAACCCGTTCGACATTCACTCGATCGAGTCAAGTCACGCGGGTTTCCTGGTGCATCCGGACCAGACCGCCGACATCCTGGCCGGTCTGGCCGCCAGCTAACGGTTCAGGCAGAGAGCAGTTCCTTGCGCAGCCGCTCGACGTGGCCGGTCGCCTTGACGTTGTACAGCGCCTTGGCGACCTTGCCGTCCGGACCGACGATGATCGTCGAGCGGATGACGCCCATGATCGTCTTGCCGTAGTTCTGCTTCTCGCCGAACGCGCCCCACGCGGTGAGCACGGTCTTGTCCTCGTCGGAGAGCAGCGGGAAGGTCAGGCCCTCGGCGGCCTTGAACTTGGCCAGCTTGGCCACCGGGTCCTTGGAGATGCCGAGCACGGCGAAGCCCGCGTCGTTGAACTGCGCCAGGTTGTCCCGGAAGTCGCAGGCCTGCTTGGTGCAGCCCGGGGTCATGGCGGCGGGGTAGAAGTACACGACGACCGACTGGCCGCGGAAGTCGTGCAACGAGACCGGTTTGCCCTCGCTGTCGGGCAGGGTGAAATCCGGTGCGACATCACCGGCGGCAAGGCGTTTCTCCGTCATAGCGCAACGCTAGCGCGGGAAGCACGCCCCGGAGAAAGCAGCGTGGGCGGTGCGCCGCGCACCGCCCACGAGCAGCTCTGGACGCCCCGGATGGCGACCAGTTGGAACGAGTACGCCGGGGGGCGTGCGCACTCACTATGTGAATCGTTGTGCAGGTATGCGATGCAACGCCAGCAGTAGACAATACACCCGTTCGGAGTACGAACGCTGACGTTTGCCCTGGTCAGGTCGCCAGTGCCAGCAGCACGATGAAGGCCGCGACGGTGACCAGCCAGGCGATGATGATCCAGCCGAAGTCGCGCCAGGGCGAGAGCGAGCGGCTGTCCTCGCCCGGCACGTACACGCCGCGCGAGTCGAACCATTCCATGGTCCGCGCGATCAGCGCGAACGGCCGGAGGGGGCGGGCCCCCTTCAGGGGGCCGGTAACGACACTGCGGGACCGGCCGCGGGACCCGGTCAGTCCCATTTCGGGGCGACTTCCGGCAGGCTCGGATCGATCATCCGCGCGCAGAACTGCCAGGCGCGCGCCTGGCTGTACTGCACACCGGCTCGGTCGAAGTCGATCAGCGGTGGCGTGCGGATATGCGCGGACCTGGCGTTTTCCAGCATTTGCCTGGCGGCTTCGTCCAGTGGGAATCGGCGGACCAGATCGGCGGCCTGTTCGTAAACGGTCGCGCGTTTGGACGCCAGTTCGTCGCCAAAACCGTCACCCTTGGAGCGATTTTTGATAGCGGTGCCCCGGGCCGCTTTGGCGTAGTCGGCGAAGATCTGTGCCAGATCCTGGCCCGCCGGGTCGCCAATGGTTTCGTTGGCGGCCTGTTCCATCGCCACGCCTTCCCACTACACGCGTGTTCGGATGTCGGACTCCGACCATAGTCCCATCGGGTCGGTTCCGATCGCCATGTCACCCGTAAGCAGGCCATCAGCCGGATCGCGACCGACAACCTGCTACCGGAAGATAACCCGAAACAATCCGAATGTAGAAATTGGGTACCGGGTCAACCGCTGACAATTGCCCGTTTCAGTTGGTGGCTCAGTTCGTGGTCGAGCAGTCCCTGGTCACCGTGCTCCGCACCGCGTCCTCGGCCGCCTTGACCCCGTGCGCGACGGCTTCGCTGTAGAACGGGTCGAAGCTGTCCCGGTAGGCGGTGTAGGTGGGCGAGGTGGGGGAGTAGCGGGTCACGAAGTCGTCGAAGGGCTGATCGTCGTCCGGTTTGGCGATCATGCCGCTCAGGACCGTGTAGACCGCGCTGACGCATTCCTGCTGGCTGACCGGCGCGGAGGCGTCCACGCTCGGTCCCGAGGGCTGGCCACAGGCCGCGGTGGTCAGGCCGATGATGATGATCGCGACAGCGAGCGTGCCCTTGGGGTGGCGCAGATGTTTGCGGGATCGCTTGATCTGGCACTGATCGCCCGGTGCGGGTGGCCGGGTGTCGGCAGGGCGGATGCGGGTCGGTCGGGCTCGGACACGGGGTGCGCTGCTGGGTGACAGGGTGGGCATGGTGGCTCCCCTCCCGGTGGCTGGCGCTGCTGACCGGTCGGTAGATTATTCGCACGGATATTGCTCAGGGTTAACGTGCGACGGCATATCTCACCCATTCGCGGTAGTAAAACTATACCGCTCATGACAATGGGTGATGGCCTCGTCGGTGCCGGGTGAGAAGCGTCGCGGGCCATGTATGGCCGGTACCCGGAGCGATCCAGTGCGAAACCTGCGGCGTGGCACTGGTTTTGTCCGCGCCCGGAGGGCAGGGTGATCAGGGCAGGGGTGGTGACGAGGAGGAAGCCGTGGCAGCGCAGGAATCCTTTGACTACGTGATCGTCGGCGCGGGCAGCGCGGGTTGCGTGCTGGCCAACCGGCTTTCCGAAGACCCGGCCTGTCGCGTCCTGCTGCTGGAGGCCGGCGGCGAGGACGACGCCGACGAGATCCACATCCCGATCGCGTTCGCCACACTGTTCAAGACCCGCTGGGACTGGAACTACGAAACCACTGAGCAGAAATACCTCGACGGCAAAACCACGTACTGGCCCAGGATGAAAGCGCTCGGCGGCTGCTCGTCGATGAACGCGATGATCTACATCAGGGGCAACCGGCTCGACTACGACGACTGGCGCGACACCTACGGCGCGACCGGCTGGGGCTGGTCCGACGTGCTCCCGTACTTCCGCCGCGCCGAGCACAACACCCGGCTCGGCGCCCCGCTGCACGGCGCCGACGGGCCGTTGCACGTGGAGGATCGCCGCTACACCCACGAACTGTCCCGCGCCTGGGTCGACGCGGCCATCGCCTGGGGCCTCAAGCCCAACGACGACTTCAACGGCGAAACCCAGGAGGGCGCCGGCCAGTACCAGGTCACCTGCAAGAACGGCAGGCGCTGGTCGACCGCGGACGCCTACCTGCGCCCGGCCCTGGACCGGGCCAACCTGACTGTGCGCACCAACGCGCTGGTGACCCGCATCGAACTCGACGGCACCCGCGCGGTCGGCGTCACCTATCACCGCGACGGCAACACCGAAACCGTGCACGCGGACAGCGAAGTGCTGCTCTCCGGCGGCGCCGTCAACTCCCCGCAACTGCTGTTGCTCTCCGGCATCGGCCCGGCCGCGTCATTGCGCGAGGTCGGCATCGACGTCGCGGTGCACCTGCCCGGCGTCGGCGAGAACCTGCACGACCACCCGGCCTCCGGGATTGTCTGGCGCACCAAGGGAACCACGGACCTCTCGCAGTTCTCCAACCCGAGCAGGCTGGTGCAGTGGCAGCTCACCCACCGCGGCCCGCTGGCCTCCAACGTCGGCGAGTCGGGCGGATTCTTCAAGACTCGCGACGATCTGTCCGCGCCGGACATGCAGATCCACGTCGCCCCAACGGAATTCCACGACAACGGCCTGCGCGAGCCGACCGGTCCCGGTTTCACCGCCGCCGCCACCGTGGTCGACGTGCGCAGCCGCGGCCGGTTGCGCCTGCGCTCGGCTGACCCCACCTGGCGGCCCGAGATCGATCCGGCGTACTACTCGGACCCGGCCGATCGCGAGGCCGTGCTGGCCGGTTGCCGCGCGTTGATCGAGATCGCCAGGGAAGCCGCGCTGGCCAAGTTCCTCGACCATCCGATTCTGCCGGCCCATCTGGACGGCATCACCGACGACGAGCTGACCGACCACATCAAGCAGATGACCCAGACGCTGTATCACCCGGTCGGCACCTGCGCGATCGGCACCGGCGAGAACGCCGTCGTCGACCCGGAACTGCGGGTGCGCGGCGTGGACGGGTTGCGCGTCGTGGACGCGTCGGTGATGCCGAAAGTGGTGCGCGGCAACACGAACGCGCCCACCATCATGATCGCCGAACGCGCGTCCGACCTGATCCGCGGCCGAAAGCCCCTGGCCGACTGACGCTCAGCTCTGGTTCGCCCGCGTCCACGCGTTGGCGGCCAGCACGGCGAACACGACACCGGCCGCGCCCAGCGTGCCCACGACGGTCCCCGGCGCGAACACCTGCGCGAGCAGGCCCGCACCGACGATGCCGACGCCCTGCGCGACCCGTAACGAGGTCTGCGCGAGGCCGAGCGCCTGGCCGCGCCGGTGATCCGGCACGTTCTGCATGAACGTCGCCTGGGTGATCATGTTGTAGGCCGACCCGGCCCCGCTGACGAACCACAGCGACACCGCGAGCACGAACCCCGGCGTCCACGCGGTCGGAATGAGCACCGCGCAGGTCGCGACCGCGAGCGGCCCGAACAGCGTCAGGCGCAGCGAAGGCCGCAGTCGCTGCAACACGATCATGCCCAGCACCATCCCGGCCGGGTTGGCCGCCATCAGAATTCCGACCGCGGCCGAGTTCCCGTGAAGCTGCGCGGCATACGCGACCGCGAGCCCTTCCGGCGCGATGTAGGCACCGGAAACGCAGGCGAGCCCGATCAACGAGCGCAGCCTGCGGTCGTGCATCACCAGCCGCCAGCCGCCGCTCAGCGTCGACCACCAGGACGGCCGCTGATCCGGCGCCGCGCCCGCAGGCCGATGCGGGCCGACGCCGAAGGTCACCAGCAACGCCGAGGCGACGAACGTCAACGCGTCGACCAGCAACGCCCGGCTGGTGCCGAGCCCGGCGAGCACCGCGCCGCCGACCGCGAACCCGGCGACCGAACCGAGCTGGTAGGTCATCCGCATGATCGTCATGCCCGCGACGTACCGGTCGCCGGTCAGCAGCGCGGGCACGACCGCGCCGCGGGCCGCGGTGAACGGCGAGGACAGCAGCTGCACCACGAACAACAGCACCACCAGCACGGCCAGCGACTGGTGCGGAATCGCCATCAACCCCACCAGCACCGCACGCGACACGTCGGCCGTGATCATGATCGTGCGCCGGGGATACCGATCGGCGAGCCCGGCGAGCAGCGGCCCGCCGAGCAGGTCGGGCAGGAACGTCAGCGCGTAGGTGAGGGCGGCCCAGGCCGGTGAACCGGTCCGGCTGAACACCAACACCGACAACGCGACCGCGGCCAGTTGATCGCCGCAGACCGACAGCACATACGCGGTCCACACGGTGCGGAATTCGCGCACCACGAACGCGTCCCGGAACCGGGCCGGACGCCGCTGGTCGGCTCGTTCGCCGGCTGTCGCCATGTCCCACCCCCGGGCACGTGCCGTCGTAGTCCACCACTGAGCGTACCTATTCGGGTGCCCGGTGTTATGGCTTGGCGCCGAACTTTTTCCAGATGATGACCATGGCGATGACGACGATGATCGCCAGCCCGCCGACGATCGCGGCCTTCATCAGGTAGTCGTACACGATCTCGCCGAGAATCTCGTGGCCGTTGTCGCCGGCCAGCAGAATGGTCACTGCCGGTGCTCCCGATCGTCGCGGCCGGCCTGCTGGGTGAGATAGTGCGCGACCGCGTTGGCCGCGCCGTTCTTCCATGTCCCGCCCCGGTTCCGCCCCACACGAGCGTTGCGGGAGTCCGCATAGGACCGTGCGATCGGCGCGATCTTCTGCACCGTCGAACCGAGTTTTCCTTTGCGTTTCAAGGTGAGCGCGATCGCGAACAAGACGATCGCGAGCACCGCCACGCAGATCGCGATGATGCCGAAGCGCAACAGCAGTAGGTTCATGACCGTGCTGAGATCGGTGCCCTCGGCCAGGATTGCCGGCATTTCTCCGCCCCTCCACAACTGGATTCAGCGATCAGCAGAGTAGGAATCCAGTTGGGTGGATCGGGACCTCCCGGGGGAGGAGATCAGGGTGGAGATCGCACCGGAAGCGTTCAGCGGGGCGGCGTGTGCGGTCCGAGTTTGCCGAAGCCGGCCAGCCGCAGCGCCTCGATGTCGTCGTAGGTCACCGGCCTGCCGGGCAGTTCGGTCTTCGCCGTCGCGCGCAGGCCGTCCATCATCATCGCGACCAGCCGCTGGAAGACCATTTCGCCGAGGTCGCTGTCGCTCGGCGGGATCAGCCTGGACACCAGGACGAGGGCCAGCACGACGTCGCCGATCTCGATGTCCTTGCGCAGCGTGCCGTCCTGCTGCGCGCGGTGCAGCAGCCGGGTGGCGATCGCCAGCACTTCGCCGCGGTGGCTGGAGAGTTCCAGCGAGCGCTGGATGGACTCGTACGTGCGCGCCGAGACCGCGGTCAGGGTCATGCCCAGGCGCAGTTCGAGCGAGGAGTGCAGCAGCTTGCTCAGCGCTTCGGCGGCGTCGGTTTCGTCGCGCTCGATGCGACGCGCGATCTCCAGCAGGCGCACGAAGTTGTCCAGGCTGACGGCTTTGATCAGCTCGTCGCGGTCGGGGAAGCGCCGGTAGAGGGTGCCGACGCCGACGCCTGCGGCCTTGGCGATGTCCTCCATGGGCACGTCGGTGCCGAACCGGATGAACAGCTCGCGCGCGGCCTCGATGATCTGTTCGCGGTTACGTCTCGCGTCCGCGCGCAGCGGTGGCTGCTGCACGTCGTGACTGCCCTGCACCGCTCACCTTCCCGGGTATTCGTCGTTGCGGCCCCGGCGTCGGAGTATCGCACGCCGGACCGACGCGAGCGGCCCAAAAGGCCCGGTCCTGGGCATTTGCTGACTGCGTCGTTATCACCCGATCCGCATCTGGACGAATTTCCTCCGGTTAGGTATGGTGACGAAGTAAGCGGAAGGAAACATTCCACATTGGTTGGGGGTGAGGACAGTGACGGAGACTGTTTCCACGGGGGTCGCCGCGGACGCCGCCAAGCTCGCCGGACGGCAGCGGATCACCGAAAAGGCTGGTGGGGTCGTCGAGGATGGTTTCCCCGGCCTGCGCAGCTGCCCGTTCGCCGCACCGGCCCAGTACGGGCGGATGCGCGACGAGGGCATTTCCCAGGTATCGCTCTGGGGTAACGGCCAGAACGTCTGGTGGGTGTCCCGGCACGAGGACGCCCGCGCGATCCTGAACGATCGCCGGTTCAGCTCGGATCGGCGCAGGGACAACTTCCCGATCTTCAACGACGACCAGGCCACGCGTGAGCGGTTCAGGAGCCAGCCGCCGTCGATGATCGGGCTGGACGGCGCCGAGCACGCGGCCGCGCGACGCGCGGTGATCGGCGAGTTCACGGTCAAGCGCATCGCCGCGATGCAGCCGCGTATCCAGCAGATCGTCGACGAGCAGATCGACAAGATGCTCGCCGCTGACGAACGTCCGGTCGACTTGGTGCAGATGCTCTCGCTGGCGGTGCCGTCGATCGTCATCTGCGAGATGCTCGGCGTGCCCTACGTCGACCACGACTTCTTCCAGTCCCGCAGTTCAGCGCTGATCCGGCGCAGTTCCGACTCGGAGGAGAAGACCAGGGCGTTCGACGAGCTGCGCGGCTACCTGGACCAGCTGATCACGGCCAAGGAGGCCGAGCCCGGCGACGACCTGTTCAGCAGGCAGATCGCCCGGCAGCGCGAGGAAGGCGGGGTCGACCACCCCAGCCTGGTCAGCATGGCGTTCATCCTGCTGCTGGCCGGGCACGAGACCACCGCGAACATGATCTCGCTGGGCACCATCGGTCTGCTGGAGAACCCGGAGCAGCTGGCCGCGATCAAGGCCGACCCGGCCAAGACCCCGCTGGCGATCGAGGAACTGCTGCGCTACTTCACCATCGTCGAGCTGGTGACCTCGCGGGTGGCCACCGAGGATGTCGAAATCGGCGGCGTGACCATCAAGGCCGACGACGGCGTTGTCGTGTCCGGGCTCTCCGCGAACTGGGACCCGGAGGTGTTCGCCGAACCCGAGCACCTGGATGTCCAGCGCGGCGCACGGCACCACATCGCTTTCGGCTACGGTCCGCACCAGTGCCTCGGTCAGAACCTGGCTCGCCTGGAACTGCAGATCGTGTTCGACACGTTGTTCCGGCGCATCCCGGGACTGCGGCTCGCGGTGCCGGTCGACGACGTCAAGTTCAAGACCGATGCCAACATCTATGGTGTTTACGAGCTACCTGTGACGTGGTGAGGAGGGTGTCGTGCGGATCAAGGCCGATACCGACGTGTGTGTCGGATCCGGGCAGTGTGTGCTGACCGAGCCTGCCGTTTTCGATCAGGGGGATGACGGCATCGTGGTGCTGTTGACCGACACCCCTGACGGGGACGCGGCGAAGCGGGCCAGGGACGCGGTGAATCTCTGCCCGTCCCAAGCTCTGTCCATTGTGGAGGACTGACAGAGCGCTCGATCAGGCTCCGGTTCGGCGGGTTGACGCCCGCTGACCGGAGCCTTGTGCTGTCCCGGATCGGTGGGTGTACATTGAGCTAAGTAAGCGGATGAGAACATTCCAGTTAATTGTTGCGCTGGGGAGGCCAACATGACGGAAACCGTCTCGACCAAGCCCGGGGTCACGTTTCCGCCGGTCCGGCGGTGCCCGGTCGACGCGCCCGAGGAATACGCGGAGCTGCGCGCACAAGGCCCGCTGGTCAAGGTGACCACGATGACCGGCGACGCCGTGTGGTGGGTGACCAAGCACCCGATCGCGCGGGCCATCCTCAACGACACCCGGTTCAGCTCGGACCGCAGGAAGGACGGCTTCCCGCTGTTCTTCGCAGCGGACGAACGTAGTCGCGACAACATTCGCCGCCAGCCGCCGTTCATCATGATCGGCATGGACGGCGAGGAGCACTCGCGCACCCGGCGCTCGGCCATCGGCGAGTTCACCGTGAAGCGGCTCGCCTCGCTGCGGCCGCGCATCCAGCAGATCGTCGACGACGCCATCGACGCGATGCTGGCCCGCGAGGAGCGGCCGGTCGACCTGGTGCAGGCGCTGTCCCTGCCGGTCCCGTCGCTGGTGATCTGCGAACTGCTCGGCGTGCCCTACGCCGACCACGACTTCTTCCAGGAGCGCAGCGGACGGATGCTGCGCCGTACGACCAAGGCCGACGAACGCGAGGCGCTGGTCACCGAAATGCGTGAGTACCTGGGCAAGCTGGTCGACGAAAAGCAGGCCCAGCCGGAAGACGACATGATCAGCAGGCTGATCGCCAAGCAGCAGGAGACCGGCGTCCTCGACCGCCAGGAACTGGTCGGCATGTCGTTCCTGCTGCTCATCGCGGGCCACGAGACCACAGCGAACATGATCTCGCTGGGCACCATCGGTTTCCTGCAGAACCCGGAGCAGTTGGACGCGATCAAGGCCGACCCGGCCAAGATCCCGATGGCGGTCGAGGAGATGCTGCGCTACTTCTCCATCGCCGACACCGTGACCAGGGTGGCCACCGAGGACGTCGAGATCGGCGGCGTGACCATCAAGGCAGGCGAGGGCGTTGTCGCCTCGACCATGGCCGCCAACCGCGACGACGAGACGTTCGCGGGTGCCGACGAGCTGAACGTCGACCGGGGCGCCCGGCATCACGTGGCCTTCGGCTACGGCCCGCACCAGTGCCTCGGCCAGAACCTGGCCCGCCAAGAATTGGAGATCGTGTTCGAGACGTTGTTCCGGCGGGTGCCGACCTTGCGGCTGGCCGCTTCTCTCGACGAGATCCCGTTCAAGGACGACGGCGCCGTCTACGGCGCCTACCAGCTTCCCGTCACCTGGTGACGCAAACCTGGCCGGGTCCACAGTGGACCCGGCCAGGACGCGCGTCAGTGTTTGCCGTGCAGCACGGTGATCAGCTTGGCGACCATCTTGTCGACCTTGTCTGTGCGCGCGAACGTGGTCAGCTCCAACGGCGCCTTGAACCTCGGCCGGGCGATCGCCTTGGCCCTGGCGAACTCACGCAGCCCGTCCGGCCCGTGAATGCGGCCGAACCCGGACTCGCCGACGCCGCCGAAGGGCAGGCTCGGAATGCCCGCGAAGCTGATCACCGAGTTGATCGACACCATCCCGGACCGCAGCCGCCTCGCCAGTTCCACCCCGCGCGAGCGGGAGAACACCGTGTTGCCCAGGCCGTAGTTCGTCGCGTTGGCCCGCTCGACCGCGTCGTCCATGTCGCGCACCTTGGCCACGGTCAGCGTCGGCCCGAACGTCTCCTCGGTGACCGCCCGCGAATCCTCGGGCACGTCCACCAGCACGGTCGGCTGCACGAACCGCTCGCCCACCGCGTCCGGTCCGCCGACCAGCGCCTTGCCGCCGCGCGCGATCGCGTCCGCGATGTGCTCGGAAATCACCTTCAACTGCGAGGGCATCGTGATCGGGCCCAGTTTCGCACCGGCGTCCGAGCCCGCGCGCAGTTCCTTGGCCTTGTCGACCAGTCGCTTGGTGAACTCCTCGTGCACCTTCTGGTGCACGTAGACGCGTTCCACGCCGACGCAGGTCTGGCCGGCGTTGGACATGCCGCCCCAGATCGCCGCGTCCGCGGCCGCGTCCAGATCGGCGTCCTCGTCGACCAGCAGCGAGTCCTTGCCGCCGCCCTCGATCACCACCGGGGTCAGGTTCTCCGCGCACGCCGCCATCACCTTGCGGCCGGTGCGGGCCGAACCGGTGAACGCCAGTTTGTCCACACCGGAGCGGCACAGGGCCGCGCCGGTCTCGCCGTAACCGGTGATCAGCTGCAACACCGGCTGCTCGCTGACCACGTCGGCGAACGCGTCGACCAGCCACTTGCCGACGCCGGGCGTGTACTCACTCGGCTTGAACACCACCGCGTTGCCTGCCGCGAGGGCGTAGGCGATCGACCCCATCGGGGTGAACACCGGGTAGTTCCACGGCCCGATCACGCCGACAACGCCCAGTGGGTCGTACTCGACCGTGGCCACGTAGTTGGCCAGCAGCAGACCGGGGGAGCGGCGATGCGGGCCGAGCACCTTGCGCGCGTGCTTGGCCGCCCAGGCGATGTGGTCGATGGCCAGGACAATCTCCAGCTGCGCGTCCGAGTGCGGCTTACCGGTTTCCGCGTGCGACACCTCGGCCAGCTGCGCCATCCGCCTGGTCAGCACGCCCTTCCAGCGCTGAAGCCGTTCGGCCCGGCCGGCGAAGCCCAGCCCGGCCCACCAGTGCGCGGCGATTCTGGCCCGGTCCACCGCCGCGTCCACCGCGGCCGCGCCCTCGATCGGGTAGGTCCCGACCACCTCACCGGTCGCGGGATTGAGCGAGTCGAAGGTTTCCAGGTGCACTCCACCCGCTCCGGCGTCGGCATCGACCTCGGAAGAACTCACGGGCGTGACCTCCTTGTTCACCGGCAACAATGGGCTGTTCACCCATCATCGTGCACGGCCATGCGATATGCCATACCCGTCAGTAACCAACAATGGTCTAATCAGACAAACGAGAGGAGCGGGATGCGTCGGGTGCGCGATGCCGTGCGCAGGCTGGCCACCGAGGACCCGGAAACCGGCTGGGTGGTCCGGTCGATCGGCACGGTCGCACTGGTCGCGGTGCTGCTCACCACCCGTCCGCACGCCACCCCGGCCTGGGCCTGGCCGGTCTACGCCGCAACCCTTGCCTGCTGGCTGATCTTCGTCGTCGGCGACCCCCGGTGGCCCCGCCTCTCGCTGTGGGCGCTCGGCGCGGCCAGCCTGCTGCCGACCGTCGTGTTCGGCGCGGCCACCGACGGCACCCCGGTCCTGCTCTGCGCGATCACGCTCGGCGTGTTCGTCACCCACACCCGCCCGCCGATCGTGGTGATCATCGGCGTCGCCCTGTTCGACGTGGTCAACGGCGGCGTCACCAGCATCCTGTTCGACCGCGACGCGGCCGACGTGTCCACCGACGTGGTCGCGCTGTTCATCCTGGTGCTGCTGGGCCTCGGCCGCCGCCAGTACCGGGTCAACGCCGAAGGCACCCGGCAACTCCTCGAACAGACCCGGCGAGCCCAGCACGAACAGGCCCGCGCCGCCGCGCTCGGCGAACGCACCCGGATCGCCCGGGAAATGCACGACGTGCTCGCCCACTCCCTCGGCGCGCTCGGCGTGCAACTGGAACTGGCCGAAGCGCTACTCGAAGACAAGAACGACCCGGCCGCCGCGCTGGCCCGGGTGCGCCGCGCCCGCAGGCTCGCCGCCGAAGGACTCACCGAGGCCCGCGGAGCGGTCGCCGCGCTCCGCGACGACGTCCCCCCGCTACCCGACGCCATCACCGAACTGATCACCGGTTTCCGCCGAGATCACCAGGTCAACGCCGAGTTCACCGTCAGAGGCGAACCCCGCGCCATCTCCTCATCAGCCACCGTCCCACTACTGCGCACCGCCCGCGAAGCCCTCACGAATGCCGCGAAACACGCGCCGGGTGCCCCGGTCGCAGTGCTCCTGACGTACCACGCCAGACTGATCCGTCTGGCCGTATCCAACGCCGCGCCGACCCGCCCGGTCATCCCCAGGGACGGGGTCAGCGGCTATGGCCTCACCGGCATGCGGGAGCGGCTCGCCCTGGTCGGCGGCACCCTCGCCGCAGGGCCCGACACGACAGGAAACGGCTGGCAAGTCGTCGCGGAAATCGCCGACACCCAACCCCACGATCCAACGATCTCGGATATTCCAATCTCGGATATTACGACATGGGATATCACGGAATCGGATATCTCGGCAGGAGAGTCTTGAGTTCGAACGCACCGCAGGCCACACCGATCCGGGTCATCGTGGTCGACGACCAGCAGATCACCCGGGAAGGGCTGGTCGCCCTGCTGAGCCTGATCGACGACATCGAGGTGGTCGCCGACGCGGGCGACGGCGCCGCCGCCCTCCGGCTGGTCGCCGAACACCGCCCCGACGTGGTGCTGATGGACCTGCGCATGCCGGTTCTGGACGGCGTCGAAGCGACCCGGCGGATCACCGCCGAGCATCCCGGCATCGCCGTGCTCGTGCTGACCACCTACGCCGACGACGAATCCATCGCCACCGCCCTGCAAGCCGGCGCGCTCGGCTACCTCACCAAGGACGCCGGCCGGGTCGAGATCGCCAGCGCGCTGCGCTCGGCCGCCGCCGGTCAGTCCACTTTCGACCCGACCGTCGCCGGGAAGCTGGTCGCCGCCATGACCGCGAGCGCCGCACCGGTCCCCCGGACAAACCCGGACGGGTTGACCGCGCGCGAAGTCGAAGTGCTCGCGCTGATGGCAGGCGGTCTGAGCAATCCCGAAATCGCCACCCGGCTCTACATCGGCCAGACCACGGTGAAAACGCACATCAACAACGCGTTCGCCAAGATCGGCGCCCGCAACCGCGCCGAGGCCGTCCGCTACGTCTACCAGCACGGCATCGCCCAGCCCTGAGGCTCAGCCGCCGCCCGCGTACGCGGCCGACCGAGCCTGCTTCACCTGCTGAATCACCCGCAACACGCCCGGCACCGCGCCACCGGCGCGGGCGCTGAGCTGCTTCATCCGCTCCGCGTACTTGCGTTCGTCCTTGCGCGGAATCAACCCACGCAGCGAACCGGCGGCGGCGAGCAGCACCATGGCCGCGTCGAACTTGTCTACCAGTTCGATGCTCTCGTTGCCGTACAACGTCTTGCGCACGTTCTCCCGCAGCGCGTCGGCGATCTCCACGTCGGTGATGGCGATCTTGCGCGCCGGGAAAATCCCCAGCATGCGCAGATCACGCACAGTGATCAGGTCGGCCGATTCCAGTTGCTGCTCGATCGCCCGCGTCGTGCTCCGGTTGTTCCGCCGCACCCAGCCCTTCCAGTTCCTCGGCGGCGCCTCGCTGATCTCCCGCATCAGCTCGTCCAGCACCGGATCGCCGGTGCGCTTGGTGCCCGACGCGACGACCTTGCCGCCCTCCTCGCGCAGGAACTTGCGCATGCTCAGGTCGGCGAGGGCGGCGCCGCGCAGCAGCACGCCCAGTTCTCGACTGCTGCTCAACCGTTCGCTGTCCGGGTCGGCGGAGAGCAGGTAGAGCTTGGCAGGCAGGGTTTTCGGCTGGGACCTGGTCGGCATTCCTACCTCCTGCGGCTGGTACTGGCGCCCATCCTATGACGTAACGTGATCATGCGTCGCGGCGATCAGCAGGTGAGTCTGTCCACTGCGGGACGGAGAACGAATTGTCTGCTCGCAACAAGAAGCAGCGAACGATTGTCTGGAGTTCGGCGATCGGCGCGATTCTGCTCATCGGCGGAATAGCCAACGCCTGCGATCCGAACACGCCACCCAGCCAACCGGTCGGCAATATCAACACGGTCACGATCAGCCCCGACCCATTCACCACCACCGATCCGGCAACAACCGACCCGGCAACGACAATAGCGCCGCCTCCGCCGGTCACCGAGGTACCGCAGAATCCCGCGACGCAAGCCGCGCCACCCCCGGTCGACACCCACCCGGCCTGCGGCAGCAATTCCTACCGCAACTCCGACGGGCAATGCGTACACGATCCGGTAGCCGCCAACAGCGCCCCTCCCGGCGCGACCGCACAATGCAACGACGGCACCTACAGTTTCAGCAAACACCATTCCGGCACCTGCTCCGGCCATCACGGTGTCGCGGTGTGGCTGAACTAGCGGACCGACCGAATCCGGTAGACCATCAGCGCGCCGATCAGCGTGGTCACGCCCGCGGTGCCGAACAAGACCGGGTAGCCGCCGAGCGTGCTGATGATCAACGCGGCGGCCAGCGGAGCCAGGGACTGCGGCACATTGGTGCCGACGTTCATGATGCCGAGGTCCTTGGCCCGCGACTCCGCATCCGGCAGCACGCTCACGATCAACGCCTGGTCCACGGAAAGGAAAGCGCCATAACCCGCGCCCAATAGCGCGGCACCCACCCAGGTCATCGGGAAACTCGGCGCGAAAGCCAGCAGGAACCCGGCTATCGCCTGCAAAATCGAGGCCGTGGCAACGAAAATCCGGCGCCGCCCGGTCCGGTCCGACGCGATTCCGCCGAGATAGGTCGCGGTCACCGTGAAAATCAGGTAGATCGCGGTCACGATCAACAGCGCGGTATCTGGATCGGCCATTTTCAGGTCGTCGGTGAGGAAATACAACAGGTAGGTCGTGCCCAGCGCGTTGCCGACATTGACCATCAGCCTGCCGCCGAAAGCCCAGGCGAAATCCGGGTTCTGTTTCGGATTGACCCACATACCGCGGGTCAGCATGCGCACGGACAGTGGCAGCAGGACCGCGCCCGCCGCGTTGTCCCGGTAACGCAGCACGAACGGCGTCGCGCAGATGACCAGCGCGACCGCCAGCAGGATGTACCCGCCGATGCTGGAGGTGATCACCACGGTGGTGATGACCAGCCCGACCAGGATGCCGACCGCCTGCGGCCCGAAGATCGCGCCGGAGACCATGCCGCGCTGCCGGTCCGGGACCTGGTCGGCGACGGCCGCGGTCAACCCGGCCGAGGCCGCGCTGTTGCCGACCGCCGCGATCAGCCAGCAGATCGCAACGCCGTACCAGGAGGCCTGCAAGCCGGTCACCGCGACCGCAGCCGCGAACACCACCAGCCCGCCCGCCATCCACACCCGGCGCCGCCCGAACCGCGACCGCGTCCGGTCGCACAACGTGCCGCACACCGGCAGCGCGATCAGCGCGACCACCCCGGCCAGCCCGTTGATGATGCCGAAGTCCGCGACCTTGTGGGGTCCGTCGAGCGTGGCCAGCTGGTTGGGCAGCAGCAGCTGGATCGGCACCAGCCAGGCCATCCAGAACCCGAACCACAACAGGGTGAACCGCGCGGTCCACGCCCTGGTCACCGGCACGGTCGGCTCGGTCGAGGCTGGCTCGGGCGCGGGCATCGTGGCCGGCCGCGGTGCCGCGAGCGGGTCATCCTCAGGGGCCACGAGTCCTCCTACCCACCAGTTGGTTCGAAGAAGGTAACCCACCGTCGCCGTCCCGGGTAGGGTTGCGACCAGCGCTTTTCCGATCTGTTTCGTTGATCCGCCAGTTGGTCCAACACCCGGACAACCGCGCGCCGCGCCGGATCCGTCATACCGGCATGAGCAGGCGAACCATCGTGCTGATCGCGATCGGCATCGCCGTGCTCATCGCCGCGCTGGTGATCGTCTACCTGACCCCGCTGGGTTCACCACCGAATCAGATCTTCACCGCTTAGGCTCGTTCAGGTGAGCATCGAGCTGGCCCTGCTGTCGCGCGTCAGCTACCGCGACGTCGAGCTGACCGGCTCCCGCCTGCGCGGCCTGCTCGCCCTGCTCGCCACCGACCAGCCCACCGGTTGCTCCACAACCCGATTGATCGACGCGCTCTGGCCCGAGGACCGCCCCGAACACCCCGCCAAGGCCCTCCAGGTGCTGGTCTCCCGCGCCCGCACCCGGATCGGCACCGACACCATCGCCAGCACCCCCACCGGTTACCGCCTCACCCTCCCCGGCGATCAGGTCGACGCGACGGCCGTGCTCCGCAACGCCGCCGCCAGCGAACAACACGCCCGCGCAGGCGCCCACGCCGAAGCCCTGGCCGAAGCCGAAACCGGCCTAGCCCTCTGCGCCGGAGCCGAAAGCTGGGGAAGCGCAGCGGCCGACGACCCCCTCGAAGCCCTGCGCGCCGCCCGCCTATCGACATATCGATCCCTCAAACGCTCCCAAGCCCTGGCGCTGTCCCGACTCGCCCGCTACGCACAAGCCCTCGAACCCCTGACCGACCTCATCGCCCGAACGCCCCGCGATGAAGAGGTACTAGCCGAACTCCTCCGCTGCGAAGCCGCGATCATGGGCCCCGCCACCGCCCTCGCTCGCTACGACGCCTACCGGCAAACCCTGCGCGACGACCTCGGCAGCGACCCCGGCCAGGCCCTCCGCGCCGTGCACGCCAACCTGCTCCGCGCCGAAGCGCCCACTGTCCGGCACGGCGTCCAGTACGACCCGAACCCGCTGCTCGGCCGCGATCACGACATCGCCGAGGTCACCGCGCTGCTGCGGTCCGCGCGGGTCACGTCGATCGTCGGTCCCGGCGGCCTCGGCAAAACTCGCCTGGCGCACGTGGTCAGCCGCGCGGCCGACCAGCGCGCCGTGCACTTCGTCGGCCTGGCCGGCGCGACCACCGACGACGACGTGGCCGGCGAGGTCGCCTCCGTCCTCGGCATCGGCGAACCCAGCAGACGAACACCCACTGCACGGCTCAACATTCTCAGCGGCATCGTGACGGCCCTCGGCGCAGGCCCCGCCCTCCTCGTCCTCGACAACTGCGAACACGTGGTCAACGGCGCCGCCGACCTGGTCCGCGCGCTGATCTCGATGAGCAGCGACCTGCGCGTCCTCACCACCAGCCGCGCCCCGCTCGGCCTCTCCTCCGAGTCCGTCTACCTGCTGCCCGAACTGACCCCCGAGGTAGCCGAAGCCCTCTTCACCCAACGCGCAACCGCCGCCCGCCCCACCGTCGACCTGCCCGCCGACACGGTCCGCGACCTGTGCGCCCACCTCGACGGCCTACCCCTGGCCGTCGAACTAGCGGCCGCCCGAGTCCGCGTAATGTCCGTTGTAGACATCGCCCGCCGCATCGACGACCGATTCACGTTGCTGCGCGGCGGAACCCGCGACGCTCCACAACGGCACCACACCCTGCACGCGGTCATCGACTGGAGCTGGCAACTCCTGGAACCCGCGGCACAAGCGGCAATGCGCGCACTGTCAATCTTCCCGGACGGCTTCAACGCGGCCGCCGCCCAGCAACTCACCGACACCCGACAAGACGTACTGCCGACCCTCGAACAACTGGTCCAGCAGTCCCTGCTCAAGGTCATCGACACCGAAACCGGCGCCCGATTCCGCATGCTGGAGACCGTGCGCGAGTTCGCGGCAGCGGCCCGAGCCGAAGCAGGCGAAGCCACGAAGGTGACGGACCGATTCCTCACCTGGGCAACCCACTTCGGCACCACCCACGCCGAATCCATCTTCTCCCCGGACCCGATCGGCTTCATCGCCGAAGCACGATCCGAACAAGACAACCTCATCCAAGCCCTCCGCTACGGCCTCGACCGAGCAGACGGCGCGTCTGTTGTCGCGACAACATCCGCGGTACTCAGCGGCTTGTGGATGGTCGAGTCGAACTTCGCCCGCATCGCCAGCCTCGCTACCGACATCGGCCGCGTCCTGGCCAACTACCAGCCCGAACCCGAGCTGGTCGAAGTGACCAGGACCGCCCTCGTCCTCTGCGCGATCAGCGCGTTCCTGATCCAAGGCCAGCAACCACCCCGCCTCTACGCCGCCCTACGCGCCTTCCCCACCGCCCCGCCCGACACGGTCATCCGAGCGGCCCAGCGCGTCCTCGCCGCGACAACCGAAAACCCCGAAGCGATCACCGCCCTCGCCGACAGCGACGAACCCCTCGTCTCCGGCATGGCGAATGCCGTGCTCAGCTACGCACTCGAAGCCGAAAACGACTTCGACGGTGCCCTCAGCGCCGCCCAGCGAGCGGTGTTCGTGTTCGACGAACACGGCTCGCTGGCCATGCGCGCCGTGGCCCACTCCCGGGTCGGCGAACTGAGCCTCCAAGCCGAACCCGGCGATGCCGCGCTCCACCACATGACCATCGCCCTGGCCACCGTCGAGAAACTCGGCGCCTGGACCACCCTCGCCCGAGGCCGCTGGGCGATCGTGCTGGCGAACCTGCAACGCGGCGCGCTCGACGAAACCGAAAAGGTGCTAGCCGAGGCCCAGTCGCTCCTCGGTGACGATCAAACCAACAACCTGAACATGGTCGACACCGCCGTCCGCGCCAGCGTCAGCATCGCCCGAGGTGACATCGACGCAGGCCTGACCAGCTGGCGTCAAGCCGCCCACACCATCAGCCCCTCGGAGGGCGTGTGGCCGCTGGAACTCATCTCGATCTGCGTCGTAGCCCATGCCCAACACCACCAACTAGACAAAGTCACCGACCTCACGGCAGCCCTCCCCGAGAGAGTCACCGCGCTGGCAGCCGACACGAACATCCGCCCCGCACTGTTCCCGGCTTGCGGCGCGGCCCTCCTCGCCATCGCCATGACCAACCTCGACCGGGCCCCAGCCCTCGCCGCCCGAACCATCGCCCTGGCCCAGCGCCTGCACTTCCTGCGCGGCTTCCAGCCCATCATGTCCGTCGCCGCCGCCGAACAGGCCGCCCGCAACGCGGACCAGCCGGCATACGACGAAGCCGTGTCGTCCTATGCCGACCTCGACAACCCCACCCTCCGCACCGAAATCCTGACCGTACTCGGCGAACACCGGCAGCTCAGCGGTTCGGATCCCGCCTGAACAACAACAGCGACCAGACGAAACCCGCCACCGACAGCCCCACACACCACCCGATCGCCGCAAGGCCGCTGCCGCCGATCGGCAAGCCGAGCAGCAGACCGCGCAACGTGTCGATGACCGGCGTGAACGGCTCGTACTGCGCGATCCACCGCACCACGTCCGACATCGAGTCGGGCGGAACGAACGCGCTGCTCACGAACGGCAACGTCTGGATGATCAGCACGAACGGGTTGATCCCCTGCGTGGTCTTGGCAAGCAATCCGACCGCCACCGCGAGCCAGCTAAGCGCCAAAGCGAGCAACAACATCACCCCAACAGCACCCAGCCACGCCAGCAAACCCGCATCAGGCCGATACCCGATCAAGAAAGCAACCCCCAGCAGCACCCCCAAACTCACCACAGTGCGCACCAACGCACCGACCACCGGCCCAACCAAAATCGACGAACGAGCGATAGCCATAGTCCGGAACCGCGCGATAACCCCAGCAGTCATATCCGAATTGATCCCGAGAGCCGTGGTCGAAGCGCCATACCCAACAGCCATCAACAAAATCCCCGGCACCACATAATCGATATACGACCCAGCCGCATGCGGACCACGGATCCCCGAGGCCAAAGCCCCACCCAGAACACCAACAAACAACAATAGCAGCAAAGTCGGCACACCCAACGCCAAGATCAACGTAGCCGGATAACGCAGCGCGTGCCGGAAATGCCGCCGGGTCATAGTCGCCGAATCCCGCGCGGCCAAAGCAATCGTGCTCATCGAACAATCTCCTTCAGCGGCTGTTGATTGCTGGTAGTCAACGCAAAAAACACATCATCAAGATCAGGCAGATGAACCGACAACTCACTGACCTCAACCCCATCCAGCCGATCCAGCAAGCCACGCAGCGCGACAACCCCGCCGTCACTAGGCACCTGAAGCACCAACCCCTCCTCGTCCGGCGTCCCCTCGCCCAGCACGCGCGCGCCCGCAGCCAGCGCGGCCGGATCAGCGAACCGCAACCGCACATGCCCACCCGGAATGCTGCGCTTGAGTTCGGCGGCGGTTCCGGTCGCGACCACATTGCCCTTGTCCAGCACAGCGATCCGGTCCGCAAGCTCATCGGCCTCGTCGAGATACTGCGTCGTCAGGAAGATCGTCACGCCACCGGCAACAAGCCCACGGATCGTCTCCCACATCGCGCGGCGGCTGCGCGGGTCGAGCCCGGTCGTCGGCTCGTCGAGGAAAATCACCTTCGGCGACCCCACCAGCGTCATCGCCAAATCCAGCCGTCGCCGCATCCCACCCGAATAGGTAGAGGCCAGTTTCGTAGCGGCGTCCGCCAGATCGAACTGGGCCAGCAACTCGTCCGCCCGCCGTCGCCCAGCGGCTCTGCCAAGATGATGGAGATCAGCCATCAGCAACAGGTTCTCCCGGCCGGTGAGCAAACCGTCCACCGCCGAGAACTGCCCGGTAACCCCGATCGCCGCCCGCACCGCACCCGGCGCCTCGGCCAGATCGTGCCCAGCCACTCGTGCGTGGCCCGCGTCCGCATGGATCAAGGTCGACAGAATCTGCACGGCCGTCGTCTTGCCCGCCCCGTTCGGCCCGAGCAGCGAGAAAACGGTCCCCTCGACCACGTCGAGATCGATCCCGTCCAGGACCACTTTGTCCCCGAACGACTTCCGCAACCCCCGAACGACGATCGCCGCCGTGGCGTTCGCGTCAGCGCTAGTCATGCCTGCCCCTTCGTCGTTGTGGCCCTCACGACCACGACGAACAGAGAGTGCAAGCAGCCGGATTTACGCCGGTTTCACCACGGTTTCACCCCACGAACGCCGCTTTCACCCCACCAGCCCACCCCAACCCCGCCACCGCCGCACCACCCCCAGCCCGCGACGGGCTCCGCCGCACCAGCCCCAACCCGCCGCACCAGCCCCAACCTACGGCAGCCTCCGCCGCAATAGGCCCAGCCCACGGCTGGCTCCGCGGCACCAGCACCAACCCGCGGTATGCCACCGCCGCGACAGGCCCAACCCACGGTCGCTTCCGCCGCAGCACTTCAACGCCTCAGCGGCCTTAGGCGCGGCAGGCACCCTCGGCGGCTCCCGGTGCAGTGGGCCCACCCCATGGCAGCTTCAAACCCATGGCCAGCCCAACCCCGCGCCGGGCCCCCGACACGACGGCCATCCCCGGTGGGCCGACCCCGCCCAAGCTCAGCGCCTCAGCAGCTCACTCCCCGCGCATCGCGCGACGGATCTCCTCCAGCTTGTCCTTGCCCGCCTGCTCCCGCTTGGCGAACTGGTCCTCGACGGCGGCCGCCTCCGGCGTCATCCCGGCTAGTTCATTCGAGCCGAGCGAGGTCGCGAACCGCGACTCGATCTGGTCGCGCACATAGTCGAAGGTGGGCACGCCGTCGTTGGTGTAGTCGGTCACCGGCTCGACCGGCGTGAACGAGCCGGGTGTGAACGAGCCCGGCACAGCCACTGCCGAACCACTCTCGCCAGTGCCCTCGTCGCCGTCCTCGACGACCGAGCCATCAATGATGTCGTCGCCGTCGTTCGGTGTTCCGCTCATGCCAATCCCTTCCGGTCCGCGCGCCCGCCAACCTGGCGATGGCCGCCACGCTGCCATCCGGCCCGAAGTCGAAGCGCCACTCCACAGGATGCACGAAACCTTGAAAGCGCGGGCGAGCCCAGCTGACGAGCGTTCGCTCATCCCGTCTGTGTATCGATACACAGACGGCGGGCGGCTGCCGGTGTGTATCGATACACACCGGAGTGGTGGCGACTCGTGTGTATCGATACACAGCGGGCCGAGGTGCAGTGGGGAGCGGGGCGTCCGGGCTTGCGCCGGGACGCTGGGCACTCGGCGCTGGGCACTCGGCACTCGGCGCTGGGCACTCGGCGCCGGGGCGCTGGGTGCTGGGTGCTGGGCGAGCATTCGGGTGTGCCGCTGGGCGAGCTGGTCGAGCAAACCGCCGGGCGATGGGTGAACGTGGCTTCGGTGATTGGCGAAGCTGGGGTCGCCAGTCGCGCTTCGTGGGTGCGCTGGTCGTAGCCGGTGCGCCAGTAGTCGACTAGGTCGGTGAGGTCGGCTCCGTACCTCCAGGCGACGCCTGGTAGCTGATCGGGCCAGCGCGCCTTGTCGAGGCGGTGGGTGAGTTCGTCAAGGTCTGCCTGCGGAACATCCACTCGAAACGGTCGCGTGTACCACGGCGTGCAACAGGAACCGGTCAGTTCCTGGCCGTTGGTTCGGTCGCAGCGCGCTCAGCGGTCACTCAGACGGGTGTCACCCGGGTGACCCGCCTGCTTTCCTCCAGCAGTACCCGCAACATCGGGTTGGCGCTGTGCCTTGGCCAGATCAACGCCAACTGGAGCGGATCGGCGTCGATCAACGGAATCCAGGCCAGTCTTGGATACGGAAAGTAGGCGGCGGTCGACGCGGGGGCGATCCAGCAACCGCGACCGGCCGCGACCAGATGCAGGCACTCTTCCGGGGTGCGGCCCTGCGGCCCGAACACCGCGCGCCTGCCGTCCGGCCTGGGATCGATGAACCAGAATCGCACCACCGCTTCCGGCATTCCGTCGCGCGGGCCGACCACCGGTTCCTCCGCGAGATCGGCTATGCACAGTGCGGAACGGGAAGCCAGCCGATGGCCGGGCGGAAGCGCGACCCAGCGTGGTTCATCCATCAACCGATGGGTGATGAAACGCGGGTCGTCGCCGATCGGCAACCAGAGAAAAGCCGCATCCGCCGCACCGTCGACCAGAGCCGCGATTTCGTCCAGCAATGTGTGCGCGGCGAGGGGTTCCACTTCGAGATCCGGATCGACCTTCCGCAGCGCCGCCTCAATTTCGGGCATGAAATGCGCCGTACTTTGCGCTTTGAAAGCGATCCGCAACCGACCGGAGCGGCCCGCGCCAACCAATCGTGCCTCGCTGACCATCGCGGTCGTCGCCGTGAGCAGGCTCCGGCCTTGCTTGAGGACGACCTGGCCAGCGGGGGTGAGTTCGACTCCTGAGGACAACCTGCGCACCAACGGTGTGCCGATAACCCGTTCCAGCTGCCGGATTTGCCCACTCACTGCCTGCTGAGTCATCATCAGGCGGCCGGCAGCGCGCGACATGCTGCCTTCCTCGGCAACCGCCGAGAGCGCCTCGATCAACCGCAGGTTCAGGTCCACGTACCGATCCTGCCACAACAGTTGCTTGTAGCAACCCCAACGATCTGCTGTTTCCCTTCCTCGGATTCGCGCCGGACGATTGAGACATCCACCTAGTTCGGAGAAGGCAAGCCATGGAACTTCAGGGCAAAGTCGCGCTCGTCACCGGATCTTCCAAAGGTCTCGGCCGGGCGATCGTGCTGCGACTGGCAGAGCAGGGCGCAGACGTCGTCATCAACTACTCGCGGGACTCCTCCGCCGCGGACGAGGTCAAGAAGGCCGCCGAGGCGCACGGCGTGCGGGGCGTGGTCGTGGCGGCCGATGTGTCCCAAGTGGACGGTATCCAGCAGCTGTTCGACGCGGCCTTCGCTGAGTTCGGACAGGTCGACATCGTGGTGGCCAACGCCGGTATGGAGAAGGTCAACATCCCGGTCACCGACGTCACCGAAGAGGACTTCGATCTCCTCTTCCGGGTGAACACGAAGGGCCCGTACTTCGTGATGCGGGAGGCCGCCCGCCGGGTCTCCGACAACGGCAGGATCATCACCATCGCGTCCAACACGATCACCGTGCCGCAGGTCGGCGTCGGCCTGTACGGCACGAGCAAGGTCGCGACCAGCTACCTGGCCAAGGTGCTCGCGCTGGAACTCGGCCCGAGGGGCATCACCGTCAACACCGTGGTGCCGGGCCCGATCGACGGCGCGGGCATCTTCACGGATCCGGCCAACGACGAATACAAGCAGGGCCTCATCGCCACCATCCCGATCGGGCGGCTGGGCACGGCCCAGGACGTTGCCGTGGTGACCGCGTTCCTCGCGAGTGACGGCGGCGGGCTCATCACCGGTCAGAACATTGTCTGCGACGGCGGAATGCACTGAAGGAGAACGAGAAAACATGACAGCGACAATGCGCGCGGCGCAGGCACAGGTGGCCGGTGGCCCCTTCGTGATGGTCGACATGCCCGTACCGGAGCCCAAGCCCAACCAGATCAGGGTCAAGGTGCACGCCTGCGGGATCTGCGGCGGTGACGCCATTCCCCGTAACGGCCTGTTCGGGACGCAGTTGCCCCGCGTGCCCGGTCACGAGATCGCGGGCGAGGTCGACGCGGTCGGCGAAGCGGTCACCATGTGGAAGGCCGGTGACAAGGTCGGGGTCGGCTGGTCCGGCGGCGTCGACTTCACCTGCGAGTTCTGCCGGCGGGGCGATTTCACCAACTGTCTGAGCCGCACCATCGTCGGCGCTTCGTACGACGGCGGGTACGCGGAGTACATGGTCGCGCCGGAGGACGCGGTTGCCCGCATTCCGCAACAGCTCGACTTCACCGAGGCCGCGCCGCTGATGTGCGGCGGCATCACCGCGTTCAACGCGCTGCGGCACTCCGGCGCGGGCCCCGGCGACCTGGTCGCTATCGAGGGTGTCGGCGGCGTCGGCCACCTCGCCGTCCAGTACGCCAACCGGATGGGCTTTCGCGTGGTCGCGATCAACCGTGGCCGGGCGAAGGAGGAGCTGGCGCGCAAGCTCGGCGCCGACGAGTACGTGGACAGCTCCGAGGGGAGTGCGGGCGAGGCCGTGAAGAAGATGGGCGGCGCGCAGGTCATCCTCGGCACCGTCGACCATGCCGACCTCCAGGGTGACCTGATCACCGGCCTGCGCCCCAACGGCAAGGTGATCGTGCTCGAAGGCCAGCAGCCGATCCAGGTGACCGGCCACGTGCTCGCGACCGACCGGCTCAACCTCTCCGGCTGGTACAGCGGTGTCGCGCAGGACAGCGAGGACACGCTGAACTTCTCGGTGCTGCGCAACGTCCGCCCGATCATCGAGACCTACCCGCTGGAGCAGGCCGAGGAGGCCTACCAGCACTCGCCGAAGGGCAACATTCGCACCGTGCTGGTCATGCACACCTGATCGATCGATCTTCCGGTCGGTGCCGTCATTGGTCCGGTGTGGGCAGTGGTGTACCGACGGCGCAGTTGCGCCATTGATCTGCGCAATGCCGACAGGAGGGGCGCGAAAAACGCGACAATAGGGCGATATGCGGGCGGCATATTCCTTGAATTGCTGTCCGCGTAACGCTCGATCAGTCCACCTGTCGCGGTGTGATCTGGGGTTTTGTGGCTGTGGTCTGCGCCGATGCGCCCGCCGAACGACTGTGTCAAATGGAGGTACTTACTCGGCACGGCGAGTCCGGCGAGATCGCCGGCTCGGTCACCGCGGGGGAACACCGTGACGCAGTTGACCGGCGCTCCGAAACGCATCGTGGAGCGGGCCCGGCACGTTCGGGCGCTGTCGTTGATCCCGCCGGTCGTCACGCTGATCGTGGGTCTGATCGGCATCGACTCGGCGTCGTTCTGGCGCGACGAAGCCGCCACCCTGGACGCGGAGGCACGCCCGATTCCGGCCCTGTTCCGGATGTTGACCCAGGTCGACGCCGTGCACGGCGCGTACTACCTGCTCATGTGGCCGGTCGTGCACGTCTTCGGCGGCGGTGAGTTCGCGGTCCGGTTCCCGTCGGTGCTGGCGATGGCGGGGGCAGCGTACGGCGTCGGCGTACTCGGTGCCCGGCTCCACTCCCGCACGGCGGGTCTGCTGGCCGGACTGGTGTTCGCGGTGTTGCCGCAGGTCAGCCGGTACGGCGATGAGGCGCGCTCGTACGCGTTCGTGGTCGCTGTCGCCGTGCTGGCCACCTACTTCCTGGTCCGGGCGCTGGCCGAGCCGGGTCGGCGCTGGTGGGTCGGCTACGGCGGCTCGGTCGCGGCCCTTGGTCTGCTCAACCTGTTCGCCTTGCTCGTCTTGTTCGGTCACGCCGTGTTCGTGCTCTACCAGGATCGGCCGAAGGTCCGCGCCTGGCTGGTGGCGTCGGTGTTTGCCTGCGTTCCTTCCCTGCCGGTCATCGTCTTCGCCATCCGTCAGCAGGATCAGCTGAGCTGGGTGGGTCGCCCCGATGCGAACGCGGCAGGGGATCTCGCCACGTGGCTGGTCGGCTCGGTGCTGTCGGTCGGGGTTGCCAGTGTCCTGATCGGACTGTTCATCGGAAAGCGGAAATGCGAACACGGATTGGCCTGGCTGGCCGTGCCGTGGCTGGTATTGCCGCCGATTCTGTTGATTCTCGGTTCCGAACTCAAACCTGTTTACGTGCAGCGGTATCTGGCGTTCTGCCTGCCCGCGCTGGCACTGTTGGTTGGCGCGGGCCTGGCCACCGTCACGATGGCGCCGAGGGTGATCGGCTTGTTGTTGATCGCGGTTCTCGGGGTGCCGACGCAGAACGCGATCCGCCAGGTCGGCGGCCACGGCGACGACATCCGCGAGGCGGCGACGATCGTCGCGCAGCAGGCCCAGCCCGGCGACGGGGTGTTGTTCAACTGCCCGTTCTGCCATTACCCGGATATGCCGCGTGAGTTCGAATTCGCCTATCCGCAGGCTTTCGCGCCGCTGATCGACGTCACCGTGGCCGACTCGCCGGGCGCGTCGAATACGTTGCGCGGTACGGAACTCGACACATCCGCGATCGATGCCCGCCTCGCCAAGGTGCGCCGCGTCTGGGTGATCGACGTCGACGGCAACGCCGAGCCGACCGCGTTGCGCGGGCGCGGACTGCACCTGGCGAGCGTGCGTCAGGCAGGCAACATCACGGTGGAGAGCTTCACGCGGTAGTAGCCGCTGGATCGGGTGCGCCCCAGGTCGGCATCGCCACGCCGAGCTGACCGACCAGCGTCAGCAGGTCGTCAACGGCCCACCGTTCGACGAACCGGCCGTTCTCGATGCGCCACAGCTCGTGCGTGTACCAGTCGAGCTGGTTGCCGCTGGCGGGCACGCCGAGGAACGTCCCGGTGTGTTTGCCGGTCAACCGGATGCGGGTGAACACCTTGTCGCCGGCCGCAACGACCTGTTCGGCCGTCACGACCATGCCCAGCGCGCCGATCAGCGACGTGAGGTTGGCCCGGTAGGTGTCCAGGTCGGTCACGTCGACCAGGCCGGGGTGGTGGTCGACGAAACCGGGCACCATCACCTCCTCCAGCCGGTCGTATTCGCGCGCGTTCACGATGTCGGCGAACTTCAGGTACAGGGCTTCCGGGGTCATCGGGCCTCGCCTCCCACTGCGCCGGCCACTGCGGCTGGTGCCAGCAGCCGGGCCGCTTTCTCGCCGATCATGATTGACGCGGCGTTGGTGTTGCCGGACACGATCTTGGGCATGACCGACGCGTCCGCGACCCGCAGGCCCGCGACGCCGTGCACCCGCAGCCGCGCGTCCACGACGGCTTCCGGTCCGTTGCCCATCGCGCAGGTGCCGACGGGGTGCCACAGCGTGCCCGCGTTGCGCCGCACGTAGTCCTCGATCCCGGCCCGGTCGGTGACGTCCGGCCCCGGCGCGATCTCGCGGTCGACCCAGCCGGCCATCGCCCGGGTGTGGGCCAGTTCCCTGCTCAGCTCGACCGCCTCGACGAACGTGTTCACGTCGGCCGGGTCACTGAGGTAGTTCGGTTGCAACAGCGCGTTGTCCTGCGGGTCGGCCGACTTCAGGCTCACGTAGCCGACACTGCGCGGCTGGATGAGCACCGGCGCGAACGTGAAGCCGGGCCCGTCCTGGTAGTACTCGGGACTGACGAACTTCAGACCGCCGAACTTCAGCTGGAAATCCGGCGCTTCCCGAGGACCGACCGCGCTGGTCCGAGTGAAGAACCCGGTCTCGGCGATCAGCGTCGGCTCCCACGGCTGTTCCCTTTTGGACAGATAGCAGACGCCGACGATCATGTGGTCCTGCAGGTTGGCTCCGACGCCGGGCAGGTCGACCAGCGTCGGGATGCCATGGTGGGCCAGGGTTTCCGCCGGTCCGATGCCGGAGAGCATCAGAAGCTTGGGCGACTCGTAGGCGCCCGCGCTGACCACGACCTCGCGGTCGCAGCGCACCTGCCGGGACTGTCCGTCGACGACGACCTCGACGCCGGCCGCGCGCCCGTTCTCGATCAGCAGCCGGGTGACCATCGCGTGGCTGAGCACGGTCAGGTTCGGCTCGTTCAGCGCGGGCGTCAGGTACGCGACCGCCGTGCTCGCCCGGTGATGCGCCGGGGTCTTCGTTGCCTGATAAAGGAAAACGGAGTCGGTCTGGCGTTCGGCGTTGTAGTCGAATTCGGGCCCGCCGCCGGAGATACCGACCTCCGGTCCGGCGTCGAACAGTTGCAGCGCCACCGGGCTCGGATCGGCGTGTACCAGCACGTCCAGCGGCCCGGCGACGCCCCGGTAGGGCGAGGCGCCGCCGGAGAAGTTCTCCAGGTCCCGGAACACCGGCATGACGTCGTCGTAGGACCAGCCCTCGTTGCCCAGCGCGGCCCACGTGTCGTAGTCGATCCGGTTGCCCCGGACGTGCAGCATCGCGTTCACCGAGCTGCAGCCGCCCCACACCTTGCCCCTGGCGACCGGGATCTCGCGGCCGGCCAGCGCCGCCTGCGGCTCGGTGACGTAGCCCCAGTTGAGCGGGCCAGGGCCCCACAGCGACATGGTGGCGCTCATCTGCTCCTGGTGGATGGCCGGTTCCGTGTCCGGGCCGCCTGCCTCGATCAGCAGAACTGTGGCATCGGTGCCGGTGGCCAGGCGATTGGCGATGACGCAGCCGGCCGAGCCCGCGCCGACCACGATGTAGTCGTACGCCTGGGGACTGGTCATGCCGCGCCGCCCTCGTTCAGGTCAGCCTTGACGAACTCGGCGCACCGCTCGGCGATCATCAGCACCGCGGTCTGGCAGTTGCCGGTGGGCACCTCCGGTATCACCGACGCGTCCGCGATCCGCAGGCCATCCACGCCGTACACCTTCAGCTCGGGGTCCACGACGGCCGCCTCGTCCGTGCCCATCTTGCAGGCGCCGGTGTAGTGGTAGTACGAACCGAGGTTCTGCTTGACGAACTCGGCCACGTCCGCCTTGCTGCGCACGTCGGGGCCTGGCGTGACCGGCTTGACGCCCCACTCGGCGAAGGCCTTGGAGTGAAAGATCTCATCGCCCATTTCGAAGGCCAGCACCATGCGGCGCAGGTCCTCCGGGTGGGACATGTACTGCGGGTCGTGCAGCACGTTGTCCTTCGGGTCGGCGCTGGCCAGGCGGACCGTGCCGCGGGAGAACGGCCGGACCAGACCGGGAATCGTGGTGACCAGCTTGTCGTCTGGCTTGGGCTGGAACTGGGCCCGGTTGATCGTGCCGATCTGCAGGTCAGGCACCGGCAGCCCGCCGGTGTTGGCGAAGATGCATGCCTCGGACATCTGCAGGTGTGGCTCGGGGGCCCGTTGGTCGGTGATGTAGACCGGCCCGACCACCAGCGCGTGGTCCTGGAAGTTCTCCCCGACGCCGGACAGTGCGACCCTGGTCTGGATGCCGAACTCGCGCAGGTGGCCGGGCTGGCCGACGCCGGAGAGCATCAGCAGCTTCGGCGTCTGCAGGCCACCGGCACACAGGATGACCTCTTTGTTGGCGTACGCCTGCCGCACCTCGCCGTCCACAATGTACTCAATGCCGGTGACCCTGTCGCCGTCGAACAGGAGCTTGCTGGTGAAGGAGTTGGCCGACAACGTCACGTTCGGCCGATTCAGCGCGGGTTCGAGATAGCCGTGGCGGGCGCCGCCGCGATGGCCGTCCACCATGTCCAGATGGTGCCAGCCGACGCCGGTCATCTCGGCGTTGAAGTCGGCGGTGAACTTGTGCCCCAGTTCCAGACCGGCCTCGATGAACGTGGTGGACAGCGGGTTGGGCTGGTGGTCCTTGGCGTTGATGACCTTGATCGGCCCGGAGTGGCCCGCCGTCGGGTTGGTGTCGTCCTCCTGGTTCTCCAGCTTCTGGAAGTAGGGCAGGACGTCTTGCCAGGACCAGCCCCGGGCGCCGTGGTAGGCCCAGTTGTCGTAGTCCAGTTGGTGCCCGCGAATGTGGATCATGTGGTAGAGGTTGGTCGAGCCGCCGATGCCCCTGCCCGCCGCCGAGTACACCTTCCGGCCGCCAAGGGCTTTCTGCTCGGTGGTGAAGTAGGCCCAGTCGAGGTCGGTGAAGTGATGCTCGGCCCACCGCCACGGCACATCGGCGCTGGCCGGCACCGTGGCGGCGCCCGCCTCCAGCACCAGCACCGTCGCGTCGGGGAGTTCGCTCAACCGGTTGGTCATCACCGATCCCGAAGATCCGGCGCCGACCACGATGAAGTCGTAGTTGTCCTTCACGGTAACTCCTTGCGGTACAGGGTCATGTGCTCTGCATCGACCTCGGCGGTCAGACCGGCACGAGTTCTCCGACCTGGTAGCTCACGATGACGAGCCGGCCGTCGGGCAGTTCCCGCAGCCGCCATTGCTGCCGCACGCGAAAACGGTGCGCGACGTTGTCCGATGTCTGCGTCGTCTGCCACAGCACTGTCAGGTCGATGTTCACGGTGTCGCCCTGCCGCCGCGTTTCGAGCCGCTCGACGGTGTGGGACTGATCGCGGTTGTCCTCGCCGATGGTCTTGTACCAGCGGCGGAAGTCCTCATGATTTCTTAGTACGTCCATCGGAAATATCATTTCCAGGTCTTGCTCCGAAACGAGCGGCAACAACTTCTCGACCGGTTCGTGCGCACTTAGCAGGTCAAACCACTGCTGCACGAACTCCGCGGTCACCGCGTCGCCGGTGAGATCTGCGGGAGCCATTCAAACGCCCTCCTTGGCGGGAAAAGTCGTACCCTGACGACGAAGCAATGCGGCGGATCTGTTAGGTGGCAGCCTAATCCGGACAGGTGGCAAGGATTCAATATCCCGCGCTGAACTGGCAAGCGGACTGAACGGAGTAGGCGATGTAGAACAATAACGATCTGGTAAAGACATAATATTATGAGGTTGAGACCGTGGTTTACCAGCGACGAACGACTTGGTCGTTGCCGCAGGTTCCGTCTGGCGGCGCCCGGTGGCTGATCGTCAACCGCCCCAGTCTCACACCGGCAGACTGAGTGATGACCAGGTCGCCGCCGGTGATCGGTTGGCCCGATCCCTTGCGCGGCACCGTACTTCGTTCGTGTCTTCGTCGGCGTGGGTTTCAATTGCGGCAGACGGCGTGCGTAAACCGGCAATTTCGGCCGCTCTGTGTTTCTTGGAGTTTCCTTGCGGTCGAACCCTTGCCGCCGGGACGCCTGCGTGGCTCCGCGGGGATGATTTCGCCCCCGTTCGCGCCCAAACGACAGTTGATGCCGGTGTCGGGTCAGTCCGCAGCCACTGCTTCGCCGTAGTCAGCGCTCGCCAGCGCGCCTTAGATGTCACAGTAGGGTAGAGGTCCAACTATAGTACGGCTAGCTGTCCTATAGTTGGCCTACCTGTACTATCGTGGGACCATCGGGTGAGCAGGAGGGTGGTGCCTTCATGGAACTAGGCCGGCCGCTAGCGACGATTACGCCTACCCTTGATGGCGATGTCCTCGCCGTGCTGGCGAGGAGCGACGTCACTTTCACGACTGGTCAGCTCCACCGAATTCTGACGCGGAACTCGGAGGAGGGCATACGCAAGGTGCTGGCTCGCCTGGTCAGGCAGGGAATAGTTTATTCCGACAAGGTCGGCAACGCCTTCACCTACCGTCTCAATCGTGATCATCTCGCTGCCGAGTACGTCATCGGGCTTGCCAACCTTCAGACGAAGCTTCTGAAGCGGATCGAAGATCGTCTCGAATCCTGGACGCAACCGCCCGTATATGCCGCCGTATTCGGCTCCGCCGCTCGTGGCTCAATGGCGGCGGACAGCGACTTGGACTTGCTGTTGATACAGCCCGACGATGCTGACGATGCGCTGTGGGAAACACAAGTCAGCGACTTGACCGCCGAGGTGACTCGTTGGACTGGCAACGATGCGCGACCCTTGGAATTCACTGCCTCTGACCTGGCGGCCCGTGGCCGCGACGAGCCGGTCCTGAGTGCGGTTCTGGACCATGGGCTCACTGTGGCCGGAACCCGTTCCTGGCTCAGCAAACAACTAAGAAAAAGGTAGGCTCGGCGTGCGGACACAGCCGTGCAATGCAGAGATCCGTCAGGGACGTCTGCGAAAGGCGAGAAGTTTCATGGATGCCGCAAACGTGATCCATGAATTCGCCGACCAGGACGAAGAAGTCGCTGATGCGTACGTGACCTTGTGTGTGCATGCGGGCATTGCCGCCTCGGATGTCATCTGTTGTATCAACCTTGGTCAGCACGCCAAAGGGGAGAGTCATTCTGACGCAGTCGAATTGCTGAAGAGAGTGGATAAGGATGCTGCCAAGCATCTGCACGCCCTCCTCAATCTGAAGACGAAGTCCGGATACAGTCATACGCCCGTCACGGTGACTGAGTTCAAGAGAGCTGGGCGTGCGGCCGCAGCACTTGTCGAGGGGGCTCGCCGCGCTCAGGCGTCCGCAGGCAGCTGAAGCGCCGATGAATTCACTTGCCGCCTGTTCATATGCCTTGCGCTCAAGCCGGGCGAACTGGTGGGGCCGAAGGGACTTGAACCCTCACTGGCTGGAACCTAAATCCAGTGCCTCTGCCATTTGGGCTACGGCCCCCGCTGCCCGGCCGCGCGAGTCGGTCTGGCTGGGTCAGCTTAACGGGTGGGATGGGGGTGCCGATCTCGCGGTGGGACCTGGTGGCGGGGTCGAGCGGCGGGCGGGGCTCTGGTGATCTACCGTGGTGACCTGCCCTGTCCGCCGGGCTCAAGGACGTTCGTGGCCGTGCACCTGCCTGGTCACGATGGTGACAGCGCACAGGTACATCGTGGACGGCGACGCCTGTCGGCCGCCGAGGAGGAGGACACGTGGCACGCGACCCGGACACCATTCAGCGGGAGATCGAGCAGGCGCGGGACGCGCTCGCGGTGACGTTGGACGAGTTGAGCGTGAAGGCCAGCCCGCAGCGGTTCGTGGAGAGCGCGAAGACGTCGGTGCGGAGCAAGCTGGACGACCCGAAGGTCAAGTATGCGCTGATCGGAGCGGGTGTCCTGGTCGGGCTGCTGGTGGTTCGGCGGCTGTTCCGCTAGGTCCTGCTTGACGTCGCGGCGCCGGACATCGGGTTCGGCGCCGTTGTCATGCGCGCTGGAGTAGCGGCATCAGGACCGTGCTGAGGAACTTGTCGACGAAGGTGGCGTCCAGAGGGTCGCCGGTGATCATCAGGCGGTAGGTCAGCGCGGCGCCGGTCAACTCGATGAGGATGCCTTTGGGAGCCTCGCCGGACACCTCGCCGCGGGCGGTCGCGCGTTCGACGATGCGCTTGAGGGTGTCGCGCTGCGACATGAGGAAGGTCGCGCGGAACGCCTCGGCCAGTTCGGGTTCGTGGGGGAGTTCGCCGACCAGGGCCTGGGCCGCTTTGCCGGACGGGCCGGACAGGAACTTGGCGAACGCCATCAGGAATTCGCGCAGGTCACCGTGCAGCGAACCGGTGTCAGGCTCGCTGATGTGCTCGCTGACGAGCTGGTTGCACGAGTCGATGACCAGGTCGAGTTTGGAGTCCCAGCGACGGTAGATCGTCGCCTTGCCGGCCTTGGCTCGCGCCGCCACCGCGTCCATGGTCAGCGCGCGGTAGCCGACCTCGGCCATCACCGCGATCGCCGCCTGGCGCAGTGCGTCGTCTCGGCTGGCGTCCCTCGGCCGACCACGAGTGAAAACGCGCGGTTCGTCGCCATCGAGCACTGCGGTCACAACCCCTCCTCGCCGTCTGGAGTTCGGTTCCCAGATGGCAGCCGCCGCGGGGCAGCTGAGCGACGATCATCTTAGAACTGATGCGTCGGCTCCGCCTGTTGGCGCAATCTACTAGCTCGCCTGGTTGGCACCTTGAGCGGGAACATTGGTCAGTTCGGGTGAATTGTCGGAGGGGGCGGCTTCTGCCGGCGGGGTGGGTGCCGTGGACTCTTCTGCCGGGGAGGGTGCTGCTTCGGGGTCGGGGGTCTGCGCCGTGACGGGTTCGGCGGGGAGTTCGGGCTGCGGGTCTTCTGGGGTGGTCAGGCCGAGTCTTACCTGGAGGTAGGTGTTGGTGAACGCGACGGCGTCGCCCTCCAGGAGATGGACGACGGTGCGGCTGGTCTCGCCCGGCACCATCTTCTCGACGATCTGATCGGCCTGGTCACGTGCGGCGATCAGGCCGGACGCGGTGGCCTTCTGCGTCTTGTCCTCGTCGGTGACGGTGACCGTCCAGTCCTCGCCATCCGGAACGTAGTTCACCGTAATCGGTGCGTGCATCAGGTCCCCTCCCTGCTTTAACCAACTACAGCCACCACTTCAGCGCTGTTGTGCCGCGCTTGTGCGACCCCGTTCCTCAGCATGCATGACGCACCTGACCAAAATCGTTACGTTGACCGGACCTGTGCGCCGTATCACCCGGTCAAAGTGTGCTTTTCGTGCGTACTTCCTCACCTCACCGTGATCCTGTTTGCAGTGCGTGCCGACCGGTTGGCTCTTCGTCGAACAGCCGACGGCCCAGTCGGGCGAGGGCGGCGGGCAGGTCGGCCTCGATTTCCGGGTTCCAGTCGGCCAGTCGCTCGACCACCCATTCCTGCCAGCCCGCCGACAGCTTGCCGAACTCGGCCTCACCGGTGTTGGTGAGCGAGTACCCACCGCTGGGCCCATCGGCGACATAGCCACCGTTGACGGCGCGGTTGAACGCGGGGGCGAGCACCTGCGGTGGCACGCGGACGCGTTCGGCGATGGCTTGCAGCGTGGTGGGTTTGCGTTGGCGGCGTTGCAGATGGATCTGCATGACGCACCAGGCGTCCGCTTCGTCGAGGTTGGCCGTTGAGTGCGCGAGTGCCGCGGTGGACATGGGAATGGTTTCTTTGCGCAGCAGGGCGGCGATGGCCTGTTCGAGCTTGGCGTCCTTGTCGGGGACGGTGGGCATGGCGAAGCCTTCGCCGAGGTCTGTTGCGGTTGCCCTTGAGGTGCCGCGGAGGGGGACTTCCTTGAGGAACAGGGCCAGCAGGAGGGAGAGCGCGGCTACTGGGACGGCGCTGAGGAAAACGACGTGCAGGGATTGGGCGTAGGCGTGCACGATTGGAGCGGCTATGTCGGGTGGCAGTTTGTGCAGACCGGCGGGGCTTGTCGCGACGGCCGGTGGCACTCCGGGTGGGAGGGGATGGGTCCGTAGCGCGCTGGCCAGGTTGGGCGTCAGTTGGTTGGTGTAGAAGCTGCCGAAGACCGCTACGCCGAAGGAAGAACCGAGGGTGCGGAGGAACGTGACTCCGGAGGTCGCCACGCCCAGGTCGGAGTAGTCGACGGTGTTCTGCACCGCGATCACCAGAACCTGCATGGACAGGCCTATTCCTATGCCCAGGACGAACATGAACAGGGAGCTGATGACGATGTTCGTGTGTTCGTCCATCAGGGACAGGAGGTACAGGCCCAGGCCGGTGAAGATGGATCCCAGGATGGGGAAGATCTTGTACCGGCCGGTTTTGCTGACCAGGTTGCCGCTGGTGATGGAGGTCAGCAGCAGGCCTACCACCAGGGGGAGCATTCTGATGCCGGAGGTGGTTGCCGAGGTTCCGTCCACGTATTGAAGGAACGTTGGCATGTAGGTGATGCCGCCGAGCATCGCGAAACCTACGAGGAAGGCCAGGGCGCCGCCTACTGAGAAGACCGGATTCTTGAAGAGTCTGGTGGGGAGGACGGGTTCCTTTGCCTTGCGCTCTACCAGGACGAAGAGGATCAGGGCTACTACTGATCCGGCCGCGGTCCAGATGATGGTGGGGGAGTTCCAGGCGTAGGTGTTGCCGCCCCAGCTGGTTACCAGGGTCAGGCCGCTGGCGCCCAGAGCCACCAGGAGGATGCCGAGGTAGTCGACGACTACCTTTCCGGCCCTGCGCATCGACGGGATGGTCGGGATCGCTACCGCGATGACGACCACGGCCACCGGGATGTTCACGTAGAACGCCCAGCGCCAGGACAGGTGGTCGACGAAGAGGCCGCCGAGCAGCGGGCCGATCACGGTGACCACACCGAAGACCGAGCCGAGCGCGCCCTGGTACTTGCCGCGTTCGCGCAACGGGATCACGTCGGCGATCAGCGCCGACGAGGTGACCAGCAGGCCGCCCGCGCCGAGACCCTGGACCGCGCGGAAGATGATCAGCCACATCAAGCTGTTGGCGAAGCCGCAGAAGAACGAGCCGACGATGAACACGACCACGCTGGCCAGGAACATGTTCTTGCGGCCGAACATGTCGCCGAACTTGCCGACCAGGGCCGTCGACACCGTTTCGGCGAGCAGGTACGCGGTGACCACCCAGGACAGGTGGCCCGCGCCGCCGAGATCGCTGACGATGGTGGGCAGCGCGGTGGACACGATGGTCTGGTCGAGCGCGGCGAGCAGCATGCCCAGCGCGATGGCGGCGAACACGGCGTTGGTGCGGCCCCGGCTGAGGGCGAAGGGAGCGGCTCCGGGCTCCGGTGCTGGGTCGGGTGCTGCCGCGGGTGACGTTGTGCGGGGGTCGTTCGCCACCGTGCTGTTGGTCATCCGTGTCTCCCGCGCCAGAGCCGATCCGGGTCCCTGGGGCTGACCCTAAGTGTTGCGGCCGTGACCGGCAGCCCGTGCGCGATCGGGCAGTCTGCCTTGGACCTGACCGGGTGATCTCAGCTGACCAGGCGGGCCACGCCGAACCAGGTCAGCTGCATGACGAGATCGGCGGCCTGCTCCGGGCTGACCTCGGGATGGTGTTCGCACCAGGCGGCGAGTTGTTCGCAGCCGCCGACGATCACCTCGGCCGCGGCGTGCAGGTCGAGTGCCGGCGGTTTGGGCGCGTACATGGTCATCGCGGCGATGATCAGTTCGCTTTGCTGCGCTCGGCCGGCATCGATCTCGGCGATGGCCGACTGGCCGACGACGGCGGCTTCGTTGCGGAGCAGGGCCCAGGAGCGGCCGTGTTCCCTGATGAAACGGAAGTAGGCGGTGAGGCCGCTGCGGAGCATGGCTTCCGGGCCGTCGGCGGCGAGGGCCGCGCTGGAGGTGATGGTGAACAGTTCGCCGCGCGCTTGACGGATGCACGCGACCAGGAGGCCTTCTTTGGAGCCGAAGTACTCGTAGAGCATCGGTTTGGACACGCCGACGCGCTCGGCGATCTCGTCCATGGAGGTGGCCACGTAGCCGCGCTCGACGAAGACCTCTTCCGCGACGCCCATCATCTGGCGCTCGCGGTCGGCCCGGGGCATGCGCCGCCGTTTGGCCGGCTGGGTCTCGCTGTTCGTGGTCACGGGGCCAGTTTAGCTGAGTATACCGGGGGTAACTTACTGATGGTAGCCTACCTGTCAGTAGGCAGTGTCACCATGGGACGGAGTGGTCATGGGCGAGCGGACCGAGGCCAAGGTCGTTGTGATCGGCACCGGGTTCTCCGGGCTGGGCATGGCGATCCAGCTGAAGAAGGCGGGCATCGACGACTTCGTCGTGCTGGAGAAGGCCAAGGACGTCGGCGGCACCTGGCGGGACAACTCCTATCCGGGCTGCGCCTGTGACATCCAGTCGCACATGTACTCCTTCTCCTTCGAGCAGAACCCCGGGTGGAGTCGGTCGTTCTCGTCGCAGCCGGAGATTTGGGACTATCTGCGGCGGGTTTCGGCCAAGTACGACCTGAAACGGCACATTCGGTTCGGGGTCGAGATGACCGGGGCCCGGTGGGACGAGGACGCGCAGGTGTGGCATGTCCAGACCGCGTCGGGGGACGAGTTCGTCGCTCAGTTCGTGGTTGCCGGGGTGGGCGCACTGCACCTGCCCAACGTGCCGAAGCTGCCCGGTATGGAGGCGTTCGAGGGCGAGGTTTTCCATTCCGCCCAGTGGAACCACGACTACGACCTGCGGGGGAAGCGGGTCGCGGTGATCGGGACGGGGGCGTCGGCCATTCAGTTCGTGCCCCAGATCGCCAAGGATGTCGCGCAACTCGATCTCTATCAGAGGACGGCGCCGTGGATCATGCCGAAGCCGGATCATGCGATGCCGGGGTGGGCGCGGGCTTTGTTCAAGGTGGCGCCGCCTGCCCAGCGAGCCTATCGGGACCTGTTGTACTGGCTGCTCGAAGTGCGGGCGATCGGGTTCAACGGGCACCCGAGGCTGTTGCAGGCCGCGGAGGGGCTGGCCAAGCGGGCGATGGCCAAGCAGATCCCGGATCGGGAGCTGCGGCGCAAGGTCACGCCGGACTATCGGATGGGGTGCAAGCGGGTTCTGGTCTCCAACGACTACTACCCGGCTTTGACCAGGGAGAATGTCGACGTCATCACTGATGGGGTCGCTGAGGTCCGGTCGCATTCCGTTGTTGCCGCTGATGGGACCGAGCGCGAGGTCGACGCGATCATCTTCGGGACCGGGTTCCATGTGACCGATGCGTTCGACAACCTCGCGGTGATCGGGCGGGACGGGCGCGACCTGGCCAAGACGTGGGCCAGTGAGGGGATGCGGACGCACTACGGGATCTCGGTGGCGGGCTTCCCGAACCTGTTCTTCCTCCTCGGGCCGAACACCGGGCTTGGGCACAACTCGGTGGTGTTCATGATCGAGTCGCAGATCCGGTATGTCGCGGAGGCGATCGGGCTGGTCGACCGGCATCGGGCTGGCGCGATCGAGGTGCGCGGGGACGTGCAGGCGCGGTTCAACGAGGACATTCAGCGCAAACTGGTGCGCGGGGTATGGACACAGGGCGGCTGCAAGAGCTGGTATCTGGACGCGAAAGGGGTGAACCGGACGATCTGGCCCGGATTCACCTGGCGGTACTGGCTGGACACGCGACGGGTCGATCCGGCCGACTTCGAGTTGACCGTGCGGGCTTCGGAGCAGGTTCCGGCATAGCGGCTTACCGCCTCGGGCTCACCTTGGCGGGGGATTTTTGTTCGTTTTCGTGTTCGAATGCCGCCGGCGACGCTAATCGCGTCGTCGGCGGCGGTTCCGCGTGGGTATTTCTGACCTGAATTAAGTCGGTGCCGAATGTGCGTTTCTTGGACAAATCTAGGTGACCGCGTTGCCTGCGGCGTTCATCATCCTGAGCTTGCCGATCAAGTCGACGGTCTGCAGACCGCACAGCTCCGCCATCTGTTCCAGTGCGGCGAGGTCGAGGTGCACCTCGGGACTGGCGCCGATTTCGGCCTGGCTGAGCCGATCCCGGGCCCACCGTTGCAACGGCTGGAGTTCCGGTTGCTGATCGCGCGCCACCCTGGTCAGGTCGACCCGGATCTGGCCGGGGCGATCACCGGGGAAGAGTCGATCATGTACGCGGGCCAGCAAATCCTGGGGCAGTACGTCCATGGCAAGGCACAGCTCGACGAGTCGCACGACCGAGCAGTGCCGGGTACCGAGTTCGTACGTGGCAAGGGTTTGCAGGGAGATGTCGGACTGGAGGCGCTGTTGAAGTTCCTTGCGTGTCCAGCCGCGCTGTTTGCGGACCCTTCTCAGCTCATCGCCGAGTACGCGTTGGTAGCTCGTTGCGTCGATGTGCACGGTGGGCCTCCGCCAAATGGATCGCGGGCCGTGATGGTCCGCTTTCTGCTGTTCTGCCTCGGTCCGTTTTGGCTGTGCTCCACCACCCAGTACGGACGCTGTACTGGTGAGTACTCAGGGGGCGAGTCCTTACGCCATGAGTGGGCATTCAGTGGCGCAGTTCACTCGTTTGGGGGAATCTGATCAGAGTCAGTTGCGTCATGACAGTGTTGCTTACCACATTTGATCAGGCTACTGATCGGAAACGTCAGACTCGCTGCCCATTTGTTACTGACCGTGCCACCCTCGGCACGGTGTGAGGTTACCGCTGGTCAGTTAGCTCGCTCAGTCGACGCACGGCGGGGCGTTGCCGCTGTCGCTGATCGAACTCGGGTCGGCCTGGTGCGCGGGGACGAACGCGGCCGGTACGACGCCCTCGTTGCTCGCGCCGGAGATGCTCGCCGCGGTGGTGATGCCCTCGGTCGTGTAGTGGCTGCCCAGGTAGACCCAGACGTGGCCGCTCGGCACGCTCGGGCTCTGCGCGACGGTGACCTTGCCGCCCAGCGCCGACGCGACCGCGTTGGCGGCGTCCTGCTGACCGGCGTGGAAGTAGATGATCGACGAGGTGCGGTTGGCGATGTTGCCGGTGGTGCCCTGGCCGAACCCGGCCTTGGTCAGCTTGGTCAGCACGCCCGCGGCGAGGTTGTGCACGCCGGAGCCGTTCTGCACGTCGACCGTTGTCGCGGAGTTGCCGGTGCCGGCCGGGGCGTTCGTGCTGGACGGGTTGGACGTCGAGCCGACGTTGCTCGGCGGCGGGGAGGACGTGCCGCCCAGCTGGCCCTTGACGAACGCGGCCACCTGGGCCGGGTCGATCTGGACGGCGCTCAGGTTGCTGCCCTTGACGGGGTGGTAGTCGATGTTGACCGTGGGGATGGTCTCGAACTTGATGTTGCCCGAACTCATCCCGGCCATCTGGCCCGCGAAGTCGACCAGGTTCCAGCCGGAGTCGATGATGATCGACTTCTGGATGGCGCCGATCAGGTTGTTCAGCTCGGTCGGACTGGTCAGCGTGCCCGCGGAGAGCACCTTGTGCGCCATCGACGCGAGGAACGCCTGCTGGCGCGCTTCGCGTTGCAGGTCGGTCGAGCCGCCGGGGATGCCGTGCCGCTGGCGGACGAACTGCAACGCCTGCACGCCCTGGACGGTGAAGTAGCCGGCCTGGAAGTTCGCGCCGGAGTTGTCGTCGTGCACCGCGTGGTTCAGGCAGACCGGGACGCCGCCGATGGCTTGCGAGAGCTGATCGAAGCCGTAGAGGTTGACCTCGGCGTAGTGGTCGATGTGCACGCCGGCCAGGTTCTGGATGACCGAGATCAGCTCCTTGGCCCCGGCCTGGCTGGACTTGCGCTCCACGTCGGCCGGGTCGGTGTCGCCCTGTGCCTTGAGCTGTTTGGTCGAGGTGCCCTTGGCGTCGGCATACGCGGCGTTGATCTTGTTGGTCTGGTAGCCGGGGATGTTCACCCAGGAGTCGCGCGGGATCGAGATGCCGACCGCCGGACCGCCGTTGTCCGGGATGTGCAACAGGATCATGGTGTCGGTGTTGACCTCGCCGCCGTTGTCACCGGCGCCTAGCGAGGCGAGCACCTGCGGGGGCAGCGCGTTGCCCTGCACGTCGGTGCGGCTGTCCAGACCGACCAGCAGGATGTCTTCCGCGCCGTCGGCGTGCTTGGCACCGTTGTCGCCGCCGTCGATGACGTTGTCGGTGGTGACGCCGTTCTCGGCCTTCTGCAGCTCGGCCCAGCTGACGCCGGTCAGGCCCAGCACGACGACCGCGGCGAGCGCGAGCACGACCTTGCCCGCGTTCAACGCGATCTTCGCGCCGCGGGACATGCCGCGGCGCCGCGGTGCCTCGTCTTCGAGCGCGTCGGGGGCCTCGGAGCGGACCATCCGGGTGGGGCCCGCGTCGTCGGCGCGTGGGGCGGGGCGCTGGCCTGAGACGCGGCGGGTCGCGTCGGCGGGGGGACGGGCTGGGTTGCGGCGGGTGGCGCTGGAAGGAGCGTCGCTGCGGACGCGGCTGGTGAGGTCGGGATTGTTGGGGACGCGGCTGGTGAGGTCGGGGTTGTTGGGGACGCGGCGGGTGGCGTTGGGGTCGTTGGGCGTGCGGCGGGTGGCGTTGGGGTCAGCGTTGGTGGGGACGCGGCTGGCGTTGGGATTGGCCTCGCTGGGGATGCGGCCGCGTACGGAGTCGGCGTTCGGGCGCGGTAAGCGGGCGCCGGTGCCGGGCGGGTTGCCCCGGCCGGGCTGGCGCTGGCCGGGTTGCCGCTCGCCTGGTTGGCGCTGGCCGGGTTGCCGCTGGTTCGGTTGGCGCTGGTTCGGTTGGCGGCGCGGGCCGTCTTCGCCAGGCCAGCCGGGGTTGAGGCGGTCGCCGAGGTCGCCGGAGCGGGGCGGTTCGGGGAGGTTGCCGGAGCGGGGTGGTTGGGCGCCGTCCCGGGACCGACCCCGGTCCTCGGGGTCGCGCGGCCAGTCGTCCACTCCTGCTCCTCCCTCGTCATAGCGTCGCAGCGCAGGACCAAGCCTCAAGACGCGGTTTGTGCCGCCCAGGTTGCCTTGCCGAACGTGATCTCCGATGGCACCCCCAGCGCCCGGCACGTTGACCAGACCGGATCACGTTCGGTAACGGCTATATTACGATTGGACCGGTGATCTGATCTCGGCAAGCATGCCATGCGGATCGGGGTCGCCGGTGCCGGTTCGGAGCGATCACGACGCTCGGCTACACTTGTCGGAGGCTTCTTGCGCCGATGGGGTTTCCCTGTTCGGCCAAGGCCTGCTTCCGTCGGTAAGCCTGTGCCAAGGTGTTGATTCCCGTGCAGGGCACCGGCAGATCGCGGCGAGTGGGACAACGGCGCAACCGCGCCTTGACGATGGGATACAGAGGGATCTAGATGCCTCCGAAGCTGAAGAAGACGTTCGAGGCGACTCTCGAACTCGAGGCGGGCAACGCCGCCATGGTCGACCTGGGCAAGATGCTTGGTCCGACCGGCGCGAACACCCGTAACGTCAAGGTCGAGTACGACGAGGCGACCTCGGCGCACCGTGGCGACATCGTGCCGGTCGTGGTGACCGTGTACGAAGACCGCAGCTACTCGCTGCGCTACAAGACGCCGCCGACCAGCTTCCTGATCCGCAAGGAACTCGGCCTCAAGAGCGGTTCGGAGAACCCGGGCCACAAGACCAGCGGCACCATCACCCAGGCCCAGCTGCGCTCCATCGCCGAGCGCAAGATGCCGGACCTGAACGCGGACACCATCGAGGCGGCCATCAAGGTCGTCGCGGGCTCGGCCCGGTCGATGGGCGTCGCGGTCGCCGACTGACGCAGCGGACGTAACCGGGCCCGTGGGGATCACCGATCCTCACGGGCCTGTTGCTGTGCGTGATCGTCAGTTGCCGGAATTCGAACCCCGGGGAAAGATCGAATTCGCATCGTGGATATGCGAAGAATCGGTCGATCTCTCCCCGGGATACGGGTGAACGTGCGGCGCTCAGGCGCTGTGCGCTTCTTGGAACTTCTCGACCAGCTCGGCCGGAATGCGGCCGCGGTCGGAGACCGTGTAACCCTGGCTGCGCGCCCAATTGCGGATCGCCTGGTTTTGCGCTTTGTCCCCGCCCGCCTCGACCCTGGTGTGCACCATGGCCGGCGTGCCGCGATTCTTGCGGCCGGCGGTGCGCCGCGCCGGTTCGATGAACTCCGCGAGTACCTTGCGCAGCCCGGCGGCATTGTTGGCGGAGAGGTCGATGTCGTACTCGACGCCGTCCAACGCGAAGCTGACGGTCTCGTCCGCGTCGCCGCCGTCGAGATCGTCAATGAGTGCCACGATGGTCCTGGAAGCCACGGGTAATCCTCGTTTCCCTGCCCTGATTTACTGCGGTTGGTTAAGGTGAGTTTATCGCGTCCGGGAATGCTTTGGGTGGCCCGGGTTGATTCGGGTAAGGGATAAAACGAATCCCGTTACTGATGGATATCGCACGGGTGAACAGGCGGAAGTGTGGATACGGGGAGTAGCGGCGGGTACGGGCAAACCGGGAAAACGGCGACCCCGCTGCCCCGGCCGTGGTTTGGTGGCGCGAAAACAGCGGCCGCGCAACGGGCGGTCTCGGCGACATGCGACCATGACTGGGCTATGGCCAATACCCAGGTAACCCAGTTGGCGCCGGATGAACCGGTAGCCGCCCAGGGGGTTTCACAGCGGCCCGGTGTCCCTGACGCCCCGCCGCCGGCGAACCTGGGTATCGGGCTGTCCAGGCGCACCCTCATCCAGGGCTTCATCGGCTCGGTGCTGATCCTGGTCGGTTCGCTCGGTGCGGGCGGTGACCTGATCAGCGACCCGATCCTGGGCAACGGTCCGTTCTCCTGGATCCGCTATGGCCATGGCCGCAACCTGGCCACCGCCGTCCTCTATGTCGGTGTCTTCCTGCTGGTGTGGGCCTGGGTGCGACTGGGCCGCGATGTCATGGCGCGCAAGGTCCGCGCGCGCGGAGTGCTGATCGCCGGAATCGCCTGGATCGCGCCGATGATCATCTCGCCGCCCGCGTTCACCAGGGACGTCTTCTCCTACCTCGGTCAGGGCGAACTGGGCTGGCGCGGGCTCAACCCGTACCTGGTCGGACCGAACGTGCTCGGCGACGCGATCTCGCTCAACGTGCACCCGTTCTGGCAGAACACCCCGGCGCCCTACGGCCCGCTGTTCATCCTGGCCGCCAAGATCATCGCGATGGTCGTCGGCGAGCACCTGATCCTCGGCGTGATCCTGATGCGCCTGGTGCTGATGATCGGCCTGGTGCTGGTGGTCGCCGCGCTGCCCGGCCTGAGCCGCCACCTCGGCGGCCGCCTCCCGGTGGCGTTGTGGCTGGTCGTGGCCAGTCCGATGATGGTGATCCACCTGGTCGGCGGCCCGCACAACGACCTGCTGATGATCGGCCTGCTCGCGATGGGCTGCCTGCTCGTGCTGGAACGCAAGCACGTCGCGGGCATGTCGCTGGTGACGCTGGGCATGGCGGTCAAGGCGACCGCCGGCGTCGCGCTGCCGTTCCTGATGTGGGTGTGGGCGGCGCGCATGGAGGGCAGCTTCAAGCGCCGCTTCGTCCGCGCCTGCGCGGCCACCATCGGCATCGTGATCGTGGTGTTCGCCGGGTGCACCCTGCTGGCCCGGGTCGACCTCGGCTGGATCGGCGCGCTCAAGGCGCCCCAGCTGATCGTGAACTGGGTGAACCTGCCGACCGGGGTCGGCGAGCTGCTGCACTCGATCGTCAACCTGTTCGGCCCGGTCTCGCGGGACCCGTTCACCACCATGACCCGCGACCTCGGCGACGTGCTGCTCGCCGTGATCGTGCTGCGGCAGTGGTGGAAGGCGCGGCATGGCGGCTCGGAAGCGGTGCGCCGGGCCGGGTTCGCGCTGCTCGCGGTGGCGATCCTGTCCCCGCCGACGCTGCCCTGGTACCTCACCTGGGGCCTGGCGATCCTGAGCACCTCGCCGTGGCGCAACCGCTGGCTGGCCGCCTCCGCCGGGGTCGCGGTGCTGATCCTGCTCGTGTACTACCCGGATGGCGAGGAGGCCATGGGCAACCTCCTGCACATGGTGATCGTCATCCTGCTCGCGATCCTGACCACGGCCTCGATGCTGTGGCCGGACCCGCTGCGGCTGCGCGCGAAACGCGGCAAACCCGGCGTGGACCTCGACCCGGTCGCGGCCGAGGAGACGCTGAAGGTGCGGCTGCCGATTCCGGCCGGTGCCGACGGTGCTGACGGTGCCGTCCCGCCCGAGCTGCAGGAACCGGCGATGACGTCCCGGTCGAGCGAGTCCGCTCGGAGCGATCTCGCGCCGCAGTAACGGCTTTGCGGCGAATACCCGTTACGTAAGAAATCCGCGTAGTAGTGCGGCGGTGCCGTCAAGGTGCTCGGCCATGGCGCGGCGGGCGCCGTCCGGGTCGCCGCCGAGGATGCTGGTGACGATCTGCTCGTGCTGCGCGTTGGAGTGCTCCAGGTTCAGCGGTAGCAGCGGGATCTGGTCCAGCAGGTCGTTGACCCCCATCCGCGCGTCGGCGACCGCGTGGGTCAGTGACGCGGACGCGGTGACCTCGGCGATGGCCAGGTGCAGGCGCGAGTCGGCCCTGCGGTAGTCGGCCAGGGACGCGGCGCGCGCGTCGGCCAGGCAGGAGCCGAGATGGCGGCGTTCGGCCGGGGCGAGAGTGCGGGCGGCGGCGGCCTCGGCCGCGCCGGTTTCCAGGACGTAGCGCAGCATCAGCACGTCGTCGAGCTGCTCGACCGGGGTGTGGCCGGACGGCGTACCCGGCTCGGGCGGGGCGATCACGAACGTGCCGCCGTAGCGGCCCCGGCGCGACTCGACGTACCCGGCTTCGGCCAGCGCGTGGATGGCCTCGCGCAACGTCACCCGAGCCACGCCGAGCTTGACCGCGAGGTCGCGCTCGGCGGGCAGGCGCTCGCCGACCCGCACCACGCCGAGCCGGATCGCCTGCAACAGCCGTTCGACGGTCTCCTCGAAGGCGTTGCCGGTGCGAACCGGCCGGAACAGCGCGGCGTCAACAGGATGCATCGAGCTACAGAATGCCTTACAGCGGGGTGGTGTAGGCGGCGTGGATACCGCCGTCGACCAGGAAGGTGGACGCGGTGACGAACGAGGCGTCGTCGCTGGCCAGGAAGGCTACCGTGGCGGCGATCTCCTCCGGCTCGGCGAACCGGCCGACCGGCACGTGGACCAGGCGCCGCGCGGCCTTCTCCGGGTCCTTGGCGAACAACTCCTTGAGCAGCGGCGTGTTCACCGGTCCCGGGCACAGCGCGTTGACCCGGATGCCCTCGCGGGCGAACTCGACGCCCAGTTCGCGGGTCATGGCCAGCACCCCGCCCTTGGAGGCGGAGTAGGCGATCTGCGAGGTCGCCGCGCCCATCACCGCGACGAACGACGCGGTGTTGATGATCGAGCCGCGACCGGCCCGGCGCATGTGCTCGATCGCGTACTTGCTGCACATGAACACCGAGGTCAGGTTGATCTGCTGGACCCGCTGCCAGACGTCGAGATCGGTGTCCACAATGGACGCGTCCTCGGGCGGGGAGATGCCGGCGTTGTTGAACGCGATGTCGACCGACCCGTAGGTCTGCGCGGCCGCGTCGAACAGGTGCTTGACCTGCTCCTCGTCGCTCACGTCGACCGGCACGAACAGGCCGTCCACCTCGCCGGCGGCCTTCTCGCCGGTCACCGGGTCGAGGTCGCCGACGACGACCTTGGCACCCTCGGCCGCGAAGCGCCGCACCGTGGCCAGGCCGATGCCGCTGCCGCCGCCGGTGACGACCGCGACCCGGCCGGCCAGCCGCTCGCTCATCATGGTCATGCTCAGTGCTCCTCCGTACTGATGAACACATTCTTGGTCTCGGTGAACGCCTTCAGCGCGTCCGGGCCGAGTTCACGGCCGAGGCCGGACTGTTTGAAGCCACCGAACGGCGTCCAGTAGCGCACCGACGAGTGCGAGTTGACCGAGAGGTTGCCGGCCTGGACCGCGCGGGAGACGCGCAGCGCGCGGCCGACGTTCTCGGTCCAGATCGAGCCGGACAGGCCGTATTCGCTGTCGTTGGCCAGCGCGACCGCGTCGGCCTCGTCGTCGAACGGGAACACGGTGACGACCGGGCCGAAGATCTCCTCGGTCATCGTGCGGTCGCGGGCCGAGGTCGGCAGCAGAACCGTTGCGGGGTACCAGAAACCGGGTCCGTCCGGGGCCGTGCCGCGGAACGCGACGTCCACCGATCCGTCCACATAGGAGGACACGGTGCGGTGGTGGGCGGCGGAGATGAGCGGGCCCATCTCGGTCTTCTCGTCGTTCGGGTCGCCGACCCGCACACCGAGCACGGCCGGTTCGAGCAGTTCCAGGAACTTGTCGAAGACGCTGCGCTGCACCAGGATCCGGGAGCGCGCGCAGCAGTCCTGGCCCGCGTTGTCGAACACGCCGTAGGGCGCGGTCGCAGCGGCCTTGGCCAGATCGGCGTCGGCGAAGACGATGTTCGCGCTCTTGCCGCCCAGCTCCAGCGTCACCCGCTTCACCTGCTCGGCACAGCCGGCCATGATCTGCTTGCCGACCTCGGTCGAGCCGGTGAAGACCACCTTGCGCACGGCCGGATGCGTGACGAAGCGTTGGCCGACAATGGATCCCTTGCCGGGCAGAACCTGGAAGACGTCCTCGGGGATACCGGCTTGGCGGGCCAGTTCGCCGAGGCGGATCGCGGTGAGCGGGGTCAGCTCGGCCGGTTTGAGCACGACCGTGTTGCCAGCGGCCAGCGCGGGGGCGAAGCCCCAGCCCGCGATCGGCATCGGGAAGTTCCACGGCACGATCACGCCGACCACGCCGAGCGGCTCGGCGAAGGTCACGTTCACCCCGCCCGGCACCGGGATCTGCTTGCCGAACAACCGTTCCGGCGCGGCCGAGTAGTAGTTGAGCACGTTGGCGACGTTGCCCGCTTCCCAGCGCGCGTTGCCGATCGTGTGGCCGGAGTTGGTCACTTCGAGCTGGGCGAGGTTGTCCTGGTCGGCCTCGACGGCGTCGGCGAAGCGGCGCAGCAGCCGCGCGCGGTCGCCCGGCGCGAGGGCGGCCCAGGCGGGCTGGGCGCGGTGTGCGCGCTCGATGGCCGCGTCGGCCTGTTCGAGCGAGGTCAGCTCGATGGTGCCGATCACCTGCTCGGTCGCGGGGTTGCGCACCTCGACGGAGGTCATTTCGGGTCCTTCCGAGCTTGCGCGACGAGCGCGGCGAACAGCCGGTCGTCGTCCGGGTCCTCCTCGGGATGCCACTGCACGCCCAGCACGAAGTCCTTGCCGGGCAGTTCGACGGCCTCGGTGGTGCCGTCGGTGGCGCGGCCGACCACGCTCAGCGCGGGCGCGGGCGTGTCGGCGGCCTGGTGGTGGTGGCAGCGGACCGTGGTGGTGTCGCCGAAGATCGTGGCCAGGGTGCTCTCCGGCGCGATCTTCACGGTGCAGCCGCCCCACGTGCCGGGCTGCGGGCGGTGTTCTTCGTTGCCGTTGGCCTCGGGGAGGTGCTGGTGCAGCGTGCCGCCGAGCGCGACGTTGAGCAGTTGCATGCCGCGGCACACGCCGAGTACCGGCAGGTTGGCATCCAGCGCCGCGGTGAGCAGCGGGAACTCGAACTCGTCGCGGTAGGTCTGCACGCCCCGGGTCTGTTCGTGCGGCTGCTGCTGGTAGGCGGCCGGGTCGAGGTCGGCGCCACCGGCCAGGATCAGGCCGTCGAGGTGCGCGACGTACTCGGCCTGGCCATCGCCGATCGAGGGCAGCACCACCGGGATGCCGCCCGCGCGCAGCACCGCGTCCAGGTAGGTGCGCGGCAGGATCGCCGCTTCCTGGCTCCAGATGCCGTAGCTGGCCTGCTCCAGGTAGCTGGTGATGCCGATGACCGGCCTAGAGACGCTCAAATCCTCGGATCCTCTCCCAGTCGGTGACCGCGGCGTCGAACGCGGCCAGTTCGACGGCGGCCGCGTTGCGGTAATGGTCGATCACGTCGGGGCCGAACGCGTCCTTGGCTCGTTCGCTGGTGGCCAGCAGGTCGGCGGCGTCGCGCAGGGTGCGTGGCACCGTGTCGCGACCAGAGGCATAGGCATTGCCGGTGAACTCGGCTTCCAATGGCAGTTCGTGCTCGATGCCGTGCAGGCCGGCGGCGATCACCGCGGCGACCGCGAGGTAGGGGTTCACGTCGCCGCCGGGGACGCGGTTCTCGGTGCGCAGCGACTCACCGTGGCCGACGACGCGCAGCGCGCAGGTGCGGTTGTCCCGGCCCCAGGCGACCGCGGTCGGCGCGAAGCTGCCCTCGGCGAATCGCTTGTAGGAGTTGATGTTCGGCGCGAAGAAGTAGCTGAACTCGCGCAGGCAGGCGAGTTGGCCTGCGAGGAAGTGTTCCATCATCGGCGAGAAGCCGTTCGGGCCATCACCGGCGAGCACGGCCGAGCCGTCGGTGCCGCGCAGGCTGCAGTGGATGTGGCAGGAGTTGCCCTCGCGCTCGTTGAACTTCGCCATGAAGGACAGGCTGCGGCCCTCCTGCGCGGCGATCTCCTTGGCCCCGGTCTTGTAGATCGAGTGGTTGTCGCAGGTTTTCAGGGCCTCGTCGTAGCGGAAGGCGATCTCCTGCTGACCGGGGTTGCACTCGCCCTTGGCCGACTCGACGTAGAGGCCCGCGCCGGTCATCTCGTTGCGGATGCGGCGCAGCAGCGGTTCGATCCGGGCCGTGCCCAGCATCGAATAGTCCACATTGTACTGATTGGCGGTGCGCAGATCCCGGTAGCCCTTGGCGAAGGCCTCCTCGTAGGAGTCGTCGAACACCATGAACTCCAGCTCGGTGCCGACGAAGGCCCGCAAACCGCGCTCGGCCAGCCGGTCGAGCTGGCGGCGTAGCACCTGGCGGGGGGAGACCGGGACGGGGGAGTGGTCCTCGACCCGTTCGACGTCGCAGAGCACCAGCGCGGTGCCGGGATGCCAGGGGATGTTGCGCAGTGTCGACAGGTCCGGTCGCAGCACGAAGTCGCCGTAGCCGCGCTCCCAGGAGGACATCTCGTAGCCGTCGACGGTGTTCATCTCGACGTCGACCGCGAGCAGGTAGTTGCACGCCTCGGTGGCATGCGGCACGACCTCTTCGAGGAAGTACCGGGCCCCGCACCGTTTGCCCTGCAACCGGCCTTGCATGTCGGTCATGGCAACCAGCACGGTGTCGATCGTGCCCTCGACGACCAGCTCACGCAGGCTTTCGAGGGTCAGCGAGCCTTCGGTGGGCAGCATGGGGTCCTTCCGCACGCCGGGTACTTAGCGGTCCTGACACAATGCCTGTTCGGCTCGTGGCGTCGAGGCACGCGTTGTGCTGATGCGGGCGCCGCACCGCTCCCTGATCGAACAACATTGTGTTAGGACCATCTTAATGGGCCGGATCCGTACCTTTGGGTTATTGGTACAGGTGGGCCTATCCGGATGTCAACCTTGACAGACGCGGTGACCCTTGCCACAGTGACGACCCACAGGGGCCGATCGCAAAGGACTGCCAACGGTCCATTGGCGGAGGAGTCGCCCGTGTCCGAGAAATTAGAACCTACTCCGACCGCAGCCGTCGATGACGACGACGCGCGACTGCACCAACTCGGCTACGCCCAGGAACTGCGCCGCTCACTCTCGGCGTTCTCCAACTTCGCGGTGTCCTTCACGATCATCTCGATCCTGTCCGGCTGCCTGACCCTCTACGGCACCGGCATGGCCACCGGCGGACCGGTCGCGATGATCTGGGGCTGGCCGCTGGTCGGCTTCTTCGTGGTGCTGGTCGGACTGGGCATGGCCGAGGTGTGCTCCAGCTACCCGACCGCGGGCGGCCTCTACTACTGGGCGGCCAAGCTCGCGCCGCGCAACGGTGCCGCGTGGTCCTGGTTCACCGGCTGGTTCAACCTGATCGGCCAGGTCGCGGTCACGGCCGGTATCGACTTCGGCGCGGCCACGTTCCTCAACGCGTTCCTCGACCTGGTCGCCGGTTTCGCGGCGACGCCGCCGCACACCATCCTGCTGCTCGCGATCATCCTGATCGTGCACGGTCTGCTGAACACCTTCGGCGTGAAGATCGTCGCGATCCTCAACAACGTCAGCGTCTGGTGGCACCTGGTCGGTGTGCTGGTCATCGTCGGCGTGCTGATCATCGTCCCGACGCACCACCAGCCCGCGTCGTTCGTGTTCGGCAGCTTCCAGAACACCACCGGCTGGGGCTCGGTCGTGTACGTGTTCGCGCTGGGCCTGTTGATGTCGCAGTACACGCTGACCGGCTACGACGCGTCCGCCCACATGACCGAGGAGACCAAGAACGCGGCCAAGGCGGGGCCGCGCGGCATCGTCAACTCGATCCTGGTCTCGCTGGTCGCCGGCTGGGTGCTGCTGCTCGGCCTGACCTTCGCCATCCAGAACTACAGCGGCGAACTGGGGTCCTCGACCGGGGTGCCACCCGCGCAGATCTTCATCGACGCGGCCGGGCAGAAGACCGGCGAGTTCCTGCTGCTGATCGCCATCGGCGCGCAGCTGTTCTGCGGCATGGCTTCGGTGACCGCGAACTCGCGGATGATCTACGCGTTCGCCCGGGACGGCGCCATCCCCGGATCCAGGCTGTGGCACAAGATCAACAAGCGTACCCGGACGCCAACCAACTCGGTGTGGTTCGCCGCCGTCGGCGCGTTCATCCTGTCCCTGCCGGACTTGTGGAACGCGACCGCGTACGCGGCGGTCACCTCGATCGCGACCGTCGGCCTGTACGTCGCCTACGTGATCCCGGTGTTCCTGCGCGTGCTGCGCGGCGACTCGTTCGAGAAGGGCCCGTGGAACCTGGGTCGGTGGGGCAGGCCGATCGGCATCGTGGCCAGCGCCTGGGTGGTGATCATCTTCGTGCTGTTCATGCTGCCCACCACGTCACCGGTCAAGCTGTCCAGCTTCAACTACACGCCGATCGCGTTCATCGTCGTCCTCGGTGGCGCCGCGATCTGGTGGTTCGCCTCCGCGCGCAAGTGGTTCACCGGGCCGCGCGTGCAAGGGAGCGCGGAGGAACTCGCCGCGGTGGAGCACGAACTGGAGGATCTGGCTTAGCCTCGGTTCTTGGCGGAGCGGACGAGCCGGGAGAGCATGGCCGCGGCGGCGGCGCGGAGGATCAGGTCGGTGCCGGGGAGTGGCGATCGGCAGGACAGGGTCCATTTGATCGCGGTGCCGCCGTGGTGTTCGGCCAGTTCGATCTCGCCGCGCCAGTCCTTGAACGGGGTGCCGGACAGCGCGCGGTAGGCGAGGCGCTTGCCGGGTTCGAACTCGGTGACCTCTTCGCGGATGTGCGGGCCGGGGCCGGGCAGGGCGATGTCGCGGATGGCGCCGACGCCGTTCGGGTCGTCCTCGCCGAGGCGTTCCATGGTGACCGAGACGCCGGGGCCCCAGTTGGCCAGGTCCAGGTGGTCAGCAACGGTCGCCCAGACCACCGGGAGGGCGACATCGACTCGTCGTACCGCGTGCGCGTTCGCCATTACGTCAACCTACCAGCCGGTAGCTAGGCGGGCTCTGAACAGCGACACGTTGTACGGCCCCCACTGCGACATGGTGAAGTACACGACCGATTCGGCCGTGGTCCACGGATGCAGGTAGCCGCCGTACAGGCCGGGATAGCGGCTGCCCTCCACGACCGGGATGCCATCGCTCCACGGGCCGGTCAGGTTCGGGGCGGCGCGCAGGACGATGGCGGCGCGGCGTTCGTCGAGGTGCATGGCGAGCCAGCAGCCGGCGAACTCGTTGAACCGCACCGACAGTTCGCCGACCGGACCGGACAGCACCGGGACGGCGGCGAACGGATCGCCTGCCCAGTCCGAACCGGTCCAGTACTCGTAGCGGTTCGCGCTGAGCAGGTGGTCAGGGCTGACTCTGGCCAGCGACGCCGAGCCGAACCGGCCGGCCGGCGTGCCGAACAGGTAGACGTGGGTGGCGTCGCGGGTGAGTGCGGCGATCTGGAACGGGTGTTCGCGCGGTTTGTCGAAAACGCCGAGCCGTTTGCGTTCGTTGGTCCAGCGCGCGGTGCCGGGTTTGTGCCAGGTCGCGCCGTTGTCATGGGACACCGCGATGCCAGCGTGGCCGGTCTGCCAGTGGCCAGGCTCGCCCCAGCTCTGCACGGACATGTAGGCGAGGTAGTCGACGCCGTCCACGGCGATGCCCGAGGTGGGGATGACCGTGTTCTCGTGGTCGCGGTCATCATCGCGTTCGATCGCCTGGGCCGCCGCGCCGTCGGCGCGCCTGGTCACCGGCTCAAGGCGCAGGCCCTGGTCGAGGTGGGTGGTGGTGGAGCGGGCCACGAAGTTGCACCGCCAGTCCGCGTGCGCCGGGCCGGCGCCGTTGCCGCCCCACTCGCGGCCGTAGCTGTCGCCGAAGGCGAGCAGCACCTCGCCTGGTCTGCTCTCCCACGGGATGCCCAGATCGGTGCCGTACACGCCGAAACCGCTGCCGGTGCGGTTCACCGAGCCCTCCCCGGTGATCATCGCGATCGGTGACACCTCCAGCACCCGCACCATGTCCCCGACCTTACGGCCGGATGACCGATCGGGCAGGACCAGCCGCACGGCAGGCTGAACATTGCGTGGCGGGCTACCGTGGCCGGCAGGAGTTCCTATGGAGTCGGGCGAGAGTGGAGTGGCTCGTGGTTGCGCAGTCGGTCGATGTGGTCGTGGTCGGGATGGGACCTGGCGGTGAGGATCTCGCCAGCAAACTGGCCGTCGCCGGGCTGAGCGTGGTCGGTATCGACCAGCGGCTGCTCGGTGGGGAGTGCCCCTACTTCGGCTGCGTGCCGAGCAAGATGATGATCAGGGCGTCCGACGTGCTGGCGGAGGGCAGGCGCATCCCGCAACTGGCCGGGGACAGCACCGTCACGCCCGACTTCACCCCGGTGGCCAAGCGGATCCGCCAGGACGCGACCGACGACTGGGACGACACCGCCGCGGTCGAACGGTTCCAGAGCAAGGGCGGCGTGTTCGTGCGCGGCCACGGCGTGATCACCGGCCCGAACACGGTCAGCGTCGGCGGCGACGAGTACATCGCGCGGCGCGGCATCGTCCTGAACACCGGCACCGAACCGAACGCCCCGGCGATCACCGGGCTGGAGGGCACGCCGTACTGGACCAACCGCGAAGCCATGCAACTGGAGACGCTGCCCGCGTCGATCGCGATTCTCGGCGGCGGCGCGATCGGCAGCGAGCTGAGCCAGGTGTTCGCCCGGTTCGGGGTCAAGGTGACCGTGATCGAGGCCGCGCCCCGGCTGCTGCGGCTGGAGGAGCCCGAGTCGGGTGAGCTGGTCGAGGCGGCGTTCCGCGAGGACGGCATCGACGTGCTCACGGGCGCGGCGGCCACCGCGGTCAGCCACGACGCCAACGGGTTCACCGTGACGCTGGAGAACGGCGCCACCGTGCAGGCCGAGCGGTTGCTGGTCGCGTGCGGGCGGCGCAGCAACCTCAAGGGGATCGGGCTGGACAAGATCGGGCTGGACGAGAACGTCCGGCACCTCGACGCGGACGAGTACCTGCGGGTGGCCGAGGGCGTGTGGGCGATCGGCGACATCGTCGGCAAGGGCGCGTTCACGCACATGTCCATGTACCAGGCCGCGATCGCGACCAGGGACATCCTCGGTCACGACGGCGCGCCCGCCCGCTATCACGCGGTGCCGAGGGTGACCTTCACCGATCCCGAGGTCGGCTCGGTCGGGCTGACCGAGCAGCAGGCGCGTGAGCAGGGGATCTCGGTGCGCGTCGGTCGCCAGGATCTGCCCGTGTCCAGCCGGGGCTGGATCCACAAGGCGGGCAACGCGGGCATCATCAAGCTGGTCGCCGACGAGGACCGGGGCGTGCTGGTCGGTGCGACGTCGGTCGGGCCGAACGGTGGCGAGGTGCTCTCCGCGCTGGTGCTCGCGGTGCACGCGGCGGTGCCGGTGGCGAAGTTCCGCGAGATGATTTTCGCCTACCCGACCTTCCACCGTGCGATCGAAGCCGCCCTGGACGACATGATGCTGTGAGTTCTTTACGGTAAACCGGGCGGGCGCCACTTCGGCGCCCGCCCGGTTTGTTCTTTCGCGATTTCCCGCGTTTCGCGGGAGGGAATTCATCGTTGTCGAAAAGGCGATCCCTCAGCCGGTCGCGCGGCTGGTGCCGAACATTTCGTCCAGCGTGACCGGGTCCAGGTTGCGCTGCTTGATCAGTGCCAGGATCTGCGGGAACAGGCCGAGCACGGTGGGGTGGTTGGCGTGACCGAGCATGATCACGCCAGGCTTGAGGTACTGCTGCGCCATCTGCATCAGGAACTCCGGGGTGATCACCTCGGAGTCCGAATAGGACCCGTTCCACAGCACCATGCGGGTGTAGCCCAGGTTGCCGGCCAAGCCGTCGACGTGCGGGTTGTGGAATCCGAAAGGCGGCCGGTAGTAGGGCCGGGTGGTGATACCGAAGTTCTGCTGCACCCACTCGTCGTTGTGCTCGAGTTCGCTGGTGATCTGCGCGTCGGTCATCTTGGTCAGGTCGTGATGGCTGAACGTGTGGTTGATGATCTGGACCTGCTTGCGCTCCAGCAGCGGCTTGATCACGTCCGCGTGCGGCGCCCATTCCTTGCCGTAGGTGCCGTTCGGGCTGAAGGTCAGGTGGATGCCGGACTGCTTGGCGAACTCGACGTAGCCCGCGACGCACTCGGCGTTGTAGCCGTCGTCGACGGTGAGGATGATCTTGTTGCTGTTCGGGATGCCGTGGTCGATCTTCTGGCTCGGCCCGGGATGCGGCTGCGGGATCGGCGGCAGCGGCTGGGCCGGTGGCTCCGCGCTGGTCGTGCCCGGGTTTGTCCCGGTGGCGTTGGGGTTACCGCTCTGGCTGTTGTCGCTTCCGCAACCGGTGAGGGTCGCGGCCAGGCCTATGGTCATCAACGCCATGAACGTCCGGCGGTCGTAATTCTCGGCAGGGCATCGCACGCCGAAACTTTAGATGATTATCAGCTTCACTTCGTTATTACCTCAGCACTGCTAATGAGGTCCAGAACACAATTTCCGGCTATTTTTTCGCTTTGGGTGAGCGACAATCGCCGAGGGTTATTGGTTTTACGCATTTGTAGGAGCCAAATTGGCCCATCTGCGTCAGGTGACGAGTATTACGCCGGCGGCCGGAGCCCGGCCAATACGACGGCCAGGGTCGCTTCGTGCGCGCCACCCATTCTGCGCATCTCGCCGACCCCGGCCATCAGCGCCTTCGCGTCCGCCGTGGTCAGCTCCGCGCGCACCGCGCCCGCCTCCTGGGCTCGCTTCAGCAGCACGCCCATGGACTCGCGCATCCGGGCGGTGAGATCGCTGACGCGCTCGTCGAACTGGAACCCGGACTTGATCAGCGCCTCGTGCAGCCCCTTGCTGGTGTCGGTCTGCGCGACGACGTCGGTGAAGTAGGCGAAGAACGCCTCGCCCGGGTCGGCCGCGTCGGCCAGGGCCTCGGCCTTGGTGATCAGGTCCTGGATGCGCTGGCGCATGATCGCCTCGAACAGCGCTTCCTTGGTGGGGAAGTGCCGGTAGACGGTGCCGATGCCGACGCCAGCGCGTTCGGCGATCGCGTCGATCGGCACGGACATGCCCTCGGCCAGGAACATCTCGTGCGCCACGTCGAGCACGCGCGCCCGGTTGCGCCGCGCGTCCGCGCGCAGCGGCTTGTCTTGGTCGGCTGATGTCGGCATCGGGCTCCGATCTTAGCTGGTCGTCGCCGATTCGTTGACAAACGGAACCGGTCCTCCGTATCGTCGTCAATCGGAACCTTGGTTCCGATTCTACTGGGAGGGAACCCGATGACAACCGTTCGCACGCCGCGCGAAGTGTTCGACGAACTGCTGCGCACCACCATCGATGGCGACTGGGACGGCCTGCTCGACCTCTACGCGGCCGATGTCGTGATCGAGATGCCGTTCGCGCCGCCCGGGGTCCCGGTGATCTCCGACGGCCCCACGTTCCACACCAGGATCAAGCAGATGGCCTCCGCGCGGCCGTGGAACTTCGACGCGGCCGACGTGCTGCGCGTGCACGAGACCGCCGACCCGGAGGTGATCATCGCCGAGTTCACCTTCCATGGCACGGTCGCCGCGACCGGCGCGCCGCTGTCGTTGAGCTACGCGATGGTGATCACGGTGCGCGACGGGCAGATCGTGCACAGCCGCGACTACGGCAACCCGCTGACCACCTCGGCCGCGCTGGGCCGGTTGCCTGAGCTGGTGGCCGCGTTCCAGGCGGAGCGGGTCGCGTGACGATCCTGGTCACCGGCGCCACCGGGCACACCGGCGGCGAGGTCGTCCGGCTGCTGGAACAGCGCGGGGTGGCGCTGCGGGCGGCGAGCCGGGCCACGGGGTTCGACTGGGCCGATCCGGCCACGTTCGAGTCCGCATTGGACGGTGTGGAGGCGGCTTATCTGCTGCCGCCGCCGGGCGCGTTCGGGCGGCTCGCGTTGCTGGCGCCGTTGCTTGACGCGGCGAAGGCGGCCGGGGTGCGGCGGCTGGTGCTGCTCAGCACCTCGGTCGAGGGCGTGCCGGGGCAGCGGGAGTTCCACCGGGCGGTCATCGAGGCCGCGCCGGAGTACGCGATCTTGCGGCCGGGCTGGTTCATGCAGAACTTCACCGGCGCCCACCCGGCCGCGCGCGAGATCCGCGAACACGGCGAGGTCAGGTCGGCGACCGGGGAGGGCAGGCTGAGCTTCGTGGACACCGGCGACATCGCCGCGGTCGCGGTCGAAGCCTTGCTCGCGGCCGAGGCGCCCAACCGGGACTACCTGATCACCGGTCCGGAGGCGATCAGCTACCGCGAGGTGGCCGAGTTGATCGACGAGGTGGCGGCCTATCCGGTCAAGTACGTCCCGCTGAGCATCGAGCAGGGGCGGGCGCGCTGGGCGTCGCTCGGGTTGCCCGAGGAGTCCGCCGCGTACGCCGCCGAACTGGACCGGCAACTCGCCGACGGCCTTGAGGACCGGGTGAGCAGCACCGTCGAAGACCTCACCGGACGCCCGGCCCGCTCGTTCCGCGAGTTCGCGGCGGCCAACCGACACCACTGGCAGGAGCAGACGCATTGACCAAGCAGTACCGGCTGTTGGGCCGGACCGGATTGCGCGTGTCCCGGCTCGCGCTGGGCACCATGACCTTCGGCGAGCAGCGGCTGGGCTCGCACGACTGGGGCAGCGACGAGGCCACCGCGCGGGCCGTGTTCGACCGCTATCTCGCGTGGGGAGGCAACTTCGTCGACACCGCCAACCGCTACACGGGTGGGCGTAGCGAGGAACTGCTCGGCAGGTTCATCGCCGAGACGAACTCGCGCGATCAGGTCGTGCTGGCCACGAAGTTCACCATGCCGGTCGACGAGAGCAACCCCAACCTGGCCGGCAACGGGCGCAAGAACATCATGACCGCGCTGGACGCATCGCTGCGCAGGCTCGGCACCGACTACGTCGACCTGTACTGGCTGCACATGTGGGACATGCTCACCCCGGCCGAGGAAGTGATGTCCACTTTCGACGCTCTGGTACGCAGCGGGAAAGTGCGCGCCATCGGCCTGTCCAACACGCCGGCCTGGTACCTGACCAAGGCGCAGCTGCTGGCCGAGCACCGCGGCTGGGAACGGGTGGCCGCGCTGCAACTGGAGTATTCGCTGGTACAGCGGGAGATCGAGCGCGAACACGTGCCTGCCGCGCTCGATCTGGGCATGGGCATCGTGCCGTGGTCGCCGCTCGCGCACGGGTTCCTCTCCGGCAAGTACACCCGCGACGACGCCGGCCCCAGCGGGGAGGGCCGGATCGATGCCCTGCGCGACCTCGGTTTCTACCGCGCCCCGGACGACCAGGGGTGGGCCGTGCTGGACGCGGTGCGGGAGATCGCCAAGGAACTGGATCGCAGTCCGGCGCAGGTCGCGCTGAACTGGGTCAGCAACCGGCCCGGCGTGGCCTCGACGCTGGTCGGCGCCCGGACCCTGGCCCAGCTCGAGGACAACCTGGCCGCGCTCGATGTCGAGTTGTCGCCGGAGCAGACCGCGCGGCTGACCGAGTTGAGCGAGTTCGATCACGGCTATCCGTACTCGCTGTTCGGCTACCAGGCCGCATCCAGCGAGTACACCGTTTCCGCCTGAGACAGCAAACAGCGGGCCCGGTCACTGGCAAAGTGACCGGGCCCGCCTTGTCAGCTAGGGGATCAGCCGATCCGGTAGCTGTAGGGCAGCGCCACCAACTCGTCCGCGTTGGGCTGGTAGTTGGCGGTGTCGGTGAAGTTGATCGCGTTGGTCTCGGCGGTCGTGGTCGCCAGGAACTGGTCGACGTAGGCCGTGCCGCTCACCACGGTGCCGGGCTTGCCGGTCGGGGTGATGGTGACCGGGATGTTCACCGTCTGACCCGGGTTGACCGTGACCAGGTTGAAGCTGGTCGCCGGGGTGACCGACGTCGCCCACAGGTCGGTCGCGGTGGAGCTGACCGACGAGTCGAAGCCCTTGGTCAGCGCGTAGAAGGAGAAGTTCGCCGTACCGGCCGGGCCACCGTTGGGGCCGGTCGGGCCGACTTCGGCCGGGTCGGCCGCCCAGCCACCGGAAGGCAGCGGGTTGCCGACGGTCGCGCCGATCGCGGTCTTGCCGCTGACCAGCGGCGGCAGGTCCGGGTCACCGGCGTAGGGGCCGTAGTCGAACGTGACCGGCAGGGTCGCGTTGGCCACGACGGTGGCACCCACGGTCTGGGACGGGACCAGCCAGGCGGGCGTCGCGGTACCGGACGGGAACGGCAGCGCCACGTTGCTGGTCGGCGCGATGCCGGCCAGCTTGAGGTTCTGCAGGCCCTGGGTACGGGCGTCCACGAAGAAGTCCTGCGGCTCGGTACCGGTGTTGTGCACCGCGACCTGAACGGTCACCGGCTTGCCGGCCGGCAGCACGGTCGAGCCGCTGTTGGGCAGGCCCGCCGCGGTGACGTCCACCTTGTTGAAGGTGATCGCGCCGTTGTAGGGCTGGTGCAGTTCGTCGCCGACGATCGCGCCGACGAAGTTGATCGCCAGCGTCCACCGGCCCGGCCGCGGGTTGCGCGCGTACAGGTCGGTCTGCAGGACGTTGTGCTGGGTCGCGTTGCGCGCGGCCGGGTCGTAGGCGGTGGTCACCGCGTTGGAACCGGTCGCTTCGACGTTGCCCCTCGGGTCGATCAGGAACGCGATCACGTTGTCGCCGCTGTCGTTGGTCAGCGCGACGTTGGCGTCGAGGTCCTTCTTACCGGCGGGCACGTCGATCTGGTAGAAGCTCTCCTGGCCCAGGTCGCTCTGCCGGCCGTTGCCACCGGTCAGCGTGCCCGCGAAGGCACCGTTGCCGGAGGCGGAGACGAGGCTGCGCAGGACGATCGGCACCGAGGTCTGGCCCGCCGCACCGGCGTTGAGCACCAGCGCACCGGACGCGTCACCCGGGGTGGCCGGGGTCTGCTCGGTGACGGTGACCTGCTTGCTCTGGCCGGGGGCCAGGTTCAGCGTGGCCGGGCTGACCGAGCCGTAACCGGTGGTGTTCTGGGTGTCGGCCTCGAACTTGACCGTGCCGGTCGTGCCGCCGTTCCCGGTGACGCGACTGTAGATCTCCGCGGTCCACTTGCCTGCGGCCGGGAAGCGGACATCCACGTTGCCGTAGTTGCCGACGCCCTGGGGCAGCGAGTGCGCCGCGAACTTGCCGTTCGGGTCGATCAGGATCAGCCGGACGCGCGCGTTGAGGCTGGCGGCCGGGTTGCCCGGGTAGGCGATCGACGCGGAAAGCCGGTCGGTGCCTGCCGGCACGTTGAAGGTCAGCGTGCCGTAGTTGTTGCTGACTCCGGACCAGTCGGCGAAGTGCGGGCTGGCCGTGTCGGACAACGTCACGCTGCCGGTCTGCTTGTGGGTCTGCGGGCCGAAGCCACGACCGGAGAGGTTGACCGTCTGCGCGGTCGCGCCGTTGTTGGTGACGTTCAGCTTGAACTGCTTGGTGCTGCCGGCCGGGCCGGACGCGTCAAGCTGGCTCTTGTCGACCAGCAGGGTCGAGCCGACCGCGGCCGGTGCGCCGTTGCCGTCGTGAATGGACAGTGCGGCCTCGACCGCCTTGTAGGAGTCGAGCAGACCAGCGCCCTGCTCGTCACCGGGCTCGGTCAGGTCGTCGGCGGTGCTGGTCAGGATCTGCTTGATCGTGGCCGGCGAGGGGGTCGCGCCGTGGTGCGCCTGGCGGTAGGCCTGGATGACCAGGGCGGCCGCACCGGCGGTCAGCGGCGAGGACTCACTCGTGCCACCGCTGCGCTCCAGATCGGACGGATTGCCGTTGAAGTCGGCACAGTCCTCGTAGGTCGCCGACGGGGTGCACAGCGCGAAGCTGCTGTCGCCGGGCGCCAGCAGGTTCAGCGTGGTGCCGTCCTGGGTCACGCCCGAGGAGGACAGCGAGCTGACGTTGTCGTTGAGCCAGCCCGTGATCGGGAAGTTGTCGGCTGCGCCGTAGTCGGTCTGCGCGTACCAGCGGAACGTGGTGGACGCGCCTGCCGAGATCACGGCCGGGTCGGTGGACGGGCTGCCCTGGGTGCCGGTGGTGCCCGCGTCACCGCTGGACGCGACGACCGTGACCCCGGAGGCGACGGCCATGTCGTCGAACAGCTTCACCGCGTCGGCGGCATTGCTGTCACCGAACGGGTTGTAGCCGAAGGACTCGTTGATCACGTTGACGTGGTCGGTGTTCACCGCGTAGTCGATGGACTGCAGGATCGCCGAGGTGGTCGAGGTGTTGGCGTTGCCGAACACCTTGAACCCGTAGAGCGACGCGCCCGGCGCGACACCTTCGACGCGGATGTCGCACGGGGTCGGCAGCGGGTGCGCGCCCCAGTTCTGCACGTTGTAGGTCTGGCGGCCCTGCGCGGCGATCGCGCTGGCGTCCAGGAACGCCTCGCCACCGCTGGTGGTCGCGTTCGGACCGTCGCCGGTGAAGTCCTGGTAGTCGGCGAAGACGTGGCTGCCGTTGGCCCGGATGAAGTCCGGGTTGTTGACGTCGATGCCTTCGGCGATGTAGGCGACCTTCACGCCGTCACCGGTGAACCCGAGCGAACGCGCGGTCTTGGCGTTCGGGTCGTCGGAGTCCGTGTGGGTGACGTCGAGGGCTTCCGGCTCCAGCATGGTCTTGCCGGGGGCCGGGCAGACGCCGGCCGGCGCGGTGGTGTCGGTGCCGGAGGATTTGCCCGCGGTCATGGCAGGCGCTTCCTTGATGACCGAGTCGGGCAGCACGGCCGCCACGTTCGGGTTGGCCGCTAGCCGGTTGGCCTCACCAGCGGAAACGGTCGCCGATACGGCGTCGGCGACGTGGTAGCTGTGCACGTTGCGGGCGTGGACCTGGGACAGTTCGTTCACCAGGGGCGCCTGGATGCCGCTGATGGTCTTGTTGCGCGTGGTCGCGGCGGGCGTGTTCACCGCCTGGGCGCCCGGCTGATTCTTCATCAGCACGATCACCGGCGTGTTCACGTTCTGCGCGAGGTCGCTGGCCTGCTGCGCGGTCAACGGCGCCTGACCGTTGTTCGCGGTCGGCGCAGCGGTGGCGCTGAACGGCTGCACCACCGCTAAGACCGCCGCGGCGGCAGTTGCCGCCGCCAAGGCGAGTGTTTTCTTGCGTTGCATTGCTTTCCTCCTGGTGATACGGCCGGGTCCACGGCCGCATCATGGATCGACACCCATGCAGGCCAACAGCCGCGGCGCAGCGAAAAAGCGCGCCACGGCTGGAGCACTGACTGGCCCTGTGTCCCCCGACACCATGCCGAATCGGCACGTTAACAGAACTGGACCTTGCCGAGTAGCAACATTGGGAGGTTATCGATCCCTGGGACCCGAGATTTTCAGAATTTCAGGTCGCCTGGGATTGAGGTTTCGCGGAGCTGTCCGATTCGGTCAGTTCTCCGGCCGCGTGCGCGACGACCTCGTACTGGGGATTGGCCATCATCAGGTCGTCGGTGTCGCGCTGCAGCCGGACCCGGCCCTGTAGCCGCAGGCACACCCCGGCCTCGATGTCCGGATGCTCGCCGGACAGCTCGACCAGCAGGTTGCCGGTCTCCTCTTGCAGCTCGCCGGTGAGCACGGTGCGGCCGCGCCGGTGTTCCACGTTGATCTCGTGCAACCGGCCCTCGACCGTCGCGTTCTGCCCGGGGAACAGCGCGCCGACCGGGGTCGCCCCAACCGCGGGTTTGGGTTTGTCGTGCTCGACGAGTTCGGCCGGCTCGTCGCCGGCCAGGCGGTTGACCAGCCGCTCGAACGCCTCGGTGAGCCGCTCTTCGGGCAGATCCGGGAACGCGGCCCGGATCCGGGACTGCACGTCGTAGGGCACGATCGTGGCCGCGGCCTGCGGGATGCGGCTGATCACCCGGGCGATCCGGTCCGCGGTGCGGTCGTGCAGCAGGCGGCCGAGCAGCGGGGCGTAGCTGCGCCGGGGGAGCAGCACGGTGACGCCGGTGTTCTCCTCCTGCACGGCCTCGAACACCAGCTCCTGCGCGGCCCGGGTGATCCGCCGGTCCGGGCAGTCGATCACCTTGAGCGTGACGTTGATGTCCAGGTCGGCCCAGCGCTGGCGCAACCGGTCCGCGTGCGCCTCGTCCACCATGAAGTGCACGGCCTTCATCTCCGACCCGCGCAGCCCGCGCCCGTAGCGCAGCGCCTCCAGGACGGCCAGGTCGAGGTTGCTGACGAACACGAACACCTTGTGGTGCGCGAAGTTCGGCGTCTTGGCCTGCCGGGCCCGCACCCGGTCCAGGATCGCCGACTCGGTGCGGTATTCGCGGTTGAGCCGGATCAGCGTGAACACCAGCAGCGGGAACACGATCACGATCAGCCAGGCGCCCTCGGTGAACTTGGCGACGGCGAAGATGATCACGATGATGGTGGACACGATGCCCGCGGACAGGTTGATCACCAGCCTGCGCCGCCAGCCGCGAGTGCGATGGCGCAGATGGTGCTTGGTCATGCCGTAACCGGCCATGGAGAAACCGGTGAACACGCCGATGGCGTAGAACGGCACCAGGTTGTTCACGTTCGCGCCGACCACCAGCAGCAGCACCACGGCCAGCACGGTGAGCACGATGATGCCGTTGGAGAAGACCAGGCGATGGCCGCGCTTGGTCAGCTGGCGCGGCAGGAAGCGGTCGGTGGCCACGAAGCTGGCCAGGAACGGGAAGCCGTTGAAGCTGGTGTTGCCGCCCGTGTAGAGGATCAGCGCGGTGGCCAGCTGCACGATCCAGAACATGATCTGGCCGAAGACGCCGGTGCCGTAGACCGCGGTGGCTTCCTGGGAGAGCACCGATGGATAGCCGCTCTTGTACGGCGCGGCATGCGTGATGAAGGCCAGCAGCGAAACACCGGCCACCATGATGCCCAGGAACACCGCGTTCCAGGTGAGCACCTTGCGCGCGTTGACGCCCTCCGGCTTGCGGAAGGCGCTGACCGTGTTCGAGATCGCCTCGACACCGGTCAGTGAGGAACCGCCGTTGGCGAACGCGCGGAGCAGCACCAGCAACGTGGCGCCCTCGACGAACCCGTTCCCGTGGGTGATCGGCACGACGCCGGGCAGGTGCGCCGGGTCGAGCACGGGCAGGCCGACGGTGAACTGCTTGACCAGCCCGACCACGATCATCAGCAGCACCATGCCGACGAACAGGTAGGCGGGGACCGCGAAGGGCCGGCCTGCCTCGCGCAGGCCGCGCAGGTTGATGAAGCACATCACCAGGACCACGCCGATCGTGATCACGGTGCTGTACGGCCCGAGCGCCGGGATCGCGGAGGCCAGCGCGACCGTGCCCGCGGCGCACTGCACGGCCACCGTCACCACATAGTCGATCAGCAGCGCGGCGGCGGCGATCTGCGCGACCCTGGGGCCGAAGTTGTCCCTGGCCACCACGTAGGAGCCGCCCGCCTTGGTGTAGGCCATCACCACCTGGCGATACGACGCCGCGACGAGCAGCAGGATGACCAGGATCGCTCCGGTCAGCGGGAGCAGCAGGGCGAAGGCCGCCATGCCGGCCGCGGGGAGCAACTCGATGAGCATTTCCTCGCTGCCGTACGCGGTGGAGGACATCGAGTCCGAGGAGAGCACGCCCAGCGCGATCGGGTTGCTCAGCCGCTCGTTCTTGAGCTGCTCGTTGATCATGGGCTTGCCGAGAAGCAGCCGCTTGAGCACGTAGCCGACGGACTCCTGCAAGCCCGCGGACTTCGTGCTGCCGCCCTGCGCAACCACTTCGATGTTCCCCTTCGCAGCCTGAGCCAGCGGTCCACCGATCGGTGTCCTCGGCCAACCTTGCCAAGCGATTCCCGCGACTCGCCCGGGCGAGCGGCCCAAGTGGACCCGTATTAGCGAAATATTTACGCCCCTGGTCAGTGGGCCTTCCCTGGTCGAGAGCGGCGCAGGAGACTGGCGGAGGCCAGGATGCGTCAATGCCGCGTCAACGGTCACCAGCTCGCGTCGTTCCTGGTGAGAAATTCCCATAGTGCGAAGCGATATCGCCCGTTGGTCCCAACGTCACCATCTGGACACGGCGCGTCCCACCGGGACCCCGCTACTGGGAGCATCCCTGAGGGGGACCACACGGCGGGCGATGAGGGAAGGACTCCGGATGTCATCTGGGCCACCGGCGAACTTCCTCGTTTCCCTGCTGCGCCGAGGGGCTCCGGTCATCGCGGACATTCCGACCGATCTGCCGGACGAGGCGACCGATCCGCAACCGGTACCGGGCTGGCAGCGGATCTCGGTGATCGCCGCCAACGGCCAGGGTTCGGACAAGGACACCCTGCTCACCCGGGCCTCTCGCTACGTGGTGCTGGTCCCGCTGGTCTACCGCATCCTCGGCATGCCGGTCGCGCTGCTCGCCCTGCTCGCCGCCGGTGGCGCGGGCATCACCACCGTCGCGGTCGCGACCGCCCTGCTGGTCGCGGCCAACCTGGCCGGTGCCGTCTGGGTGCTGCGGGTGTCCGGTTTCCGCCGCGACATCGCAGGCTGGTTCATGTTCACCGACGCCACCCTGGCCATCGCCGCGAACATGGTCGCCAGCGCGGTCTCCACCCGCTCCGACTACTTCGCCGCCATCGGCATGTCCTGGGACTACCTGCTCGGCAGCATCGCGCTCTGGACCCTGGTCTGGGGCGTGCCCGCCGGGCTCGGGCTGTGGCTGGTCACCTTCCCGTTGCAGTTCGGCATGGCCTACCTGTCCGGGTTCGTCGCGCCGACCACGTCGCTGCTGATCGGCGACATCGGCAGGGCGCTGGAGGGACTGGCGGTCATCGCCACCGCGCTGATCGCGTTGATCCTGCTCGGCGTCGGCACCCGGCTCGCGCTCGGTGTCGGCATCCGGCGCGGGCGGGCGGCCGAACACGCCCGGATCAACCGCGACCTGCACGACGGCGTCCTGCAGGTGCTGGAAGCGATGGCGTTACCGATCCCGGCCGACGAGGAAACCGCGACGCAGCGACTGGTCGAGTTCCGCTCGATCGCCCGCGCCCAGGCGATGGAACTGCGCAGGGCGCTGGACCGGGACGCGGAACCGGGACCGCGCGTGCTCAGCGAGGATCTGGCCGGGCTGGCCGCCGAGATGACCCGCGAAGGCCTTCGCGCCCAACTGGTTTTCGCCGACGTCGACGAGGGCGAGCTGTCCGAGGCGCGCCGGGTCGCGGTGCGCGACGCGGTGCGCGAGGCCTTGCGCAACACCATGAAGCACTCCGGCATCCGCGAGGTCGTGGTCCGCGTCGAGCAACGCGAGGACGGCATCGCGGTGATCGCCCGCGATCACGGCACCGGGTTCGACTCCGGCAACGTGCCCGCCGGGTTCGGCATCGCGAACTCGATCACCGCGCGGCTGGTGGAAGTCGGCGGCAGCGCCAAGATCGAATCGGCGCCCGGCAAGGGCACGCGCGTGACGTTGTGGGTGCCGCTGTGAAGCGTCTGCTGCTGGTCTTCCTGCTCGTCCTGTTCGGATTGCCCATCGGCCCGGCCGCGGCCGATCCGCAGTGTGCCGCGCCGAGCGGCGTGTACACCGGGCCGGTGCCGTGGGCGCAGCTGTTGCTCGCGCCCGGGAAGGCCTGGCCGCTGTCCAACGGGTCCGGGGTGCAGGTCGCGGTGCTCGGCACCGGGGTCGACCCGGGCAACGCCCAGTTCGCGGCCGGTCAGGTCCAGCCCGGAATCGACCTGCTCGGCGGGGTGCCGTCCGCGCCGGACTGCGATGGCCAGGGCACGTTCGCGGCCGGCATCGTCGGGGCGCAGACCGCCGTCGGCACCAACTTCGCCGGGCTCGCGCCGGGCGTGCGCATCCTGCCGGTCCGCTACACCGCGACCGCCGACCCGCCCGGCGGCGCCGACCCGAACCTGCTGGCCGCGGCGATCGACGGTGCGGTGCGCGCCGGTTCCGGCGTCATCCTGATCATGGACCCGGCCCTTACCGACAGCAATGCGCTCCAACTCGCCGTGCAGGACGCGACCGCGGCGGGCGACGTGGTCATCTCGCCGGCCGTTGGCTCGTCGCCGACCGCGACCAGCTACCCGACCGCGACCCCGGGCGTGATCGGCGTCGGCGCGCTCGGCCAGACCGGGTTCGCGGTGCAGGCCGAAGCCGGCGCCTACATCTCGCTCGCCGCGCCCGCCGCCAACCTGGTCGGCACCGCGCCCGGTGCCCGTGGCCGGCTCGGTCAGCGCTGGCCGGTCACCGGCGCCGCCTATGCCGCCGCGTACGTGGCCGGGTCGGTCGCGCTGCTGCGTTCGTACAAGCCCGGTCTCGATCCCGCGCAGATCAGCACCCGGCTGTTGCTCACCGCCAGCCACAACGGCGGCACCGGGCACAGTGCGCAGCTCGGCTGGGGCGTGGTCGACCCGGACAACGCGCTCACCGCCAATGTGGCGCCGGACGCGGTCGCACCGACCATCGGCTCCGCGCCGGGAGCGACGCGGCACTCGGCCGCCGCGGCGGCGCCGAGCGTGTCGGCCGGGTGGTCGCCGCGCCGGATCGGGCTGTTGCTGCTGCTCATCGTCGGCGTCGTCGCGGTGCTGCTGCTGATCGCCCGGGTGGTGCGTGCGACCGTTCGCCGTAGCCGTTCGCGGCGCTCGCGCGGCGCCGCCGATAAACCCCCGAACTTTCCCCTACATGTCGATTCCAGCCGTTGACAGCTAATACCGGAACCCTCTCGTTCACCGTGAGAAATGGCTGAAGATTAGTCGAAAACAAACGACTAAGGGCGAGCCAAAGGCGCTACTTCTCCGTATTCTGGATATCCGGTCGAAGACCGAGTATGTAGCGCATCGGGGTCGAAGAGGAGCGCAACGTGACCGAGTTGGGCGGAGTAGGGGCACCCGGACCACTGGTCGGGATCATCGAGGATCATCCGCTATATCGAACGGCGCTTGTTCAGGTTCTTGAGTCAGCGTTGGATATCCGGCTCGGCGTGGTCGCGGATTCCGTTGCCAGGTTCGCGGCCGGTGGACAGCCTCCCGGCGGGGTTGTCATTCTCGATCTGAAGCTGCGGGGCGTGCGGGACGCCGCCGCGGTACTGGAAATTGTCGGCATGGGGCACCGGGTGCTGGTGGTGTCGGCGCACGCCGGTCAGGACGAAGTGCTCGGCGCCATCGCGGCGGGCGCGCGGGGTTACCTGTCCAAGGATGCCGACGGCAGCGAAATACTTCGGGGCGTGCGCGAAATCGCGGGCGGGAATTCTTATGTTTCGCCGATGCTGGCCGCGCTGGTGCTCGATTCCGACCAGCACAACCCGATCGGTCCGCGCATCGTCCTGTCCGACCGGGAACGGCAGGTGCTCTCGCTGGTCGCGGCGGGCGAGCGGGACGCCGACATCGCCGAGTCGATGTCGATCAGCATCCGCACGGTCCGTTCCTACCTGGACCGGATCCGGGACAAGACCGGCCGCCGTCGCAGGCCGGAACTGACCCGGCTGGCCATCGAAGAGGGCATCGCCCACTCGGTGTTCTAGGCCCTGTTTGATCAATGGGAGAGTTTGACGGGGAGGGTCAGGCGCAGCGTCGCGCCGCCCGCCTCGCTGTTCTGCGCCGAGACCGTGCCGCCATGGCGGTCGGCGATCTCGCTGACCAGGGCGAGGCCGAGACCGTACCGGCGGCCCGGAGGGGGCGGGTCGCCGTCTGGGGGTCGGTGAAGACGCAGCACAGTTGGTTCGGCTGACGAGGCGAACCGTTCGAACAGCCGGGGGAGCATCTCCGGGTCGATCCCGTCGCCGTCGTCGTGCACGTCGACGACGGCCTTGTTCGCCTCCCGGCCGACCGTGATGGTGACCGTCTCGCTGGCGTGCCGGATCGCGTTGTCGACCAGCGCCATCAGCGCCCGGCGCAGGCCCGCCGCGCTGCCCAGCACGATCAGCGTCGGCTGGTGCGGCTCGCAGCGGATCCGCACGGTGGTGCCCGCGCTGGCCGCGGTCACCTCACCGGCCAGCGCGACCAGGTCGACCTGCTCGTTGGGGGCCTCGGCGCGCGGGTCGGCGGCCAGCAGCAGGTCCTCCAGGATCGCGCCGAGGTTGCGCGCGTCGGCCACCAGACCGTCCACATCGGACCGCAACGCGGCCGGGTCCAGCGGCTCCTTCAGCTCCCGGCGCAGCAACTGCGCCCGGGTGCTGAGCAGCGTCAACGGGGTGCGCAGCTCGTGCGAGGCGTCGGAGATGAACCGGCGCTGCAAGGCCAGCGCGGCGGACAGCGGCCGCACCGCGCGACGGCCCAGCAGCGCGCCGGCCACCGCCGCGATCAGCAGCCCGGCCGCGCCGGTGATCACCAGCGCGCGGATCAGCACGTCCCGCTGGATGTGGTCGGAGGTCAGGTCGAGCGCGGCCTGCACGGTCGCGGTGCCGCGCTGCTCGGTGAGCACCCGGTAGTCGCGGTTGCCAATGGTCACCTCGGCGGTCTGCGCCACCCCGTTCGCCGCGACCTGCGTCATCGCGGTCTCGGCGGGCAGGCCGGGCGGGGTGTCCGGGGTCGACTGGGTGCCGCGCTGGTTGCGCACGATCAGCCACACCCCGGCGGGCGGGTCGATCACGTCGATCTCGCGGCTGATGGCGGTGTGCAGCAAGGTGTCGGCGCTGTAGTACTGGCAGTCGACCACGACCAGCACGGCCACCCCGGACAGCGCCAGCACGATAACCCCGACCGTCGCCGCGACCTGAGCGCCGAGCCGCAGCGCGGTCCGTTTGAGGACCCCGGCGTCCGGATGGGTACTTCGGCGCAGGAGCATCAGCGCCGTCCCAGTTGGTAGCCGAGGCCGCGCACGGTGGCGACCACCCCCCGGCCCAGCTTGCGCCGCAGGTAGTGCACGTAGGTGTCCACCACGATCTCGCTCTCCGCCTCCGCGAACACCAGGTTGAGCAGATCGCGGCGGCTGAACACCTGGGATGGCCGCGTGGCCAGCACGGTGAGCAGCGCGCACTCGCGCTCGGACAGGCGCACCGGCGCGGTCCCGCCGGTCGCGGCGGCGCCGACCGGGGTGATCTCGCGGGTGTCGGTGTTGAGTTCCCAGCCGGGCAGCGGCAGGATCCGCGCGGTGTCCAGATGCCTGCGCCGCAACGCCCGCAGCCGCGCGCAGAGTTCGTCCACATCGAACGGCTTGCTCAGGTAGTCCTCGGCGCCCGCGTCGAGTCCCTGCACCCGGTCGGCCGGGTTGCCGAGCGCGGAGAGCACCAGCACCGGAGTGGTGATCCCCTTGCCGCGCAACCGGACCAGCAGATCCAGCCCGTCGATCGCGGGCAGCCCGCGGTCCAGCACGACGACGTCATAGGGCTGGGTGAGGCCGAGATGCAGCCCGCGCTGACCGTCCACAGCAGACTCGACGCGATAGCCCTCGTCGGTCAGCAGTCGCGTCAGCATGCCTGCGAGCGCGGTGTCGTCCTCGACGATCAGCACCCTGGGCGCCGTCGCTGCGCTCGACATGCTCTCGGTCATTCGGCCATCCTCGTCGCTCGATTTACACAGCCGGTTCACAGTTTCTCTCAGGATGCCCCAAGCTTCACCGATGACACTGAAGTCATGAACAGCTCGCAGCGCCGCCGGGTCGAAGACCGTACCCGAGGAAAGCACCGGGTGCGAGTGGTGACGGCGATCGCCGCGGTCGGTTCCGGGGTGCTGGCCACCGTGCTCAGCCTGCTGCTGACCGGTACGTCCGCGACCGCGTCGACCACCAACTCCGCTGGTGACTCCGCGACTCAACAGGATAACCAGAACACCCAGAACAATCAGGATCAGTTGCAGACGCCCAACCAGGCGCCATCGCAGACCTACATCGGCGGGGGTCACGGTTCGTCGGGTGGCACATGACCGCCTCAGCGACGATGACCGCGTTGAGCACCACCGCACTGGTCGTCGTCACCGACGCCAACGCCCTTGACGAAGGCCAGCGCATCCTCGCAGGCGAACTCGCCGCGATCGACCTGGCCGCCAGCCGCTTCCGCCCCGACTCGGAAATCTCCCGGTTACCGGCCGGGCGCGCCGTGCCGATCAGCCCGCTGCTCACCGACGCGCTCGCGACCGCGTTGCGCGCGGCCCGGCTCACCAACGGAATCGTCGACCCGACCGTGGCCGACGCGGTCAGCGGCCTCGGCTACGACCGCGACTTCGCCCAATTGGTCGACGGCCCGATCAGCACCGCGCCCGCGCCGGGCTGGTGGCGGATTCACCTGGACGTGGACCGGCGTGAGGTGCTGGTCCCGCGCGGCGTGCACCTCGACCTCGGCGCGACCGCCAAGGCCCTGGTCGCCGACCGCGCGGCCCATCGCATCGGCACCGCGCTCGGCTGCGGCGTGCTGGTCAGCCTCGGCGGCGACGTGGCAACACACGGCGTGGCCCCGGACGGCGGCTGGCGGCTGGGCATCGGCGACGACCACCGCACCGCGGCCACCGACCCGGACGCGATGGTCACCATCGCCGACGGCGGCCTGGCCACCTCCAGCACCACCTGCCGACGCTGGCGGCGCGCGGGCCGGGAGTTGCACCACATCGTCGACCCGCGCACCGGCGACCTCCCGAACACGCCCTGGCGCACGGTCAGCGTGGCCGCCGCGACCTGCGTCGACGCCAACATCGCGAGCACCGCCGCGATCGTGCTGGGCGACCTCGCCCCGGCCTGGCTGACCTCGCTCGGCCTGCCCGCGCGGCTGGTCGAGACCGGCGGCGACGTGCGCACGGTCGCGGGCTGGCCGGCCGACGACCTGGTCGGTGCGGCATGAACACCCAAGCCCTCTGGTACCTCAGCCGCGGCACCGGCATCGTGGCGCTGCTGCTGCTCACCGGCGCAGTCGTGCTCGGCATGCTCAACAGCGGCAGGCTGGTCAGCGAGCGCTGGCCACGCTTCACGGTCTCGGCCATTCACCGCAACATCAGCCTGCTGTCCCTGGTTTTTCTCGTCATCCACATCGCCAGCGCGGTCATCGATCCGTACGCGGGCATCCGCTGGGTCGACGCGATCATGCCGTTCGTGTCGACATATCGATCGTTCTGGCTCGGTCTCGGCACGCTCGCCGGTGACCTCATGGTCGCCGTGCTGATCACCAGCCTGCTCCGGGCGCGCATCGGCTACCGGGTCTGGCGCGCGGTGCACTGGGCCAGTTATGCGATGTGGCCGATCGCGCTGATCCACGGCATCGGCACCGGAACCAACGACGATCACGTGCTCTGGGTCCTGCTGACCAACATCGGCTGCGCCCTCGCCGTACTGGCCGCGTTGTGGTGGCGCCTCGGCGCGACCCACGCCGACACCGAGGCGAGAGCCCGATGAGCGTCCCGACCCGAACCCCCGGCTCGCTGCGCCTGCTGGCCGGCTGGCAGCAGACCGGCCGACCGGCCGGCTTCGCCGAACACGTCGCCCGCTACGGCCCGCTCCCGCTCATGTCTGGGCTGATCGAGAAGGTCGAGGCGGCCAGGCTGCGCGGCAGAGGCGGCGCGGGCTTCCCGACCGCCGTGAAAATGCGCGCGGTCGCGGCCGGACGGCGCAGGCCGGTCGTGGTCGCCAACGGCTGCGAGGGCGAACCGGTCAGCCACAAGGACCACGCACTGCTCTCGCTCGCCCCGCACCTGGTCTTCGACGGCGCGCAACTCGCCGCGCACGCCGTCGGCGCGACCTCCGTGTTGATCTGCGTACACCGCGACGATCCGCTCGCCGCGAGTGTCGCGGCCGCGCTCGCGCAACGGCACGGTGATCCGGTACCGACCCGGATCGTCGAAGTGCCTGCGCGATTCGTGGCCAGTGAGGAATCCGCGCTGGTGAACTTCATCAACACCGGCACCGCGAAACCGACCGCCAAGCCGCCGCGTCCCTACGAACGCGGCGTGCGCGGCAAGCCGACCCTGGTCGGCAACGTGGAAACCCTGGCCAACCTCGCGTTGATCGCCCGCACCGGCGATGTAGCGACCAGCAAGCTGGTCACCATCGGCGGCGCGGTGCGCGGGGGTGGGGTGCACGAGGTCGCGGTGGACGCCTCACTGGCCACAGCCCTGTCCGCGGCGGGCGGCGAAACCGAGCCCCTGCAAGCGGTCCTGGCCGGTGGCTATGGCGGAAACTGGGTGCCGTTTCCGGCCGCCGCCGGATTGCCCTTGTCGCACAACGAGTTTCGTGGCGTCGGCATGCTGCTCGCGTTGCCGGTGCGGGCCTGCGGCCTGGCCGAAACCGCGGCCATCCTCCGCTATCTGGCCGACGAATCCGCACGGCAGTGCGGGCCGTGCATGTTCGGACTGCCCGCGATCGCGCAGGATTTCGCTGCGCTGGCAACGGGTCGAGCGGATACGGGCACGGTGCCCCGGTTGCGCGGCAGGCTCGGCGTCATCCCCGGTCGCGGTGGCTGCGGCCACCCGGACGGCGCCGTAAGACTGGCTGCGAGCGCGCTGCGTGTGTTCGACCAGGACGTGTACGCGCACGCGATCGGACGGCCGTGCCTGTTCGCGGCGCAGCAGCCGAGGTTCCTGCCGAAGCCGCGGTTCCGGGAAACGGGGTGGTCATGACCGAACAGCGCATCGCCGTCGACCCGATCGCCTGCCGCGCGCACGGACTGTGCGCCGAACTGCTGCCCGAACTGGTCGATCTGGACGAATGGGGTTATCCGATCGTGCGCGGCGACGCGGTGCCGCAACGCACGATCGCCGAGGTCCGCACCGCCGTCGCGGCCTGCCCCACGCTGGCCCTCAAACTACGCGCCGCCCGGTAGTACCCCCACCCGGTATCATGGTGGGGTTCGGGACGGCGCATGGAGGACGCATGTGGGGCTACAGCGAGGACAAAGCGGGGTACCTGCGGCGGCTGCGGCGCATCGAGGGCCAGGTACGCGGCTTGCAGCGGATGATCGAGAGCGACGAGTACTGCATCGACATCCTCACCCAGATCGCCGCGGCCACCAAGGCGCTGCAGGCGGTCTCGCTCGGCCTGATCGACCAGCACCTCAACCACTGCGTGAGCGAGGCGGCCGCCGAGGGCGGCGAGATCGCCGAGACCAAGCTGCGCGAGGCCAGCGAGGCCATCGCCCGCCTGGTCAAATCCTGACCGTTCGAGTGATCATGGCCGGCTCGGCAGGCCCGGCGATGATCATGGCGGTTCACTCGGGGAATGCATCGAATCGCGTTGCGGCTCGCCGCCACCGCCGTCGCCGTCCTCCTCGGTTGCCTGGCCCTGTCCACCGCCTCGGCCACCGCGCGCCCGCTCGACAAGCACCACGTCAAGATCAGCGCGGGCCCGGTCAAGAACAAGGTGCACAAGGGTGACCAGGTCCGCATCCACGGCCACCTGGCCAACGCGGACGGACCCCGCCTAGCCGACGTCTACGACACCCTCTACCTGCAAGAAGAAACCCAGGCGGGCGTCTGGGTGAACCTGGCCGACACCTCCTGCGAGCCGGACAACGACTTCGACATCCGGCTCAACCTGAACGTCTCGGCAACCCTCACCCTCCGGGTCTTCGCCCCGGAAACCGAGCTCTACGCGTCCGCCACGTCCTCGGTCTTCGCCCTGATCGTGCTCTAGTTCCGGCCGAGCGCGGTCAGCACCTTGCCGACGTCGCCGCTCGGGTCGCTGCCGCGCGGGCGCAGCACCATCGTCGTCGCGCCCGCGTCCCACAGTTGCCCGAGCGTCGCGGCGATCTCGGCAGGCGACCCGGCCGCGACCGTGATCTCGTCGGCCGTCACCCCGTACAGCTCGGCCCGGTCGGCGCGAATCCTGGCCACGAACTCGGCCGAGCCGTTCACCACCAGGTCGATGAACACGATCAGCTCGTGGCCAGTGTTGTCAGAGCTGTCGTCGGCGCGTTCCGCGCGGCCTTCCGCGATGCGCGCGAGCGAGGCCCGAATCCCGTCCGGGCCGACGCCTTCGGCGAGCACGGTGCCATCCGCGACCCGGCCGGACAGCCGCAGCGACTTGGGCCGGACCACCCCGGTCACCAGCGGCGGCGCGACCGGCGGCCGGTGCACCAGCGTCACGTCCGAGATCCGCACGTAGCGGCCGTCGACGGTGACGGTCTCCCCGTCGAGCAGCCGCCGCGTCGCGACGACCGTCTCCTCCAGCAACGTGAGCGGCGAATCGACCTTGGCACCCACCTGCGCCATCCAGCTCGGCACGCCATGCCCGATGCCCGCGATCAACCGGCCCGGATGCAGCTCGGCGAGCGCGGCCAGCTCCATCGCCAGCAGCGCCGGATTGCGGAACGGCGCGGGCGCGACGCCGATGCCGACCCGCAGCCGCTCGGTTGTGGCCAGCGCGGTCGCCGCCGTCGCGATCGAACCGGCCCAGGTCAGGTCCTCGACGACCCAGAGATCGTCGACGCCTGCCGCGTCCAGCTCGCGGGCGAAACCGGGCAGCTCGGTGGTCGGCCGCTCGCGCGCGAACATGACCCCGAGTCGATTGGCATCGGTTGGCATGTCGGCAGGCTATCGCCCGGCCGTGTCACGATGGGTGCCGTGACCGAGGAACAGCCCCTGCCCGAGGACGATCCGGACGAGCAGCCGATCGTGCCGATGCGCGACCTGTCGGCCGAGGAGGAGTACGCGGATCCCGGGATCGAACCGGCCGTGGCCGCCGAACCGCCTCGGCTGCGCATGCTCGGCGGCGTGCTGCTGATCTTCGCCGCGCTCGCCGTTGTGATCGCGCTGATCCTGCCGCTCTACCACGTCGGCGTCGCGCAGAGCCTGAACTTCGGCGGTCCGGGAATCGGGGCGGATTTCGCGGTCAACGCCTGGGGCATGGTCCAGCAGAACGGTCTGCCGGACAGCGTCAACCAGCTGCTCAACGTGATCGTCGGTGACACGCCGATGTGGGGGATTCCGCTGGTGCTCGTCGGACTGCTGCTGGCGGCGGCGGGCGCGGTCGCGCTGTGGCAGCCGACCATGCGCTACGTGTCCGGCGGGGCCTTGGCCGCCGCCGCGTTGCTGGTCGGCTGTTTCGCCATGCTCAGCTCGTTCGTGGCCGCGGCCATCGATCCGAGCCGGATCGGCGGCCCGATCAGCACGTCGATCGGGCCTGGGTTCTGGTTGCTGATGGTCGGCGTGCTGTTCGCGCTCGCCGGTGTGGCCGCCGTGCTGGTGGGCAGGCCACTTCAGCCGGTGGCGATGATCGCCCCGGCCGGGCGCGAGGAACCGCCGACGCCGCCGATGGGTTTTCCCGCGCCCGTCGTGCTACCCGATCTGGACGAGAAATAAGCATCCGCTCAAGTAGGCCCGTATGCCCTTGCATGCATCGGCGTTCGCTGCTTGCATGCTTCTCACTACCGCTAGTGAGAGGGGGCGGCCGATGAGTTCGGACCTGCGCACGCAAGCCCTTGCCATGGGCGAGGAACTCCGGGCGTTGCGCCGGGAACTGCACCGCATCCCGGAGATCGGCCTGGATCTGCCGCGTACGCAGGAGACCGTGCTCGCCGCGCTGGACGGCTTGCCGCTGGAGATCACCACCGGCAAGGCGCTCTCCTCGATCACCGCGGTGCTGCGTGGCACCAGGCCGGACGGTCCGGTCGTGCTGTTGCGCGGCGACATGGACGCGCTGCCGATCCTGGAGCAGACCGGCCTGCCCTACGCCTCCGAGCACGAGGGTGCCATGCACGCCTGCGGCCACGACCTGCACACCGCGGGACTGGTCGGCGCGGCCCGACTGTTGTCCGCGCGGCGCGACGAACTGCCCGGCGACGTGGTGTTCATGTTCCAGCCGGGCGAGGAAGGCGCGCACGGCGCGGAGAAGATGATCGAGGAGGGCATCCTCACCGCGGCCGGCCGCAAGGCCGATGCCGCCTATGGCCTGCACGTGCTGTCCTACCGATTGCCCTCCGGCCGGTTCGGTTGCCGTCCGGGGCCGCTGATGTCCGCTTCGGACGGTCTGTTCGTGGACGTGATCGGCCGGGGCGGCCACGGCGCCAAGCCCTACCTCTCGCGGGACCCGGTCCCCGCCGCCTGCGAGATGGTGCTGGCATTGCAGACCATGGTGACCCGCCGGTTCAGCATCTTCGACCCGGTGCTGATCACGGTCGGCATCATCCAGGCAGGCACCAAACGCAACATCATCCCGGACCAGGTCCGCGTCGAGGCGACCGTGCGCAGCTACTCGCCGGAAAACCGCACCCTGGTACGGCAGCTGTGCCACGAGGTGATCACCGGCGTCGCGGACGCGCACGGCGTCCGGGCGCAGATCGACTACGAACCGGAATACCCGGTGACCGTCAACGACGACACCGAGGCCGCGTTCGTGGCCGACACCGCGCGCGAGGTGTTCGGCGCGGAGAACTACCGGCACGAGAGCACCCCGGAATCGCCGTCCGAGGACTTCTCCTTCGTGCTCAACAACGTGCCTGGCGCGTTCCTGTTCCTCGGCGCCTGCGACGCCGACGATCCAGACACCGCACCGAGCAACCATTCCCCGCTGGCCACCTTCGACGACTCGGTCGTGCCGGACGGCGCCGCGCTGCTGGCCGAACTCGCGGTCCGCCGACTGGCCAGGTAAAAAACCCGTACAGGAGGGCCGATGCGCCCGTACCACCTCATCCCGGTGCTGCCCGCGCTGGCGTTGATCCTGATGCCGTTCCTGCCGTTCGTGAACACCAGCGAACTCTGGTTCGGCCTGCCCCGGATGCTGGTCTGGGGCGGCATCTCCTGCCTGCTGCTCACCCCAGCGCTCTACCTGACCGAACGCGTGATGACCAAGGGCCGCGAGGGTGAGGACGAGTCGTGAACACCGTGCTGCTCTTCGCCATCCTCGGCATCGTCATCATCGGCGTGCTCGGGTTCCTGGGCCGTCGCAAGCCCGTTCGCGACCTGTCCGAGTGGACGGTCGGCGGGCGCCGCTACGGCGCCTACACCATGTGGTTCCTGCAAGCCGGGGAAATCTTCACCACGTTCACCTTCCTCGGTCTGGCCGGGCTCGCCTTCTCCGGCGGCGTCGCGGTCTTCTACTCGCTGCCCTACCTGCCGGTCGGCTACTGCGTGCTGTTCTTCCTCGCCCGTCGCGTGTGGACGCTCGGTAAGACGCGCGGCTACCTGACCCAGGGCGACTTCCTGGAGGACCGCTTCGACAGCAAGACACTCGGCACGCTGTCCGCGATCATCGGTGTGGTGTTCGTGCTGCCCTACCTCCAGTTGCAGATCACCGGCCTCGGCCTGATCGTCAAACTGCTCACCGGCAATGCCGCGTCGGCCACGCTGAGCATGGTCATCGGCTGCGTGTTCCTGATCGCGTTCGTGCTCTGGACCGGGTTGCGCGGTGTCGCGGTCACGTCCTACTTCAAGGACGCGATCATGCTGATCGTGCTGGTGGCGCTGCTGATCGCGATCCCGCTGCACTTCGCGGGCGGCATCTCCGGCATCTTCCACCGCGTCCAGCAGTTGCACCCGGCGATGCTGACCGTGCACGCCGGCTCGCACGACACCACCTGGTTCATCACCAACATGTTCGTCAGCGCGATCGGCGTCGGGTTCGTCTGCCTGCCGCACAACTGGCCGAGCATCTTCGCCGCGCGCAGCCCGAAAGCGCTACGCCGCAACTACATCTTCCTGCCACTCTACGAGCTGACCATCCTGATCCCGATCATCATAGGCTTCGCCGCCCTCCTCGTGCTCTCGTCGAAGACCAACCCCAACGGCATCCTGCTGACGCTGAGCCAGAACACCTTGCCCGGCTGGGTGACCGGCCTGGTCGTGGTGGCGGGCACCGCGACCGCGATGGTGCCCGCGGCGGGGATCATCATCGCGATCTCGTCGCTGGTCGCGCGCAACATCACCAGGGTGCGCAACGAACGCGCCCAGTTCTGGGTCAACCACGGCACGGTCGTCGTCGCGGTCGGGTTTTCCTTGCTGCTGGGCATCTTCCTGCCCAACGCGCTGGCCAACCTGCTGCTGCTCACCTACACCGGCCTCGTCCAGCTGGCGCCGGCGAACATCCTGGGCATGGCCAAGCGGCGGCTGGTCGGGAAGGTGCCGGTCATCATCGGCATGGTCGCCGGCATCGCCGTGGTCATCCTGCTGACCTTCCCGTTCCCGACCCTGTTCGGCACCTTCGACGTGGGCATCATCGGGCTGGGCGTGAACCTCGTTGTGGTGATCGTCGGCGGGGTGATCGAGCGACTGATCGGGGCGGCGCCACGTCAGCGCGAGGAGGAGGCGGTCGCCGCGTGAAGCGGTCAGAGGTATACCGGAGGGTATACCTCGGTGGCCGAGCCGTTCCCTGTCCCTGAGACGCCGATTCCGCCGCATTGACTGCGCCGCGCCGTGCGGTTTTAGTTGAGGTACCCGGGCACCACATCGAGTCCACTTGAGACTGGAGCCTTCGTGTCAATCGAACCATTCCCGTCGATCGTGGTGCTGGCGGGCAGTCCGTCGGCCAACTCGCGCACGGCGGCCCTGACCGAGCACATCGCCGCGCGGCTGCGCCAAGACGGACACCGGGTGCGCATCGTGCGTGTGCGGGACCTGCCCGCCGAGGCGCTGCTCTCGGCCGACGCCCGCGACCCGAGAATCGCCGAAGTCCTCGGCGCGATCGCCGGCGCGGAGGGCGTCGTGGTCGCGTCGCCGGTGTACAAGGCGGCCTACAGCGGGGTGCTGAAGACCCTGCTCGACCTGCTGCCGCAGTTCGCGCTGGACGGCAAGATCGTGCTGCCGGTGGTCACCGGTGGATCGCCCGCGCACGTGCTCGCGCTGGACTACGCGCTGCGGCCGGTGCTGTCCTCGCTCGGCGCGCATCACATCGTGCCGGGATGGTTCGTGCTCGACCGGCACATCGAGGTGAGGGAGGCCGGTGACGTAGTCCTCGCCCCGGAATCCGCGCAACCGCTCTACGGTGTTGTCGACGGGTTCTCGGCCGCGCTGCACGCCCGGCGCGCCTTGGCCGCGGCTTCCTGAGGAGCGGACCGGATGACACTGACCTTCCACTGGTTCCTGCCCACCTACGGCGACAGCCGCTACCTGGTCGGTGGCGGGCACGGCACCGACATCACCAACACGGCGGGCCGCGACCGGCCCGCCGGCCTCGGCTACCTGACCCAGATCGCGAGCGCGGCCGAACAGCTCGGTTTTCTCGGTGCGCTGACCCCGACCGGGGCCTGGTGCGAGGACGCCTGGCTGACCACGGCCATGCTGGCCGGTGCGACCGAACGGCTGAAGTTCCTGGTCGCGTTCCGGCCCGGCCTGCTCTCCCCGACGCTGGCCGCGCAGATGGCGGCGACCTTCCAGCGCTACGCGCCGGACCGGCTGCTGATCAACATCGTCACCGGGGGAGAGGACGCGGAGCAGCGCGCGTTCGGCGATTTCAACAGCAAGGACGAGCGCTACCAGCGCACCGACGAGTTCCTGAGCGTGGTGCGCGGTTTGTGGCGGGGCGAGCGGGTCACGCTGGACGGGCAGCAGGTGCACGTCGAGCAGGCGAAGCTGGCCAGGGTGCCCGATCCGGCTCCGACCCTCTACTTCGGCGGGTCGTCATCGGCCGCGGTGCGGGTCGCGGCCAAACACGTCGACGTCTACCTGACCTGGGGCGAGCCGCCGGGCGCGGTCGCCGAGAAGATCGCCCGGTTGCGCGCGGCAGCGCGGCAGCAGGGCCGGACCCTGCGCTTCGGCATCCGGCTGCACGTGATCAGCCGCGACACGTCCGCGGCGGCCTGGGCCGAGGCGCAGCGACTGCTGGACGCGCTCGATCCGAACGTGGTCGCCGATGTCCAAAAGGGACTGTTGAAGAGTCAGTCCGAGGGGCAGCAGCGGATGCTGGCGTTGAACAAGGGCAGCACGGACAACCTGGAGATCTACCCGAACCTGTGGGCCGGTGTCGGCCTGGTGCGGGGCGGGGCCGGGACCGCGCTGGTGGGCAGCCATGCCGAGGTGGCCGAGCGCATCGAGGAGTACCACGCGCTGGGCATCGACGAGTTCATCCTGTCCGGCCAGCCGCACCTTGAGGAGGCGTACTGGTTCGGTGAGGGAGTGCTGCCGTTGCTGGCCAGTAGGGGTTTGTGGCAACACCCGGCCGAACCGGCCATCGACGCGCTGGACTTCACGCCGACGCCCACCCCCTCCTGACTCGGAGACGGTGGGCGTCGACCTCCCTCTTACCTACTTGCGCGGGTCGGGCAAGCGCCGCCCGGCGAACACGATCACCAGCGCCAGCACCACCTGCACCGCCATCACCAGCACGAACGCGTCGCGCATGCCCAGCACACCGGGCACGCTCAGCGCGCTGAACAGCGTGCCGAGGGTGGCGACGCCCAGCGCCAGCGAGGTCTGCTGGGTGGTGGCCAGCGCGCCACTGCCCACGCCCGCGCTCTCCGGCGGCACGTGCGCCAGCACCACCCGGAACAGCGTGGTCATCGCCATGCCCTGGCCGAGACCGGTGATCAGCATGCTCGGCGCGAGCACCAGCACGTTCAGGTGTGGCCACAGGAACAGCGTCACGACGATCATGGTGGCGATGCCGAAGCCCTGCACCGCGGTGCCCATCGGGATGACCTTGGCCCCGAACCGGGTCACCAGGCGGCTGGAGATCAGCGAGGTGGAGAAGAAGCCGATCGCCATGGGGGTCAGGGCCAGACCGGAACCGAGTGGCCCGAGGCCGAGGCCGGTCTGCAGGGTCACCGCGTAGACGAACATGAACCCGCCGAAGCCGACGAAGAACGGCACGCCGACCAGCAGACCGCGCCGCATGCTCGGCATCCGGATGATCGACGGCGGCAGCAGCGGCACCCGGCCGGCCCGCTCGGCCCGGCGCTCGATCGTCACGAAGGCCGCCGCGGCGAACGGGAACACCGCGAGCAGGACCCACATCCAGGCCGGCCAGCCCAGCGCCGAACCCTCCATCAGCGGGACCAGCAGGGTCAGCATGGTCACGGCGAGCACGGCGGTGCCGAGCCGGTCGATCGGGACCGGGTTGGTCGAGCGGGTCTCCGGCACGTTGCGCTTGGCCAGCAGCAGGCCGACCAGGCCGATCGGCACGTTGACCAGGAAGATCGGCCGCCAGCTCAGACCGGCGATGTCGGCGGAGACCAGCGCGCCGCCGAGCAGCTGCCCGACCACGGTGCCGATGCCGCCGACCGCGCCGTAGATCCCCAGCGCGCGGGAGCGGTGTTCGCCGTGGGTCGTCGCCTGGATGGTCGAGAGCACCTGCGGCAGCATCAACCCGGACGACGCCCCCTGCGCCACCCGGGCCAGCACCAGCGCCAGCGCGGTCGGAGCGATACCGCAGGCCAGCGAGGTGACGGTGAACGCGGCCAGGCCGAAGGCGAACAGCCTGCGCCGCCCGAAGGCGTCGCCGAGGCGTCCGCCCAGCACCATCAGCAGGGCGTAGGCGATGCCGTAGCCGGCGACCACCAGTTCCAGCGTCGCGGTGGACGCGTGCAGCGTGGTGTCGATCGTCGGCAGCGCGACGTTGACGATGAAGAAGTCGATGATCGGCAGAGCGGCGCCGATCAGGACGGTGATCAGGCCGGCTGAGGTCAAGCCGGCCGGGTTCTGCCGGGTACTACCAGTCGTGGTAGCCCGGTGGCGTGCGGTGTGCGCCGGGTTGGCCGGTGCGACCTCGACGTTTGCTGTCATGCCACCACGATGCGCCCGAATTTAAACTGGTACCAGGAGCCTGGTTATCCTGGTACTCGGACTACCTGGTAATAGGTTGTGATCTGAGGCATCATGGTGGCATGACCACGTTCACGCGGCCAAGGACCCCGTTGCCGACGGCAGTCGAGGTGGGCCTGCCGCCCACCGTCGCGCCGCCACCCCAGCGCGAGGGCTCGCAGTCCGCTGACGTGCGCCGACACACCCTCGCCGACTTCCTGCGCAGCCGCAGGGAGCGCATCTCGCCGCACCAGGTCGGCCTCCCGGTCGGCGGTCGCCGCCGCACCCCCGGCCTGCGCCGCGAAGAGGTCGCGCAGCTCGCCGGGGTCGGTGTGACCTGGTACACGTGGCTGGAACAAGGCCGCGACATCCGCGCCTCCGACCAGGTGCTCACCGCCATCGCGAACACCCTGCAACTCGACCCCTACGAGCGTGCCCACCTGTTCACCCTGGCCGGCGCGCCCGAACCGCCGGTGCAGAAGGAATGCCGGGCCATCTCGCCCGCCATCCAGCTGATGCTGCGCCAGCTCGAACCGCTGCCCGCCATGGTCGCCAACGCGCGGATGGACATCCTCGCCTACAACCGCAGCTACGACCGGATGGTCGGCGGCCTTGACCACCTGCCGTTCGAGGAGCGCAACTCGCTGCTGCTGGCGTTCACCAACCCGACCTGGCGCGCCCGCCTCGTCGACTGGGAGAGCGCGGCCCCGCGCATCGTCGCCCAGTTCCGCGCCTCGATGGCCACCCACGTCGCCGAGCCCAGCTGGAAGTGCCTGGTCAAGCGTCTGCGCGAGGAATCGCCGGAGTTCGTCGCCATCTGGGACCAGCACGAGGTGAAGGCCCCGGAAAACCTGACCAAGCGCTACCACAACGCCGAGGTCGGCGAACTCGAACTCGACTACACCCACCTCTGGTTCGGCCCGCGTTCGGAAATGCGCCTCACCACCTACACCCCGGTCAACGACGTCGCCCGCGAGCGCATCGAACGCCTCTACGACCTCGTGCTCGCCGACGAGAACTGAACGAAGAACGGCCCGGGTCCGAAGTAGACACTTCGGACCCGGGCCGTCGTACGCCGTCAGTCGGTTATGGCACCAGGGAATACCCGTAGTCACCGAGCGCGGTGACCCCCGACAGACCGGGCACCTGCTGCGGTACGTCCGCCGTAGCGGAGTAGTTGCCGTTGCCCAGCTCGCCGTCCTGGCCGCCACCCCAGGCCCAGACGGTGCCATCGGACGTCAAGGCATAGCCGGATTCCGTCGCGCTTGCGATGGCCGTTGCGTTGGTGATGCCGGAAACCTGCACCGGGGTGTCCGAGAAGCAGGGCCCGCTCGTGCAGGTCGTGCCGTTGCCGTAACTGCCTTGGAAGGAGTTGTAGCCCCACGACCAGACCGTGCCGTTCGATTCGAGGGCGTACTGGGTGGACTCGCCCTGCGCGGAATCGGCAAGAGCGGTGACGTTGCTCAGGCCTTGCACCTGAACCGGCGTGTTGTTCTGGTTGGGGTAGCCGTCCGGTCCCCACTGCCACACGTGGCCGTCCGAGGTGACCGCCTGCCCAGCGCCGATCTTGACGACGCCGCTCAGCCCGGACACCTGGACCGGCACGGCCGAAGCGCAGTTGGGCCCGATCGGCGAGATGCCCTGACCGGCCGAGCAACTGTCGGTCGCACCGCTGGTGCCGTTGCCCAGGTTGCCCTGGATGTTGCTGCCCCAGTCCCAGACCTTCCCGTCCGAGGTGAGCGCGTAGCCGTTGTATCCGTTGTTGGCAATGGCGGTCACGTTGGTCAGGCCGCTGACCTGGACCGGCGTAGTGGCGATCGCGGTCCCGTCCGTGTTGCCGTCGCCCAGCTCCCACATGACGTTGTCGCCCCAGGACCAGACCGTGCCGTCCGATTTCAGCGCGAGTCCGGGCGCGATGGCGACGACGTTGGACAGTCCGTGCACCTGGACCGGAACCGGTGAGTCGAACGGCTGCCCGATGTTGTCGCCGTACGGCGTCGGCTCGGTCGCGTTGCCTGAAGTGCCGTTGCCGAGTTGACCGGCGCCGTCACTTCCCCACGACCAGACGGTGCCATCGGAACGCAGCGCGTACTCGGCCCCGAAATCGCCGCTGGCCGCCACCGCGATGACATCGGACAGACCGAACACCGTGGAGGCGGTCTGCGCGGCGCTCGAGGTGGTCCCGTTGCCGAGTCGTCCAGCGGTGTTCGTACCGAATCCGACGACACACTTCGCGGTGCACGGTGCGAGTTGCGGGGCGAAGTAGCCGAACAGGTCGACGATCACGTCGACGTTGCCGTTGAGGTTGTAGAGGTCGATCGCGCCGCCGGTGCCGAGCGAGACGGCCGCGAGGTTCGCGGAGGTCTGGCCGGGCGCCAGGTTGAGGTTGGATGCCGTTGGCCGGTCCTGACCGGCGGGCCAGGCGGTGACGAAGGTGCCGTCGGTGACGTTGGTGCCGGTCAGGTTGACGATCGCCGAGGAGGCGTTGGCCGGTAGCCAGCCGCTGAGGCCGACTTCCCGGGAGGAGTTCGGGCCGATCGGGGTGAGTGGGTTGCCGTTGCCGTCGCGGGTGTCCAGCACGCGCAGTGGCGAGAGCGGGTAGAACACCTGGGTCGAGCCGGGCGAGTAATAGCCGGCCAGGTCGGCGACGAGGTCGGTCGACCCGTTCTTGTTGTACAGGCTGACTTTCCGGTCGGAGCTGACCCCGACCGTGACCAGGTTCGGGGTGACCGTGCCCGGCGCGACGTTGAGGTTCGACACGGTGGGCAGGCTCTGCCCGGCGGGCCAGGCGGTGACGAAGGTGCCGTCGGTCGGGTCGACCGCGGTCAGGTTGAACACGGCGGCGGTGGCGCCGGCGGGCAACTGCGCGGACAGGTCGAGCGTGATGGTCTGGCCGGACCCGACCGGACCGGTTTGGCCACCGGTGCCGTCCCGGGTGTCTAGCACCCGTTGCGGCGCCAGCGAGGTGAATCCGAAGCCGGCGCTGGGCGCGTAGAAGCCCTCCAGGTCGACGACCGCATCGGCGGCCGATGGGCCGGTGCGGATTTCCTCGTCTCGAGGCGAACCCACCAGGGGCAGAGTCACCTGGTTGGACCGGATCTCGCCGGCCGCGATGTTGAGGTTGGACACGTTCGACGCATTGAAGTCCGCGAAGGGCTTCATGCTCAGATAGGTGCCTCCGGCAGCGTCGAGGCCGGTCAGGTTGAGCACGACCCCGGTCGCGTCGGCAGGTACCAGGTTGGTCGGAATGCCAAGGCCGATTCCTGAGTTCGCCGGGATCGGCGTGGAGCTACGGGTGTCGAGCAGGCGGGTCGGCGTGACCGGCGTGTAGGTCGAACCGGCTGGTGTGCTGGTCGCGGCCTGGCTGTGTGCGTGCGGCGCGACGGCGGCATTGGACGGTACCGCCGCCATACCGAGTACAAGCGCTAACGCCCCTGCTGCGAGCAAGGCTGATCTACCGGATAACAAGACATTTCCCCCTCAGCGGAAAGCTGGCATGGTGAATTCGAAGCCCCCGAACCGTGGCAGAGACTACCTGCCAACCGTTGCGATGGGAACAATGCCGGCGTCGATCGGCTAACCTCGGCAAATGGGTGCGCAGAGCGGCGAACCGGAGCGGGTGCCTGCCCTGCGTCAGGTGGTGCTGGACACCACGGACGCCAGGGAACTCGGGGAGTTCTACCGACAGTTGCTCCGCTTGGTCTACCGGCCGGGCGACGAGCCGCCACGGCCCGGCGAAGACGACGAGCGCGGCCGGGACTGGCTGGTACTGACCACTCCGGACGGAGACCCGCGCATCGCCTTTCAGCAAGTTGCGGAATTCAAGCGGCCGACGTGGCCGGATCCGGCGGTGCCCCAACAACTCCACCTCGATCTGACCGTCGCCTCGGTCGAGGAACTCGATGCTCAGCACGAACGGGTGCTACGCCTCGGCGGTTCGCTTCTCGACGACCGCAGCGACGATCCCGAAGAACCGCTGCGCGTTTACGCCGATCCGGCCGGTCATCCGTTCTGCATCTTCGTGGCCTGAAACGAGTGCAGCCGGGCGAGGGCGAGGGTCGACAGCCTCAGCGACCGTTCGTTCGCGGTCTGGGTGACGATCAGAACGGGCCGATCCGAGTGTTCCTCGGCCGCGTCGCGCAGTACGGCCAGGGCCGCCTCGAAGGCCAGTCCCGCGCCCCACTCGTCGCGTCGCAGCACGTAGGACAGCTCCAGCTCCTCGCCGTCCGGATGGACGTGGCCCGGTTTGCCTGCCGTGCGGCGGCCCAGGCCGATGATGCCGAGCATGCGGTCCGTCGCCTTGTCCGCGATGACATAACTGCCCGGCGCCGCGGTCGCCGCGGCCGGTCCCGCCGAATCGAAGAACCGTTCGACGTCCTCGCGGGGCCGTGGTCCGCCGAGGTAGTGCCGGACCTCGGGGTCGGTCAGCACCTCGACGAGCCCGTCCCGGTCCGCGTCGCACGCCTTGCGAAGTCTCAGCCGCTCCGATTCGATGGTCATGGTCGCGATTGTCCGCTTGCCTGAACGGATCGGGCGGTCGAGGATGATCTCGTGCGCATGCCATTGGGCCGACCGAGCCTGCGTCCTTATCTCGCCCACCAGCAGCCGGGCAGCACCGCGACCGATGGGCTGAGCGCGGTTTTCCTCGGTACCAGTTCGGTCTTGCTGGCCGATGGCCAGACCACGGTGCTCGCCGACGGGTTCGTCACCCGGCCTGGGTTGCCCCGGGTTGCCGCGGGCCGGATCGCGCCCGATCCGGCCATCGTCCGGGCGGCGATCGAGCGGCTGGGCGCGCCCGATCTCGCCGCCGTGTTCTGCGCGCACTCGCACTACGATCACGCCCTCGACGCACCGCTGTGGAGCCGGGAAACCGGAGCCGAGCTGGTCGGTTCGGAGTCGACGGCCAACATCGGCCGCGGTCTTGGCCTGCCCGAGTCGGCCCTGCGGGTGGTCGGCGACGGCGACTCCCTGAGCTACGGCCAGTTCGAGTTGACGTTCATCGAGTCGGTGCACAGCCCCGGTGACCATTTTCCCGGCACGGTCGACGCGCCCCTCGTGCCACCGGCCCGCGCGGGCGAGTGGAAGACCGGCAGCGCCTACTCGGTGTTGATCACGCACCCACGCGGCCGGATCCTCCTGCACGCCAGCGCCAACCACCGGCCGGGCATGCTGGCCGGACGGCGTGCCGACGTCGTCTACCTGGGCGTCGGCGTGCTGGGCAAGCAGCCACCGGAGTTCGCGGAGACCTACTGGGCCGAGGTCGTGCGGGCAACCGGGGCTCGCCGGGTCATCCTGGTGCACTGGGACGACCTGTTCACCGGCCTCGACCGTCCGCTGCGCGCCGCGCCGAACTTCTTCGACCAGGTCGACGTCGGTATCGACCGGGTGCTGGCGCTGGCCGACCGGGATGGCGTCGAGGTGCTGATCCCGGTTGCCTGGCAGCGCAGCGACCCGCTCGGCTGAGCTTTTCCCGCGCGGTGGGCCTTCGGATGCTTCCCGGTCATCTTGTTGACATCTAACACTGGTGCGCTGCATCGTGTTCAGAATTACCGGCCCCGCATCGGGAGGTCCCGTGCCGCGCTCCGCGCCCAGTCGCCGTAGAGCCCGCCTGTTATGTGCCGTCGCGGTCTCGGCGGCGACCGTCCTGGCCAGCGCCGTCACCGCCACGGCAGCCCCCGCGAAGTCCACTTCGGACATCACGGGGGCTGCTTCCGGTAACGGCTGGCTGCCGGCGACGCCCTCCGCGTGGGATCTGGTCGTCGACAAGACCAGCACCCCCGCGTTCACGGTGACCAAGGGCGTCACCGAGCACTCGGACACCATCGACGCGGTGTCCGGCCGGCAACACACCCAGGTCATGAACGTCGACCTCACCGACCCGAACCTGCGTCTTGGCACGGTCGAGGCGGGCGACGTGCTCAGCGACCCCAAGGACGAGACGATCAGCTCGATGGCCGCGCGGACCGGGGCGGTGGCCGGGATCAACGGCGACTACTTCGAGATCAACGCGACCGGCCGCCCGCTCGGCGGCGTGATCAGCAACGGCGTCGTGTTGAAGAGCCCCCGGCCGAACTACAACGCGCAGCTGGCCATCAAGCCGGACGGCAGCATGGTGATCGGCCAGGAGAACTTCACCGGCACCATCACCGACGAAACAGCGTCGCACGCCCTGACCTCGATCAACGTGGTCAACGACGTCCCGAACGGGATCACCGAGGTCACCTCGGCACTCGGCGCGACCGGCAACCTGACCGGCCCGGCCACCCTCGTGCTGGGCCACGCGAGCGGCGCGAACCTGGTCGTGGACAGCGTGCAGACGGTCACCTCGGTGCCCGCGCTCACCGCACCCGCCGAAGGTCTGCTCGGCGCCGGTGCACCGGGCGCGTGGCTGGCCGGCACCGTGCACGCGGGCGACACGCTGAATCTGGCTGATCAGGTTGGCTCGGGCGGCAACCTGAACCAACTGCTCAGCGGCGCGACCGAGCTGGTCAAGGACGGTGCGCCCTACACCGACCCGACCGGAACCCCGCCCTCCGGCGTGAACCCGGAAACCGCGGTCGGGGTGACCAAGGACGGCAAACACGCGATCCTGGTGACGCTGGATGGCCGCCTCGGCGAGTCGGCCGCGGTCGGCGTGAGCCCGGCGCAGGTCGCCGGTTACCTGGTCGCGCAGGGCGCGTACACCGCGCTGCTGTTCGACGGCGGCGGGTCGACCGAGATGATCGCGCGCCAGCCCGGCGCAGGCGGCACCTCGGTGATGAACACGCCGTCGGACGGGCACGAGCGACCCGTAGCGAACGGGCTTTTCATCTACACCAACGAAGCCACCGCCGGTCCGGCCACCAGCGTTGTCGTGAACGGCGGCGCGCCGGTGACCACCGTGCCCGGCGGCACGATCCCGGTGCCGGTCTACGCGACCGACGCGAACGCCAACCCGGCAGCGGGAACGACCACCGTGCAGGTGCTCCCGCCGAGCCTGGCCAGCTGGAGCAACGGACAGCTCACTGTGCACCAGGCCGGGGCCGGGGTGATCCTCGCCCGCAACGGCCACGCGATCAGCGTGCAGCCGCTGCGGGTGGTGAGCAGGCTGGCGTCGCTGAGCGTGTCGCCGGCCGAGCCGAACCTGAACAACGGTGCCACGCAACAGTTCTCGCTCACCGGATCCACCGCGCTCGGCCAGCAACCGGCCGTGATCGCGAACGGCGCGGCCACCTGGTCGGTGACCCCGGCGAACCTGGGCACGATCGACGCCAACGGGTTGTTCACCGCCGCTGCCAGCGGTTCCGGGCTGGTCACCGTGTCCGCGACGGTCGGCGGGAAGACGACGACCGCGAGCGTAGCGGTCGGGTCGGACAGCCAGGTCGTCGCTGATCTGTCCGATGTGGCCAATTGGTCGATGCGCAACACCACCGGCGCCCCGGCCACGATGACCCTCGCGCCCGGCGATCTGCCGCCCGGCATCACAGCGCCGGGTTCGTTGCGGCTCAACTACACCATGCCGGCCGGGTCCGGCGTGAAGCAGCTGGTGATGTGGGACAACAACGACATCAACATCGGCCCGAACCCGGCGGGCCAGAACCCGACCGGGATCGGCATCTGGGTCAAGGGCGACAAGAGCGGCCTGACCCTGCACGAGCAGTACGTCCAGGTGAACGGCGCCGCGCTGCCGCTGGCCGAAACCCCGGTCACCTGGCAGGGCTGGAAGCTCTACACGGCGGCGATCCCGGCCGGTACCCAGTTCCCGATCACCATGGACTACATCGATTTCCTCGCCATCAACCCGAGCACCACGATCACCAGCACGCTCAACATCAGCGGGTTGCAGGCGCTCTACTCGCCGCGTCCGGTCGTGACCCCGCCGTACGTGGCCATCCCTGACAACCCGTCCTGGTTGTCCTACAACGAAGACGAGTCGCAGTTCAGTCAGCCGGGCAACACCATCCTGACCGGCGACGACGCCCACCTGCTGGCCAGCGATCCCGGTTCGACCAGCAGCAACGTGTTCGGCGTCATCCAGAACCGGCTGAACACCCTTCCGGCGCAGGCAAAGCCGAACGTGGCCCAGTTCATGGGCGACATGTCCGACGACGGCCTGGCCCCCGATCTGGCGTTCGCGCAGAGCAAGATGGCCTCGCTCGGTATCCCGTACCACGACGCGGTCGGCAACCACGAGATCAGCCAGGGCGCGGTACCGGAGAACGGCAACTTCACCGCCGACTTCGGCCCGACGCACTACGCCTATCAGGCCGGTGCGGCGCAGGTGATCGTCACCGACAACGGGCACGGTGGCCTGCTCAACTCCAACGCCTACCAGGTACCCGCCGAGTCGCAGTACCCGTGGCTGGTCAACCAGTTGTCCAACACGACCGCGCCCGCGGTGATCGTGGCGACGCACATGCCCGCCTACGACCCGCACGCGGTGGCGGACAGCCAGTTCACCGACCGCTGGGAGGCCCGGATGTACCTGCGGCTCATCCAGCGCTACCAGCAGACCCACCCGGCCAAGCACGTGATCATGCTCTACGGTCACGCGCGCGGCTTCGCCGAGCAGATCCTCGACCCGCTCGGCAACCAGACCGACACCGCGCACGGCGGCATCCCGCAGCTGACCATCGCCGACCTCGGCATGCCCGCGTACGCGCCGTCCGACCAGGGCGGTTTCTACAACTTCGGGCTGATCCACGTCACGCCGAACGGTCAGTTCCAGTTCACCGTCGAACCGGCGCTGGCCTCGATCGCGGTCACCGCGCCGGACGCGACCTTGCCGGTCGGCGGCAGCGAAAGGCTCAGCGCGCTCGGTACTCAGACCAGCGGCGACAACCTGCCGGTGGTGACAGTGCCGATCGCCGATCCCGCCTCGCACGTGTGGTCCTCCAGCGATCCGCGGATCGTGTCGGTGGACGCGCGGACCGGCGCGATCACCGCGCGGCACAGCGGATCCGCGACGATCTCGGTGCGTAGCGGCGGTGTGACCGGGAGCCTGCCGATCTCGGTGAGCTGATCAGTATTCGGTCGCGGAGGCCGATGTGGTGTTCATGCCGCATCGGCCTCCGCCACCAGCAGATGACCGATGTCGAACTTCCGGTGTTCGCGAACGACCAGGCCGGACTCGGTGAGCGCGGCACGGTAGGCGTCGGCCTCGCGCAGGATGAAGCCGTAGCGGGTGAACGGCAGCTTGGCCAGGAACGACACGTCGGCGACTCCGAGTACCAGTCGTCCGCCCGGCCGCAACACCCGGGCCACCTCGGCGAACGCGGCGCCGAGATCATCGACGAAATACGCCACGTTCACGCACAGTGCCTTGTCGATGGCGTTGTCCGGTAACGGCAGCGCGGTGATGGATCCGTTGTGCAGCACCAGCCTGCCCGCGTCGGTGCGGAAGGTGCGGCGGGCCTTGGCCAGCATGGCCGGGGAAATGTCGACGCCGTGCACTGTCCCGTTCGGACCGACCTTGTCCAGCAGCAGACGCAGGCCGATGCCCCCGCCGAAGCCGAGGTCCGCGACGGTGTCCCCGAGCCCAACCGCCAGCGCGTCGACGGCGGCCGAGACCGGTCGCCGGTTCCCTCTGTTGAGCCGGTTGGCGATGACGAACCGGCCGACGAGCCCGTGCGGGTTGCCCAGCTGCCGGGCGGTCCCGGCCAGCAGCGCCTCGCGTATCCGCAGTGTTGTCATGCCCGGAAGGCGTAAATCCGCGGCGAACGATCCGTACGGTCACCGCCGCCAGCGGGCTGGGCCCCCCGGCGCGGGATCGTAGCGGCAGGCCAGGCCGGTGCGCACGGACTCGCGCAGGTGCGCACCGGCCTTCGGCGCTTTGGCGGCGATCCGGTCGATCGCGGTGCGCAGGGTCCTGGTCACGTTGACCCGCGCTCGTTCCGCTTCCGCCGTGGTCTGCCGCGCGCGGCCGCCGAGGCCGGTGCTTCGGCGCAGTTCGGCCAGGATCGCCTGCCGCTCTTGCTCGGCGCGTCGCGCGCGGTCGGCGTCGCCGGTCGCGTCGGCCGCGTCGAGTTCGTCGTCCAGGGCGGCCAACCGGGTTCGGTAGGCGGCGCGGGCGGTGTCGTCGAGCAGCGGATCGGTGGTGGTCGGGGCGAGACCAGCACCGCCCGCGACCAGGTCGAGCGCGCTGATGTCCTTGCCTGGCGCGGAAAGCAGCGCGTGCAGGTAGTGCAGGCCGCGGCCATCGCGCAACCGCGCCTGCTCGGATCCGGCCACCAGCAGCCAATCCTCGCCGTCGCGCCGCAGCAGCCACTCGTCCGAAGGCGGCGCGAGCCGGGCCAGCAGGCGGGTCATGCCAAGGCGTTCCGCGATCGATCGGGCGGCGGCGCGGTGTTCCTCGGAATCGAACTCGGCGTGCGTGTGCGCGACCCATGGCAACGCGCCCATGCTTTCGGCGAATTCCAGCGACTCGGTGAAATGCGCGATGGCCTCGTCGGTCCGGCCCAGCCGCGCGGCGAGCTGACCGAGCCGCAACGACGCCGGGCCCCAGGTGGAATTGGCTCCGGCCAACAGGATCAGCCGACCGCGATACGGGAGCAGCGCGTCATAGATCCGCGCCGCGCTCGGATGACCGATGCGCGCGGCGGTGAACGCGAGATGCCCGATGGCGCCGAGCCAGCGTGGACCGGAACCCGCGAGCACATCGGGCAGCACCCGCTCCAGTTCGGCGGCCGCTTCGGCGTACTGGCCGAGTTCGGTGTGCAGCATGGCCAGGTCGGCGCCGATGAAGTGGCCGGGCAGCTTGCGCGCCCACGCGCGCAGAGCCGCCACGTTCGCCGGGCCCTCCGCCGCGATGTCGCGTTCCACCAGCAGCGGAACGCGGATCGTCTTGGCCAGGCGCCAGGTGTCGGCCAGGTGCGCCCTGCGGCCCAATTCCTCGACTTCGGCGGCGATCGGTTCGATGTCGTCGAACCGGCCGCGCAGCGCGGCGAGCATCGCGTGCCGGGCCCGGGCCATGGTCATGCCGGGCAGGTCGCCCGCGGCGGTGACCGCGTTCTCGAACAGCGCCAGCGCCGATTCGGCCTCGTTCACCCTGCCCAGCTCCATCAGCGCGGTGAACTGCCAGAACATGCCGTTCCACTCCAGCGTCTCGTCGCCGGAGGACCGGCCGAGCGCGACGATCTCGGCACCGAGCCGCAACCGGTCGTGCACACCATCGGGTGCCCAGAGCGCGTGCAACCGCGCGGCGAGGACCTCGCCGAGGGTGCGTGCGTCGCCGCTGCGTCGCGCGAGTTGTTCGGCCTCGTCGATCAGCGCCCGGCGCCGAGCGGCGGCCGAGGCGTCGCCGAGCAGCCCGCGAGCGAGCCTGGCCAGCACCAGCGCCCTGGTCGCGTCGTCGCCGGCCCGGTCGACGGCGAGTTCGAGCAGACGCAACACGGCACCGTCGACGATCAGGAAACCAGAGATGTCCTCGACCAGGTTCAGCGCGAGATGCAGGATCGGGTCGACGCCGGCGGGCAGGTCGGCGAGTTCGGCGGCGAACGCGCGGGCCGCGCCGGGCAGTCCGCGCGAGGCGACCAGCAACGTCCGCACCGCGCCCGGATCGACGACGCCGACCTCGCCGAGCAGCACCGCGAGGTCGGGTTCGGACAGGCTGCCCAGCCGCAGCTCGCGCCCGATGCCCAGCCCGGATCGGCTGCTGACCAGCACCGATGTCGATCCGGCGGCCAGCCGCCCGGCCAGCACCGCCAACAGCGCGCGCTCGTCCACGTCGTCCACGATGATCAGCCGCGCTGTGTCCGCGATGAGCAGTCGCGCGGCGTCGTCCAGTTCGAGCGGACCCGGTTCGTCGAGCAGCTGGCGCGCGACCTCGTCCGGTGCGCCCGCGTCCCGCAACAGTTGCGCCCAGGCCAGCAACCCTGACTCGCCGCTGACCCGCAATACCTGGAAACCGCGGGCCCGGGCCCGTTCCCCGGCCACGTCGAGCAGGGCGGTCTTGCCGGAACCGGCGGGTCCGGTGAATCCGAGCAGGGCGCCGGAACCGCGCTCGGCCCGATCGAGCAGATCGTCCAGAGCTGCGAGTTCGCGTTGCCGTCCGACGAGTCCCACGGCGAGAAACATACTGAACTCAGTAGCATGGCCGGGCCGGATCAGGGGTCGATGAGGTGCCAGGATGCGATGTCGCCGCAGACGCAGACCGAGGCCGAGACAACTCGGCCTCCGACTCGTCGGCACCGTCGCCGCGGCTTTCCTGCTCGCCGGGTGCTCGGATCCGGTGACCGGCACCGCCAAGCCCGCCGTGCCGACACCCATCCAGCCCCAGTCCGAGACGACCACGTCCCGCCCGCCCGCGCCGACCCAGGTCAGCGCGGCGTGTCCGCTGCTGAAGGCCGACGAGGTCTCCGCGATCTACCTGGTGCCGCTGACCGCCCAGGAGCAGCAGCCGGTGCCGCAGACCGGCGCGACTCTCTACAACTGCAGCTACCTCAACGGCGCCAAACAGCAACTGGCCGCGTTGCAGGTGGTGGTCAATCCCGGCGCGTCCGGCGATCCGCAGGAGTACCTGGACGGGTTCATCAAACCGTTCCTGGCCCAGGGCGCGATCACCCAGCCGGTGGCCGGTTTGGGCGTGCCTGCCGAGTCCTACGTGCTCAGCAACACGTCCGGGCCGATCGCGTTCGTGGTCGCCGCGGTGCGCGAGGTCGGGTCGACCTGGGACGTGGTGCAGTTCCTGGTGTCCGAGCACAACGCGGGCGACCCGAAGGCGCTCGCGCACATGACCACCGTGCTGGGCAAGGCGATCAACCGCTTGTGACCGGCGTACCGCGCAACACCCCCAGCAGTCGCGCGGTTTCCGCGGCCACCGCGTCCCGCGCGGCGTTGAGGTAGCGGCGCGGGTCGACGAGTTCCGGGGTGGCGCCCAGCCGTTCGCGCACCGCCGCGGTGAAGACCTTGTTCAGCTGGGTGGCGATGTTCACCTTGGTGATCCCGCCCGCGACCGCACGCCGCAGGTCCGCATCGGGCACACCGGAGGAGCCGTGCAACACCAGCGGCACCGGCACTTCGGCGTGGATGCGGTGGATCAGCTCAAGGTCGACGGTGGCGTCGCGGGTGAGCATGGCGTGCGAGGTGCCGACCGCGACCGCGAGCGCGTCCACGCCGGTCGTTTCCGCGTAGGCGCGGGCATCGTGCGGATCGGTCCGCGCGCCCGGCGCGTGCACGCCGTCCTTTCCGCCCACCTCGCCCAGTTCCGCTTCGACGAAACAACCGCGCTCGTGGCAGCGTGCCGCGATATCCCTTGTGGCGGCGGCATTGCCGGCATAGTCCATTGCGGACGCGTCGTACATCACCGAGCCGAAGCCGAGCGCGACCGCCTCGTCGACGAGATCGGGATCGGTGGCATGGTCGAGATGGACGGCCACCGGAACGCTCGCGGTGCGCGCCACGGCCATGGTCGCGGCGGCCAGTGGGCGCAGGGAACCGTGGTAGCGCACCGCGTTCTCGCTGATCTGCAGGATCACCGGCGCCCGCGCGGCCTCCGCGCCCGCGACCAGTGCCTCGGCGTGTTCGAGCAGGATCACGTTGAAGGCGCCGACACCGGTATGCGCCCGCGCGGCCGCGCCGATCAGCTCAGCGGTGGGGGTGAGCGGCATCCAGTTCCTCCAGCACGACGTCGGCGAGCAGGTGCTCGTAGAGACCGCGGTCGATGTCGCCCGCGACCGGGCAGACCACCGCCGCTGCCGAAGCCGCGACGGCCTTGACCAGCGTGTTCGGCCAGCTGGCCCGGTTGGCCAGGCCGAGCGCCAGCGCCGCGACGCAGGCGTCGCCCGCGCCGGTCGGGTTGCCGGCCAATGGTCGGGGCGGTCGCGCCCGCCAACTGCCCGAGTCGCTGACCGCGAGCAGTCCGCCCGGGCCGAGCGACGCGACCACCGTCGTTCCTTCGCGGGCGAGCGCCCGGGCCGCGTCGAGGTCATCGGCGATGCCGGTGGCGGCCCGTAACTCGGCCGCGTTCGGCTTGACCAGGTCCGGCTGCGCGGTGAGACCGGCGAGCAGGGCGGGGCCGGAGGTGTCCAGGATGGTGCGGGCGCCGAGGTCGCGGGCCAGCCGGATCAGCTGCGCGTAGCCGTCATCGGGCACGCCCGGCGGCAGGCTCCCGGACAGCACCACCACGTCCGCGCGCGCCGCCGCTTCCGTGACGCGGGCGCGCAGATTCGCCCATTCGGCAGGCGAAACCGCCGGGCCGGGCTCGGTCAACATCGTCGCGTCAGCGTCCAGTTCGGACACGATGGTGACCGTGCGGCGCGACTCACCCGCGATGGGCGTGAGCGCGTCGCAGAACCCGGCCTCGGCCAGTTCCGCGCGGATGGCCGTGCCGGTCGGGCCGCCGGCCAACCCCGCGATGACCGGCGTCGCGCCCAGCGCGCGCAGCACCCTGGCCACGTTCACGCCCTTGCCGCCGGCCCGTTGGCGCACCCTCCTGACTCGGTGAGTGGCAGAAACCCGCAGTCGATCCACCTCGTAGGTGATGTCCAGGGCGAGGTTGGGGGTGACGGTGAGGATCAGCACTCCGCACACCCTCCTCGCACACGACTGATCGATACTGCTCATTACGAGCAATATTGTGCATGATCAATCAGCTTGTGCCAAGAAGTGTGCTCAGAGCGATACGGCTCCCGGGAAGACGAAGTAGAACAGGATGCCGATGAGGATCAGGTAGCCGAGCATCACCAAGGTCCAGCCCATGTTGTAGCGGATGACCTGGCCCTCGTTGCGGACGAACTTGGTGGTCGAGACGCCGACACTGGCGGTCTGCGGCGCGACCGGCTTGCCCACCTCGGCGCCCAGCGAGTTCAGCGACGGGAACAGCAGCACCGGCGCGTGCAGCAGCCGCGCGACCGTGTACTGGAACTGGCCGAACACCGCGTTCGAGCTGGTGTTGGAGCCGGAGAGGGCGACCGCGATCCAGCCGAGCACGGGGGAGAGCACCAGGAACCAGGTGCCCAGCTTGGCGAAGCCGTTGGCCATCGAGTTGGCCATGCCCGAGTAGTTGTAGACCTCGGCCAGGCCGAAGATCAGCGGCCCGACCAGCAGTGCACCCCAGATCTGCCGGAACGAGTCCGCGAAGACCTTGCGCAGTTGTGCTCGATTCGGCCGCAGATACAGCACGATCACAAGCCATGAGACGAGGATGGCGGTGCCCGCGACGGCGGGCGCGAACTTCCAGCTGGTGCTGACCGTCGCGTGCGCGAGCGAGGACAGCGCGCTCACCTTCGGCGCGAACGGGACGTACTTGGGCAGGCCCGACCACGGCCCGGTCCAGGCGACGACCACCACGATCAGGATCAGGAACGGCACCAGCCCGCGCAGCGGCGAGCGCACGGTGGCCGGGTCGGCGTCGCCGACCGTGGTGCGGCGGTGCTCCTCGATTTCCTCGTCGGTCAGGTCGCGACCGCCGAAGCCCATGGTGGTGCGCGGCTTCCAGATCTTGAGCAGGCCGAGCAGCGCGGCGAAGCAGACCAGCGAACCGAGCACGTCCGGCAGGTACGGCCCAAGGAACTGCGAGGTCGGGAACTGGCCCGCGATGTAGGCCAGAGACCCGACCAGCGCCAGCGGCCAGCCCTGTTTCACCCCGCGCTTGCCGCTGACCAGGTAGAGCAGGATCCACGGTGGCGCCAGGGCCAGGATCGCGACGATCTTGCCGATCGACGCCGACAGGTCCAGCAACGGCAACCCGGTCACCGTGGCCAGGCCGATGATCGGGGCGCCGAGCGCACCGA
>DATFHN010000213.1:0-7067 GCA_035248365.1 Pseudonocardiaceae bacterium | reverse complement strand
AGCTCAACCAGGCAGCCAGCTCAACCAGGCAGCCAGCTCAACCAGGCAGCCAGCTCAACCAGGCAGCCAGCTCAACCAGGCAGCCAGCTCAACCAGGCAGCCAGCTCAACCAGGCAGCCAGCTCAACCAGGCGGTCGGCTCAACTGGGCGGTCGGCTCACCAGTACTCGACGGGCAGCTTGCCCTCGATGTCGCGAACGTGCGCGCGAGAGCAGTCCGGGCACAGCCAGCGCAGCCGGCCGCGGTCGCGTTCGGAGGACCAGGACATCGCCTCGGCCGGCGAGCAGTCGGCGGCACGCTGCTTGCCACACCGGGCGCAGGCCACCACGTTCTCAACCACGAACCGAAACGCTACGCCGCGCGGCCGGGACCACAAACAGATCCCGGCCGGCGTTCAGGACGGCGTGTTCAGCGGGCCCAGCCCAGGTGGACGGTGCGCGCGGTCAGCAGGAACACGTCGTCGCGGTTGCCGACGTAGGCCGGGTCCTTCTCGTCGATGAGCCTGCGCAACGTCTCGATGTCCGACTCACTGAGCTGGCCCTCGCCGATCTGCTGCATCCAGTCCAGCCACTTCAGCACCGAGTCGCGGACCGGCTCGGGAGCGGGTGCGGGCCGGTCGATCAGGTAGCTGAACGCGGTGACGCCGACCAGGCCGACGTTGGTCAGCGCGCGGTTCCACCCGTAGGGCATCGACACCGCGTCGGGCATGTCGGCGCGCATCTGCGCGAACCAGTTGCCCTGCACGGCGCTCAACCGCTCGTGCAGTCCGGGTTCGCCGACGCCGATGTCCCACGGCAGGCAGCGCAGCGCCAGTCCGCCTTCGGACAGGGCGAGGCAGCCGCCGGGGACGAGCAGACCGGCCAAGTCCGCAAGCGTTTGCTGTTGATCAGGCAGGTGGTGCACGACATTGGACGCCCACAGCAGTCGCGCCTTGGGCACGCGCGCGAGCAGGTCGCGGTCGGCGAGATCGACGAGGGTGGTGTCGACGGTGACCACATCACCGTGTTCGGCCGCGGTTTTGCGGGCCAGCTCACCGGCGGACTCGAGCAGTTCCGGCGTCGCGTCGACGAGCACGATCCGGCCGCCACCGTGCCGGGACATCGCCTCGACGAGGGCGACGCTCATCCCGCCGGCACCACTCCCGACATCGAGCACGGTCGAGCCACGCGGGGTCTGTTCGACCAGCCGCTCCGCGACTTCCCGGGACGCGGGCGCATCGACCTCGTCGGCCTTGCGGAGCTGGGCCAGCCTGGCCATCCAGTCGATGCCGTCATGGGTGTGCGGGGTGCCCGCGTGCGAGTGTGTGGCCATACCGAGCACGGTACTGACGCCTCATGCGACATCGCGAACTCTGTTGCTGAAACCGAAAAAAGCCGACCGTACATTCGCGGGTTTCCGCACCGGACCAGCTCGTCAACCGGTCCGGGTTCGACCGTTCGAACCCTTGGGCGGATTGCGAATGGCGCAGTCCGACCAGCCACATGCGACACACGTAGGCGCGCATGTGAAAAGGCCGAGGGCCCAGCCGGCGAAATCCGGCTGGGCACCACGACAACTATGAATCCGTTGCGAGAACTCAGGTCACCTCACAGGGCGGCGCGGGCCGCGCGGCGACTGGTCCACTTGGCCAGTCGTTCCCACCTGCGAGCCGAGCTGAGCCGACGCGCCATCCGCATTTCTGCGGCCGCGCGTTGGCTCTCGCGCATTCGGAATCTTGCTAGCTCTTCCTGGAGCAACATGGCGGCAGTTCCCCTCGGTGCATAAGACTTGACGTTCCACTCGTTACCGTTGGCTTGATCGATGGCGTTCACGCTGCGGCCTCCTGACCGTTCTGGGCTGGACGAACACTCGGGGTCGGCAGCACTTCGGGCTGCCGGTCTTCCTTACGGGGGCGGCCACGCGGCCGCTTGCGGGCGATGACCGTCCCGCGCTCGAAGATCTGGCCACCCCAGACGCCCCACGGCTCGTGCCGGGCAAGCGCACCGGCCAAGCACTGGGCGGCAACCGGGCAGCCGGTGCACAACGCCTTGGCCCGATCCAACTCGGCCGGGGTTTCGGCGAACCACAGGTCAGGATCGTTGGACTGGCAAGGCGTAACCCCCTGCGTCGCCGGAGCGGCGTCCAGCAATCCAACCAACCCGAAGTCGGATTCAGGCAACGTGGCCCCGCCTCCCCGCGGGGCTGTTGCGGTCAACATAAGTGTGGCTCCCATCTGTTCGGTGCCTGACTTCGCTGGAGAAACCTGGTCAAACGGGGATATCACTACGGAACCTGTTCTCAATCGGTGGAGCAACGGTGCTGGAAAAACACAAAGGCCGCGGATCCGATTTCCGGAGTCCGCGGCCTGTGGAAGCCTGAGCGCCTTGACGCTAATCAAGGGCAACTCTGTGAGCGGACGGCGGTATACCGGCGGTACCTTCAGTGATCACTGGCCGGACGTGCTGCTCGAACTTGGCGGATTGCTTGGCAATGCCGAAGTTCTGGTCCCAGCCGACGCGGGCGCACTGCGCCTGCGGTCGCGGATCCACGAGCAACTCGGCCGACATGACACTTCCTCCGGGCAGGAGGTAGCCAGGAGTCCTGTTGGCATTGATGATCAGATTGGACACGGGGCTCACCTCCACTCAGAAGAACTGTCTTGATCTACGTCCGCGGGCCTTCCAGCCCCGGTGAATGTAGGTTATGGGGTCCGGGGGGCCGAAGGCAACACTTTTTCCCACATTGCCCTGATTTGGGTACGACTTTCCGCCCACCGGTACTCACCTGCACTAAAGCGCAACCGGACGAGCACGGTCAGTTGGCCTTCTCGACCGCCGTTGCCGCAGCGACAAGGGAGAGCACCGCGGCACCGAACTTGTTCAGCTTGGTGGCGCCGATTCCGGAGATCGACACCAACCCGGCCTGGTCGATCGGGCGTTGCTCGGCGATGGCCACGAGTGTCGCGTCGGTGAACACCACGTATACCGGGACCTTGAGCGCCCTGGCCTGGTCGGAGCGCCAACTCTTCAAGCGGGCCAACAGGTTCTCGTCGATGTCAGATGGACAGTCCGCGCACCGGCCGAGTTTCACCGGCAGCGTACCGACGAGTAGTTCGCCGCAGACGCGGCAGCGCGGCTGCTTCGCGGGTTCGTTGACGACCGGCCGGTTGCGCGCGGTCATCCGGGCGGCCGGGTGATCTTCCGGGACGAGTCCATAAAGGAACCGGCTGCGCCTGCGATAGCGACGGCCGCCGGCGCGCGCCAGGGCCCAGGACAGCCACAGGTGCTGCCGGGCCCGGGTCACGCCGACGTAGAGGAGCCTGCGCTCCTCCTCCACCGCGGCTTCGTCGTTGTCGGCGTGCAGGATCGGCACGGTCCCGTCGACCAGGCCGACCAGGAACACCGCGTCCCACTCCAGGCCCTTGGCCGCGTGCAGCGAGGCGAGGGTCACGCCCTCGACGGTCGGCGGGTGCTGCGCCTCGGCCCGCTGGTGCAGCTCGGCCACGTACTGGGCGAGGTCGGCGCCCTCGACCGCGCTGGCCAGTTCCTCGGCCAGCTCGACCAGGCCGAGCAGCGACTCCCAGCGCCCGCGCGCCGCGCCACCGACCGGCGGTTCTGAGGTGAGGCCCAGCGGCGCGAGCAGTTGCCGTACCACGCCGGGAAGATCACCGGCGGGCGCGGACGGGATGGCGACCCGCAGGGTGTTCATCGCCTGGCGCACCTCCTGCCGGGCGAAGAACCGTTCGCCGCCGCGCACCAGGTAAGGGATCCCGGCCTCGGTGAGCGCCTGCTCGTAGACCTCCGACTGGGCGTTCACCCGGAACAGGATGGCGATCTCGCTGGCCGACACCCCCGCGTCGAGCAGCTGCCGAACCCGCCCGGCGACCGCCTCGGCCTCGGCCGGCTCGTCCTCGAACTCGGCGAAGCGCGGCTCCGGCCCGGACTTGCGCTGGCCGATCAACTTCAGGCGGGACCCGGCCGGACGGTCGCGGGCCGCGCCGATGACCCGGTTGGCCAGGCCGACGACCTCCGGCGTGGACCGGTAGTCGCGTTCCAGCCGGACGATCACGGCTTCGGGGAATCGCCGGGTGAACTCCAGCAGCGGCCGGGGCGAGGCACCGGTGAAGGAGTAGATGGTCTGGTTGGGATCGCCGACCACGGTCAGGTCGTCCCGGCCGCCGAGCCAGGCGTCCAGCACGCGCTGCTGCAGCGGGGTCACGTCCTGGTACTCGTCGACGACGAAGCAGCGGTAGCGCTCCCGGAACTCGCCGGCGACCTCGGCGTTGTCCTCCAGCGCGGCGGCGACGTGCAGCAGCAGGTCGTCGAAGTCGAGCAGCCTGCCCTGGTTCTTGAACTGCTCGTAGAGCCGGTAGACCTTGGCGACCTGCTCGACCGGGGCCGGGGTGTCGCGGGTGTGTTTGGCGGCGACGACCGGATAGTCCTCGGGAGTGACCAGGCAGGCCTTGGCCCATTCGATCTCACCGGCGAGGTCGCGCAGGTCCTCCGCCTCGGTGGAGATGCCCACCTGGTTCGCGGCTCGGCCGACCAGTCGCAGCTTGCCGTCCAGCAGTTCCCACTGCTCGTCGCCGACCACCTTCGGCCAGAAGTAACGGAGCTGACGCAGCGCGGCCGCGTGGAAGGTCCGCGCCTGGGCGCCCGCGACGCCGAGGGACCGCAACCGGGTGCGCATCTCGCCGGCGGCCCGCGCGGTGAAGGTGACCGCGAGCACTCCGCTCGGCGCGACATGGCCCGCCGTGACCAGCCGCGCGATTCGCCGGGTGATCGCCCGCGTCTTGCCGGTACCGGCTCCGGCCAGCACACACACCGGGCCGCGCGGCGCGAGCACCACCTCGCTCTGCTCCGGGTCAAGTCCGTCCAGTACCCGCGCAGACCCGTCCATGACCCTGCATCCTGACAGAGCCACCGGACATCATCACGAAGGCCAGGCGGCAAGCCGCCAGATAACGAAGGTGACGCGCTCTCCATGCAGGTCGAGGGCGGCCGTATCCTGGTAATCATGGCTGGAAAGCAGGACAAGGCAGCGCAGAAGGAAGCCGCCGCGGCGCGCAAGGCGGAGCGACGCGGCAAGTTCCGCGCGAACGTCAAGAACACCTTCGAGGCGTTCAAGATGCAGCGCCGCGAGGACAAGCTGCTGCTCCCGCTGATGATCGGCGCGTTCATCGTGCCGATCGCCATCGCCGTGGTGATCGGCGTCGTGATCCTGAAGCTGACCATCGTGTCGCTGATCTCGACGCTGGTGCTCGGCGTGCTGGTCGGCGTCCTGCTCGCCTTCATCATCTTCGTCCGGCGCGCGCAGGCGGGCATGTTCGAGCGGGTCGACGGTCAGCCCGGCGCGGCGGCCTGGGTGCTCGACCAGCTGCGCGGTTCGTGGCGGGTGTCACAGATGGTAGCCGGGACCACCCAGATGGACGCGGTGCACCGCGTGATCGGCAAGCCCGGGATCATCCTGGTCGCCGAGGGCGTGCCGCACCGGGTCAAGGGCCTGCTCGCGCAGGAGAAGAAGCGTATGGCGCGAGTGGTCGGCACCACGCCGATCTACGACGTGATCGTGGGCAACGAAGAGGGCCAGGTCCCGCTGCCCAAGTTGCAGCGGCACATCATGAAGCTACCCACCAACATCAACTCCGGCCAGATCGACACGCTGGAGGCGCGGCTGGGCGCGCTGGCCAGCCGGGGTGCGGCGCTGCCCAAGGGCCCGCTGCCGCCCGGCGCCAAGATGCGCAGCGTCCAGCGCGCGATCCGGCGCAGGTGACGGTCAGCGGCCATTGACCACGATCCGGCGCAGGTAAGGCTCAGCGCACGTTGACCACGATCGTGCCGGCCAGCCGGTCGTGCAGGCCGCGGTAGTCGGCGTTCCAGATCACCGCGGGCACGATCAGCGCGACCAGCACCACCCTGGGCAACGCGCGCAGCGGGCCGACCATCGCGGTGTTGTCGATGCGGATCACCCGGATGCGCAGCAGCGCCATGCCGACGGTCAGGCCGAAGAACGAAGTGCCGATCACCCCGATCAGCGCCCAGACCAGCAAGCTCCAGTAGTTCTGGGCCTGCATGCTGGCCGGATCGCTCAGGTGCGGATGCACGAACACCGAGGTGATCAGCGCGGCGACCACGCAGTCGATGACGAACGCGACGAATCGCTTGCCCATCGACGCGACCGAGCCCGCGCCCTTCTCCGGCAGCCCGAGCCGCTCACCGGGATAATCCTGGATCGCGTCGGCCGAAGCGGGCTCCGGCTTGGTGCCCGCCAGCCAGGACTCCATCCAACCGCTCACGCCACCAGGGTACGGCCGGGCGGTGACCGCTCGGCGGCTGACCACCGGCGCCGTTAACATCAGCGAAACATGCGGGTGACGGTCGGGCAACACCGCGCTCATACCGTCGTCACCCATAAGGATGCCGTGCCCCAGTCGCGCGCCGGTCCACGACACGAAGGAGCCAAACAGGGTGTTCAACAGTCCCGACGAGGTCCAGCGCTTCATCCGCGACGAGGACGTGAAGTTCGTCGACGTCCGGTTCTGCGATCTGCCCGGCATCATGCAGCACTTCACCGTGCCGGCCGCATCGTGGGACGAGGACGCTATTGCCGACGGCCTCGCATTCGACGGTTCCTCGGTCCGCGGTTTCCAGCAGATCCACGAGTCGGACATGCTGCTGCTGCCCGACCTGGCCACCGCGCGCATCGACCCGTTCCGCGCCGAGAAGACCCTGATCGTCAACTTCTTCGTGCACGACCCCTTCACCCGTGAGGCCTACAGCCGCGACCCGCGCAACATCGCGCGCAAGGCCGAGCAGTACATCAACGAGTCCGGCATCGCCGACGTCTGCTACTTCGGCCCGGAAGCGGAGTTCTACCTGTTCGACTCGGTGCGCTTCGACACCACCGAGAACGCCTCCTTCCACGAGATCGACTCGGTCGCGGGCTGGTGGAACACCGGCGCCGACGAGCCGGGCGGCAACCTCGGCTACAAGGTCAAGTACAAGGGCGGCTACTTCCCCGTCACGCCGACCGACCACTACGCCGACCTGCGCGACAAGATGGTCCTCAACCTCGGCGACTCTGGCTTCG
>DATFHN010000212.1:0-38720 GCA_035248365.1 Pseudonocardiaceae bacterium | reverse complement strand
CCGCGGTACTCGGCGCGGCCGTGCGCTCGGGCCGGGGCCGTGGCCGGCGCGGGGTTGGCGGGTCTTGTGGGTTGGCGTTCGCCGTAGGTGAGGGTGACCTCGACCTGGTAGGTGAGGCCCTGCGGGGCGACCGTGTACGGGGCGAGCAGCAGGTACCAGGTGCCCGCGTCGATCGGGCCGGGCAGGTAGCCGGGGGTGGCGTCGGCGGCGGAGATGCTGAACGCGCGGCGCGCGCCGCCGGACCAGCCGCGGAAGCCGCGATCGTTGCCCAGTTCGTACCCGGCCGGACCGAAGATGCCGAGGTCGCAGGCGTTGCCGGGCAGGCCGGCGGGCGGAGCAGGCGTGTCGTAGTCGTAGCTGACCGCGAGTTCGGCCACGCCGGGCGGGACCTCGATGGGCAGGTAGCACCAGTCCGGGGCGTCCGCCTCGATCCGCCCGGTGATGGTCTTGGTCACCTCGCCTTCCTCGAAGGCGAGCCCAGGCAGAATCATCCGCGCAGGTAGTCCAGCTGCGCGCGCACGGACAGCTCGGCCGCGCCCCAGAGCACCTTGTCGACGTCCACGTAGACAGCCTCGACGACCTGGCGCGCGGTCGCATCCGGACCCAATGTGGACAGCGCGGCGCGGACCTGGTCCAGGCGCTGTTCGCGGTGAGCGAGGTAGGCGTCGGCGACGGCGGGGGCGTCCGGGAGTTCCGGGCCGTGTCCGGGTAGGACGGTGGTGCCGGGGGCGAGCGCGGCCAGCCGGTGCAGCGAGGAGAGGTAGTCGCCGAGCTTGCCATCAGGGTGCGCGACGACCGTGGTGCCCCGGCCGAGCACGGTGTCACCGGTGAGCACGGCCGGGCCGCCGTCGTCGGAGATCAGGAAGCACAGCGAGTCGGAGGTGTGGCCGGGCGTGCCGAGCACCCGGATCTCCAGCCCGGCGGCGGCGACCACGTCCCCGTCGGCCAGGCCTTCCGAGCCGAGCCGCAGGGTCGGGTCGAGCGCGCGGACCGGGGCGCCGGCCAGTTCGGCGAAGCGGCGGGCGCCTTCGGCGTGGTCGGCGTGGCCGTGGGTGAGCAGCACCTGGGCAACCGGACCGTGCTCGGCCACCCGCCGCAGGTGGGCCTCGTCGTCCGGGCCGGGGTCGACGACGACGCAGCTCGACGAGTCGGGGGCGCGCAGCAGCCAGGTGTTGGTGCCGTCCAGGGTCATGATCGACGGGTTGTCGGCGAGCAGCACCGACGCGGACGCGGTGACCGCGCGCAGCACGCCGTAGGCGGGGTGGGTCATGGGTGCTCCAGGCGGTCGCCGGGGCGGGCGTCCAGGTGACCGGCGGCAGCGTCGAAGCGGGGGTCGCCGGGCAGCACGATGCGCAGCGTGTCGCCGTCGCGGACGACCTTGGGCATGATCTTGTCCAGCAGGCGGGGCGCGGCCAGCGCGGCCTCTACGGTGTCCAATTCGGACAGATCGGCGAGGGTCATCCAGGTTGGCGGGAGCAGACCGGAGCGGCCTTCTTTCCAGTCTTCGATGGCACCGGCCGGAGTTTGCCAGCCTGCTTTGTCCGCTTCGGAAGTCTCGCCGTCCGCGCGCTGCCCGGCCGGGAGTTCGGCGAGGAAGAAACGGGTGTCGTAGCGGCGTGGCTCCTCGGCCGGGGTGAGCCAGTTCGCCCACGGCCGCAGCAGATCGGCGCGCAGCACCAAACCGGAGGCGGCGAGGAACTCCCCGAAGGACAACGACCGGTCGACCAGGGCCTGGCGGGCGTCCGCGTAGGGACGGGTGTCGGCGACGACGCTGTGCGCATCCGGCCCGGCCAGCAGCACTCCGGATTCCTCGAACGTCTCGCGGACCGCGGCGCACACCAGCGCGCGGGCCAGTTCGGGGGCGACCGCGAAACGCCGCGCCCACCAGTCCACGTCCGGACCGGCCCAGGCCGGCGACGCTTCCGCGTCGCGTGGATCGACGCCGCCACCGGGGAAGACGGTCATCCCGCCCGCGAAGGCCATGCCGACGACTCTGCGCAGCAGGAACACTTCCAGGCCCGGTTCGCCGTCGCGGATCAGCACGACCGTCGCCGCGTCGCGGACCGGCAGCGGCGTCTCGGTCGGCTTGCTCAGCCGCATTCCCTTGGGCAACACGAGTTCCTTGGGTAGCTCACGCACCGCCCGAGCCTATGTCACGGCAGGATGGGGTGGTGGAGAGCAGACTGCGGGTGGGGCTGATCGGTGCCGGGCCGTGGGCGTGCCAGGTGCACGCGCCGGGAATCGCCCGGCATCCTGCGACCCGGCTGGTCTCGGTGTACAGCCGCCGCCGGGGTGCCGCGGCCGAACTGGCCGAGCAGCACGGCGCGCAGGTCGCCACCGATCCGGCCGAGCTGATCGCCCAGGTCGACGCGGTCGCGCTGGCCGTGCCACCCGCGGTCCAGGCCGAGTACGCGCTGCTGGCCGCGAAAGCGGGCAGACACCTGATCCTGGAGAAGCCGGTCGCCGCGAACCTGGACGACGCCCGGCGCCTCGCCGACGCGGTCGCCGATGCGGGCGTTGCCTCGCTGATGATGCTGACCCGCCGCTTCGCGCCGGAGACGATCGACTGGCTGGCTTCGGCGCGGCAGCGCGGCGACTGGACCGGCGGCGACGCGCGCTGGTACGCGAGCGCGCTGCGCGCAGGCCAGTACGCGGGTTCGGCCTGGCGGCAGGAGGACGGCGCGCTGATGGACGTCGGCCCGCACGTGCTCGACCTGCTCGACGCGGCCCTCGGCCGGATCACCGAGGTGCTGGCCGCGCACCGCAGCCCGGCCGACCTGTGGCACCTGGTGCTCGCGCACGAGAGCGGCGCGACCAGCACGACGTCGATGTCGCTGCGGTTGCCGATCAACCCGCCGGTGGTGGAGACGTCGATCTACGGCGAGCACGGCCTGCTGATGCTGACCGGCCGCAACGCCAGCGCGGCCGACTGCTACGCCGCGCTGCTCGACGACCTGCTGACCATGATCACGACCGGCATCACCCAGCACGCCTGCGACGTGCGCCGCGGCGTGCACTTACAGCGGGTCATCGAGGCGGCGTATCACCGGGCCGCGCGTTAGCGGCCGGTGCCACCCGGGGTGCCTCCGTAGGGCGGGAGACCGTTGACGGCCTGGTCCTGCCCCGGCTGCCACCCCGTGCCGTAGTCGACGCTCGGGAAGCTGCTGTGCCGCTGACCGGAGCGGTCGACCTGCCAGGCGGGCCGCTCGGACACGCTGGGCAGTTCGGCGACCGAGGAGGCTTCCGGCGCTTCGCGCTTGGCCAGTTCCTCGTGCAGCTGGCGCAGCAGCTCCTGCTCGCGCTGACTCAGCTCGGCGTCGCTGGTCGGCGGCTTGGCCGTGGCCGCGGTGATCTCCTCGTCCGCCATGGCGGGCCGGTGATCGGACAGCTCGGTCGAGGACACCGACGACGCGGCGTGCCCGGTGTGGGCCCGCGCCGGGCTCCCGCTTCCCTCCGGGACCGGGGTCATGGCCGGCCGCGAGGTTTCGGCGGGCGGGGTCGGCGCGGGCGCGCTGGTGGTCGGGGTGGGCGCGGCGATGGCGCTGGCCGGCTCGGCCGACATGCTCGGGCTCGGGCTGGGCAGGCCCGGGTTGGTCATGCTCGGGGTCGGGATGCTGGTGGTGGCGCCGCTCGGGGTGTCGGCGATGCTCGGCTCCTCGGCCTTGGCCGCGGCGATCCGCTGCTGCCACCGGCCGCTGGCCGACTCGCTGGGCATCCGCTTGCTCTCGGTCGCCGCGGGCGCGCTGGCCCCGCGACGCCGGGTCGAGGTGACCGGGCGCGGCGACGGTGACTCGCTGAACAGCGGTTCCACCGATTCCGGCGCCCTCGGCGGCGCGCTTGACTGGCGCAGGCTGATCCGCCGGGCCGCGGTCAGCGCGCCCCGGTGGTAGTCGGTGAGTTCGCCGCCGGAGTGCACCACTTCGACGGCGGCGCTAATGCCGGCGCGGCGCAGCGCCTGCTCGACGCGGTACGCGGTGGACGGGGCGAACCCGTCCGGGCCGGTCTCGACCAGCACCATCCGCTGCGGCACCGGACCGGCGGTGGCGCCGGCCGGGGTGGTCCGCCACACGCAGGAGACCGAACGGATGTCCGGCAGCACCTCGACCACGTGACCGACGGCGTCGGCGACGCCGTCCTCCGGGTTCGGGTCGCTCTCCGCGCCGACGGTGAACCGGTGCCGGGGCAGCCGGGCGGCGTCGTCGACGACGATCCGCTCCAGCAGCGACGACGAGCTGCGCACCGCCTCGATCAACCGGCCCAGGGTGTCGCGTTCGGCCGAGGTGATCGCGATGCGGCCCGCGACCAGACTGCCCGCGAGCAGTTCGACCGCTCGGTCCAGCTCGGCGACGGCGAGCAGTTCACGGGTGTCGGTCAACGCGTCGTCGTCGATCCGCCCCGCGCAGGTCAGCAGGAACTCGTGTACCTGAATCGGCAGGGCAACCCGATCGCTCACGTCGGCCATCCCCCGTCTCCTTCCACCTTGTGGCGTGTGTGGCCCGGCATCAGCTGTGGACGAGTGCGCCGGACGCCGCGGCGGCTCCGGTGCACAGCAGTTCGCTGGCCTCGATGGCCGCCCAGTGGTACGGCGGCGGTTCCATCTCGACGGGCAGCACTTCCACGCATGGGTCGTGCTCGCCGAGGGCGCGCTGCATGCGTTGCAGCTCGCCGGTCAGGTTGATCCAGTCCGCGGCGGCGGACACCACCAGCACCCGCTTGGGCGGATTGCCGTCGATGCGGCTCTGCCGCCAGCAGGCCCGCACCTCGCCAACGCTCGGCCTGCCGCGCAGCACCGCGTCGAACAGCACCGCGCGCTGGTCGCCCAGGCTCATCGGGTAGGGCGAGGTGGGCGTGAAGACGAAGTCCAGCTCGGGGATGTCGTCGATCTCGCGCACCGAGCTGAGCAGGCCGGCGTCGGCGCCGAAGGGACGCAGCGACGCGTCCAGGTAGCGGATCTCCACCGTGGTGAGACCGATCCGCTCGCGCAGCAGGGTCAGCGGTAGCGCCTGGCTGAGTTCGGGCAGCGCGCCAGCGGCGAGCCAGTCCCGGAACCGCCAGAGTTGCCGATCCGGCAGACGTCCGGCCAGTCGGAGCAGCAACTCGTGACACGCCGACTCGGCAGCGTCTCCCATCAGATCACCGTCCCTCGAGTGGGTGAACCCGAGTGTGCCACGGTGACCAACGGTGTTCACCGGAGTCCCGGAAAGTAGGCCGGGAGTAATCGCGGCCGCGCCGGGTCACCAGGGAATCACCGCTGGTAGTCCGCCTCAGCTGACCTCGACGATCAGTTCCAGCTCGACGGGTGAGCCCAGCGGCAGCTCCGCGACCCCGACCGCGGAACGCGCGTGCTGACCCGCGTCGCCGAAGACCTCGCGCATCAGTTCGGACGCGCCGTTGATCACCCCGGGTTGCCCGGTGAAGCCGTCGGCCGACGCGACGAAGCCGACCAGCTTCACCACGCGCACCACGCTGTCGATGCCGGCCAGCGCGTGCACGGCGGCCAGCGCGTTCAGCGCGCAGATGCGCGCCTGGGCCTTGGCCTCGTCCGGGCTGACCTCGGCGCCGACCTTGCCGGTCACGCCGAGCTGTCCGTCGACGAAGGGCAGTTGCCCCGAGGTGTAGATGTGTGCGCCGGTACGTACCGCAGGCACGTACGCGGCGACCGGTGCGGCCACCGTGGGCAGTTCGATGCCGAGTCCGGCGAGCCGATCAGTCCAAGCCATGACGGGAACCTACTTCGGCCGCTTCAGGTACGCGACGAGCTGGTCCCCGGTCGGGCCGGGCAGCACCGTCACGAGTTCCCAGCCGTCCTCGCCCCAGTTGTCCAGGATCTGCTTGGTCGCGTGGATCAACAGCGGGACGGTCACGTACTCCCACTTCGTCATGGTCGGCAGCGTAGCCGGTGACGGTTACCGTGAAATGGTGGAGGTCGCCAGGATCATTCCGGCCGCGGTGGTCGGCGCGGGCGGGATTCTCGCCGTGCTCATCGCCATGGCGGCGGCGCGGGACCGGCGGCATGCCACGCACGGCACGGTCGCGCTGACCGGGTTGCTCACCCTGCTCGTGGTGGCGTGCCTCACCGTGGCGGTCGCCACCGTGCTGCCGGTGCTGGCCGGCTGGGGCGTCGCGTTTCTCCTGGCCATGGCCGTTGTCGTGCTGCTGCACACGCACTAGCGCACTGTTCGTCGCGTCACGACCACTCAGGACTCCGCCCTGACCGGCCCTTACGCTGGAGAGGTGACAGCACCTGCCGCCGGGATCACCCAATGGCCGGACGAGCTGGCCCGGGCCCGGTTGCATGTGGTCACCGGCAAGGGCGGCACCGGCAAGACGACCGTCGCCGCCGCGCTCGCGCTGAGCCTGGCCACCGGCGGTCGCCGGGTGCTGTTGATCGAGGTCGAGGGCAGGCAGGGGATCGCCCAGGTTTTCGACCGGCCCCCGCTGCCCTACGCGGAGGAGAAGATCGCCGCCGCGCCCAGGGGCGGCGAGGTCTGGGCGCTCGCGGTGGACGCGGAAGCGGCCCTGCTGGAGTACCTCGCGATGTTCTACAACCTCGGTTTCGCCGGGCGCGCACTGCGCAGCATGGGCGCGGTCGAGTTCGCCACCACGCTCGCGCCGGGCCTGCGGGACGTGTTGTTCACCGGCAAGATCAAGGAGTGCGTCGGCCGCACCGACGACCGAGGGCGGCACGTGTACGACGCGGTCGTGCTCGACGCCCCACCGACCGGCCGGATCGTCAAGTTCCTCGACGTCACCCGGGCCATGGTCGACCTGGCCAAGGTCGGCCCGATCCGCGGCCAGAGCGAGGGCGTCGCGCGGCTGCTGCACTCCGGCGACACCGCGGTGCACCTGGTCACCCTGCTGGAGGAGATGCCGGTGCGGGAGACCCTGGAAGCGGTCGCCGAACTGGACACGGCCGACCTGCGGCCGGGCGCGGTGCTGGTCAACCGGGTCGCCGAGCAGCGGATCCCGGCCGGCTCCCTGGCCAGCGCGGCGCAGGGCGCGATCAACGCGGCGAAGATCCGCGCCGAACTCGCGACTGTCGGACTCGATCTGCCCGAGGACACCGTGGAGGACCTGGTCACCGAGACGATGGAGAACGCGGCCAGGGACGCGGCGGCGCGCCGCGCCCGCACCACGCTCGACGAGGCCGGCCTGCCTAGCCTGGACCTGCCCGAGCTGACCGATGGCGTCGATGTCGGCGGCCTCTACGAGCTGGCCGAGGCCCTCGGCGAACAGGGGGTCCGGTGAACGCCGGAACGAACCCGGGAAATGGTAAACACCTGCCGCCCACCATCGACGTCGACGCGCTGATCGACGACCCGAAGACGCGGGTGATCGTCTGCTGCGGTTCCGGCGGGGTCGGCAAGACCACCACCGCGGCGGCGCTGGGCGTGCGCGCGGCCGAACGGGGCAGGCGGGTCATGGTGCTGACCATCGACCCGGCGCGCCGTCTGGCCCAGTCGCTCGGCCTGCCCGAGCTGGGCAACCAGCCGCGTGCCGTGCAAGCCGCCGGATTCACTCCAAAAGGTGAACTGTCGGCGATGATGCTGGACATGCGCCGTACCTTCGACGACATGGTGCAGGCGCACGCCGGCCCGGACCGTGCCGAGCAGATCCTGTCGAACCCGTTCTACAAAACGATTTCCACGTCGTTCTCCGGGACCCAGGAGTACATGGCGATGGAAAAACTGGGGCAGCTGGCGGCAACCGGCAATTATGATCTGATCATTGTGGACACTCCGCCGAGCCGGTCCGCGCTGGACTTCCTCGATGCGCCACAACGGCTTTCCACCGTGCTGGACGGCCGGATCATCCGGCTGCTTTCCGCGCCGGCCCGGGCGGGCGGGCTCGGGCTGCGCAGGCTGGTCGGCGCCGGATTCGGTTTGTTCGCCAAGGTGATCTCCACGATCATCGGCGGCCAGCTGCTGCAGGACGCGTCCACCTTCGTGCAGGCCTTCGACAGCATGTTCGGCGGTTTCCGGGAACGGGCCGGCCAGACCTACACCTTGCTGCGCTCGCCAGGCACGGCTTTCCTGGTGGTGGCCGCGCCCGAGCCGGACGCGCTGCGCGAGGCGTCGTACTTCGTGGAACGGCTGGAAACCGACCAGATGCCGTTGGCCGGGCTCGTGGTCAACCGCACCCATCCGGTGCTGGCCGGGGTCCCGGCGACCAAGGCGCTGGCTGCGGCGGAGGAACTCGAGCGCTCCGGCGAAGCGCTGGCCGCGGCCATGTTGCGGCTGCACGCGGACCGGGTTGCGGTGGCAACGCGGGAAAAGCGGCTGCTGGCGCGGTTCACCAAGGCGCACCCGTCGGTGGCCGTCGTGGGCGTGCCCGCATTGCCGACCGACGTGCACGACGTCGACGGCTTGCGCGAGATCGCCTTGCGACTGGCCGGAAAATAGCCCCGTTCCTACTTTCCGGCCCAGTCGCGGCGTTTTCCTGGCTGTTCCGCCTCTTTCTCCTCGACCGGTCAGGTGATCGAGGAGAACGCACTTTCGTGCGGTCTGACGAGTCTTTTCGATCGGCGCCGGGACGCGTCAACGCCTGGCGCGTCCCATCTGCGCCGACTGCCGGCTCAGCTGACCTTGCAGTCCTCATCCGGCTTCTGCGCTCGACGTGCCGCGTCGAGCAGTTCACGCCATGAGGTCACATCCGGGCGACGCCGGAGGAGTGCACGCCGTTCACGCTCCGTCATTCCGCCCCAGACCCCGAATTCCATGCGGTTGTCCAATGCTTCGGCAAGACACTCGGTCCGAACCGGACAACCCAGACAAACTACCTTGGCCCGCCGCTGCTCCGCCCCACGCACGAACAGTCCGTCCGGGTCTTCATCTCGGCAGGAAGCACTAACCCGCCAGTCCGATTGGTCTACAAATGACTCGGTAAGAAACATGTTCCCCCTGCTCCTAGCGTCATTTCGACTCAAACCCGCCACCCCCTAGTGGCGGATCGCATAGGCTGGCCACCTGACCGGTCTGCCTATTTGCTGCTGTCGTCAGACGTTGACGGACTGTAGAGGCGATTGGTTCCACTGCCAACACCGGGATATCGAGCTGTTACCTGCCAGGCGACTAACTGGGGCTTGACAGCGCGCGCCAGAGGACTCCCGTGGGACATGGTGACAACACGTGTCTTACCGCACTCCGCGTAGTCTGGGCGGGTGCGAGTTCCCGTGGGTTTGCTCAGAATGATCGGTTTGTGCGCTTTGGCCGGAGTCCTGCTGGCCGGGATCCTGTCACCGATGGCCATCGGGATCGGGTCGCTGTCCAACCAGATCAGCGACTCCGTTGACAGCATCTCCAGCCAGCTCGCGGTCAGCCAGGTACCGCTGGTCACCACCATCGAGGACAGCACCGGAGCGCCGATCGCGCAGCTGTTCGACCAGTACCGGCTCCCGGTCTCGTACAACCAGATCTCGCCGAACATGCGCGCGGCCATCGTCGACATCGAGGACCACCGCTTCTACCAGGAGTCCGGCATCGACGTGCAGGGCACGCTGCGCGCCGCCATCCACGACACCTCCGGTGGTTCGACCCAGGGCGCGTCGACCCTGACCCAGCAGTACGTCAAGAACTACCTGGAGTACATCGTCGACCGCCCCTCCGCCGACGCGACGCCCGCGCAGCGGTTGCAGGCCAAGGCCGCACAGCAGGCCGACGTCAATCAGTCGGTGGCCAGGAAGCTGAAAGAGGCCAAGGTCGCCATTCAGCTCAGCCAGACCATGTCCAAGCCCGACATCCTCACCGGCTACCTCAACATCGTCCCGTTCGGCTCGGTCGCCGCGGGCCCGTTCGGCATCGGCGCGGCAGCCAGGGCGTACTTCAATGTGACGCCGGACAAGCTCACCATCCCGCAGGCCGCGCTGCTGGCCGGCATGGTGAACAACCCGGTGCTGTACAACCCGTACAACCACCCGGACCACGCCCTGCAGCGACGCAACACCGTGCTCAAGTCGATGGCCACCTATGGCTCGATCAGCCAGGCCGACGCGGACAAGTTCGCGAAGGAGCCGCTGGGCGTGGTCGCCAACGGCCCGCAGTTGCCCTCCAGCACCTGTCTGAACCTGACCAACCAGGACACCGGTTTCTTCTGCAACTACACGCTGCAGTACCTGGAGAACGCCGGTTTCACCGTCGACCAGCTGCTCACCGGCGGCTACACCATCAAGACCACCCTCGACCCGAACGTCAGCGCCGCCGCCAAACAGGCCGCGGACGACGCGGTCGACCCGAACACCTACGGCATTGCCAACACGTTCGTGGTGATCAAACCCGGCACGACATCGCACGACGTGCTCGCCATGGTCGCCAACCGCAACTACGGCACCGGCACCGACAACTCGCAAACCCAGACCAACATCCTCACCTCGGTGTCCGACCCGTTCGGCGGTGGCTCGACCTACAAGCTGATCACCAGCGCCGCCGCCATGGAACTGGGCAAGGCCGGTCTGAACACGACGTTGTCGAACCCGCCCTGCCAGACCTTCGCCCCGATCGCCAAGGGCGCCCCGGCCTACAACGTGTGCAACAACGACGGGACCCCACCGTCGCTCTCGCTCGCCGACGGGCTCGCGAACTCGCCGAACACCGCGTTCGTCAACCTGGAACTCGAGAACGGCATGTCCAACGAGCTGAACATGGCCTACCGCCTGGGCATGCGCAACACCCTGATGTCCAACCAGGCAGGCAAGACCCCGAACCCGAGTTCGCCGTACCAGACGATCAACGCGCCGCAGATCCAGTCCTACCTCGGTAGCCCGTCGTTCACCCTCGGCGTCGGTCCGCTCAGCCCGGTGGAGCACGCCAACATGGCCGCCACCATCGGCAGCGGCGGAGTCTGGTGCCAGCCCAACCCGATCGGCTCGGTCACCGACCGATACGGCAACCCGGTCGCGGTCAACACGCTGCCCTGCGAACAGGTCATCTCGCAGGCCGAGGCCAACACGATGCTCAACGGCATGCAGAACGCGACGGTCAGCGGTACCGCGGCGGGGCAGGCGTCCCAGGACGGCTGGAACCGCCCGGTCTCCGCGAAGACCGGTACCACCCAGAACAACGAGTCGGTCGGCTTCGTCGCCATCGTCAACAACTACGCGAGCTCGTCGCTGGTCTTCGCCGATGGCGCCAAGCCGAACAAGATCTGCGTCGGCCCGCCGCCGAGGCTGATCCATTCCACCAACGACTGTTCCGGAAACCGGGCCTTTGGTGCGAGCCTGGCCGCGCCAACGTTCTTCCAGGCATTCGAACAGATCCTGCAAGGCCAGCCCGACGACCCGATCCCGAGCGCCGACCCGAACTTCATGAACGCGCGCAACCACGGGCCGATCGTTCCGTTCGTGTTCAACATGCAGCAGGCGGACGCCACCAACGCGCTGCAGGGCGCCGGCTACCAGGTGCAGGTCAAGGAGTTCAACTCGACCGCGGCCCCGAAGGGCACGGTGATCGGCGAAAGCCCGCAGAGCTACCAGCCCCCGGGCACGACGATCACCATCTGGGTGAGCACCGGCGTCACGCCGCCTCCGCCCAACGCCCAGCCACCGGCCTCGCTGGCTCCTGGGGCTACCGGGAAATAGCCTTCTCAGCAAGGAAGTGGCGGGTGGAGCATGTCGCTCCGCCCGCCACTTTTGTTGTCGTGCCAGGGAATCAGGGGTTGAGGCGGGCCTTCACCAGCGCGGCCACCCGGCCACCTTCGGCCCGGCCCGCGACCTTGGCGTTCGCGGCCTTCATGACCTGGCCCATCGCCTTGACCGTCGGCTGCTCGCCCATCTGCGTTGCCACCTCGGCGACGGCCGCGTCGACCGCGGCGGTCAGCTCGTCGTCGGAGAGCTGCGCGGGCAGGTAGGCGCTGAGCACCTCGGCCTCGGCCAGCTCGCTCGCGGCCTGCTCGGCTCGGCCCGCGCCGCTGAACGCCTCAGCGGCCTCCTTGCGCTTGCGCACCTCACGCGCCAGCACCTTGCGCACCTCGTCGTCGGACAGTTCCCGCGCGCTCTTGCCCGAGACCTCCTCGTTGTTGATCGCGGCGAGCGCCATCCGGAGCGTGCCGAGCTTCACACTCTCCCGCGCCTTCAATGCCGTCGTCATGTCCGCGCGCAACTGCGCCTTGAGCTCCGCCATGACCAGCAACGCTACCGCTACCGGCCCTGCCGCCAACGCGAGCCCAGCGCGGAGCGCCGTAGGCTCGTGGAGTGAACACGCTGGCCAAAATCGCCGTCGGCACCACCGCCCTGGGGGCGGCGACCATCGCCTACTCGGCCGGGATCGAACGCACGCACTGGACGCTGCGCAAGGCCACCCTCCCCGTGCTGGCCCCCGACGCGCGCCCGCTCAAGGTGCTGCACATCTCCGACCTGCACATGCTGCCCGACCAGCGGTCCAAGCAGCGCTGGGTCGCCGCGCTCGACAAGCTCGAACCCGACCTCGTGGTCAACACCGGCGACAACCTCGCCCACCTGCACGCCGTCCCCTCCGTGCTGCGCGCCCTCGAACCGCTGCTGTCCCGGCCCGGAGTGTTCGTCTTCGGCAGCAACGACTACTACGCGCCCAAGCCGAAGAACCCGGTCCGCTACCTGACCAAGAGCCGCAAACGCATCCACGGCACCCCCCTGCCCTGGGAAGACCTGCGCGCCGCCCTGGTCGAACGCGGCTGGCACAACCTCACCCACGTGCGCACCGGCCTGACCGTCGCTGGCCAGCAGATCATCGCCGCCGGCGTCGACGACCCGCACCTGCGCCGCGACCGCTACGTCGAAATCGCGGGCCGGCCCGCGTCCGCCACGCTCCGTCTCGGGGTGACCCACTCGCCGGAACCGCGGGTGCTCGATGCGTTCGCCGCCGATGGTTACGACCTCGTCCTGGCCGGACACACCCACGGCGGCCAGCTCCGCCTCCCCGGCTACGGCGCCCTCGTCACCAACTGCGCCCTCGACCGCTCCCGCGCCCGCGGCGCCTCCCGCTGGGGCGCGCATATGTGGCTGCACGTTTCCGCAGGTCTGGGCACGTCCCCGTACGCGCCCGTGCGCTTCGCCTGCCCACCCGAAGCCAGCCTGCTCACCCTCGTCCCCCGCCCGGCAACCGTCGACGCCCCCGACCCCGAGCAAACAAGCTCAGCCCGATTCGGAGCCGATATCGACATCCGCTAGACTTCTCCTCGGTCACCAAGACCGGGGTGTGGCGCAGCTTGGTAGCGCGCTTCGTTCGGGACGAAGAGGTCGCAGGTTCAAATCCTGTCACCCCGACCATCGTGGGCAGCGTATGTTCGCAGAAAACGCGAACATACGCTGTTCGTCGTTATGTCTGGGGGCCAAGCCCCCAGGCCCCCGGCCATCGTGGGCAGCGTGTGTTCGCAGAAAACGCGAACGCACGCTGTTCGTCGTTATGTCTGGGGGCCAAGCCCCCAGGCCCCCGGCCGGGGGATCCTCCCCCGGACCCCCTTGGGGGGTGGCAATATCGCTTCGTGAGTAAAAACACCCAGGCGAAGCAGCAAGAGCCTCTGTTCTCGGATCCGGCGCTCGAAGCTCAGTGGCGGGCGCGGTTCACTGCTTTCCGGATCGCGCTGCCGTCTTGGCAGCTGGACGCTCCGGATCGGAACGTTTACCTCTCCAACTCTTCTGGGGTTTGGGAGATCTATGCCTGGGATCGTGTTACGGACAGCCATCGCCAAGTGACTCGGCGGGATGAGGGGACTTCGCACGGGACTATCAGCCCGGATGGCGAGTACATCTGGTGGTTCGACGACACCGGCGGGGACGAGTTCGGGAGTTGGGTGCGGGAGCCGTTTGCCCAGGGCGCTACCGAACCCGCTACGCCGGGGACGCATGCGGGGTATCCGGCGGGGCTGGAGATCGGGCATCGGGTCACCGCGGTGGGGATGGCTACCGACGACGGGACGACGATCTGGCTGACCGGGGCTGATCGCGACGCTGAGGTTGTCTATTCGAGCAAGCACGATGCTGGGGTTGGCGCCTTGTCGCGGGACGAGGGGCTGTTGGCGATCTCGCATTCGGAGCATGGGGACAGTCGGCACCCGGCGTTGCGGGTGCTGGACACGGCTGATGGGCATGTTGTCGCCGAGAAGTGGGATGGGGCAGGTAAGGGGCTTGATGCGCTTGGGTTCGCGCCGGTGGCTGGGGATGGGCGGTTGCTGGTCGCTCATGAGCGGCGGGGGAAGACCGAGCTTCTGGTGTGGGACGTGCTGGGTGATACGGAGTCCGAAATCGATCTTGGGTTGCCTGGTGAGGTGACTGCCGATTGGTATCCGGATGGGACCGCGCTGCTTGTGGTGCATACGCATCAGGCGCGGGATACGTTGCATCGCTATGACTTCGCCACTGGGAAGTTGTCCACTGTGGATACTCTGGTGGGGACTATTGGCAGTGCTTCGGTGCGGCCGGATGGGGCCATCGAGTATTCGTGGTCGTCCGGTGCTGAACCTTCCGTGGTGCGGGCGCTGGGGCCGGATGGGGTCGATCGGGTTTTGCTGGAGCCTGCTGGGCCCAAGGCGCCTCGGTCGGTTGTGTTGACTGATGCTTTTGTGCCGGGGCCTGGTGGGGATATTCATGCGTTGATCGCCAAGCCGGACGATGCCGGGGATGGGCCGCAGCCTGTTGTGTTTGGGGTGCATGGGGGGCCGCACGCTGCTGATGAGGACCGGTTTTCGGCTTGGCGGGCGGTGTGGGTGGACGCTGGGTTCACCGTGATCGAGGTCAACTACCGGGGGTCCACTGGGTATGGGTCGGCTTGGCGGGATGCGATCGAGGGCCGGCCTGGCCTTACCGAGTTGGCTGATGTCGCTGCTGTTCATGACTGGGCTCTGGCCAGTGGGCTTGCTGATCCGGGGCGGTCGGTTATCGAGGGTGGGTCTTGGGGCGGGTACTTGACGTTGCTGGCGCTCGGGACGCAGCCGGAGCGGTGGGCTGCGGGGGTTGCGGCGGTGCCGGTTGCTGATTATGTCGCCGCTTATGAGGACGAGATGGAGCCGCTGCGGGACTTCGACCGGGCGTTGTTCGGAGGGTCGCCTGAGGAGGTCGGGGATCTTTATCGGGAGTGCTCGCCGATCACCTATGTCGGCAACGTGCGGGCGCCGGTTCTGGTGCTGGCGGGCGAGAACGATCCTCGGTGTCCGATCCGGCAGATCAACAATTATCTGGCGATGTTGGTCGAGCTGGACCTTCCGCACGAGGTTTACCGATTCGATGCTGGGCATGGGTCACTGGTTGTTGAGGAGACCATGCGACATGCGGCTGCTTCTGTTGAGTTCGTGTTGCGCCGGTTGAACATGCGTTGAGATGCGGCAAGGGGACGGCCGCTTCTGCGGTCGTCCCCTTGGGTGTGGCGGGAGCGTTGGCTCAGACGCGAGTTGTCAGCGTCACGTCGATGTTGCCTCGGGTCGCGTTGGAGTACGGGCACACCTGGTGCGCCTTGGCCACCAGGTCTTCGGCCTTGGCCTGGTCGAGGCCGGGCAGCTTGGCGTCGAGGGTGACCGCGAGCTGGAAGCCGCCGTCCTCGTTCGGGCCGATGCTGACCTTGGTGTTGATCTCGGTGTCGTCGCCCAGCCTGATGTGCTCACGGCCGGCCACCGCGCGCAGCGCGCTGTGGAAGCAGGCCGCGTAGCCGGCGGCGAAGAGCTGCTCGGGGTTGGTGTGCAGACCGCCGGGGCCGCCCATTTCCTTCGGGATCGACAGCTTCTCGTCGATCACGCCGTCCGAGGAGTGCACCTCGCCGTTACGGCCGTCGCCGATCGCGGTCGCTTCGGCGGTGTACACCACCTTGAGCTGGGTCATGCCGGACTCCCTTGTGCGGTTTGGTCTTTGCGTGGTGCAACGCGTTTTTCAGTGGCTGAAGTCCCGGGGGTGGGAAAGGTCACCCGGTCCGGCGGGCGCTGGCGAATTCGACGACCTGGGTGCCGATGGTGCGCAGGTTGGCCGTGACCTTGGGATCGGAACAGCCGCCGTCACTGTCGAAGGTGACCGCGGCGGTGTTGATCGCGGCGCCGAGCGGGGTCGGCCAGCCGCGCAGGGCGTGCGCGATCGAGCGCAGGGCGGTGAGGGTGGTGACGGCGGCCTGCCAGCCGAAGGCGACGCTGACGCAGCCGACCGCGCGGCCGTCGAGGTAGGGGTCGTGTTCCTCGCGCAGGTCTTCCAGGTAGTCCAGGGCGTTCTTGACCAAGCCGGACACGGTGCCGTGATAGCCGGGCGAGACCACGACGACGCCGTCGGCGTTGCGCAGTTCGTCGATCAGCCGTAACGCGTTGGCCGGGCGGTCGGCGACGGTCGGATCGTAGAAGGGCAGCAGGAGGTCTTCGCCGCTGAACGCGATGGTCTTGGCGCCTGCTTCCTCGGCACCGGCCAACGCGATGCGCAGCGCCCGTTCGGACTGCGAGTCCGCGCGGAGCGAACCGCCGATGCCCACCACGGTGACCGTCATAGCGTCCAATCCTTCCACCGTCGTGCCGGGTTCGGGCAGCATCGACCGGGTTAACTGATCGCCACGCTACGACCTCCAGTTTGCTGGAGATCAATGTCTTGTGCGGTAGGCCACGTTCGAGCCGAACCGAGTACTACTGGAAAGTAATATGACTCGGGTCACAGACTCGGGAGGTTCGATGGCATCGCCGCTCGACCAGGTTCCGCGGTCGTGGCTGGCTGCCGCCGTGCGCGGCGTGCTTGCCCTGCCCAAACCGGTCCGCGCGCTACTGGCCGGGCCGCCGATCCGCAGCGAGGGGCAGACCCTCGACTCGGACATGCGGCTGTTGTTGCGGCTGGTGGCGCTGGAGGGCTTCACCATGTCGGACACGACCCCGGCGCTCGGGCGCGCCGCGGTCGACCAGAACGCGCCAACCACCGCCGGACCGATCATTCCTTCGCAGGTCAGAGATCTGACCGTGGCAGATTCGATTCCGGCTCGGTTGTACACGCCGCCGGGACTGGCCGAAGGCTCGCCGCTGCTGGTGTTCTTCCACGGCGGCGGGTGGGTGGTGGGCAGTCTGGACAGCCACGACAGCACCTGCCGGTTCCTGGCCGAGAACGCGGGCGCGCGGGTGTTGTCGGTGGACTACCGGCTCGCCCCGGAGCATCCGTTTCCGGCCGCCGTCGACGACGCGCTCGCCGCTTTCGATCACGCGGTCGCGCACGCGGCTGACCTGGGCGCGGATCCGGCGCTGGTCGCGGTGGGCGGGGACAGCGCGGGCGGGAACCTGGCCGCGGTGGTCAGTCACCAGCGGGCCCGCTCCGGTGGGCCGGTGCCGGTGTTCGCGTTGCTGTTCTATCCGGCGGTCGACCCGACCGGGCACCGCCCCTCGCGCGAGCGGTACGCCGAAGGCCGGTTCCTGACCGACGTGGACATCACCTGGTTCGAGGGGCACTACCTGCCCGATCCGGCCGATCGCGTCGATCCTCGGGTCGCGGTGCTGCTGGCCGAGGACCTGTCCGGCTTCCCGCCGACCTACCTGGCGACCGCCGGTTTCGACCCGCTGCGCGACGATGGCGAGGCGTTCGCGGCGCGGTTGCGCGAGTTCGGCGTGCCGGTGGCGTTGCGCCGCCATCCCGATCTGATCCACGGGTTCGTGAGTTTCCTCGGCGTTGGCAACCGGCCGAGGGAAGCCACCGCCGAGGCGGCTGGTGCGCTGCGCGCGGGGTTCGCGGTGGCGCAGGCGAAACAGGCGTAGAAAAACCCGGTTGGCGCCTGCGGCGGGGGCACCGCGAACGCCAACCGGGTATGGGCCTGTCCGATCAGCCCTTCGGCGGGGCGACCGGCAGGCTGGGCACGGGCGGAACCGGAACCGGCAGGCTGGGCACCGGCGGCAGCGGCACTGGCACCGGCAGGCTGCCGAGCAGACCGGTGATCAGGCTGAGCAGGGTGTTCAACAGTGAGTTGAGCAGGGCGCCGATGGCGCCGAGCGGGCCGGGCAACGGCGGCAGCAGGTCGCCTGGCGTGGCGGCCTGGGTGCTCACCGGGGTCTTGCCCGATTCGATCTGCTTGAGCGCCTGGGCGACCTGGTTGTTCAGGTCGGTGGCCTTGTCCACAGTGGACGAAGCGCCGGCCGACATCGCGGCACGCCCCTGCGGGGAGGACAGCGTGCCCAGTTCGGCGGTGATCTTGTTGACCGCGTCCTGGGTTCCGGCGACGTCGCCGTTCAGGGCCGCGGCCTTGAGCTGGTCGTGCAGAACCTGGACCACTCCGGCCTGGTTCTGCAGGTACTGGGCGTTCGAGCTGACCGGCGCGGTTGCCGGCGAGGCCGGCAATGCCGACGCCGCACTTGCCAGACCGAACCCGGTCATCGTGGCCACCGCGGCAACCGTCACAACGGCGATGGCACCAACTACGGTCCTCTTCATTTCCCTGGACCCTCCCGTCGGTTCGACGAAAAAAGCACTCGATGATTCGAGAAACACTCGAGTCGAGTCACATCCGGTGGCTCGGCCGTGCATCGCCGATATCGTTACCACTGATCGACTTCCCCGCTACCAGTGCGAAGAGTGGCGAGTGAATAATTGATCGCGGGCCGTGTTCGATTCCACCCAGAATCGGTCAGCCGTACCCTCTACCGGGGGCAACCGCCGGAAATCCCGCGACGATGAGGTCGAAGAAACGCGAATCAGATCCGCGACCGACCTCGCGAGAGGGAACACTGTCCCTCGAACGAACTACTTAGGCGGATTGCCACCGACACGCCGACAAGCGCCCAGAAGACCACTCGGATGGATGATCTGATAAACGTGAATAAACACGGGAATTGCTCGGATAATTGAGACCTGGTCCAGAAAACGACTCATATTCAAATACGCGCGAAACCGATTCAGTTGTTCGCCGCGTGTTCACGTTCCCAACGGCACTCCGGGCACATTCCCCAGAACACGACCTCGGCATCATCGACGGCATAGCCGGCCGATGCGGACGGGTCCAGGCACGGTGTCGCGCCGATCGCGCAGTCCACGTCCTCGGTGCGACCGCAGACCCGGCACAGCAGATGGTGATGGTGGTCCCCCACGCGCGTCTCGAACCTGGCTGGCGCGCCGGCCGGCTCGACCCTGCGCAGCAACCCCGCTCTCGTGCAGGCGTTGAGCACGTCGTAAACGGCCTGAGTGGAGACCGAGCCGAGCCCGTCACGGACCCCGGCGGCGATCGCGTCCGCGGTGTCGTGCGGGTGTTCGGCCAGCCAGGACAGGACCGCCAGCCGGGGCGCGGTCACCCGCATCCCGGCGGCCCGCAACCGCGTTCGCAGTGCGGTCGACCCTGCGGTGGAGGGGACATCGTGCGCAGTCATGGTGGGCTAAGCTCAGCATGTTTTCTGGAACGAGTCAAGAAAACACTTCTGGTAAATCGTTTGTGTCGGTGGGGGCTGTCAGAGTGACATGGTGGGTGTGGCCTTGAGTAAGTACCGGACGGTGCTGGCGTTGCCTGGGGTGGGCGCGCTCATGGCGCTCATGCTTGCCGCGCGCATCCCGGTCACCGCCAACTCGATGGTGCTCACCCTGCACGTCGTGCTCAGCCTGCACCGCGGCTACGGCGCCGCCGGCATCGCAGGCGCGGTCATCACCATCGGCACCGCAGCGGGCGCACCCGTACTCGGCCGCCTCATCGACAGCATCGGCCTGCGCTGGACCCTGGTCATCTGCACCGTCGGCGAGGGCGCGTTCTGGCTCACCGCGGGCCGGCTGAACTACCCGGCACTGCTGGTCACCGCGTTCTTCGGCGGCCTGCTCGCCGTCCCGGTGATGTCCATCAGCCGCCAGGCCATCTCCGCGATCGTCCCCGACGAACACCGGCGCAGCGCCTTCTCCCTGGACTCGATCTCGGTCGAACTGTCCTATATGGCCGGACCGGCCCTCGGCGTGCTGGTCGCCACCAGGGCGTCCACCTACACCGCGCTGCTGGCCGTCGGCGGCACCATCGTCGCCTCCGGCATCGTCATCTACCTGGTCAACCCGCGCGTTCGACCGGAAACCACGACGGTTGGCGACCCCGAGCCGCGCCCGGCCCGCCGCGACTGGCTGCGCGGCACGCTGATCGGCGTCCTGGTCACCAACTTCGGCGCGGTCTTCCTCCTCGCGGGCATGGAGGTGTCCGCGGTCGCCGCGCTGCGCGGCGCCGGCGAGGTCGGCCTGACCGGGGTCGTGACGATCTTCATGTGCATCGCGTCGGCGACCGGCGGCATCATCTACGGCGCCCTGCGCAAGGCCCCCGGCCCGGCGATCCTGCTCGCCACCATGAGCCTGCTGATGATCCCGGTCGCGCTGGCCGGCGGTCAGTGGTGGGTGCTCGCGCTCGCACTGGCCCCGTCCAACCTGATCTGCGCGCCCACCCTGGCCTCCACCGGCGAAGCCGTCACCCGCCTCACCCCGCCGTCCGTCCGCGGCGAAGCCATGGGCCTGCACACCTCGTCGCTCACCCTCGGCGCCGCGCTCGGCTCCCCGGTCATCGGCACCCTCGTGGACCACCTCGGCCCCAGCGGCGGATTCCTCGGCGCGGGCCTCGGCGGCGTCGCGGTCAGCGCCGTCGTCATCGCGGCCACCACCCGCCGCCGCAGGCCAGGCCCTGCCTCGGTCGAGCCAGAGCGCATCAGCGTTTAGCGGCGGGGATGAACGCGCGCATGATCTCGATGGCCGAGCGCAGCGCGTGGCTCTCCTTGACGGCCAAGCCCATGTTGACCAACTCGTTGACATCGCGGGTCAGGGTCTTGTCTCCTTTGACCGCGTACATCTCGGCGAGCAGCGGCGTCATCCTGCGCACTTCGCTGATGGGCACTGGCTCGTTGGGCAGCGCGAGCAGCAGGGTGCGCTGCCGCGCGGTCGCGTCGGTGTTGGGCTTGCCCGCGAACTGCTCGTGCACGTAGTTCACCCAGGACACCCGGACCTGCTGCTGCTGCACCAACTGGATCTGATCGCGCAACTCGTCCACGAAGCCCTGCGCCGCATAGCGGAGGAACCCGGCGACGTCGTGTGCCTGGGAAGCTCGATCGAGCCTGCGGTAGTACTCGGTGCGGGTCTGGTTGTAGTGATCGGACAGCACGTTCGACGACACCCACGGCACCAAACCGGACCTGGTCAGAATCGCGCACTCGAGCAGCCGCGCGGTGCGTCCGTTGCCGTCGCCGAAGGGATGGATCCAGGCCAGGTAGAGGTGGCCGAGCGTGGCGGCGAGGAATGCCTGGAAGAACTGGAGATCGTCGCTGTCCGTCCCGTCACCGGTCAGCTCGTTGATCCAGTCCACCAGCCGATCGATCAGGTAGGGCACGTCTCGCGGCGGCGCGCCCCGATACCCGCCGACGACCAGTCGCGCGTTCGTGAACTCGCCCGGGACAACGTGGTCGTCCACGTCGAGCCCATCGAGGATCAGCCGGTTCTGCTCGCGCAGCCAATCCGAGCTGATCACCAGCGGCTCACCGGTCTGCGCCGTCGCGTTGATCCCGCGCAACGCCCGCACCACGTTCTCGATCTCGCGCTGGAGGTAGCGGCGGGATGGTGGCAGCGTCGTCGAACCGGCGATGATCGACGCCGCCTCGGCCTCGGTCAGCGTGTTGCCCTCGATCGCGGTGGTCGCCAGCGCACCTTTGGCCAGATAGACGCTGCTCAGCTCGGTCGCGACCTGCGGCGCGAGCGGAGTCCCGGCCAGGTGTTGGCACTTCGAGAACGCCTCGCCGAGCAGACTCCACAGCATGGCATCGCTGTCGAAGTTGAGCCGGTAGGTGAAGGTCAGCCAGGGGTGGGTGGTCAGGTACTCGCGATCGATGCTCACCTGCACAAGCTAGATTCCGGCCCCCTCTCCTGTCCAATCGTTTGTACGGTTCATTGTCCGCTGGACTGTCCAGCTACCTGGATTCGCCGGAAAAATCTTGGGGGTGCGTGTCGATTCGGGCTCGGGTTGTTCGACGCATGGGCATCGGAGGCGGCGACCAGGATGCTGGCCTCCGACATCGGAGCAACGAGGAGATCGAGATGCAGTTCTTCGGATACACCCTGGCCGACGAGTCCATCGCCTTCCCCGAGCCGACCCCCGAGCAGCTGGCCGAGATGGGCAAGTTCGTGCAGGAAGCCATGGACGCGGGCGTGATCGTGGCGACGGGCGGAATGGGGCCGACGTCGATGGGCAAGAAGATCACCTCGGCGGGCGGCGAGGTCACGGTGGTGGACGGGCCGTTCGCGGAGGCCAAGGAGATCGTCGGCGGCTGGGTGCTTTACGACGTGGAGTCGATGGACGAGGCCGTCGCCTGGTCGAAGCGGTTCCTTGAGGTGCTCGGGGTCGACGCCGAGGTGCGGGTGCGGCCGACGTTCGGGCCGGAGTAGGTCACTGGGCGAGTTCGGTGACGATCTCGCGCAGCGCGTTGTGGGCGCGCTCGACCAGGCTTCGGCGGCGGGCGAGCGCGGTGGTGAGGGCCGGGTCCGGGTGCACGGTCCCGGTCGGGGTGATCAGGTCGGCGGCGTCGGCGAGCGAGTCGAGTTCGCCGATGGCGCGCCAGCCGAGCAGGGCCGCGCCGAGGCCGGAGCCGCCCGCGCCCGCGGTCATTTCCAGCGGGCGGCCGAGGGCGGCGGCGATGACCTTGCCCCAGATGGGGGCGCGGAAAGCGCCGCCGGTGGCGCGGATTTCGCCGATGTCGGGGACGGCCTCCGCGACCAGCGCCAACTGCTGGCCGACGCCGTCGATGAGGGCCCTGGTGAGTTCGGCGGCGCCGTGTTCGTGGCGCAGGCCGAGGATGGCGCCGCGCGGGTCCGGCTCCCACCAGGGGGCGCGTTCGCCGAGTAGGTAGGGCAGGGCCAGTAGGTCGGTCGCGTCGGCCTTTTCGGCTGCGGCGAGCAGTTCGACGAGGGGAACGTTGAAGGTGCGGGCGGCCCAGGCGGCTACCGCGCCGCCGTTGCTGATGGCGCCGCCGCGCACCCAGAGGCCGTCGGCGAGGGCGTAGCAGAAGATGCGGCCTGCCGCGTCGACGCCGGGTTCGCCTGCGATCACCCGCAGCGCCCCGCTGGTGCCCAGCGACAACGAGGCCATGCCGGGGCGGACCGCGCCGGAGCCGAGGTTGGCGAGCGGGCCGTCGGCGGCGCCGAGGACGACCGGGACGTCGGCCGGGAGGCCGTCGATCGGGAAGGTGAGCGGGAGAATTTCGGTGGGGGCGGCCAGGGCCGGGAGCTGGGCCGGGTCGATGTGGGCGAGGTCGAGCGCGGGCGGGTACCAGTCGAGGGTGCGCATGGCCAGCAGGCCGGTGCCGGACGCGCAGGAGTGGTCGGTGACGAGCCGGCCGGTGAGCCGGTGCACGACGTAGTCCTTGACGCCGAGCCAGTGGGCGGCGCGGTAAGAGATCTCGGGTTCGTGCTGGGCGAACCAGGCCAGTTTGACCAGCGGGGACATCGGGTGGACGGGCGTGCCGGTGGCCTGGTGCAGGTCGGACGCGTGCGGCCGGAGGGCGCGGGCGGTCCCGGCGGCGCGCTGGTCGGCCCAGCTCAGGGCGGGGGTCAGCGGGCGGTGGTCGGCGTCGAGCGCCAGCAACGTGTGCATGGCCGCGCTGAAGGAGATCGCGCGAACCTCCCGGCCTTGAGCGCATTCGGCGATGGCGTCGATGGCCGCCGCGGCGACCACGTCCGGGTCCTGCGTCGCCGCGCCACCGGCGTCGGTGTGCAGCGGGTAGCCGCGTTCGGCCAGCCCGAGCTGCTTACCGTCTACAGTGGACGCGACGACCTTGGTGGCGGTCGTGCCCAGGTCGACCCCGAGCACGACTCCGCTTGCCACCTGGGGTTCAGCCCGCGAACTCGGGCGCCAGCGACTCGGCGATCTCGTAGGTGTTCAGCGCGGCCCCCTTGCGCAGGTTGTCCCCGCAGACGAAGAAGTCCAGCGTGTTCGGGAAGTCCAGCGCCTGGCGGATCCGGCCGACCACGGTCGGGTCGCCGCCGACCACGTCCGCGGGCGTCGGGAACACGCCGTTGTCCGGGTCGTCGACCAGCAGCACGGTCGGCTGGGCGGCGAAGATCTGCCGGGCCTGCTCCACCGTGACCGGCTCGGCGAACGTGGCGTGCACCGCGAGCGAGTGCGTGGTGATCACCGGAACCCGCACGCAGGTCGCCGAGACCTTCAGGTCCGGGATACCGAGGATCTTGCGGGACTCGTTGCGTACCTTGAGTTCCTCGCTGGACCAGCCGTCGTCCTTGCGCGAACCGGCCCACGGCACCACGTTGAAGGCCAGCGGCGCCGGGAACGGCGAGTCCTCTTGGGACAGTCCGGCGGCCGCCAGTGCCTCGCGCACGTCGCCCGCGCGCACGCCGACCTGCTTGCCGCCGACCGCGGCCGCTTCCGCGTAGAGCCGGTCGATGCCGGGCTGACCAGCACCGGACGCGGCCTGGTACGAGGAGACCACGAGTTCGCGCAGGCCGAACGCGCGGTGCAGGGCGCCGAGCGCGGCCATCATGGACAGCGTCGTGCAGTTCGGGTTGGCGATGATGCCGCGCGGCCGGTCGGCCGCCTTCTCCACGTTGACCTCGGGCACGACCAGCGGCACGTCGTCGGCCATCCGGAACGCGCCGGAGTTGTCGACCGCGACCGCGCCGTGCTGGGCGGCGATCGGCGCCCACTGCGCGGAGATCTCGTCCGGCACGTCGAACATGGCGACGTCGACGCCGTCGAAGACCTCGGGGGCCAGCGCCTGGACGGTCAGCTCCTGGCCGCGCACGGTGCGGGTCTGCCCGGCCGAACGGGGCGAGGCGATCAGCCGGATCTCGCCCCATGGCGTGCTCTCCCGGCCGTTGATGATGTCGATCATCATGGTGCCGACCGCGCCGGTCGCGCCGACCAGGGCCAGTACGGGTCCGTTGCCACTCATGGCCTTACCTCCCGGTCCCCGCGTAGACGATGGCTTCCTCGTCGCCGCCGAGGCCGAACGCCTCGTGGATGGCCTGCACGGCGTCGTCCAGTTGCAGGTCGCGGACCAGCACCGAGATGCGGATCTCCGAGGTGTTGATGATGTCGATGTTCACGCCCGCCTCGGCCAGCGCCTCGCAGAACCGCGCGGTGACCCCGGGGTGCGAGCGCATGCCCGCGCCGACCAGCGAGACCTTGCCCACGTGGTCGTCGTAGAGCACCTGGTCGAACTTGAGTTCGTCCTTGACCTTCTCCAGGGCGGCGACCGCGGTCGGGCCGTTGGACTTGGACAGGGTGAAGGTGATGTCGGTGCGCCCTGACGACGCGGCCGACACGTTCTGCAGCACCATGTCGATGTCGATCTCGGCATCGGCGACCACCCGGAAGATCCGCGCGGCCACGCCTGCGTGGTCGGGCACGCCGGTCACCGTGACCTTGGCCTCGGAGCGGTCGTGCGCGACACCGGTGATCATCGCCTGTTCCACGGAAAGGTCCTCCATCGAGCCGGCAACCAGCGTGCCGGGCCGTTGACTGTACGAAGAGCGGACTCGGATCGGGACGCCGTAGCGCCGGGCGTACTCGACGCAGCGCAGCACCAGCACCTTGGCGCCGGCCGCCGCCATCTCCAGCATCTCCTCGTAGGTGACGCTGTGCAGCTGCTTGGCGTTGGGCACGATGCGCGGGTCGGCCGTGTAGATGCCCTCGACGTCGGTGTAGATCTCGCAGACGTCGGCACCGAGCGCGGCCGCGAGCGCGACCGCGGTGGTGTCCGAACCGCCCCGGCCGAGCGTGGTGACGTCCTTGGTGTCCTGGCTCACGCCCTGGAAGCCGGCGACCAGCACGATGTGCCCCTCGTCGAGGGCTTCGCGCAGCCGGCCGGGGGTGACGTCGATGATCCTGGCCTTGCCGTGCGTGGAGTCGGTGATCACGCCAGCCTGCGACCCGGTGAACGAGCGCGCGGACGCGCCGAGCGCGCTGATGGCCATCGCGACCAGCGCGTTGGAGATGCGCTCACCGGCGGTGAGCAGCAGGTCCATCTCGCGGGCCGGGGGCACCGGGTTGACCTGCTCGGCCAGTTCGAGCAGCTCGTCGGTGGTGTCACCCATCGCGGAGCACACGACGACGACGTCGTTTCCGGCTTTGCGGGTGTCCACTATGCGCTCGGCCACCCGTTTGATCCGGTCGGCACTCTCCAGGGAAGATCCGCCGTACTTCTGGACGACGAGCGCCACGCCGATCGAGCCTCCTCCATACCGAGTTCACACCATCAGGTGAGCGGCGTCGGGCCTCTCACCTGAGCAGCAAGCGTACCGGCGCCGACCACCTCGGCCCCAGGTCGCGAACCACAGGGTGGGATTGCCCAAAACCGGCGCTGATCAGCGCCGGGGTGACCGGTATCTCAACTTGGGCACTAGCCTGCCTCCGAGAAGTTGACCGGTGGAGGTTCGCGCAGGTGTCCACAACCGAGGTTGGCCCGTTTCCTGACTCCTTTGGTTCCGGCGCGGAGTTCGGCAGATCCGCCTCGTTGCTGGAGCGGATGGCGGACCTCTCGGCGCGGTGGGCCACCGCGGCCCGGGTGATCAGCGCGTTGCTGCCTGCCGCGCTCTACCTTGCGGTGCGCGAGATCGGCCTGTTCGTCTTCGACTGGGCGGCTGCCCGCAACCACCTCGACACCACCAACGCACTGACCTCTTGGGACGGTGAGTGGTTCCTCGCGGTCGCCAAGTACGGCTACACGAACGTGCCTGCGGGCCTGACCGACGCGTTCGGGCGGCGCGACGCGTTCACGCCACTCGCGTTCTTCCCCGGCTACCCGACCATGGTGCGCTGGGTCGCAGGCCTGCCCGGGGTGAGCCTGTCTTCCGCGGCGCTGGTGCTCAGCGCGGCGAGCGGGGTGGCCTGCGCGTACGCGTTGATGCGCATCGCAGGCGCGTTGCCGTGGGTCACCCGGCAGCGCCAGGTCGGGTTCATCCTGGTTGTGCTGTTCGCGGCGGCGCCGATGTCGATCGTGCTGTCCATGGCCTACTCGGAGGCGCTGTTCTGCGCGCTGGTCGCCTGGTCGCTGGCCGGTCTGCTGGAGCGGCGCTGGCTGCTCGCGGGATTGGCCGCCGCGGGCGCGGGCCTGGTCCGGCCGACGGCGGGCGCGCTGGTGCTGACCGTCGTGATCGCCGCGACTGTCGCGATCGTGCGGGGCCGGGATTCGTGGCGGCCCTGGGCCGGCGGCTTGCTGGCGCCGGTCGGGCTGGTCGGGTACCTGGCTTTCGTCGCCGACCGCACCGGCGATCTCGGCGGCTGGTTCGCGGTGCAGGCCACCGGCTGGAACTCCCAGTTCGACGGCGGTATCGCGACTATCCGATTTGGACTGTCGGTGCTGGCGACCGGGCGCTCGGTGCTGGAAGTGACCACGATCGCCATCCTGATCGTCGCGGTCGCGCTGGTGGTGATCGCGATCCGGCTGCGGATCGGCTGGCCGCTGATCACCTACGGGGCGCTCGTGCTGGCCATGGACCTCGGTTCGAACGGGCTGATGAACTCCAAGGCGCGGCTGCTCTTGCCCGCGTTCACCCTGCTCATCCCGGTCGCCATCGGCCTGAGCAGGCGGACCCGCGGCACCATGATCACCGTGCTGATCGGCGTGGTGATCGCCAGCTCCTGGTTCGGCGCCTATGTGCTCACCGGTTGGCAGTACGCGATCTGAGTAGCCTCCCGGACGTGGACAAGGCTGCGGACACCAGCGTCGACATGCTCCCGTTCATCGCGGCGCGGTGGAGTCCGCGCGCGCTCGACCCGGCCGCCGAAGTGACCGACGCGCAGCTGCGCGCGCTGCTGGAGGCGGCGCGCTGGGCGCCGTCCTACGGCAACACCCAACCGGCGCGCTACCTGGTCGGACGGCGTGGCGACGACACCTTCACCCGGATCTACGGCGTGCTGAACTCGGGCAACAAGGCCTGGACGCACGCGGCCAGTGTGCTGCTGCTCGGCGCGGTGGTGCTGCGCAACAGCAAGGGCGACATCCCGCTCACCGAGTACGGCCTCGGCCTGGCCAGCGAAAACCTGGTGTTGCAGGCGGTCGCCGAGGGCCTGGTCGCGCATCAGATGAGCGGGTTCGACCCGGACGCGGCGCGCGAGGTGTTCGCGTTGCCCGAGGACGTCCGGCCCATCGTGGTGATCGCGGTCGGCAAGCCGGGCGACCCGGACCAACTGGACGAGCGGCGCAGGGACCGCGAACTGGCGCAGCGCACCCGGTTGCCGCTGGGCGAGATCGCGTTCAGTGGCGAGTGGGGCCGACCGGCGTTCTAACCGAATCCGTGCGCACCGCGGCCAAGGTCACGGTGGCGAGGAGGGCCAGCGCGAGCAGCAGGATCGGCAGCGCGGCCAGGTGTTCCAGCAGCGCGAGCAGATAGGGCGCGGTGAAGCCGACGTAGGTGAGCGCGTAGTAGACGGCGGTCAACCCGGCCAGTTGCCCCTCTCCGGCGATCCGGCTCACTTCGGTCAAACCGAACACCAGGCACAACCCGTACCCACCGCCCAGAATCGCGGCCGCGAGCAGCGCCAGCACCGGTTCGGCCAGCCACGCGGCCAGCGCCGCGATCACCAGGCCCACGATGACCGCGCCCAGCCCGGCGACCACGACCAGCCGTACATGCCGGTCGCTCATCCGCCGCGCGATCGGCTGCACCAGCAGGCCCGCGCCCAGGGTCAGCCCGGCCGCGACACCGGCGTAGACCGTGACGTAGTGCCCGAGCGAGCCGCCGACCGCGCCAGGCAGCACCGCGAACGCGACCGTCGGCGCGGCGAAGACCCACGGCGCGGCCGGCGCGACGACCCGGAGGAACGCGGGCGAGCGCACCGCGCCGAAGCGGGCTCCCGGTGCCCGCCGCACGCGCGGCGGCTCGTCGACCGGCCAGGCCAGCACGATCCCGGCCACCATGATCACCAGATGGGGCAGGTAGGCCAGGCGCAACGGCTGCGGCGCCCACTGCGCGATGATCGCCGCGACCAGCGGCCCGGCCCCGAACCCGGCGGAAATCGCCAGGCCCGCGCGCCGCGCACCAGTGGTCGGATGGGCCGGTTGGTCGTAGGGCGGGTGGGACAACTCCTTAACCCACGCTGTCCCGGCAGCCAGGACAACGCCGGTGGCCGCACCGGCCAGAAACCGGCCGATGAGCAGCAGGGCGAGCGAGTGCGGCCCGAGCAACAGGCAGATCGACGCGACCAGCGACCCGAACGCGGCAGGTAGCACCAGCTTGCGGCGGCCGTAGGTGTCCGCGGCCGGGCCGCCGAGCAGCAGACCGGGCACGAGGCCGACCGCGTACACCGCGAACAGGCCCTGCACGGTCGCGTTGGAGAGCGCGGCCTCGGCCCGGTATGCACCGAGCAGCGGCGAGAACTGGTTGGCGCCCCAACCGATGCCGAACAGGACGAGCGCCGCTCGCCACCACCGAGTCATATCGCCAGCGTGAGCCGGACCAGCGGCGCGAGGCGGGCCGATTCACGAATCGTGAATCCGGCCTACCGTTGCCGGGTGGAGCTGCGGCAGATCACGTCCTTCCTCGCGGTGGTCGAGGAGGGCCAGTTCGCGCGGGCGGCCGAGCGGTTGTTCTTGTCTCCGGCCGCCGTGACCGGGCACGTGCAGGCGCTGGAACGCGAACTCGGCGTCCGGCTGCTCGAACGCGTCCCGGTCCGGTTGACCCCGGCCGGGCAGCGCTTCATCACGCACGCGCGTGCCATGGTCGCGGCGGCCGACGCGGCCCGGGGCGCGGTGTCCGAACCGGACGGCGCCGCCGAGGGACTGTTGCGGGTCGGCGTGATGGGGCACGGCTCGGCCGAGCTGACCCCGGCGATCCTGCGTGCGTTTCGGCTGGCGCACCCCCGGGTCGAGATGCGGCTGCTCGACCTCGACTTCACCGAGCACGTCAGCGCGCTGCTCGACCACCGGGCCGATGTCGCGTTCGTCCGGCCGGATCCGCGCGACGAGCGGGTCACCAGCGACGTGCTCACCACCGAGCCAAGGATCGTGGTGGTCCCGACCAGCAGCGACATCGCGGCGGCGGGCACCGTGCATCTGGCCGACATCCTGGAACTGCCGTTCCTGTCCACCCCGGCCGGCACGCCCCGTTCGTTCACCGACTACCTGCATTTCGCGTCGGCCCGCAACGGACTGGCCGCGCCGCGCAGCCCGGATCTGGCCCGCAATCCCGTTTCCGTGCTGAGCAGCGTGGTCGCCGGGCGCGGCTTCGGATCGGCGCTGTACTCCTTCGCGCGGTACTACCCGTGGCCGGGCACCACGTTCCTGCCGGTGCTGGACGCGCCATGGGAGCACAGCGTGCTCGCTTCCCGTTCCGGCGACGAGAACCCGCTGGTGCGCGGCTTTCGCAGGCTGGCGACCAGCATCGCGGCCGAGGCCAACTGGCTCGCGCCGCCCCGCGAATGGGCCCTGCCTGCCAGGATCGAGGAGTGAGCATCGACCGGGCGGCAGCAGCGGAACTCGACCGAGCCGACGAGATCGCCTTCATCCGCGACCGGTTCGCGTTACCCGCCGGCGTGATCTACCTGGACGGCAACAGCCTGGGCCCGCTGCCGAAAACGACCCCCGGTCGGCTGGCCGAGGTGATCGAGCGCGAATGGGGCGAGCGGCTGATCCGCTCGTGGAACGAGGCGGGCTGGTGGACCGCGTCGAACCGGGTCGCGGAGCGGTTGGCGCCACTACTCGGGGCGCGGGCCTGCGAGATCATGGTGGCCGACTCGACCAGCGTGAACCTGTTCAAACTGCTGATGATCGGGGCCCGGCTGCGCCCCGGCCGTCCGGTGATCGTCGCGGAACGGCACGCTTTTCCGACCGACGTTTACCTGGCGCGCTCGGTCGCCGAACTCGCGGGCGGCGAACTGCGACTCATCGACGATCCGGCCGAACTCGAATCCGCGCTGGATGAGCGGGTCGCGCTCGCCTGTCTGTCCCAGGTGGATTTCCGGACCGGCGCAATGTGGCCGGCCGGGGAAACCACCGCGCGGGCGCACGGGGTTGGCGCATTGATGCTGTGGGATGTGTGCCATTCAGCGGGTGCGCTGGACGTCGCGCTGGACGAATGGGGCGCGGACCTGGCCGTCGGCTGTGGTTACAAATATTTGAACGGCGGACCGGGCGCTCCCGCGTTCTGTTATGTGGCCGAAAAGTTGCACAAAAGTATCCGTACGCCGCTGCCGGGTTGGCACGGTCACGCCAATCCGTTCGCCATGTCGCCGGACTACGAAGCAGCGGAGGGTATCGGCCAATTGGCCAACGGCACCCCGCCGATGCTTTCCCTGCTGGCGCTGGAAGACGCCCTCGGCGCCATCGCCGACGTGCCCTCGGTCGCCCTGCGCCGCAAGGGCATCGCGCTGACCTCGCTGTTCATCGATCTCATCGATGAGCGCTGCCCTTCGCTCGCCGTTGCCTCGCCGCGCGATGCGGCCCAGCGCGGCAGTCAGGTTTCGCTACGCAGCGAGTACGCGTACGGATTGGTCGCCGCGCTCATTGAACGCGGCGTGATAGGCGACTTTCGCGCGCCGGACATCGCGCGTTTCGGATTCCCGCCCGCATATCTGCGTTTCGTCGATGTCTGGGACGCCGTCGAGGTCATTGTGGACACCCTGACCAGCGGAGATCATCGCGACCGGCGATTCGCTGTTCGACCGGCCGTAACCTGATTACTCCATTCACCCCATCGCGTCTCCACAATGGGTGACCCCGCGTTCGGGGCGTACTTAACGTCTGCCACACTTCCCGCAAACCAGAGGTTCCCAGCCGCCGACGTCACTCACTTGGTGATAGAGCCCCGAACTCCAACCACTGTGCGTGGCAGCACCTCACCGGCGGAACTGGCGCATGTCGGGGTGAGGTGCGAAGCCGGTATTTGGTGACGTGAGAACTGGAGCAGGAATGCAGAACGCGATGCGACGGGCGCTCGGCGTCGGCGGCGCAACGGCAGTGGCGCTCGCCGCGACTCTCGCTTTGGCCGGTGTGGCCGATGCCCACACCCCGAAATTTTCCACCGGCTGCCTCGACAACGGCCAGGCCTTCCTGAACGTGGACCTGTCCAACTACACCCTGCCGCGCCAGGGCGACCCGAACAACACCTTCGGCATCACCTACACGCCCGACGGTGGCAAGACCCAGACGGTGCAGGCGACCAGGACCTTCGCCACCGGCTACCCGGGCAGCATCAGCAACGAGGACCCGTTCCCGGTCGACGGCACCACCGCGGGCGAGTTCACCATCACCATCTTCGCGTGGGACGACGCGAACGGTGACCACAGCGTCGCCAAGGTCGGCCAGGCCAACGCCTGGGACGGCACCTTCATCGAGAAGACCAAGGCCTGCCCCCAGCACGGTGGTGGCACCCCGACCCCGCCGCCGCCCACCAAGACCACGACGCCGAGTCAGCCGCCGACGTCCGCTCCGGGCACCAGCTCGGCGCCGACCAGCACCTCGGCCGCGGTCGCTCCGGTGTCGACCAAGACCCCGCCCGGTGGCGGCCTCGCCTACACCGGTGTCAGCACCGAGCTGCCGCTGATCATCGGTGGCGTGCTGATCGTGCTCGGTGGCGGTGCGCTGATCACGATGCGGATCATGAAGCGTCGCCGCGCTGAGGGCTGATCCAACACTGAACAGAAACCTCGGGCCCGGCGGGAGTCACTTCCGCCGGGCCCGTCGTCTGTCGCGATCGGGTCAGCCGAGGCGGCGGATCAGCTTCGCGATGATCGAGCTGACGATCAGCCAGAAGATCGCGGCGATGCCGTAGTTCACCAGCACCCGCAGTTTGGCGTCGCCGGGCGTGAACAGGTCCTTGAAGCCCCACGCGAGCGGGTCGGACGCGGTCGTGATGAAGCTGGTGATGCCGTTGTCCGGGTTGGCCCCGCCAACGGTCAGCAGCACCCGCACGACCAGGATGACGACCACGATCAGCCCGGCCCAGCGGACCAGCCCGGCCAGGATGCCCGCGACCCGGCCGCGCACCTGCGCGAGGCTCGTCGTGCTCGTCGCGTCGGAGTGCTCAGCCATGTGCGGAGTCTGGCACGCGAATGGCCGCTCGGCTACCCACCAGTAGCCGATACCTGGCTAGCGCACGATCCTGGCGATGATGCCGGTGACCACGAGCCAGAACACGGCGGCCAAGCCGTAGTTGAGGATCACCGCAAGGTCGTAGTTACCCGGGTTGAACAGGCCAGGGAAGAACAGGGCCAGCGGGTCCGCGATCGAGCGGATGAACACGAAGAACGCGTTAGTCTGGTTGGCGCCGAAAATCAACATCAGGGCGTAGACAACTTCGATCAGCGCGAACAACGCACCGATTCCGCTGATCACCCTGGCGATCGAATATCGGCCGGTTAAGGTTCGTCTGGTTGTCATGTCCTTCAGGATTCCCCGCCCAGCGGCCTGACAAACCCGAGGAATGTGGCCTGGTCCTGGGGATCTGTGTCCGATTCCCCGGTCGGCGGGTGCGGGCCACGTTGTGGGGCGATGCCGTCTGTGGTTAGGCTTGGCCTCGTGGCGCTGGCTCTTGCTCTCCTGCTTCCTCGCCGCGACGGGGTCTGATCCAGACCGGCCCCCCGTCGCGGTGTTTCGGCGCGCCGCCGGTCGACCCAACCGGCCAGCAGGAGTTTTCCCATCATGAGCACTGAAGCCCGACCGTCGAGCACCAGCCGCATCCGCATCCCGAGCCGCCCGGCACCGGCCGAGCAGGCCCCCTGGAATCCGCAGCGCGGCTCGTCGATGCCCTTCCACCGCTACCGCCCGTTCGAGCAGCTCGTCGAGCCGATCACGCTGGCCGACCGCACCTGGCCGGACAACAAGATCACCACCGCCCCGCTGTGGTGCGCGGTCGACCTGCGCGACGGCAACCAGGCGCTGATCGACCCGATGTCCCCGGCCCGCAAGCGGCGCATGTTCGAGCTGCTGGTACGGATGGGCTACAAGGAGATCGAGGTCGGCTTCCCGGCGGCCAGCCAGACCGACTTCGACTTCGTCCGCGAGATCATCAACGACGACGCGATCCCCTCCGACGTGCGCATCCAGGTGCTGAGCCAGTGCAGGCCGGAGCTGATCGAGCGCACCTTCGAGGCGGTGCGCGGCGCGCACGACGTGATCATCCACATCTACAACTCGACCTCGATCCTGCAGCGCCGGGTGGTGTTCCGCGAGGAGCGCGAAGGCATCAAGAAGATCGCGACCTCGGGCGCCGAGATGGTGGTCGAGCTGGCCGCGAAGCAGCCCAACACGAACTTCCGCTTCCAGTACTCGCCCGAGTCCTACACCGGCACCGAGCTGTCCTACGCGGCCGAGGTGTGCAACGCGGTCAGCACCATCTGGCAGCCGACCAAGGACCGGCCGGTCATCATGAACCTGCCCGCCACGGTCGAGATGGCCACGCCGAACGTGTACGCCGACTCGATCGAATGGATGAGCCGCAACCTGGACAACCGCGAGGCGGTCATCCTGTCGCTGCACCCGCACAACGACCGGGGCACCGGCGTGGCCGCGGCCGAACTGGGTTACCAGGCGGGCGCGGACCGTATCGAGGGCTGCCTGTTCGGCAACGGTGAGCGCACCGGCAACGTCTGCCTGGTCACGCTGGCGCTGAACATGTTCGGCCAGGGCATCGACCCGCAGATCGACTTCTCCGACATCGACGAGATCCGCCGCACGGTCGAATACTGCAACCAGCTCCAGGTCGACGAGCGCCACCCCTACGGCGGTGACCTGGTGTTCACCGCGTTCTCGGGCAGCCACCAGGACGCCATCAACAAGGGCCTCGACGCGCTGAAGAACTCGGCGGACCGGGCCGGCGTCCCGGTCGAGGACTTCCCGTGGGAGGTCCCGTACCTGCCGATCGACCCCAAGGACGTCGGCCGCAGCTACGAGGCCGTGATCCGGGTGAACTCGCAGTCCGGCAAGGGCGGCGTCGCCTACGTGATGAAATCCGAGCACCAGCTGGACCTGCCGCGCCGGCTGCAGATCGAGTTCTCCAAGGTCATCCAGCAGTTCACCGACTCACGCGGCGGCGAGGTCAGCCCGCAGCAGATCTGGGACAGCTTCGCGACCGAGTACCTCAGCTCGCAGACCCCGCTGTCGCTGGTGCGCAGCCGGATCACCAGCGCGGTGGACGACTCCGACACCGAGGTGAGCGCGGTGGTGCGGATCGAGGACGACGAGCACGAACTCATCGGCCGGGGCAACGGCCCGATCGCCGCGTTCGTGGACGCGCTGGCCGAGGTCGGTTTCGACGTACGCGTGCTGGACTACACCGAGCACGCCCTCACCGCAGGCGACGACGCCCGGGCAGCGTCCTATGTGGAGTGTGGCATCGGCGACCGGATCTACTGGGGCGTCGGCGTCGACTCCTCGATCGTGACCGCGTCGCTGCGCGCGGTGGTGTCCGCGGTCAACCGCGCCAACCGCTGACTCGACGGCACAGGGCGACCTCACGCGAGGTCGCCCTGTGTCGTTTGTGGACGGATCAGCGCTCGGCGGCGGCCGCCTGCTCCTTGCGCTGGTGCTCCTTGGCGCCCTTGCTGCTGCGCCGCTTGATGATCAGGCCGATGATGATGCCGCCGACCACCGCGGCGGCGAGCACGATCCAGGAGAACTGGCCGAAGTACTTGTCCGCGGCCTCACCGAGGAAGTAGATGACCGAGGTGATGGTGCCCGCCCAGACGATGCCGCCTGCCACGTTGGCGATCAGGAACTTGGGGTAGGGCATCTTCAGCGTGCCCGCGATCGGGCCGGAGAAGGTCCGCAGCAGCGCGACGAACCGGCCGAAGAACACCGCGACCATGCCCCAGCGCTGGAACACCCGCTCGGCATAGGCCAGGTGCTCGGGCCCGAAATGCTTCGGGAACTTCACGCCCAGCCAGGTGAACAGCGGACGGCCCCAGCGGTGGCCGATGGCGAAACCGATGGAGTCGCCGATGATAGCGGCGGCAGCGGCGGCGACTCCGATCCAGATCACCGGCACGTGCAGCGCGTGCTGCGAGATCAGGCCGACGACCGCGATCAGGATGGTTTCGGCCGGGAACGGGATGCCGAGGCTCTCGATCATCACGAACAGCCCGACGATCACGCACACCGCGACCGCGGGAATGGTCTCAAGCCACAGGTCAATCGCGTGGAACATGTCACCAGTGTGCCCGATCGGCCAGCCCGGGCCCACCGGAACGGACGATCAGCGACTTTCGTCGGCCAAGTCCCGACTTTCGATGACGTCCGCGGCCGCCCGGGTGTCGTCGACGGCGAACCAGCCCTGCTCGAACGCCTGCCAGCGCAGGAAATCCGGGCGCGTGTCCGCGCCGTCCCTGGCCACCGAGAGTTCCAGCCGTGCACTGGCCGGTGTCACCTCGGCCCAGACCAGCAACGACAACAGCGGCCGCACCGATCGCCGACCGGCCGAGACGCCCTCCACGATCAGCACGTCCGGCACGTCCACGTCGACCCAATCGCCCAGCCGAGGGACGGGTCCGGACCAGTCCATCCGCTGATACCGGCCGGTCTCGCCCTTGGCCAGCGGGGTGAGCACGCCATCGACGAGGCGCGGCCACCAGCTGACCGGATCGGCCCAGGTGGCGAAGTGATCGGTCGGCACGACCACCGTGCGCACGCCGAGTTCCGTGACAAGCGTCCTGGCCAGCGTGGACTTGCCCGAGCCGGACGGCCCGTCGATCGCGACCAGCCGCACCGCGCCCAGCCGCGCGGGCGCGGCCAGCACGGCATCGGCCAGGCTCAAGACCCGACCGTGCGGCGGCCGGACAGCGCCCGGCCCAGGGTCAGCTCGTCGGCGAACTCCAGGTCGCCGCCCATCGGCAGGCCGGAGGCGAGCCGGGTCACGGTCAGACCGGGGAAGTCGCGCAGCATCCGGACCAGGTAGGTCGCGGTCGCCTCGCCCTCGGTGTTCGGGTCGGTCGCGATGATCAGCTCGGAGATCTCGGTGCCGTCCTCGCTCGCCGAACCGATCCGGGTCAGCAACTGGCGGATGCGCAGCTGGTCCGGCCCGATCCCGGACAACGGGTCCAGCGCGCCGCCGAGCACGTGATAGCGGCCCTTGAACTCGCGGGTGCGCTCAATGGCGACAACGTCCTTGGGCTCCTCGACCACGCACACCTTGGTCGCGTCGCGCCGGACGTCGTTGCAGATCTTGCAGGTCGACTCGGCCGAGACGTTGCCGCAGATCTCGCAGAACAGCACGCCGTCCTTGACCCGCTGCAACGCCTCCTGCAACCGCGTCAGGTCGGCCGGTTCGGCGCTGAGCAGGTGAAACGCGATGCGCTGGGCGCTTTTCGGCCCCACCCCCGGCAGCCTGCCCAGCTCGTCGATCAGGTCCTGGACCGGTCCCTCGTACACGTCGGACTACCCGCGATTTCTCTAGAAACCGGGCAGACCGAGACCGCCGCCGAGACCACCCGCGAGCGGGCCCATCTTCTGCGAGGCCAGTTCGGACACCTGCGCGTTGGCGTCGCGCACCGCGGCCACCACCAGGTCGGCGAGGGTCTCCACGTCGTCGGGGTCGACGACCTTGGGGTCGATGGTCAGGCTCTTGAGTTCGCCGCCACCGTTCATCACCGCGGTGACCAGGCCACCGCCTGCCGAGCCGGTCACCTCGGCGTCGGCGAGTTCCTGCTGCGCGCTCATGAGCTGCTGCTGCATCTGCTGCGCCTGCTGCAGGATTTGCTGCATGTCTGGCATACCACCCGGCTGCACCGCAGCTCCTCTCGTTGGTGTGGTCACCAGCCTAGCCTCGACCGCGCTGCTACCGTTCGGGCCGTGTTCCCACGTCGCACCGGGGTAGGACTGATCGTTGGGCTGGCCAGTGCGGCCGCACTGGCGCTGACCGGCTGCGGGCCGACCCCAACCGCCGCGCCGGCCCCGTCGAGCCTGCCGTCGGCCACATCGGTGTTCGCGTCAAGCGCAACAACGACCACCCCACCACCCACGACGACCACCACCACCACGCCTAGTTCGCCGGCGGCGGCCTTGAGCGGCAAGGTCGTCGTGCTCGATCCGGGCCACAACGGCGGCAACGCCAGCCACCCCGCCCAGATCAACGCGCTGGTGCCCGCCGGTCGCGGCCAGACCAAGGCCTGCAACACCACCGGCACCTCCACCAACGCCGGGTACACCGAGCACGCGTTCAACTGGGACGTGGCCAACCGGGTGAAGGCCGAACTCCAGGCCAAAGGCATCACCGTGGTGATGACCCGTTCCTCGGACACCGGCGTCGGCCCGTGCGTGAACGAGCGGGCCGCGGTCGGCAACAACGCCAACGCGGCCGCCGTCGTGTCCATCCACGCGGACGGATCGGAGTCGGCCGGCGCGCACGGCTTCCACGTCGAGTACTCCAACCCGCCGCTCAACGCCGCGCAGGGCGCCCCGTCCACCACGCTGGCCACCGTGCTGCGCGACAACGTGCGCAACGCGGGCTTCACCCTCGCCAACTACATCGGCCACAACGGCCTGTTCGGCCGCGACGACCTCGGTGGGCTCAACCTTTCCGACCGGCCGAGCGTGCTGATCGAATGCGGCAACATGCGCGATGCCGGTGATGCGGCCACGCTGACCAGCGCCGACGGCCGCCAGCACATCGCCGACGGGATCACCGCGGGCATCATCGCCTACCTCGGCGGCGCGACCTCATAACCGCCAGCTCAGCTCCAGCTCACCGCTAGCTCTGCTCCAGCGGGCGCGCGCCCAGGTGTGCGGTCAGCAGCTCGATCCCGAGCACGTCCGGCGCCGGCCCGCCGAGGTCTTCTTCCTCGTCGTGTTCCGGCTCGTCCTCCACCTGCACCCCGGCCGGCGGCGCGAGCACCGGCTTCGGCGCGGGCTTGGGCGCAGGCGGGACCGCGTCCTCCGGTGGC
>DATFHN010000211.1:0-63613 GCA_035248365.1 Pseudonocardiaceae bacterium | reverse complement strand
TCACCACACCCCGCCCCCGGCGAGACGCTGACCTTGCGAAAAGCGAACTCGATCAGCGGGGAGTGAGAAACGTGAGCAACCAGATCGCGGCGGCACCGGCCCGGGTACAGGCACTGGCCAAACTGGCGCCGATGATGGCGGGCAACATCGTGCTGCCGTACCTGATCTACCTGGTGGGGACCCACCTCGGCCTGTCGACCATGACCGCGTTGACCGTGAGCGCGATACCGCCGGTGGTGCTGACCGTGTTCACCGCGCTGCGCAAGCACCGGCTCGACGCGCTCGGCCTGATCTCGCTGGTCACCATCGCGACCGCGATCGCCACGGCCATGCTCACCGGCAACGCCCGCTTCATGCTGGCCAAGGACGGGCTGTTCCCGCTCGTGCTCGGGCTGGCCATGCTGGTCTCGCTGCTGGCAGGCAAACCGTTGATCTTCTACGTCATCAGCAAGGTGTTCGCGGTGGACAACGCCGAGGTGGCGCAGCGGCTGGACCAGGCGTGGCGGCACGAGGGGTATCGCCACGCCCTCCGCCGCTACACCGCGATCGCCGGGGTCGGGCTGCTCGCCATGGTCGTCGTCGACGTCAGCGGTGCGTTCACCCTCCCGATCGGCTTCGCGCTGCCCGCGCTGAACGTCTTCCAGATCGTGGTGTCCAGCGCGTTGGTGATCGGCATCCGGACCGGACTGCGCCGCAGCATGCGCGCCTACACGGCCTAGAGCACCGCCTGGGTCTGGGTGGTCTTGGCGACCAGCTTGTCGTTGTCGCCCCGGATCTCGGTCTCCACCACGATCGTGCGCCTGCCGACGTGCAGGGTCTGCGCGGTCGCGGTGGCGAATCCGGCGGTCAGCGGGCGGAAGAAGTTGGTCTTGGACTCGATGGTGCTGGTCCCGGTGCCACCGTCAGGCAGGTTGAGGAACGCGCACATGCCCCCGGTCGCGTCGGCCAGCGCCATCAGCGCGCCGCCGTGCAGGGCGCCCGCCGCGGTGCACCTCTCCGCCGCCCAGGCCAGTCTGGTCGACACCACGCTCGTGGTGCTCTCCAGAACCTCGATGCCCAGTTCCCGGGTGAACGGCATGGCCGAGTGCATCAGATCGGTCGCCTGCTGGTCGACGGCGCGCACGGCCGCTCCCTTCCGTTGAGTCAATCAGCCCTTGATACCGGTTTCCGCGATCCCTCGCACCAGGAACCGTTGCAGGAAAACGAACACCAGCAACAGCGGCACGACGGAGATCGCCCCGGCCAGGAACAGTTCGTGAATGGCCGGGTGCTGGGACAGGTTGAACGCGGAGATCGCCACCTGCACCGTGTAGGACGACGAGTCCTGCGCGATGATCATCGGCCACAGGAACGAGTTCCAGGCCGCGATGAAGTCGATCACGCCGATCGCGGCGAAGAACCCGGCCGAGTTCGGCACCACGATCTTGGTGAACGTACCCAGGTAGCCGAGCCCGTCGATCCGGCCCGCCTCCTCCAGTTCCTTCGGGAAGTCCAGAAAGTACTGGCGGAACAGGAACGCGGTGAACCCGCTGAACAGCCCGGGCACGATCAGGCCACGCAGGTCGTCGATCCAGCCCAGCGAGGACACCACCACGAACGTGGGCAGGAACGTGACCGCGGCTGGGATCATCAGCGTGGCGACGATCGCGTAGAACACCTTGTTCGCGTGCCGGTACGGGATCCTGGCCAGCCCGTACCCGGCCAGCGAGCAGAACAGCAACTGGCCCGCGGTCTGCAAAACCGAAACGACGACAGAGTTGACCAGGCTGGACGCCAGCGGCACCTCGGGATCGCCGAACAACTCCCGGAAGTTCCCCCACTGCAACGCGTGCGGGAAGAACGTCCACGTCTTGGCGGTGATGTCGTCCTCAGTGGATAGACCGTTGCGGACGAGCAGATAGAACGGCACCAGGAACAGAATCCCGGCGACGACGAGCACGATCGTGCGGATCGTGCCACCGGCGAGCCGGCCAGGACCGATGCCGCGTACCGGCGGCCGGAGCAGTTCGTCCTTCCCGATCATGCGACCTCCCTCCGGCCCAGTCGCAGGAACCGGCCCTGCAACACGGTCACGATCGCGATGATCAGCGCCAGGATGACCGCGCCGGCACTGCCGTGCCCGAGATCCTGACCGCCGCTGCCCAGCGACGTGTAGTACAGGTACACCAGCGGTGGCCGCGCGTAGGGCGGGTACACCGCGCCGCCCGAGCCCGACGTGGTGAGCACGTTGATGAACTCGTCGAACGCCTGGTAGGCGTTGATCAGCAGCAACAACACCACCGCGACCGAGGACGCGCGCAGCTGCGGGAAGGTCACGTGCCAGAACGTCTGCCAGCCCGGTTTGGCGCCGTCGATCCAGGACGCCTCGTAGAGCTGGCGCGGAATCCGTTGCAGGCCGGCCAGGAACAGGATCATGTAGAAGCCCAGCTGCAACCACAACCGCAAGGTGACCAGCACCAGCCAGTACAGCGGCGGATGCGTGGTCGCCGCCCAGGCGACCGGCCCTGCGGCCGGGTCGAACCAGCCCAGCACCGTGTTGGCCAGGCCGTAGCGCACGCCGGAGAAGATCGACGTACGCCAGATCAGCGCGGCCACCACATAGGAGCACGCGGTCGGCAGGAAGAACACCGACCGGAAGAAACTCCGGGTGAACCGCAACTGGTTCACCAGCAGCGCGAGCCCGAGCGAGAGCACGAAGGTCAGCGGCACGATGAACGCCGCGAACAAGCTGAACGTGCCCAGGCTGGACAGGAACGCCGGATCGCGCAGCATGTCGAGGTAGTTCGACAGCCCGACGAACTTCGTCGGCGTGACCGTGTTGCGGGCCTGGAAGAAGCTCAGCACCGCGCTCCACCCGATCGGCAGGTACACGAAGATCGCCAGGCCGATCAGGAACGGGCCGACGAACAACCAGAACGCGCCTGCGTTGCGCGTCCCTTTCCTGGTTGCCACGGCTCAGCCGAACAACTGCTTGAGCTGCGTGTTCACCGAGCCCACGGCGGCACGCAACGGACCGCTCGGATCGCCGCCGTTCTTGGCCACCGTGCTCAGCGCGTCGGACAGCGCGGTGTTCATCGCGTCCGTCCACACCGGACCGCCGACCAGGTGCCCGGATTCCTGCACGTAGCGCACGGCGTCCGCGGCCGGGCCGGTCTTGAGGTTGGTGGCCTGCGGGATCAGGCTCTTGCGGGACGGGATGTGGAAACCGAAGGCGGTGTCGAACTGGACCTGGTCCGCGGTCTGGTCGATCCACAGCCACTTGATGTAGGCCTTGGCGTCGTCGACGTGCTTGCTCTTGGCGTTGATCATCGAGCCGAACGCGCCGACCGGCACGGACACCGCGCCCGAGTCGTCGAACTTCGGGAAGGGCAGCACGCCGAAGTCGTCGCCGAACTTCTGTTTGATCGCGGGCACGTTCCACAGCCCGGTCCACTGCATGGCACACAGTTCCTGGGTGAACGCGCTCGGGTCCGACCAGTCGGCCGGCGCGCCGAGCAGCAGGCCCCCGTTGGTGTTCAACGTGTGCAGGGCCGCGACCGCGCTCGCCGCGCGCGGGTCGTCGAAGCCGGGGGTGTACTTGCCGCTCCCGTCCTCGTGCAGGTAGTCCAGCCCGACCGACCACAGCAGCGGCCCGGCCAGCACGCCCACCCCGCCATCGTTGCCGGCGAACAAGCCCTTCACGCCATTGCGGGTCAGTTTCTGGGCCGCGTCGATGAGTTCGGCCACCGTGCTCGGCGGCTGCACCCCGGCCTGTTGCAGCAGGCTCTTGCGGTAGAACAACACCTGCGTGTCCACCGCCTGCGGAATCCCGTACACGTGCCCGCCGACCGTGTGCCCGGCCAGCACCGACGGGGTGAAGTCGTCCTTGACCGGCGCGATGATGTCGTCCAGCGCCACCACCTGGCCGGCCCGCACCCAGTCGATCTTCACCTGCGACTCGAACACGTCCGGCACGGGACTGTTCTCCAGCGCGGTGGTGACCAGCGAGGCGTAGTCACCGATCTTCCAGCCGACCTGCACCTGCGCGCCCTTGTAGGCGGCCGCGTAGCGCTTCACGGCGTCCTCGACGCCCGCCTCGCCGTACTGGTGATACCACTGCTGCAACGCGGCGGACGAGGAAGAACCACTCCCGGAAGAACCCCGGCCGGTGTTCGAACCGCAGGCCGCGACGGCCAGCCCGGCCGCGGCCAACCCCAGAAACCCGCGACGAGTGTGTTGTGCAGACACGACGATCAACCTCCCAGTTTCGCGTGCTGTTACCGAAAAGCTTCTCAAGCAGCCGTGCGCGTTCCCGGATTCCGGGAACGCGCACGATTTGTCCTATCCGGATCGAGAAGCTAGTCCTTCACGATCCGCTGGACCTGGAGCTGGCCATCGGCGTGCTGGCCGCGCAGCCGCTTCTTGTCGTACTTGCCGACGCTGGTCTTGGGCACCTCGGCGATGAACGTCCAGTTCTCCGGCAACTGCCAGTGCGCGACCCGGTCGACCAGGAACTCGCGCAGCTCCTCGGCGGTGACCTCGTGACCCTCCTTGACCACCACCGCGACCAGCGGCCGCTCGTCCCACTTCTCGTCCGGCACGCCGACCACCGCGGCCTCCGCGACCGCCGGGTGCGCCATCACCTGGTTCTCCAGGTCCACCGAGGAGATCCACTCGCCGCCGGACTTGATCACGTCCTTGGCCCGGTCGGTCAGCCGCAGGTAGCCGTCCGGGCTGATCGCGCCGACGTCACCGGTGCGCAGCCAGCCGTCGCGGAACTTCTCCTTGTCGTCGACGCCGTAGTAGGCCCCGGCCACCCACGGCCCGCTCACTTCCAGCTCGCCGACGCTCTCGTTGTCCCAGGGCAGTTCCTCGTCGTCGTCGTTCTTCAGCCGCGCGCTCACCGAGGCCGGGAACCGGCCCTGAGTGAACCGGTAGTTCCAGCGCTCCTCGCCGGTCGCGGTCGACGGCGGCCGCGCCACGCTGCCCAGCGGCGACGTCTCGGTCATGCCCCAGGCGTGCAGGATGCTCACGCCGTACTTGTCCTCGAAGGTGCGCATCAGCGACGGCGGACAGGCCGAACCGCCGACCACCACGTCCTTCAACGGCGCCAGATCCTGCGGGTGCGCTTCCAGATGACCGAGCAGGCCCTGCCAGATCGTCGGCACCGCGGCCGCGAACGTCGGCTTGGTCGCGGCGATGACCTTGGCGATCGGCTCCGGCTGCAGGAACCGGTCCGGCATGATCAGGTTCGCGCCGATCATCAGCGCCGCGTACGGCAGGCCCCACGACATCGCGTGGAACATCGGCACGATCGCCAGCGCCCGATCGCCCTGGCGCAGCGCCATCGAGTCGGTCATGCACACCTGCATCGAGTGCAGGTAGATCGACCGGTGCGAATACGCGACACCCTTCGGGTTCCCGGTCGTGCCCGAGGTGTAGCACATGGCCGCGGCCTGCCGTTCGTCCACCTCGGGCCAGTCGAACTCGGTCGGCTGACCGGCCAGCAACTCCTCGTAGGCGTGCACCGTGACGTCCTCCGGCGCGGTGATCACCGCCGGGTCGCCGCCAACCACGATCACGTGCCGCACGGTCTCGAAGGTCGGCAGCAGCGGGTTGAACAGCGGTGCCAGGGACGCGTCCACCAGCACGACCTCGTCGGCCGCGTGGTTGGTGATGTAGGTGACCTGCTCGGGGAACAGCCGGATGTTCAGCGTGTGCAGCACCGCGCCCATCGCGGGCACCGCGACATACGCGGTCAGGTGCTCGTTGTTGTTCCACATGAACGTGCCGACCCGCTGGTCTCCGGTGACGCCGAGGCCACGCAGGGCGTGGGCCAACTGGGCGGCGCGCGCGCCGAGATCCGCGTAACTCAGCTCCCGGGCGGACTCGCCGGTCCACGTCGACACCGAGGAGTTGCCGTGCACGGTCGTCCCGTACCGCAGCAGCGTGGCGATGGACAGCTGCCCGTCCTGCATCGTGCTCAACATCGCGATCTCCGACTCCTTCGTTGGCTGCTCGCGGTTACCGACTAGTTAAGCCGCTGCGCGGCCGATTCGCGAGACGCGGGAGTCCGATGGCCGATCTTGAGCAATTCAGATAATCGCTCGCCGGAGGCGACCGGAAATCGTAAAGTTGCCGATCGTGCGCAAAATCGTGGTCGTCGGCTGCGGTGGCGCCGGCAAGTCGACGTTCGCCCGTGCGCTCGGCGCCCGGCTCGGTCTCCCGGTCACCCATCTGGATCGGCTGTTCTGGCAGCCCGGCTGGCAGGCCACCGAAGAGCAGGCCTGGCGCGAGATCCAACGTGGACTGGTCGCGGGCGACGCCTGGGTGCTGGACGGCAACTACGCCGGCACGCTGGACGTCCGGCTGGCCGCCGCGGACACCGTGATATTCCTGGACTTTCCGCGCCGGATCTGCCTCACCAGGGTGATCCGGCGGAGGATCGCCAGCCGGGGCCGGGACACCCAGGCGCCCGGCTGTCCCGACAAGGTGGACCGCGAGTTCCTGAGCTGGATCTGGAACTTCCGCACCCGAACCCGCCCGGAGGTGCTCGCCGCCATCGCCGAACACGGCAAACGAGCCGAACAGGTCATTCTCGGCTCGCCCCGTGAAGTCCGCGGATTCCTGGCGTCGATCTAGTCGATCCGCGAGCGCATCTCGTGCAACTTGCTGATCAACAGCGAGCGGCTGGCCGGCGCGGCCACCATCCACCGCTCGCCCGGCTGGTCCCCGGACAGTTGCTGGATCCACCGGCCCTGCTCGGTGTCCAGGTACACCAACGGATGCGGGCAGCGCCGCCGCTCCCCGCTCCGGCCGCGGGCCGCCGCGTACAGCTCGCCACCGCCGCTGCGCGGCAACTCCAGCACGGTGAACAGATCGCGCGCGTCCTCGGCCTCGGACTGGCGGGGGAAGATGTTGAACGCGTCCGCGGGCAGCGCGGGCACCTCGCCCGGTGCGCCATTGCCGCGCCGCGCCCGCAACTGCCGCATTTCCCGCTCCGGCAGGTTCACCGAACGGCCGCGTCCGGCGGGCACGTTGGGCATCTTGTCCACAAGGGCCTCGGCAAGACCGTCCGGGCTGCACGGTCCGATCGTCACCGCGTCGCCGTCCCGGATCGCCAGCACGCCCTCGTCGCCGACCGACGCGGCCAGCACCGCGATGTTGGTCCCGTTGCTCTCGTTCGTGGGCAGCGTGCCGATCCAGCCGAAGTACTCCACGTTCGGCCGGGCCAGGATCTGCAGGGTTTCCCGGAAGTCGGGGGACAGGTCGCGGCCCATCAGCACCCCGTGCATGGCCATGTCGTCACCGGCCCGCTGCAACGCCTGCCGCTCGCCCTCCTCGTCCAGCCAGTACTTGGTGTCGACGAAGATGTTGTGCGGCTCCCCGAGATTCTCCCTGCGCCACACCGTGGAGATCGTGTCCAGGGCCAAGGTGATCGGGTTGTACAGCACGGAAATCCACCCCTGCTCATGAATGCTGGCCGCGGGTGATCACCCGCGGCCAGCATCATATTGCTTGTAGAGCTTGCTTACCCGTTATTCCCCGATGACCGGCGGTGCGGTCATCTCGTCGGTGCCGAACAGCGCGTCCGGGTCGTTCTCCTGCAGGTACGACGCGGCCTTGTGCTCGCCGTCCTCCTCGCGACGACCACCGGCGCCGCCGCCCATCGGGCCTTCCTCGCCGGGAGCGCCAGGCGCGCCGGGGGTGAGCCCGCCGCCGCCCATCATCGACTCCTCGGTGGCCTGCGAGGCCATGCCGATGCCGCTGCGCGAGCTGTTGGTCAGGTTGGACGCACCGGAACCGGAACCCAGCCCGGAACCACCGTGCAGGCTCTCCATCGCGCTCTGCGCCGAACCGCCGCCACCAGCCGGACCGAAGCCCCCGCCGCTCGGCCCGTTCAGGCCGCCGTTGAGGTCGCCGGAGAAGCTGTTCGGGCCCATCGGCGGAGGACCACCCGCCGGGTTGTTCCCCTCGTCGTTGTTGTTGCCATTGCGGCCACCGGCCGGAATGGCGCCGAGCGGCACCTCTTCCTCGACCAGCGGCGGCACGAAGCCGTCCGGGTTGGTGTTGAAGTTCGGCTCGCCCGGCGCGTTCGGGAATCCGGGGCCCCGTCCGCCGCCCGGCGGCACGTCGATCAGGCCCGAACCGGCGCCGCTGGTCTCGTCGGTCAGGTTCGCGCCGCCGGTGGCGTTCGCGCCCGGCGCGCCGGTGAGCCGCCGCATCGCCTCGGCCCGCTCGGCCTGCGTACCGCCCGCGACCGCCGCGATCGAGTTCATCCCGGCATAGCCGCCGCTGGCCCCGGTCGAGGACGGCGGCACCACCGTGATGGTCGCGTTGCTGACCGGGATGGTGCCGTAGCTCTGCGGCACGCTCGCCTCGGTGAGCGCGCTCTGCTGCGCGTAGGTCTGATACACCTGCACGTTGTTCTGCGAGGAGTTGTTGTACTGGGTGATCTGGTCATCCAGCGGGCCGGTGTCGCCGAACGCCGCGAGCACGTCGTTCATCGTGTTGTTCGGCATCTGCGCGGGCACGTTCGTCACGCTGTTGCGCGCGGTGGTGAACGCCTCGGCCTGCTGGGTCATCACGTCCTGGTGCAGGGCCAGCGAGCTGGTGGCGTCCTGCGCCGCGCCGGCCAGCGGCATGGCACCGGCCTGCGCCTGCTCGGCCGCGACACCGTTCCAGGAGGCCGCCATCTTGTTGTTCAGCTGGACGATCTGGTTGTTCAGGTCGTCCTGGGTGCTCAACTGGGTACCCGCGCCGTCGGTCGCGTGGTAGATCCCGGTCGTTCCAGGTCCGGAGTGGAGCATCTGGTAGATCTGCGTGGCCGTGTAGCCGCCCATCAAAGATCCCCCTTCACGATTGGCGCGCGGGCCGGCGGTGGGTCAAAAGTCTGTCGGGGCAGGGAGATCAGAAACCGGTGTTGACGCTGCGCATCGACTGCGAGCCGCCCTCTTCGGCGTTCTGGTAGTTCGTCAGAGCGGTCTGCAAGGCGTGGATGTAGGTGTCGGTGTACTGCAGCATCGCGGCGAGGTGATCTTCATAGGCCTGGCCCGAGCGGGTCGCCGCGCTGGTCGCGTTCTGGCTCGCGGTGTCGGTCGCGGGGGACTGCACGTTGGTCATCGGCGCGATCTTGCCCTGCGCTTGCTGCAGGCTCGTCTGCAGTTGCTTCCACTGCCCCAGCACCGTTTCCAGCTCGCTGGGAGTGAATCGGTAGCCGCCGCCACCACCGGCCGCGGGCTGCTGCACCTGCAAGCCGTTCTGCGACTCGGTGACGAGGTACTCGATTTCCGCGACAAGCCCCGCCAGCCCGCCACCCGCAGCGAGAAAGGCTCCGCTGGCGCCGCTGTTGTTCGAAGTCGCCATCGCCGGTTTCCCTCCGTTATTGCCGGTCCGCGCACCATCGTCGTGGCAGGCCACGCCCCATCGTGGCTGATGCGCCGGCAACAGCGTAGCGCGCGGTACTCACACTGTGGGGTGAGACGGCGGCTTTCGGTCGCCGGTTCCGCGATCTGTCCAGCAACTTTCGTCTGATTCGATAAACAATCACGATTCGGCCTAGACATGATTACGGACCGTGCCCGATCCCCACGGCACGGTCCGTAACCGATCCTGGCGGCGGCTACCAGCTCTCGCCCTGGGCCAGCTTGCTCAGCTGGTCGGTCAGCCAGGCTTGTGCTGTCCGCCACAGGCCGGTGCCGAGCGAGACGCGAGCGACACCGAGATCGCCAAGACTTGCCGGATTCAGCCCGTCGCGCAAGTAAGCGATGTTCACCGGACGTCGGTCCACCCCGGCCACGAACCCCTCGATCGTGTCGGTCTGGCGCGCCAGAATCGGATAGACGCAGTCCGCTCCGGCGTTCAGATAGGCCTCCGCCCGGCGCAGAGCCGCGCCTAGCAACGCCCGCTCATCCGGCTTGCTGCTGTTCGCGTAGGCCTGGAGGAACACGTCGATGCGCGCGTTGAGCACCAGCCGCACCCCGGCCTGTTCGGCCGCCGCCCGCACGTCCGAGAGCCATGCCACCTGTTCGGCGATCTCCACCAGCCGCCCGGTGCGGTGATCGGTGTCCTCCAGGTTGCAGCCGACCGCCCCGGTGGCCAGCAACCGGTCCACAAACCGTTCGGCAGGCAACTGGTAGCCGGACTCGGCGTCCACAGTGACCGGTACCGAGACCGACGACGCGATCCGCGTCGCCGCCGCGAACATCTCCTCGGCGGGCGCGCCTTCGTGATCGGCATAACCGAGCGACTCCGCGACCGCGCCGCTGCTGGTCGCCACCGCGGGAAAACCGGCCGTCTCGGCCAGCCAGGCCGACGCCGCGTCCCAGATGTTCGCCAGCACCAGCGGGTCACCGGGCTGGTGCAGTTCACGCAGCCGGCTCGCCTGCGCGTCCAGCGCCTCGGCCGAGCGAATTCGCAGGTTCGTCATGAACGCACTGTATTCAGCAACTGGCCCACAAGTATGGTCCAATCCCATGCCAGCTGAGTGGTCCAGCGCCGGTCTCGACTTCCACCTGGACCTCGACCCGGCCGGCGGCAGGCGGCACGCCGTCGCCGAGGCGATCCGGCGCGCCATCCGCGACGGCAGGCTCGCCGCGGGCAACCGGCTCCCGTCCACCCGCGCCCTCGCCGCCGACCTCGGCCTGGCCCGAGGCACCGTCACCCGCGCGTTCGACGAGCTGGCCATCGAGGGCTACCTGCGCATCCACCAGGGCGCGGGCGCGGTCGTCGTCGGCATTCCCGGCCAGGCCCAGCCCCCGCACCCGATGCCGCCGCCCACCCCGCGCCCGGTCCCGCGCTGGAACCTGCAACCCGGCCGACCCGACGTGACGCTGTTCCCGCGCACCGCCTGGCTGGCCGCGGCCCGCCGCGCCATCACCGACGCACCCGCCACCGCCTTCGGCTACAGCGAGCCGGAGGGCCACCCGGCCCTGCGCAAAGCCCTCGCCGACTACCTCGGCCGGACCAGGGGAGTGGTCGCCGACCCGGACGCGATCCTGGTCACCGCCGGATACAGCCAGTCCCTGGCCCTGCTCGCCATGGTCCTGCGCGATCGCGGCGAACACACCGTCGCCTTCGAAAACCCCTCACTGCGCGAGTTCCGCACGGTCATGGCCAAGGCGGCAGGCCTGCGCACCATCGGCATCCCGGTCGACGGCAAAGGCATCGTCGTCGACGAACTGGCCCGGCGCACTGATCTCGGCGCGGTCGTCGTCACCCCCGCGCACCAGTACCCGCTCGGCAGCACCCTCGACCCGGCCCGCCGCGCCGAACTCGTCGAGTTCGCGCAGGCCACCGACACCCTGATCGTCGAGGACGACTACGACGGCGAGTTCCGCTTCGACCGCCAGCCCATCGGCGCCCTGCAAGCGCTTGCGCCCGAGCGCGTCGTCTACACCGGAACGGCCAGCAAGACCCTCGCGCCCGGCCTGCGGCTGGCCTGGCTGGTGCTGCCGTCCTGGCTGGTCGAGCCGATGCGGATGGCCAAACGCCTGGCCGACCGGCACACCGGCATCATCGAGTCGCTCACGCTGGCCGAGTTCCTCACCGCGGGCCACTACGACCAGCAGGTCCGCCGCGCCCGCACCCGCTACCGCTCGCGGCACGACCGGCTGCTCGGCGCGCTGGGCCAGGAGGGCATCACGGTCTGGCCGGACTCGGCCGCCGCCGGCCTGCACATCGTGCTGCCGCTGCCCGCGCACAGCCCGCCCGAGGAACGCGTGCTCGCCCACCTGGCCAGGCATTCGGTCGCGACGCACGGTCTGCGAGAGTCCTGGTTCGCCGACGACCCCCAGCCCGGCGTCCTGTCCGGCCGCCAGCCCGGCGTCCTGTCCGGCCGCCAGCCCGGCCGCCAGCCCGGCCCCCACTCCAGCCCCCAGCCCGGCGGCCTGGTCGTCGGCTACGCCGCCCCGCCCGAGCACGCGTTCGCCCCGTCGATCACCGCGCTGATCACCGCCTTGCGCCTGTGCTGGCGCTGAGGGTTTCGCACGGTCGTGCGATCCTGGCCACGTTCCGGCCCGGTCAGGGTGGTTACTGGCCGGTAACGTGGCGTACGCTCACCGGAATTCGACAACGTAGTCCCCCACACCGGGAGAACTCGTGATATTGCTGCGACTCGTCATCGGCTTGGCCATCACCGTCGTCGGCCTGGCTATCGCCGGCCGCCGCGTGCTGTGGCTCTACCGGCTGATCCACTCCGGTCAACCGGTGAGCGGCCGGATCAAGGAAATCGGTCGACGCCTGGAGACCGAGGTCGCCGAGGTCGCCGGCCAGCGCAAGCTGCTCAAGTGGTCGGTGCCCGGCCTGGCCCACTTCTTCACCATGTGGGGCTTTTTCGTCCTGACCTTCACCATCATCGAGACGTGGGGCGCGCTGTTCGACCGCGACTTCGCGTTCTGGTGGTTCGGCCACGCCCGCTGGCTCGGCTTCGTCGAGGACTTCTTCGCCGTCGCCGTGCTCGTCGCGCTGGTCGCGTTCGGCATCATGCGGGTCCGGCAGGCCCCGGCCAAGCGCGAGCGCCAATCCCGGTTCTACGGTTCGCACACCGGCGCGGCCTGGCTGGTGCTCTACATGATCGCCGCGGTCATGCTGACCCTGCTGATCTACCGGGGCGCCCAGTACGCCACCGGCCACTTCCCCTACGGCCGCAGCGGCTGGCCGTTCGCGTCCTGGCTGCTCGGCCACGCCTTCAGCGGCTTCGGCGCCACTGTCAACGGCATCATCGAGACGGTGTTCATCCTGGTGAACATCGCCGTCGTCACCGGCTTCCTGGTGCTCGTCGTGCACTCCAAGCACCTGCACATCGGCCTGGCCCCGCTCAACGTCGGCGCCAAGCGCCTGCCCGATGGCCTCGGGCCGCTGCTGCCGATGGAGTCCGGCGGCAAGCCGATCGACTTCGAAGATCCCGGCGAGGACGACGTCTTCGGTCGCGGCAAGATCGAGGACTTCACCTGGAAGGGCATGCTCGACTTCGCCACCTGCACCGAGTGCGGCCGCTGTCAGAGCCAGTGCCCGGCCTGGAACACCGGCAAGCCGCTCTCGCCCAAGCTGGTCATCATGGACCTGCGCGACCACCTCTTCGCCAAGGCCCCGTACCTCATCGGCGGCCAGGAAATGCCGGCCGAGGGCTCGGTCGACATCAAGGTCGGCGAACGCCACGACCACGGCGCCCCCGAATCCGGCTTCGGCCGCATCGAAGGCTCCGGCCCCGAGCAGGCGGCCCGCCCGCTGGTCGGCACGCTGGAGGAAGGCGGCGTCATCGACCCGGACGTGCTCTGGTCCTGCACCAGCTGCGGCGCCTGCGTCGAACAGTGCCCGGTCGACATCGAGCACGTCGACCACATCGTCGACATGCGCCGCTACCAGGTGCTGATCGAGTCGAACTTCCCGACCGAACTCGGCGGCATGTTCAAGAATCTGGAGAACAAGGGCAACCCCTGGGGCCAGAACGCCAAGGACCGTCTCCAGTGGACCGAGGGGCTGGACTTCGAGGTCCCCGTCTTCGACGGCGAACTCGCCGACGACGTCGAATACCTGTTCTGGGTCGGCTGCGCCGGCGCGTTCGAAGACCGAGCCCGCAAGACCACCCAGGCCGTCGCCGAACTGCTGCACATGGCCGACGTCAAGTACACGGTGCTCGGCTCCGAGGAGACCTGCACCGGCGACCCGGCGCGGCGCGCGGGCAACGAGTTCCTGTTCCAGATGTTGGCCCAGCAGAACGTGGAAGTCCTCAACACGCTGTTCGAGGGCCGCGAGCCGCTCAAGCGCAAGATCGTGGTCACCTGCCCGCACTGCCTCAACACGATCGGCAACGAGTACCCGCAGGTCGGCGGCGACTACGAGGTCGTGCACCACACCCAGCTGCTCAACCGCCTCGTGCGCGAGCGCAGGCTGATCCCGGTCGCCCCGGTGCCCGAGGACGTCACCTACCACGACCCGTGTTACCTAGGCAGGCACAACAAGGTCTACGAGGCCCCTCGTGAACTCGTCGGCGCGACCGGCGCGAACCTGCGCGAGATGCCCAGGCACGCGGACCGCTCGTTCTGCTGTGGCGCCGGTGGCGCGCGCATGTGGATGGAGGAGCGGATCGGCAAGCAGATCAACCTGGAGCGGGTCGACGAGGCGCTCGGCACCGCGCCGAACAAGATCGCGACCGGCTGCCCGTTCTGCCGCGTGATGATGACCGACGGCGTCACCGACCGCCAGAGCACCGGCGCCGCCGCCGAAAGCCTCGAGGTCGTCGACGTAGCTCAGCTGCTGCTCACGGCAGTCAAGCGCAACGCGGAAGTCTGAGGTTCAGGGCTGGCGCCCTCCCCGCGAGGGCGCCAGCACCCGCCGCACCGCGGTAGGCGTGGTCCCCAGATGCTGCCGAACCGTCCGGCACAGATGCCCCTGATCGGCAAACCCCAGATCGGCCGCCAACCCGGCAAGATCCTGTTCCCCCTCGGCAAGCCGATCCAGCGCCCGCCCCACCCGAACGCGGTTCCGATACCGAGTCACGGAAACCCCGACCTCAGCGGAAAACGCCCGGCTAAGCCGATAAGCCGACACCCCTAGCAACTCGGCCAGCCCAAACAACCCCTCGGCGGCATCGGCAGCAATAGCCTCCCGCGCCAACGCCACCAGCTCCCCCTTCGGCGCCGCCCGCGGCACTCTCGCCGCAGCCGCGACCAACCCCACCAACCCCTCCGCAACCCCAAAATCAACGTCCCCATCGCGCGCGGCAGCAAGCACCCGCCGATGCGCCAAGTCCACCCGAGCGTCAACGTACACAGTGGACTGGCGCGGCTCCCCGACCCAATCCCACCAGGAATTCCCCAGCGTCACGAGCGTGCACATATCCCCACCGGCCGGATGCGCGAAATGCTCCTCCTGCCCGGCCGGTGACAGGTAGGCCAGCGTCGAATCGACATCCTGCTCGACGCCAAGTGCCCGCCGCCGAAACCGCCCGTGCCGCACCAGCACAAGCTCGCACCCCGGCTCAACCTGAGCGGCCGACCACCGCGTGTGGTCGTCATCGCAGGTCACCGAGTCAACAGCGAACTCCCCACCATCCGCCAACCGAACCACCGACTGCACAACTGCACCATAGAACCACCCACCGACCGCAAGAAAATCCAATACCGGCGGCCCTCGTCCCGGCATGGTCCCCTCCATGCGCTCCTACCGCCGCACACTGGGCGCGGCCGACTTCCGCCGCCTCTGGCTCGGCGCGACCATTTCCACCCTCGGCGACGGCATGACCTTCGTGGCGCTGTCCTGGCTGGTCCTCAGCGGTCCACACGGCGCGACCAGGCTCGGCCTGCTGGCTGTCTGCTACACCGCCCCCGTCGTCATCGGCGGCGTCGCCGCAGGCCCCATCCTCGACCGCTTCGACAAACGAACAGTCCTGTTCGCCGACTGCGTCTTCCGCGCCGCCCTGATGTCCACCATCCCGATCACAGCAGCGCTCCACACAACCCCAGCAGCTCTGCCCTTCATCGCCGCATCGGGCTACGGCCTACTCAAAATGCTCCCCCTAGCCGGTTTCCCAGCCGCCATCCCCACCCTGGTCCCAGAATCCGATCTAGACACAGCAAACGCCCTGGAATCATTGAGTTTCAGTATCGCCGGCGTACTCGGCCCAGCCCTATCCGGCGCGCTCATCCCCACCATCGGCGCCGCCAACGTACTGGCCATAGACAGCGCAACCTTCCTCATTTTCGCCGCCACAATCACCCAAGTCCGCCACCCCCTCCGCGCAACCCCCACCCCACACCAACCAGCTCCACCCTTGCGCTCGCTCCTCAAGGACAACATCATCGTCCGCACCACGATCGCCTTCATGGCATTCAACATCGCCGAAGGCATGCTCCTGGTCGCCGCGCCGTGGCTGGCCAAAACCCACCTACCCGGCGGACCAACGACCCTGGGCGTACTGCTGGCACTCACCGCCACCGGCGAAATCACCGGCGCAACCCTGGCCGGACTCCGCAACACGGAGACAATCCGCGCCATCGGCATAGTCCAATTGCTGGCCGCAGCCTGCTATCTGGCGCTGCTCGCCCCGCGCCTACCCATTCTCGGCGCGGGTTTTCTGCTCGTAGGCCTGCTCAGCGCGCCCATGACGGTCTGGGCGCAAACCCTGCGCATGCGCCGTATCCCGCCCGCGTTGCACGGCAGGGCGTTCGCGGTGTTGCGCACGTTGATGCAGGGCACGCTGCCGCTCGGTTCGCTGCTGGTGACGCCGTTCGTCGCGGCCGGAAGCGTCGGGCAGGCCGCGATCACGATGACCGTGATCGCCGGCCTGCCCGCGCTCATGCTGCTGCTCAGGACACCAGCGCCGGCCCCAACGGCAGTGCCGACCCACCCGTCGCCTGAGAAGCCGAACTGAAGAACAGATACACACCGACCGCGGCAAACAAGAACACCACAACCCCACCGATCTGCAGAATGCCCGCAGAAGCCGACAAGGTACCAATCAGCACAAGAACAAGCGCCACCTCAATGAGCGCGAACAGCAAGGCATAAGCCACCGGCAGCCGCAGCGTGCCCAACGTCAACATTCCGACGATGACCAGCCACGAAATCAGGAACAACCCCTCCGTGGCCACGGCCGCGCTGGCGCCGACGCCGAACCAGTTGTGCGTAAGTCCGAGCACCAACAAGGCATAACTCAGCCAGAACCCCGCGAAGATGGCGAACACCCCTGCAACCGCGCTCTGCCCCAGATTCGCCGCCCAAACCGAAGCGATGACCAGGCCAAGCCCGGTCGCGGCAATGATGACGGCCAGCGAAGCGCCGACCGCGGTAGCGGGCACATAACCGATCAGGACGAGGCCGAGCGCGACCGAGCCCACAATGAAACTAGGCAGGCCGATCATCATCGGGTCAGCAGGCGGCGCCGCCGGCGCGGCAGGGGCTGTGGCTCGTTGGGAAGTTTCGGTACTGGCGTCGATGGTCGTCATGGCGGGCTCCCTTTCGGGCATCCGGACCGCGCCACGGTCGTGGCGACGGCGCTTTTTCGGGTTTACCCGCAGCAGCGCCATCAGCCTGTCTCATTTAGAGACGCCCGTCCGCCCACCACAAAACGAATCGGTTCAGCAACACCCGCCAAGGCTGCCCACCGCAGCCGCCGACCCCGCTCGTACGGCGCCGCGTCCAGTCGCCACGGCAGTCGCTGCCCGTTTCACCGCAGCGGCCGATTCCACGATCGCAGCCCGCACAGCCGACCCCGGCTGCTCAACCGCTCCACCACGGCTCCCAGCTCCCGCGGCCAACCCGGACCCCACGGCCCACATCGCCAGCCCAACCCGCCTTGCCCAACCCAGCCCGGCCCGACCTGGGCAGCTCGGCTTGCCCACGCCAGCTTGTGCAACTCGGCTTGCCCAGCCCGGCCCGGCTTGCCCAGCCCAGCCCAGCCCAGCTTGCCAGCCCAGTTTGCCAGCCCAGCTTGCCTGGGCCCAACCTCACCAGCGAGGCATCACCCTTCCGGCTTGGCGTGACGGCCCCCCTCGGCTACGCTCCCAGACTCGGTCGGATCAGGTAGTCCCTGATGCAGTACGACTCTCCGCCGCCGGTTCTCCGGCGCGTCCTCACTGCTGCTGACGGGTGATTTATCGGTGCCGCCCCGGACATCCTCTGGCTCGGGGCGTCCCTGGAGTTCTACGCTCCCCACGTTGTTTCCTTCCAATTCATCGCCTGGGAACACATTGCCCGCGGCTCCCTGTTCGCGCAGGGAGCCGCGGGGCGGCACGGAAAATGACCCCCCGATCAGCCCGTGCCGCACCTCCAGAATGTCGAACTAATCACCGGCGAATGACCCGGCGTCGGTCAACGGCGCACCTCGCGCGCCAAGCGGTTACCCGAGGTAGGCCCGACGTATCAGCTCGCCTCAGCCTACTCGTCGGTACGATTGAGTAGTTGTTTCCGCAACTCCGAACCGAGATCGGATTAGGGAAACAATCGCGTAAGTTCAGCACTCGATAACGTTCACCGCGAGCCCGCCGCGCGCGGTCTCCTTGTACTTGATTTTCATGTCCGCGCCGGTCTCGCACATCGTCTTGATGACTTTGTCCAGCGAGACGAAATGCGTTCCATCGCCACGCAATGCCATCCGCGCCGCGCTGATTGCCTTGATCGACGCGAGTGCGTTCCGTTCGATGCACGGAATCTGCACCAGCCCGCCAACCGGATCGCAGGTCAGCCCGAGATTGTGTTCCATCGCGATCTCCGCGGCGTTCTCCACCTGTCGCGGGCTGCCACCGAGCACTTCACACAACCCGGCCGCCGCCATCGAACACGCCGACCCGACCTCACCTTGGCACCCCACCTCGGCACCGGAGATCGACGCGTTCTCCTTGAACAGCACGCCAATCGCGCCAGCCGTGAGCAAGAACCGCGCCACGCCATCGTCGTTCGCGCCCGGCACGAATCGCGTGTAATAGTGCAGAACAGCGGGCACGATCCCGGCCGCGCCATTGGTCGGCGCGGTCACCACCCGCCCGCCGGATGCGTTCTCCTCGTTGACCGCCAACGCGAACAGACTCACCCAGTCCAGCACCCGCAACGGGTCGGTGGCGTAATGCTCGGTGGTCAACGTCCGATGCAGTTCGGCGGCGCGCCGGCGAACCTTCAGCCCGCCCGGCAACACGCCATCGTTCGTGCAGCCACGCTTCACGCAGTCCTGCATGGTCTGCCAGATCTCGGCCAGTTCGGCACGGACCTGGTCTTCCCGTCGCCACGACAGCTCGTTGGCGAGCATCACTCCGCTGATGGACTGCTCGGCCTCCTCACATCGCGCCAGCAACTCCGTCCCGGTCGCGAAGGGATACGCCACCGGGGTGTCATCCACCTTGATCCGGTCGGCCCCCGTCGCCGACTCGTCCACGACGAACCCGCCGCCGACCGAGTAGTACGTCTTGGCACGCAGCTCCTCCCCGGATTCGTCCAACGCGGTGAACGTCATCCCGTTCGGATGGGCGGGCAGCGAACGACGCCGGTGCAGCACCAGGTCGTTGTCTGGATCGAACGCGATCCGGTGTTCGCCGAGCAGGTCAAGCGCGTGATCCTGGCGGATCGCAGCCACCCGCTCCGGCACTGTGTCGGTGTCCACCGTGCGAGGGTCGGCACCCGAGAGCCCGAGCAGCACCGCGCGATCACTGCCGTGCCCGTGCCCGGTCGCACCGAGCGAGCCGAACAGTTCGGCCCGCACCGTGTGTGTGTGGCTCAGCAGCCCGTTCTCCCGCAGGCCCAACGCGAACAGTCGAGCCGCCTTCATCGGGCCGACCGTGTGTGAACTGGACGGCCCGATACCGATCTTGAACAGATCGAACACGCTGATGGTCATGTCAACCCCGGGTAGAGCGGATGGGCCCTGGCCAGCAGTGCGACCCGAGCCTGCAGCTTCTCTTGTTCCGCCTCGGACAGCTCGGGCTGCAACGCGCCCGCGATGATGTCCGCGACCTCGCGGAAGTCCTCCTCATCGAAGCCGCGGGTCGCCAGCGCCGGCGTGCCGATGCGCAGGCCAGAGGACACCATCGGCGGCCGAGGGTCGAAGGGCACCGCGTTGCGGTTCACCGTGATGCCGATGTCGTGCAGCCGGTCCTCGGCCTGCTGCCCATCCAGCGCGGACTCACGCAGGTCGACGAGAACCAGGTGGACATCGGTCCCACCGGTCAGCACCCGCACACCCGCGCTCTGCTCGGCACCCAGCCGTTCGGCCAGGATCTTCGCGCCAGCCAGGGTCCGCGCCTGCCGCTCCCGGAACTCCTCGGAGGCGGCGATGCCGAACGCGACCGCCTTGGCCGCGATCACGTGCTCAAGCGGCCCACCCTGCTGACCAGGGAAGACGGCCGAGTTCAGCTTCTTGCCGAACGCCTTCTTGGCCAGGATCACCCCGCCGCGCGGACCGCCCAGCGTCTTGTGCGTCGTCGTGGTCACCACGTCGGCGTGCTCGACCGGGTTTGGATGCAACCCGGCCGCGACCAGACCGGCGAAGTGCGCCATGTCCACCAGCAAGAGCGCGCCGACCTCGTCCGCGATCGCCCGGAACGCGGCAAAGTCCAGCTGGCGCGGGTAAGCCGACCAACCGGCCACGATCAGCTTCGGTCGGTGCTGCTTCGCCAGTTCGGCGACTTCGGCCATGTCCACGAGGTAGTCCTTTTCGGACACATGATACGCCGCGACCTGATAGAGCTTCCCGGAGAAGTTCAGCCGCATCCCGTGCGTGAGGTGCCCGCCGTGCGCGAGGTCCAGGCCGAGGATGGTGTCGCCGGGATCGAGCAACGCGGCCATGGCCGACGCGTTCGCTTGCGCACCCGAGTGCGGCTGCACGTTGGCGTACTCGGCGTTGAACAGGCTCTTCACCCGGTCGATGGCCACTTGCTCGATCTCGTCGACGAACTCGCAGCCGCCGTAATAGCGCCGCCCTGGGTACCCCTCGGCGTACTTGTTGGTCAGCACCGTGCCCTGCGCCTGCATGACCGCCCTGGGCGCGAAGTTCTCCGAGGCGATCATTTCCAGCGTGTCCCGTTGCCGCCCCAACTCGGCGTCGATGGCCGCGCTGATCACTGGGTCGACCGCAGCCAGGTCGGCGTTCAACAGATCCGTCATGCGGCACCACCTTCGGTCAGTGCGACGTACTCGGACGCGGTCAGCAGCCCGTCCGGAAACTCGGCCGAAGCCACCCGAAACAACCAGCCGCCATCAAATGGCGCGGCGTTCACCAACGCTGGATCGTCGACCACCTCCGCGTTGATGTCGGACACCGTGCCACCGACCGGCGAGTAGAGGTCACTGACCGACTTGGTCGATTCCAACTCGCCGCAGATCGAACCCGCGGTCAACGCGTCGCCAACAGCCGGTAACCCGACGAACACGATGTCTCCGAGTTGCTCGGCCGCGAACGCGGTCACCCCGATGGTCGCGGTGTCGCCGCTGACGGCGATCCACTCGTGCTCGGCGGTATAACGAAGATGCTCCGGTGGCACCTCAGCCATGGCAGGCTCCTTGGTAGTGGCGCTTGCACGCCAACTGCAAAAAGCCTCCCACTCTGTCATTGGCCTGAGAGCTTCACCGTCTGAGCGCCAGGTGACGCGGTCGACGGTTTGCACCGTGGGCGAGGCGCATCGGCGCCTCTTTTCAGAGTTGCCTCCTCTGCGCGGTAGGTGAGCCTGAGAGTTTCCCGGGAGGTGTTGCTCCTTCGGCGCCACGGCGGACCGTGGACTCTCCCGCGCAAGATCGACGGCGTGTTCAGTTGTCTCCGGACGGAACGCTAGGTCCCGCCGGTCAGGGGTGTCAAGCAGGCCGATGGGCGGAGACCAGCCCGGTCTCGTACGCGACGATCACCAGCTGCGCCCGATCGCGCGCCTGCAACTTGGACAACAGCCGACCAATGTGTGTCTTCACGGTGGCCATCGTCAGGTGTAGGTGGTGGCACACCTCTGTGTTCGACATCCCCTTCGCGATCAGTATCAGTACCTCCCGTTCTCGTTCGGTCACTCCGTCCAACTGTCGTACCGGGCTCCGCGCCGGCTCGGGCCGCCGAGCGAACTCCGCGATGAGCCGCCTGGTCACGGTCGGCGCGAGCAGGCCCTCGCCCGCGGCCACCACGCCGATCGCGGAGAGCAAATCGGCAGGCGGCGTGTCCTTGAGCAAGAACCCGCTCGCCCCCGACCGCAGCGCCGCGTAAACGTAATTGTCCAGGTCAAAGGTGGTCAGCATGAGTACCCGGACGGTCTCGGCGAGTTCCGGATCCGCGCAGATCCGGCGGGTCGCCTCGATCCCGTCCAAGTCGGGCATGCGCACGTCCATCAGGACCACATCGGGCCGTTCCCGCTGCGCGGCGACGACCGCCTCCAGCCCGTTGCCTGCCTCGCCGACCACGGCAAACCCAGGGGAGGAGTCGATCAGGACCCGGAAGCTGCCGCGCAGCAGCGCCTGATCGTCGGCGATCACCACCCGAATCTCATTCACGCCCCACCCCCGCCCAGACTCGCCTCGTCCAGATCCACCCCGGCTGCACCCGACCCGGCCACGCCCACTCCGATCCCATCCACCGTGATGCCGCTCCGCTCGGCCTCGCCCACCACCGCGGCACCTTCCGTTACGTCACCCACTCCAGCCCCGTCCTCAGTGCCATGACCCAGCCCGGCCTCACCCAGCCCGGCCTCACCCAGCCCAGCCTCACCTGCCTCGGCTTCACTCGCCCGCGCATCAGTGACATCGCGACCGATGACCTCGGCTTCTGCGACCTCGGCGTGACCAACCTGGTGGTGACCAAGCTGGCGGTGACCACGCTGACCGTCGCCAACCTGGCCGTGACCAACTTGGTGGTCGCCCACCTGGCGGTCGCCGACCTGGCGGTCGCCGACCTGGCAGTCACTAACCTGGCGCTCGCCGACCTGGCCGTCGCCAACCTGGCGTTCGCCGACTCTGGCGGCACCACTTGCGGCGGTATGAACCGTGCTGCTAACGACCTCGGCGTCACCTGATTCGGCCTTGCCGGAGCCAGCGGGGTCCGGCCGATCCGTTCCCCGGGCATCGAAGGGCAGCGTCGCGGTCACCGTGAACCCGCCGCCCGGCCGAGGCCCTGCCTGGAAGCTCCCGGCATAGGTCATCACCCGCTCCCGCATGCCGATCAGCCCATGCCCGGGCATCCCGGCCGACTCGTCCAGGGTCCGTGCCGAACCGTCGTCCGCCACTTCGATCCGCACGAGCCCATCCGCCACGGCCACGGTGACCGCGCAGTTCGCCGGGGCCGCGTGTTTGACCACGTTCGTCACCGCTTCCTGGACGATCCGGTAGACCGCGAGCCCGACCGCGTCCGGAAGTGCGTCCGCGCCACGCACATCCAGGCTCATCGTCACGCCCGCGCTCGCCGCCCGCTCGACCAAGCCGGACAGGTCGGCGACGGTTGGAGCGGGTGTCAGCTCTCCGTCCGGGTCGTCTTCCGATCGCAGCACGCCGAGCATCCGCCGCAACTCGGCGAGCCCGTCCCGGCTCGCTGCCTCGATCGTATGTAAAGCTTCCCGCGCCTGCTCGGGATGTTGCGCGGCAACATGATTGGCCACGGCCGCCTTCACCGTGATCAGACTCATGCTGTGCGCGACAACGTCATGCAGTTCCCGCGCGATCCGCAATCGTTCCTCGGCGACTGCCTGCCGTTCCCGGCGCACCATGTTCGCCTCGACCCGACCGCGCCGCTCCTGCACGGCGATGCCCGTCGCCGCACACGCGATCAGTACTGCCCAGCTGAAGGCGATCTCGCCGAGGGTGTCCATTCCCGGTGAGACCAGTGGCGCCAGCAACGTGACGGCCAGCGCGGCCGCCAGGTTCCGAATCCCCTGACGCCGTCGTTGCTCCGCCACCACCACGTACAGGGCGAGCCCGATGTCCAGAGCGACCGCCCACTGCGCACCGGCCAGGATCGCCACCACGCCCGCGACGAGCCCAACCCGGAACACAGCGACCGGCCAGAACCGCCGCAACACCACCGGCATGCCGGCCAGCACGAGAAACACTATGACGGCCCACACCGACAAAAACCGCGGCGGTTGCCACGCGCCAGCGAAAAGGTTGCCCAATCCGAAGCCGATCAGGCCGAGCATCACCACGATGTCCAGCACCAGCAAATGGACGGCGCTGCGCCGCCCGGCCGGGATCACGCCCACCCTGCCGGTCTGCTCGCGGTCAACGCCGGATTCGTCCATGTCAGCAACAGTAGCCAGTCGGTTTTCCTTGCGCATCGGACCAGCGTCCGTCATACCCCGGTCTGATGACCGGCTAATTCGCTGCCTTTCGCCCGACCGTGGTCGGAGAGGAAAGTTCGGGTCCTGGTCCGATGCGCACGCTGGTCGGCTCCGGGATCGTTGACCTCATGATCGAAGTCAATGAACTGTCCAAACGATACGGCGACACGCTCGCCGTCGACCGGCTGTCCTTTGTCGTGAAGCCAGGCGTGGTTACCGGGTTTCTCGGGCCCAATGGCGCGGGCAAGTCCACGACCATGCGCGCGATTCTCGGCCTCGACGAACCGACGTCCGGTGAAGCACTCGTCGATGGACACCGTTACGCGTGCATTCCGCGTCCGCTGCACGAGGTCGGCGCCTTACTTGACGCCAACGCGGTACACGGTGGCCGCACCGCGTTTCAGCACCTGTACTGCCTCGCTCGGGCGAACCGAATCGGCAAGGCCAGAGTCCGGGCCGTGCTCGGTCTCGTCGGCCTGAGCAATGTGAGCGGCAAGCGCATCAAGGGTTTCTCGCTGGGCATGAAGCAGCGTCTCGGCGTTGCCGGTGCCTTACTGGGTGATCCGGGTGTCCTGCTGTTCGACGAACCCGTGAACGGTTTGGATCCAGAGGGCATCCACTGGATACGTAGTCTGCTCCGGTCGCTTGCCGGTGAAGGCCGCACCGTACTGGTGTCCAGCCATCTGATGAGCGAGATGGCGTTGACCGCCGACCATGTCGTCATCGTCGGCAGAGGCAGGCTGATCGCGGAGTCGTCCATGGCCGACCTCGCCGATCGGTTCCGTCGCGATGTCCTGGTTCGTACGCCGGCCCCGGCCGAACTCGCGCGAGTTCTTGCGGCGGCAGGTGGGGAAGTCCGGGCCGAAGCCGATGGCGGCCTAGCGGTTACCGGGCTCGACCAGGGTCGGATCAGTGAACTGGCTCTGCGCAACAGCATTCTCGTGCACGAGCTGGCGGCACGCAGCGCGTCGCTGGAGGACGCCTACCTCCAGATCACCGACGCCAGCGTCAGCTACCGCGCTACCGCTCCGGACAACGCAAACTCGGCAACGGAATCGGAGATCACCCGATGAACGACATCATCGCCGCGGAATGGGCCAAGGTCCGTTCGCTGCGTTCCACCTACTACTTAGTCGGCGCTGCCTTGCTCGCGATCATCGTCGGCGCCGCGCTGTGCTTCATGATCACGAACTCCTGGGATCATTCCTCGGTCGCGGACCGGGCGCACTTCCCTGGCGCCGATGCCGGTGTTGTCGTGTTGCCCTTCGTACTCTGTGTGCTCGCGGCGTTCGGTGGCATGGCGGTCACCGGCGAGTACGGCAGCGGCATGATGCGCACCAGTCTGATCGCGGTCCCGCAACGTCGTGCCCTGCTGCTGGGCAAGACCGCGGTCGTCGCGGTGGTCGCGTTCGTGCTGGGCCAGGTGGTCTCGTTCGGCATCACGCTGGCCGAGCTGGCGATCATCGGCGGCCGTCCCGCGCCGATCAATCCGTGGCCGCACGGATTGGCCTCGGCCGCCATGCCCGCGTTCGCGTCCGGTCTGCTGGTGACCATGGTCGGCCTGGTCGCGCTCGGCCTCGGCACGGTGATCCGCTCGACCGCGGGGATGCTGGTCTCGATGATCACGTTGTTGTTCGTTCTGCCGTCGATCGTGGTGTTCCTGCCGTCCCCTTGGAACCTTCGGATCGACGCTATCCTCCCGCTCCATCTGGCCACCGCCCTGGCCAACAGCACCAGCACGATCAGCTCGCCACTGTCCCCGGCAGTCGCCGGTCTGCTCATGATCGGATACGTGGTCGTCGCCATCGGCGCCGGAGCCTTCGTGATCAGCAAACGCGATGCCTGAGACCCACAACCCCAGAAAGGTGAACTTCCATGAGCACCAATGACTTCACTCGATCCAATCGCGAGCACACCCGCCGCCGTGTCTTGGTCAGCGGGCTCGGTGCGGTGAGTGCTGCTGCCCTTGGCGCCGCGACGCTCGGCTCCGCCTCCGCCACGGCAGATCCGTCCGATGCGGCGATGCGTGCCGGTCGAGCCGGTCATCCGGCCGGGACCGGACGGTCGGCACCGGTCGGCTTCACGCTGCCCGCACCGACCGGCGTCCTGCCGCAGGGCGTCACCCAGGTGCACCTGCGCCAACCAGGTCGAGCCGATCCTTGGGTGCCGGGAGTGACCCGAGAGCTGATGATCAGCATCTGGTATCCGGCTCGGCCAAGCCCGGATGCCGAACGCGCGCAGTATCTTCAACCGCAACTGGCCGACTACTACGCCGACAATCCGCCCGCCGGCCTGCCCTCCGGCCGGATCGACTGGGCGGCAACGGCAACGCATGCCACGCCGACCGCCGAGGTGCTGCCTCGCCCCGGCGGCTATCCGGTGGTGCTGTACTCACCAGGCGGTGGCAACTCGAGGGAACTCGGCACCGTCCTGGTCGAGGAACTCGTCAGTCGCGGGTTCGTGGTGGTCACCGTTGATCACACGCACGAGACCGCGGTCGCCTTCCCCGGCGGGCGTCTGGAAGTCAGCGAGATTCCGGAGAACCCGCCGGACATCAACGCGGCCAAGGAGCTGTACATGGATTCCCGCGAGGCCGACATCCGATTCGTGCTCGATCAGTTGGAGGTGATCGCCCACGGTGGAAATCCCGACGTGGACGGTGCGCGGTTGCCGAGAGGACTGGCCGGGGCGCTGAATGTGACCGCGATGGGCATGTTCGGTCATTCCGCAGGTGGCGTGACCGCGACGCGCGCGGTGCGCGATGACGACCGGCTCGTCGCGGGTATCAACATGGAAGGGTTCTTCGAGTTCGGTGAGAACCATCCAGAACGGGGCGAGCACAACCCGTTTCTGCTCATGGGCGCCCGGTCCGACCCGAACTATCCGCCGCTGCTCGGCAAACCCCGGACGCACCGGACCGACCCGCTGTGGAAGGAGTTCTGGGCGCACTGCGCCGATTATCGGCTGGATCTGAACGTTCCGGACGGCCGCCACTACACCTACACCGATGTGCAATGGTGGTTACCGCAACTGGTGACACCGCTCGGGATCGGTAGCGATCAGGTGCTCGGTCTGATCGGCACTGTCGACCCCGAGCGGATCATCGCGGCGGAACGAGCCTATGTCACCGCGTTCTTCGAACAGACCTTGTGCCACCGGCCGCAGAGTCTGTTGACCGGCCCGTCACCGTGGTTCCCGCAGGTGCGGTTCATTCGCTGAGCGGCAGGTGAAGCCGGCCCGGCGGACGCGCATCCGCCGGACCGACAACCAGGGCGCCATGCCTGTCGTCAGGGTGCCGATGCCGGGGCCCGGTCGGCGAGGCGGTCCGCCGAACCGAGCGCACTGGCCAGACGCAGCGCCGACGTACCCAACCCGGTCGGTTGAAAGGAGAAGTCTGCTTTGACACTCGGGCCCGCTTGCGGGCGGTACCGTGCCCGCAGTTGCGCTTCGGGATAGCGGGAGCTGTTGCGGTGCCAGGCCAGGATGCCCGCCATCCAGTCTTTGAGGTGATCCGCGTGCTGGGTCAGCACCTGCCGGATGTCGTCGTCCAGGTCCAGTTCGACGAACATCGCGGGTAGATCGTTGGCGGCGATGTGCTCGAATTGTTCCAAGCGCGCGGCCAGCAGCTTGATCACGAAATCGCGCGCCCGCAATCGATCGACGTTGAGGAACTTCTGCACGACAAGGACGATGTTGTGCAGGTCGCCCTCGAACTCGATCTCTTTCTGATAGGAGAACAGATCATTGGTGAAACCCGCATAATCGTGCGCGGCGGTGACCAGCTCGTGCATAACCCGGTTCTGGTAGATCTCGTTCGGCACCACAGCCAACTGGTCTAGCCGAGCCAGGTCTGTCCACAGCTCCGCGCCGAAGGTTCGACGCCGCATCTCCACGTAGTCGATGGGGTCCGGGATCCGGTTCTCGGCCTGGTTGAACAACTCCCACAACCAACTCTCGATCATGGTCGTGACCGCCGTCCGGAATTCGCGGCGGGCCGGCATGGACATCGGCTCGATAGTGCGCCGCCACAGATCGTCGAGACCGGCTTCCAGCTGGTTCGCCGGTTCCGGCGTGGAGCCGCCGTCCAACGGCATGAACTCGGCCAGTCGGTCGCTGGCGAGTTTGGCGCCCGTCAGGTTGTGGGTGGCACCGAAGACGGCGGACATGTAATCGTCGGCGTAGGTGCGCCAGGTCGTCCAGTCGGTGCTCAGGTTGACGTCCTCGAGTGTGCCGTCCGGGTTAGTGCTGGCCGCCAGCTGGGCCAGGTCCAGGCTGACGAAATACGGCTCGCTCCAGAGGCCGGCGGCTTCGACGCTGGGTACAGAGTCGAACACACCCACGTCATGGGCCCACTCGACCGCGTGCTGGCGCGCGGCGTCGACGTGCGCGCTGACTCGCACCGGGTAGGGCAGGTACAGGTCCGGCACGGGCAAATGCCCGACCGGCTCGTAGGGCTGGTGCGAGTACTGCGCGACCCGGGTGCGCAACCCGAGCTTGCCCGGCGCCGGGCGGAACAGGGTGGCGGCGCTCGCGAACTCGGTCGGCCCGCCGAGTGGGTTCGGTGTGCTCGCGACCGCGCCCTCGTTCATGTACCGCGAGGAGCGGGCGTGCCATTCGTGACCGCCCGCTTGCCAGTCCTGCAAGCCCTTGACATACGCACCGACACGCACCTGCTGGTGGGGTGGGATCGCGTGCAACAACAGCACTGCGGGCACGTCCACCAGCGCCGTGTGCTCGAACTGCTGTAACCGGGAGGTGAGTAGATCGTTGACGAGTTCGGCCGACTCCTGGGTGGGGAGGTCGAAGAACTTCTCGAACACGAGGACCGCGTTGGAGTTCTCGCCTTCCTCGCGTACCTCGCGCTGGTAGGAGAACAGGTCGTTGCGCAGGTGCACGGCGTCGGAGAAGGTGTCGGACAGCACCTCCATCGGCCGCAGCGCGGCGATCGCGTCCGGGATCTCCGCCTGCGACGCGTACTCGACCAGGTTCGCCGACCAGGGCGCGCCGCCAACGCGCCTGCGCATCTGCATGTACTCGATGGGGTTGGCGATCCGACCGATGTCGATGTTGTTCAGCTCCCACATCGACTCGACCATCAGGTTGTGCGTGCTGGTGATGAATCGTTCGCGCCAGGCGGCCGACATGGCGGGCACGGTTCGTTCCCACAGGTCCTTCAGGCCGGCCTCGGCCGGGTTGGTGGGTTCGGCCGGGGTTTCGCCTTCGCGGGTCATGAACAGCTTGAGATGGTCCAGATAGGCGCGACCGCCAACCGAGTCGCGGGAGTACTTGAAGTGTTCGAGGAAGTGGTCATCGAAGAAGAACACCCACACGTACCAGTCGGTGATCAGGTCGAGGGTGGGGCCGTCGCAGTCGGGATGGGTGTAGGCGCACATCAGCGCGTAATCCATTTTGTCCAGCGCGGTCTGGTCCCAGACGACACCGCCGCTCGGCTTGGGCGCGTCCAGCATGCCCATGTCCTTGGCCCAGGCGGAACTGTGCGCACGGGCGCGTTCGAGGTTCGAATTGAGCCTGGCCGGATACGGAAGGTAGAAATCGGGCAGTGTGAACGCCTGCATGTGGTGCCTGCTCTTCCCGGCCGATGGACACAGTTCGGTTTAGACCGTGGCATCACCGGTATGGAGCGGCAAACCTCCACTCGAGCGAACTCATGGGCTATCGGGTGAATCCGATCGTCGCAGGTTGACCAGTGTGGGAACCACTGAGCGTGCGTGCGATCAGTTGGCAGTCGGCCGTTTCGGTTCGCCCGGCTCGGCCGACCCGGTCTGACCCGCGCAGCTACCGGCCGGTCCCGCATCACCCGAATGCCGCACGGTCGGGCGGAGCTCGACGCAGCAGCTGCCGCCGTGCGGTTCGAGCACGGCGGTCACCGTTGCCGCGTTCAGGCCGGTGAGGACGCCCGCACAGAACGAGCGGTTGACCTCGCAGACAAAACCCGGCGCTTTGCTACTCAACGGATGGAACGGACAATCGCGCAGCCGAATCCGGTCGGCGGCTTCGCGCTTGGGGGTGAAGCCGTGCGCGGCGAGAACTTGGGCTACCAGGGTCAATGCACGCTCGGTGCCGAGCCGGCCGGGTTTGCTGCGCTGGCGTTCTTCGCGGCCGAGCGCGACGCCGCTGTCCCCGGCGACGCGCACCGCGGCAGCGCGGGCGGGTTCGTCACCGTCGGCGAGGACGGCGTCGAGCAGGATGGCGGCGAGCAACTCGTGCTGGCGCTGCGGGATGTTGACTTGGATGTCCAGGCCGGACGGCTCGTACACCTTGGGTGTCCGGCCGACTTTGCGGATGCTGCTCAGGGCTGCGTAGTGCGCGCGCAGCACGCCCGCTTCGACCAGTTTGTCCAAATGGAAGGCGGCCAGCTTGCGTGAGATGCCCACGGCGCCGGCTGCTTCGTCGCGGCTGACCGGCCTGCTGACCTGCCGGATGTAGTCGTACATGCCCCACCGCAGTTGGTCGTCCAGCGCGGCGACCGCCCGGATCGAGGCGTCGGTACCTGGGGTGGACATGGCCGTTTCACCCGTTTTCACACTGTCCACGATATCGCCAACATGGATGGTAGCAATAATTGTGATCCACGACTCTGCCAGCTCTGCTTGACCACATCGTGGAATATGACCAAAGTCTATTAACGAAATTGCAGCAACCAGCGGAAGCCCGACATAGAGTTGGCCGAAGACCGACTCGATGACCAGCCCGACCGACTCGACAACCAGGTTCACACCCAGAGGACGTTTGCCATGTCTGTCCAGTCTGCCCTGCGCGTCGTGCACGAGCCCGATTCCGGCATCGACCTCGATGAGGCCGAGCGGGCCGCCGCCGCGTTCCTGCACGCCCTGGGTGTCTCGACGGACTCGGAGAGCATGAGGGGCACGCCTCGCCGGATGGCCAAGGCCTACACCGAACTGTTCACCCCGCGACCGTTCGAACTGACCACGTTCCCCAACGACGAGGGCTACGACGAACTGGTGCTGGCCCGCGACATTCCGGTGCGTTCGGTCTGTGAACATCACCTGTTGCCGTTCGTGGGCGTCGCTCATGTCGGCTATCTGCCGGGGGAGCGCATCCTCGGCTTGTCCAAGTTGGCCCGGATCGTCGAGCACTTCGCGTGCCGGCCGCAGGTCCAGGAGCGACTCACCAAGCAGGTCGCGGATTGGCTGTGCGAGCAGTTGCATCCGAAGGGCGTCGGTGTCGTCATCGAGGCCGAGCACACCTGCATGACCTTGCGTGGAGTGCTGGCGACCGGCTCGACGACGATCACGTCGACGCTGCTGGGCACGCTGCGCGAGGATGCCCGCTCCCGCCAGGAGTTCTTTTCGCTGACCGGCGCCAATCCCTCCTGACCGATCTCAGCCGAGGAGGGCCTTGGCTTCGGCGACGCGATCGCACTGCCGTTTCCAGTCGTCGCCGACAATTCCCAGTACCAGGTGCCGCACGCCTGCCTCGGCGAATTCAGCGAATCGGTCAGCCGCCTGGCGCGCGTTGCCGGTGATGGGCAGCTTCACGGCTTGTTCGGCAGGGATGCCGTAGGTGCTGGCCAGCCTGGCCGCGTATTCGTCTACTTCGGACGTTGTGCTGCCGAGTCCGGCTACGCCGCCCATGGTGAGCGTGGGTACCGGCCGGTGCGCGGCGTCAGCGAACTCGGTCAGGCGGTCGAGCGCGGATGTGGCTTGCGAGGCCGTCATCATCGATGGGAACCAGGCTTGACCGAACCGGACCGTGCGGCGCAGCGCGGCGTCGGAGCCACCGCCGACCCAGACCGGTGGCATGGCCGCGCCGGGGGCGAGGGTCAGTTCGTGACCGTTGACCATCGCGGCCTTTCCGGCGACCAGGTCGGGTAACACTTCCAGGGCCTCGTCGGTTCGTTTGCCGCGTTCCGCGTACGGCACGCCGACCGCGTGCCACGCGGTTTCGCCGTACATGGCGCCGCCGATGCCGACCCCGAGGATCACCCGGCCCGCGGAGAGTTGTTGCAGCGTCGCGATTTGTTTCGCGGCCCAGGCGACCGGCCGCAACGCGAGCACCATGGTGCCATAGCCGAGTTCGATCCGGCTGGTCACGGCGGCGGCCGAGGCGAGCGCGACAGTGCTGTCCAGGATGGGTCGGAAGCCCGCGAGCTGGTCGCCGACGAACGCTGAGTCCAGACCGGCCTGCTCGGCGTGCCGGGCGTGGTCGGGGATGTCCGCGGCCGCGGCGTTGCCGTTGGCGCTGAGCGATACGCCGATCTTGAGGGTTGGCATGGGAATCCTCCGGATGACGGGGAATCAGGCGATCAGCAGGGTCTTGCCGATGGCGGCGCGCGATTCGATGGTCGCGTGGGCGAGGGCGGCTTCGGCGAGCGGGAAAGTCTGGCCGATGGTGGGGCGCAGCCTGCCTGCGGCGGCCTCGGCGAGCGCGGTTTTCGCGAGGTCGAGGATCTGCGCCGGGGTGCGGTTGAACTGGTGCAGGCCGATCACGGTGATGCCGCGCTCGGCGACCTCGGCCGGATCGGGCATGGTCATGCTGCCGCTGGCCGCGCCGTGCACGCAGAACCTGCCGCCCCGCGCGAGCAGGCCGAAGGCCGCCTTGCCGATGTCGCCGCCGACACCGTCGAAGACCAGGTCGACTCCGGCCCCGCCGGTCAGTTTCCGCACCTGCTCGGGCCAGTCCGGCGTGCGATAGTCGACGACCGCTGTGGCGCCGGCCTGTTCGGCCACGGACAGTTTCGATTGGCTGCTCGCCGCGCCGATCACCCGTGCGCCCACAGCCGTGGCCAGCTGCACGAGCAGGCTGCCGACACCGCCGCCGGCCGCCTCGATCAGCACCCATTCGCCGTCGGCCGGTTTCGCCATCTCGGCCAGGCCGAGCGCGGTGCGGCCGTCGGCCAGCAGGGCGAGCGCGTCGGTCGGGGCGAGACCGGCGGGGATGTCGATGAGTTCCTCGGCATCGACCGCGACTCGTTCGGTGTAGCCGCCGAGGCCACCGGTGGTGCTGACCACCTGGCGACCGAGTGCGGTGCCTGCCACGCCGTTGCCGAGGATCACCGGTAGGTCGCGCGGTGGGCGGAGTGCGAAAGTACCGGCCCTGACCTGCGTTTCGATGAACGTGATGCTGGCCGCGGCGACCTCGATCAGCACCTGTCCCGGCCCGGCGACCGGATCGGGCACCTCGCTGAGCACCAGGTTTTCCGGTGGCCCGAACTCCCGGAGCAGTACGGCGCGCATGCGGCCCCCTTAATCGGAATGATTCGCTCCGAAATTTATAACGGAGTGAAACGCTCCGCAAGGTAGGCTTCGCTGACACGGTGGGAGTGGGCGGATGAGCGGAGCACAGCCGAGCAGCAGACGCGGTCGTCAGGCCGAGGCCGCGCGCAATGATCTGCTGCTGCTCGACGCGGCTCGGGAGGTGTTCTTCTGCCACGGGTTCGACGCGCCGGTCTCACTGGTTGCGCAGCAGGCCGGAGTGGGCATCGGCAGCCTCTATCGCAGGTATGCGACCAAAGAAGCGCTCCTCCAACACCTGTGTCTGGTTGCCATGCGCCAAGCCATCGACGCGGCAGCGGCCGGGCTCGCCGAGAGCGAACCGTGGCCGGGACTCGTCGGGTACATCACGCGCTGCGTCGAGTTCGGGTCGGGTGCGCTGGCGCCGATCGCGGGCACCATCGACAGCACACCGGAAATGTGGGCGACGGCCCGGGAAGCGCGGGAACTGGTCGAGCAACTCGTCGACCGCGCGCAGCGCGCAGGAGAACTGCGCGCCGGGGTGACCGCCCTGGACATCGCGTTGCTGATCGAGCGTTTCAGCAGGCACATCGGCCTGCCGAGCGACGAAGAGGAGAACAACCGGCTTCGGTTGCTCACCATCGCCATCGATGGCTTGCGCGCCAGCAACACCGAACCACTGCCCGGGCGGCCACCCAGCGCCCAGCACTACGAAAGGCGCTGGGTGCGCAAAGATCTGAACTAGCCGAGGAAGATGTCGGGCTGCAACTGGTCCTCGCCGGCGCCCGGGTAGCGGTACTGGTCGAAATCGGTGACGCCCGCGGCGCGCAGCACGTCGTCGTCGATCAGGGTCTGGCCGGTGTATTCCTTGGCGGGCTTGGTGAAGACCTCGTGCGCGGCGTCGGCCATGATCTCCGGCCGCCGGGACACGGCCATCGCGGCGTCGCCGCCGACGATGTTCTGGATCGCCGCGGTCGCGATGGTGGTGCGCGGCCACAGGCAGTTCGCGGCAACGCCTTCCTCGCGGTACTGCTCGGCAACGCCCAGCGTCAGCATGGTCATGCCGTACTTGCTGATCGTGTACGGCGCGTGCGCCGCGAGCCAGCGCCGGTCCGGGTCCAGCGGCGGGGACAGGGTGAGCACGTGCGGGTTGCTCGACTTGAGCAGGTGCGGCAGCGCTGCGGAGGTGAGCACGAACGTGCCGCGCACGTTGATGTCCATCATCAGGTCGTAGCGCTTGACCAGCAGGTTGCCGATGTTGTTCAGGTTGATCGCGGAAGCGTTGTTGAGCAGCAGGTCGATGCCGCCGAACTGCTCGACGGTACGCGCGACCGCGGCGGCAACCTGATCCTCGTCGCGCACGTCGCCGACGATCGGCAGAACCTGGCCGCCCGCCTTCTCGATCTCCTCGGCGGCGGTGTGGATCGTGCCGGGCAGTCGTGGATCGGGCTGGTCCGTCTTGGCGATCAGCGCGATGTTCGCACCGTCCTGGGCCGCCCGCAGCGCGATCGCAAGGCCGATGCCCCGGCTGCCGCCGGACAGCAGCAATGTCCGTCCGGCAAGAGAACCCTTCTCCGCCATGTCCGTTTTCCGTTCTGTTCGGGAATGGGACGGGCCCACGACCGAGGGAAGGTCGGCCGTGGGCCCGGTGGATCCGCAGGACGTTACTTGTAGGTCTCGCCACGCTCGGCCTTGTCCACAAGGGACTGTGGTGGGCTGAACCGGTCGCCGTAGGTCGCGGCCAGTTCCCGTGCGCGGGCGACGAAGCCGGGCAGGCCACCCTCGTAACCGTTGATGTACTGGATGACACCGCCGGTCCAGGCCGGGAAGCCGATGCCGAAGATCGAGCCGATGTTCGCGTCCGGGATGGTGCGCAGCACGCCCTCGTCGAAGCACTTGACGGTCTCCAGCGCCTCCGCGAACAGCATTCGCTCCTGGAGGTCGATAAACGGCTCGTCAACGCCCGGCTTGCCGAAGTTCTCGGCAAGGCCCGGCCACAACCCGGTCCGCTTCCCATCGGCGTACTCGTAGAAACCGGCGCCGGTGGAGCGGCCCTTGCGGTCGAACTCCTCGACCATCCTGTCGATCACGCCCTCCGACGGGTGCGCGACCCAGGTGCCACCGGCCGCCTCGATGCCTGCCTTGGTCTCCTGACGGATCTTGCGCGGCAGGGTCAGTGTCAGCTCGTCCATCAGCTGCAGCGGCGGCGCCGGGTAACCGGCTTGGCTACCGGCCTGCTCGATGGACGGGGCAGGCACGCCCTCGCCGACCATCGCAACGGCCTCGTTGAGGAAGGTGCCGATGACCCGGCTGGTGAAGAAGCCGCGGCTGTCGTTGACCACGATCGGCGTCTTGCGGATCTGCTGAGCCACGTCGAGCGCCTTGGCCACGGTCGCGTCGCTGGTCTTGTCGCCAACCACGATCTCCAGCAGCGGCATCTTGTCGACCGGGGAGAAGAAGTGCAGCCCGATGAAGTCCTCGGGCTTCTTGACGCCCTCGGCCAGACCGGTGATCGGCAGGGTGGAGGTGTTCGAGCCGAACAACACGTTCGGCGCCAACAGGTCCTCGATCTCCGCGTAGACCTTCTTCTTCAGTTCGGGGCTCTCGAAGACAGCCTCGATCACCAGGTCGCAGCCTGCCGCGTCGGCCGGGTCGTCGCTCGGCTTGATCCTGGCGAGCAGCGCGTCGCCCTTCTCCTGGGTGGTCTTGCCGCGTGAAACGGCCTTGTCCACCAGCTTCTTCGAGTACGCCTTGCCCTTCTCGGCCGCCTCCAGCGAGACATCCTTGAGCACGACGTCGATCCCGGCCAGCGCACAGACATACGCGATGGCCGCGCCCATCATGCCCGCGCCGAGCACGATCGCCTTGGTCGCGGTGAACTTCTCGAAGTCGCCTTCGGGCCTGCTGCCACCGGAGTTGATGGCCTGCAGGTCGAAGAAGAACGCCTTGGTCATGTTCTTCGACACCTGGCCGACGACCAGTTCGGTGAAGTAGGTCGTCTCGATCTTGATCGCGGAGTCGAAGTCGACCTGGGCGCCCTCGATGGCGGCGGAGAGGATGTTGCGCGGGGCGGGCATCGGCGCGCCCTTGAGCTGCTTGCGCAGGTTCGCCGGGAAGGCGGGCAGGTTCGCCGCGAACGACGGGTTGGACGGGGTGCCGCCCGGGATCTTGTAGCCCTTCACGTCCCAGGGCTGCACGGCTTCGGGGTTGGCCTTGATCCACTCCTTGGCCTTGGCGATCATCTCTTCCGCCGTGGCCACGACCTCGTCGACCATGCCGAGACCCAGTGCCTCCTGCGGCTTGCGCCGCTGGCCCTGCAACAGGATGTTCAGCAGCGCGTTCTGGATCCCGAACTTGCGCACCGTGCGGACCACACCACCGCCGCCGGGCAGCAGGCCCAGCGTCACTTCGGGCAGGCCGATCTGGCTGCCCTTGGCGTCCAGCGCGATCCGGTGGTGACAGGCCAGCGCGATCTCGTAACCACCGCCGAGCGCGGCGCCGTTGATGGCCGCGACCACCGGCTTGCCCAGCGTTTCCAGCCTGCGCATGGCGGCCTTCATGCCACCGGAACTCTCCGCGATGGCCGGCGCGTCCGCCCTGGTGGCCTTGCTCATCAGTCGCAGGTCGCCGCCGGCGAAGAAGGTCTTCTTCGCCGAGGTGATCACCACGCCGGTGATGGTGTCCTTCTCCGCTTCCAGCCGCGTCACGGTCTCGTCGAACGAACGGCGGAACGTGTCGTTCATGGTGTTCGCCGACTGATCGGGGTCGTCCATGGTGAGCACCACGATGCCGTCACCGTCGGCTTCCCAGCGGAACATGTTCTCGGTCATGTGTGTCCCTCAGACTCGCTCGATGATGGTCGCGACGCCCATGCCGCCGCCGATGCACAAGGTGACGACGGCGCGGCGCGCGTCTCGCCGCTCCAGTTCGTCCACGACGGTGCCGACCAGCATCGCGCCGGTCGCGCCGAGCGGGTGACCCATCGCGATCGCGCCACCGTTGACGTTGACCTTCTCCGGCGGCAGGTTCAGGTCCTTCATGTACTTGAGCACCACCGAGGCGAAGGCCTCGTTGATCTCGAACAGATCGATGTCCTCAACGGACAGACCGGCGGTGGCCAGCACCTTGCGGGTGGCCGGGGTCGGGCCGGTCAGCATGATCGTCGGGTCGGCGCCGCTGGTCGCGGTGGCCACGATGCGCGCCCTCGGCGTGAGGCCGTACTCGTCGGCGGCCTTGCCGTTGCCGACCAGCACCAGCGCGGCACCATCGACGATGCCTGAGGAGTTGGCCGCGGTGTGCACGTGGTTGATCTTCTCGACCCAGTGGTACTTCTGCAGCGCGACCGCGTCGAAGCCGCCCATCTCACCGATGCCCTCGAACGAGGACTTCAGCTTGCCCATTCCGTCCACAGTGGAGTCCGGGCGCATGTGCTCGTCGTGGTCCAGCACCGGGATGCCGTTGCGGTCGATCACCGGCACGACCGACTTGGCGAAATAGCCACCCGCCCACGCCTTGGCCGCGCGCTCCTGCGAGCCGACCGCGAAGGTGTCCACGTCGGTGCGGGAGAAGCCCTCGATGGTGGCGATCAGGTCGGCGCCGATGCCCTGCGGCACGAAGTAGGTCTCGTAGTTGGTCTCGGGGTCCATCGCCCAGGCGCCGCCGTCGGAACCCATCGGCACTCGCGACATCGATTCGACGCCACCGGCCAGCACCAGGTTGTCCCAGCCCGAGCGGACCTTCTGCGCCGCGGTGTTCACGGCCTCGAGGCCGGAAGCGCAGAACCGGTTCAGCTGGACGCCACCGACCGTGTCCGGCAGGCCGGCCAGGACCGCCGCGGTGCGGGCGATGTCCGACCCCTGATCACCAACCGGGGTGACCACGCCGAGGACCATGTCGTCGATGCGCGCCGGGTCCAGGTCGGGAAAACGGCGGCGCATCTCGTCGATCAGGCCGACGACCAGCGAGACCGGCTTGGTCGTGTGCAACGACCCGTTGTTCTTGCCGCGACCGCGCGGAGTGCGGATCGCCTCGTAGATGAAAGCTTCGCTGTTCGCAGTCACACTCACGTGCCTCCTTGCCGCATCGGCCACCGATCCCGCGCCAGGCACGTCGGGGTCCGAACGTTGACTACCCGCCAGTAACTCATTCTGCCGCTTGTTGACAACTTGTCAATAGTCGGTGGTCCGGCTTACCGTTCGCATGACGCGAATCACCCGAAGGAGGCCGATCAACGTGGCGATCGACGAGTACCAGCAGATCACCTACGAGGTGAACGGCGCTGTCGCGACCATCGCGTTGAACCGGCCTGAGCGACGCAACGGCTACACCGTGCGCATGGCCGACGAACTCGCCGACGCCTTCCCCCGCGCCGACGCCGACGACAACGTTCGCGTTGTCGTGTTCACCGGCCACGGAGACGACTTCTCGGTCGGCGCCGACCTCGGCGGTGAGACCTTCGTCGACCGGCGCGCCTCGTCGGAGGGCGCGTCGACCGAGTACCACGAACCGGCCGGACGCGCCTCGTTGGCGATCTTCGCCATGAACAAGCCGATCATCGCGGCCATTCGCGGCGCGGCCGTCGGCGCGGGCTCCACGATCATCCTGCCCGCCGACTACCGGTTCGCCGCCAAGGACAGCCGCTTCGGCTTCGTGTTCACCCGGCGCGGCATCGTGCCGGAGGGCGCGTCCACCTGGTTTCTGCCCAGGCTCGTCGGGATGGGCACCGCCCTGGACTGGATGATCAGCGGCCGGGTGTTCGGCGCCGAAGAGGCACATGCGTCGGGATTGGTGCACCGGCTCTACGAAGCCGACGAGGTGCTGCCCGCCGCCTACGAACTCGCCGAGGAACTGGCCACCAAGACCGCGCCGGTCTCGGTCGCGGTCACCCGGCAGTTGCTCTACCGGATGGCGTCGCTCGACTCCCCGTTCCCGGCTCGCGATCTCGACTCGCAGCTGATCGCGGGCGCGGCGGGGAACCCGGACGCGGTCGAGGGTGTGATGTCCTTCCTGCAACGCAGGCCGCCGAAGTTCACCGGGCGGGTCAGTGCCGACCTGCCCGGCTACCTGCCGTGGCGCAAGACGGGAGGGCCTGCGTGACCAGCACCGCGCCCCGCTGGCGGCGGCTCGAACCCGATCAGCGCCGGGCGCAGATCCTCGCGTGCGCGCGCAGGCTGTTCGGCGAACGGCACTACGAGGCGGTGTCCACGACCGAGCTGGCCAAGGAGAGCGGCGTCGCCCGCGGCCTGATCAACCACTACTTCGGCACCAAGCGCGAGCTGTACCTCGAAGTGATCCGAGAGTTGACCTTCTTCCCCGAGTTCGCGGTGGAACGGCTGGCGCACGGCAGCATCCGGCAGCGCGCGGACGCCAGCATGGACCGGTTCCTGGACGTGATCCAGCGCAACCGCACCATGTGGCTGACCACGATCGGCACCGCGGGCGGTTACGGCCGTGACCCGGACGTCGAGGCGATCCTGCAACAGGCCGACGAAATCGCCGCCGATCGCATGATGGAGACGCTCGGGCTGGCCGACATCGGCGAAGGCCGGGAGGAACTGCGCGCGATGATCCGCTCGTTCAGCGGGCTGGCCCGGGTCGCGACCAGGGAGTGGCTGATCCGGGAGACCCTGACCAGGGAGCAGGTGCGCACGCTGCTGTCCACCACGCTGGTCACCATCATCACCGAGGTGCACGGCCAGATGTTCGGCTCCAATCCGGCGATCTGACCACTTGTCGACACGATACAAAGATGCGATATTTGTATCAACGTATCGGAGGTATGGCATGGCCGCCGAAACCATCGGCCCGATCCCGCACGAGCACGGCTGGCTCGGCCCCGACTCGCTGAGCTGGCGGTACTCCGGTGACTGGCGCACGATCCTGCTCGGCCCGTGGGTCGGTCTCGTGCAGTTGAGCCTGCCCGGGCTCGGCGCGGGCGTCGTGCAGCACTCCGCGTTCTACACCGAGCCCTGGGACCGGTTCCTCCGTTCGGTCCCGCAGATCGCAGGCGTCGTCTACGACGGTCCCGGCTCGCCGGCCGAAGGTCACCGGATCCGCGACCTGCACACCACCATCAAGGGCGTCGACGACAAGGGCAGGCGTTATCACGCCCTCGATCCCGACGTGTTTTTCTGGGCGCACGCCACCATTTCCGAGGTTGTCGTCAAGATGATCGACGTTTTCGATCATCCGATCAGTGTGGCGGAGAAAGACCAACTGTTCGATGAGTCGGTGCGAATCTGGCAAAACTACGGAATGAGTAGCAGGCCGGTCCCGCCGAACCGCGCCGCACTCGACAAGTACTTCAAGGACGTATACACGAATGTCTTAGAAAAAACGCCTGCGGTAACGGAGTTCATCCGGCTCTCCGCCGAGCCGGCCACGATGGCCCAGCCGTGGCTGCCCCAGCCAGTGTGGCGCGCGCTCGCGCCGGTGGTGGGCAGGCCCATGTGGCTGATCGGGGTCGGCCTGCTCGAACCGGAAACCCGAGAGATCCTCGGCCTGTCCTGGACCAAGGCCGACGAGCGCAGACTACGTCAAGTCGCCGCGATCATTCGGGCAACGTGGCCGTTGCTGCCGCGCACGGCGCGTTATATGCCGAGGGCGAAGGCAGGGTTCCGCCGAGCCGGTTGGCCACGCCCGGCTCGAATGCGGACGACGCCGCGATAAACTCTTTTCGCGATGACTTCTACTTCAGCCAACCCGGCCACCTCGGTATCCGCGTCAGCCCTGCTCGCGGAGATAATGCATTCCCCGGACACCGACGAAATCGGCATCCGGATTCTCGACGCGGCGCTGGCCGAATACCTCGACCACGGCCTGCGCCGCACCAGCGTCGATGACATCGCGCGCCGCGCGGGCATCGGCCGGGCGACCATTTATCGCCGCTTCCCCAACCGCGACGAGCTACTGCAAGCCGTGCTGGTCCGGGAAGCCCGCAGGTTCTTCGGCGACATCGCCGCGGCAACCGCCGACCTGCCCACGCTGGCCGAGCGCCTCGTCGAAGGTTTCGTCGTCGGCCTGCGCACCGCGCGGCAGCAGCCGTTGCTCAACCGGATGCTGACCATCGAGCCCGAAGCGTCGCTGCCGTTCCTGACCATCCACGGTGGCCCCGCCCTCGCCGTCGTCCGCGAGTTCCTGGTTCAGCAGTACCTGGCCAGCCCCGAAGCGAAGGCAGGGACCCTGCGGATGAACCCGGAGGAGGTCGCCGAGATCCTGGTGCGGCTGTCGATCTCCCTGGTCCTCACCCCGGCCAGCTGCCTCCCGCTCGGAAGTGACGAAGAAGTCCGCGCCACCGCGCGGCGCTACCTCGCCCCGCTCGTCCTCGCCTCCACCCGCTGAAAGTCCACTTCAGACGATCATTCGGCTGGTACCGCCTGGCGCCATTACGGTCAGGTGTCGGGCCTGGCGCCGCTGTCGGTCAGCCAAAATGCATCCGTGTGGAGCAGAAGGCGGTGTTAGGTTGCCCGGCAGCCGGGAAGCACTCGCTCAGCAACTGCGGTTACTTAGCCTGCCGGAGTTGGTTGATCTCTTAGGTCGTGTCCTGCCTGGCCGAGCTGACCACGACGGGCGGAACGGGCTGACGATGACACTGGTACTGGCACAGGCGATCAAGTTTGTCCACAGCGTGCCTCGTGAGGCTGACGAGCCATCCGTGATGTTGGAAGTCGTCGCTTCGCCGGACAGGGCCTACTACGACGGCGGCTTCGGACCTGAACCGGACCTGTTCGAGCAGGGTTTCTGTGACGAGTGTGGTATCGAGATCACCTCGACCGCTAAACAGGCATTCTGTCCTGCCTGTGGTGGTCTACGCGAACTCACGTGACGCTGCGAGTGGACTGCCGGTGACGCGCAGGTCAGCACCGTCGGCGATCGTCACGGCCTGGTGGTGCTCGCCAGTTGGTCTGTCTAGCCTGGACGCCGCGTCGAGCTGTTGCCGAGGTGACGGGCTGGTCGCGCCGCCAGCGGCGCTCCTTGATGGGCAGCGAGACGAGATCAACGTGGATCAATGGAATGTCGGGCTGGTGATCACTGCTCGTGGCGCGCGTCGTGATGCGAGTGACCTTCTGGCGTAGACCGTCCAGGAGACCGCTGGCCGTTGGCCTTACAATCATCAGGCGTCAGGACGGGACGGCTGATCACTGGACGCGGGACAGGTACGGCACAAGTTCCGCTGAACTAGGTGGCCGGGTCGGGTCGGAGCTGGCGTGACACGCCCGCTAAGCTGGGCGAACACAACTTCAGAGCCCTCGTAGCTCAGGGGATAGAGCAACGGTTTCCTAAACCGTGTGTCGCAGGTTCGATTCCTGCCGGGGGCACTTACAGCAGCTACACAAGCAGCGCTGGCCGTCTGAGCAGGCGTTTCTTGCGTAGTGATCATGGTATCCGTGATGCTTTCTGCTGCCTGAGCGATCTCGGGCAGGTGGTCGGCGGGCAGCTTGATACTGGTGGTCACGTGGCCGCCGTCGTCGTGCATGCCCCGCAACACGTACATCCGTCGGGTCTCGGGGGTGCGTGTTCTTGGCGTTGTCGTCGTGGGAGCCGCGACGCGCCTGCCGGCGCGCTGCCTGCTGGTCTTCCCCCGCTCCCCGCGTGCCCGTTCCTTGCCCGCAGGGATCGGTGGCGGGTACTTGCTGGGGTCTGCGTTGAGCCGGTGAGCGATGATGTCGTAGCGAGCCGTTCGTGGTAGCGCCACAGCGCGAGGCACGTCCTGCCCGTGGTGCACGTGCGAGCAATGACTTCGAACGCGGGACGGCGGCGACGTCATGACGAGGCTCAGTAGCAAGGCCGTTGAGCCCGGCTGGGTGGGTCTTTGCGTCGCCGTCGTGATGCTGTGGTTCGGGGGTGACGTTCGCTATCGACGTGGTCGTGTCATGGGCGTCGTGGGGTCCGCGGGTCAAGGTCACCGTAACGGAGTCCGGTACCGGAGGAACACACTCGGCCGACGGGATGGGCGTCTACGAAGATGAGGATGGCAAAACCCAAACGGTCGAACTGCGTGGCGCCGTAGCGAATGCCGGTCAGCACTTCGTCGTGACCCTCTCGCCGATACGGTGGTACCGGAGCACCGCCTTCAGCAGCCCGTTCGGACTACTGGCCAAGTGCGTGGCCGTAAACGAATCGGTACTGCCGCACGGTCCGACTCCAACTAAACGTGAAAGCTGCCGCTGGCGCTGCTCAGTAGGTCCCGCCACTGATCGGCGGCGGAGCCGTGGGGCGGCGGGTCGCATGGCAGTGGGCGATGGCCGCCTGGACGGCTGGTGAGGTGAAGTCCGCGCCGCTACCGAACTCATGTTGCAACATGCGCTGCAGTCGCTTGGCCTGCCGCTTGGTCTCGACTTGGAGTTCAACCCGAGAGTCGTTCGGACGTCCGTCACTCGTGACGTATCTGGCTTCCAGGTACCAGCCCGGTGAGCGAATGTTGTGGACCGCGAGACGCACGAGTCCAACGGTTGGCATCACGAACACCACTTCCAGCAACACCAGCAGTCCAAGGAGGACAGCGAACGGATTGTTTGTGTTGACAGGCCGGTTCGGGAGCAACGACCATCGGAACTTCTTGCCGGCGCGACGCAGCGACCAGACCCGCCACTGTGGGGCAGCGGAAGGGGTCGAACTGCCTGGGTACGTCATTACGTCTCCCACCGGAAAGTTTCGAATAGATCCACGGCCAGCTCGCACGTGTGCTGCCAATCTTGCCAGGACGGAGATATCACGGACACGACGGCGATCGTCGAGCCGGTCGTATCGGGGATCCACGCGGTGGCTTTGCGTGTGAGGACGGCTGCAGGCGGGGTTGCATCGTCGGCCACCAGCTGTTGCATGGATTCGTCTACCGCGATCACTGCCTCGCCGCCGGACAGGTGCACCACCTCCACAGTGTCGGCGCCATTTTTGATGGACAACTGGCGCAGGCCAGCGATGGCCACCTCGGGCGAGGCATGGTTGGAGGGGATCCGTGCGCCGGTGACCACGACCGACACCGGTCGCTTCGGGTCGTCGGGTGAGCGGAACAGGCCCATTGCGGCGAAGTCAATCCCGGCATCGCCGAGCAATGCCCCGAAGACTGTCAGCGCATCGCCCACTACGCCGGCGCTGACATCGTCTGCGGGCAGCCCCATACCGTCCGCGAGTGAGGCCGCGAGAGCCTGGGCGGCACCCGGCTCGGCAGCGGTCGGAAGCGCCGTCATTCCCTCGGGCAGATCTATCGAGAACGGCCTGGTCGTAGTCATCTTGGTCATGAGCCCGACCGTGCCCTCAGTACGCCGCTAAATGTTGTACCGGCTGGCTGGGGCGGATTGTCGCTGCTGCCGCTCAGCGCGCTGTCGACGAGGCTCCCTCCGGTCTTAGCAGTGTTGATCCCGACGTCGATCCCCCGAGCAATGCTGGACATAGGATCGATCGCCTTGTCTGCTAGCCCAGCGAGTCCGGACAGACCCAGTTTCGGGCCGAACTTTGCCAGGTTGGTGACCACCGTGTTGAAGCCTCCGGAGCCGATCGTCGCACCGTTGATGAATTTCGTAGCGCCGGCTGCGAGCAACCGCGAGCCCATGCCGGTACCGGCAACACCGATGGTGCTCTCGGCCGCGTCAAGGCTCCCGGACACCACTACCTTGGCGCCGTCACCCAAGCTGCCGGCGAGGTCACTGGCCCGGCCTAGCGCCGTCGCAGCGTCCACCCCGGCCTGCGCAACCTTGGCGCCCTTCGCGAGGGGTCCGATGAAGGGGAGTGCCCCGACGGCGTCGATGCCGAGAGTGCCCCAGCTTACGTCCTTGTCGCCCGCGGCCTTGGCCAGCCCCGAAGCGGCCAATGCTCCCAGCGAGGTGAGCACGGCAGCCGCCCCGAAGATCGCACCGACTGGTTCGAACGCCGCAGTGGCGAGGGCGATCACGCCGAGAACTGTGCTGATCTTACTGAGCAGATCGCCGACCTTGGCGATGTCGGCTGCGTGGTCCTTGGTCCACTGCCACACCTTATTCGCCAACGACGACACGTCGCCCATCAAACTGCTCAGCGCGTTGCCGAGACGGTCCAACAGCCCTGGTTCCTGGGGTGCCTCGTCCTTGGCTTTGCGGAGCGCATCGGCGACCTGCTTAGCCAGATTCTCGTGCTGGGCCAGCAATTGCTGGGCATCCTCGCGGATTCCGTTGAGTTCTTGTTCCGCAGAGTTCAGCGCTTGCTCGGCCGTGTTCAGCTCAGATTGAGCCTGCTGCAACGCTTCGGCGGTCTTGAACTGCTAACCAGCCAGCTTCAGATTCGGGTTGCTCTGCGCTTGCTGTAGCTTCTGCAGTGCCACTTCGGCCTGGGTTTCGTACTGCCCTGCCTTGGCCTGCATGGCGGTGAGGTCGGACGCCCAACCCCCAGCGTCCTCGCTGCGTCACCGAGGGACGCATTGGCCTTGTTCAAGTAGTCAGGCAGTTGTCCGACCTGGCTGCGGAAGTTGTCAGCGGCGTCGCCTTGCCAGATGCTGTGGCTCTCGCCGACGGTGTTCAGCGCATCACGGGCCCGATCCGAGATGTTGGGCGACAGTGGAAAAGTTGGTTGCGAGTGACGAGACCGAACCAGAATCGCCGGGAGCCGGATCGAACCCGAGCGCGGGGTAGTTGGTCATGAGGCCCGGTTCCCGGTTAGCGCGGTCGAGATCCGCGAACCAGGAGCGGCCTGCGGTTGCTGCGCGGCACCGGATGGGCTCGACCCATGAGCAGGTGTAGGGGACCGTGCCGCTGAAGGCGGTGCCGCGAATGATTGTGCGACCTGGTTCTCCACGTCCTGGTACGCCTGGACGGTTTTGCCCAGCGCGTCCGTCATCTTGCCGGTGAGATCCGAGATCTTGCCGGTGCAATCCCACCGATCCTTGAAGTCGCTGCCGGCGCTGTTCAGACCGTCGTTACCCAGTTGATCGGCAGAGGCGTCTGCAACGCGGTGTTGGCGTCGGTGATGCTCTGCGCCGCCGTTTTCAAGGTGTTGACCAGCTGGGTCATTGACCCCAGGTCGATCTGATAACCGGTTCCCATCGCCGTCCCATCGCCTCCGATGTACCGCTGAGTCACCAGAAGCTTACTGGCAGGGATCTCTGCATGCGGACATCGCGACTATCGAATGCGCCGCATTGTTGAGGACGCGTGTTGGATCTTGAGCAATGAATGTCTCGGGATCCGCCTGCCTCCTGGTGCGAACGACGTTCACGCTAGTGGGTCACGAGCTGGATTGGTGTGTGTACCCTCGGTTGCTGCACCTAGGTCAAGTTGTGCGCGTCAGAAGGGCCACGGCACATGGGCGGGGCGGCCGACGGAGAGCATCGAGCGCGGTACCGAGATGTCTTCGCCGTCGGCGAATTCCGCGCGTTGTTCGGTGCCCAGTTGGTCAGCGTCGCCGGTGACCAACTCGCCCGCGTCGCTCTGTCGATCTTGGTTTTTGATCGCACACACAGCCCAGCCTGGACGGCGCTCACCTTCGCGATGACGTTCCTGCCGGACCTCGTCGGCGGGCCCTTGCTCTCCGGCATCGCCGATCGGCGGCCCCGGCGCGAGGTGATGGTCGCCATTGACCTCATTCGCATGGTCCTGATGGCCGCATTGGTGCCCGCTGGGTTGCCGTTGTGGCTGGTCGGCGTGCTTGTGGCGGTCGTGCAACTGCCGAACACGGCATGGAACGCTGCTCGTGCCGCGCTGTTGCCGCAGATTCTGGAGGGCGACCGGTTCGCGATCGGGCAGGGACTGTTCCAGATGACCACCCAAACGGCCCAGCTACTCGGATTCGCCGTCGGCGGCTTGATAGTCGCCGGCCTCGGGGCGCACGGTGCACTCGGCGTAGACGCCGGAACGTTCCTGGTCTCGGCACTTGTGGTGCGTCTTGGCCTCCAGCGTCGACCGGCACCCGCACAGTCAGGCGAGACGGCGCAGCCGTCCTGGTGGCGGCAGATGACAGTCGGTATCGCCACCGTGTGGGGCACGCTGAGCCTGCGGGCGCTGGTCGCGCTGGCCTGCGTCTCGGGCATCTACATCGCCGCGGAAGCTCTCGCCGCGCCCTACGCCGCCGCCATCGGCGGCGGGGCGATCGCGGCCGGGTTGCTGTTCGCGACGAACCCGCTCGGCATGGTCGTCGGCATGGTGATCGTGAATCGCCTGCCCTATCCCCGGCGGGTCAGCTTGATGGTGCCGATGGCGGTGCTGTCCTGTGTTCCGCTGATGGGCTGTGTGTGGCGGCTTGACCTGGCCGCCACGCTCGTGCTCTGGACGATTTCGGGGCTGGCGTCGGCGTACAACATCACGGCCAGCGTGACGTTTGTCCAGTCCGTTCCGGACGCCGGTCGCGGTCAGGCGTTCGGGCTGGCCCAGACGTCGATCCGCGTATCGCAGGGTCTCGGCATCATCCTCGCGGGTGTGGCCGCCGAGAGCTTCGCCGCACATGATGTGGTCGCGGCGGCCGGGCTGCTGGGTGCGCTGGCCGCGACCGGCGCCGGCTGGTGGTGGCACAGGGCAAATCAGCCGGCCACCACCGTCCCCCACCGGGCGTAAAGGGGTTCGTGCGTTCGATGTGTGAACGCTGGTGTCACCAGTCGTTGGACTGGTCGAACACGCTCGCGAGCCAGTCATTGGAACAGGCGATGCTTTTCTCAAAACCACGGTTCTTGATCATCTCATCGTCCTTTACGCGCTGTAGCGGGCGGTCAACCACTGGGTTGGAGTAGCGACAGAACGTGATGGTCCCATTACTGTGACTACCTCGAACACCCACGTTGGGGGGATCGTGTCCAATGGTCGCCCAGGGAACGCCGTGCCCACCAGCGAGGACGCCCAGATCGGTGCCAAGTGGCAACCTCGTCGATGGACTGTGTGGTCACATCCGCGCCCGGTCGTCGTGTACATCCTGCTCGTCGAGGCTATGGCCCTTGCCCCAGTCGCCATCACCGCGCGATTGACGCCCATCACGCCGAAGTCTCTGCTGTGGCTTGGGTTGTTAATGGTCGGGGTGGTGATCCACAAAGAAGCCTCGTGTGCGATCGAGCGCATCCGTGAGATCGACAGGGAAGGTTCCCCGCACACCAACCTGCAATCGATCTGGTTCTTCGCGGCGATCCTGATGCTTCCGCTCCCGCTGGCCGCTGCGGTGGTCGCGTTCAGCTACGGCTACGCATGGCTGCGCGTCTATCAGCGCCGACCACCGCTGCACCGCAAGGTCTTCAGTGCCGCGACCATTGTGCTGGCCACCGGCACCGCCCAACTCGCACTGTCTCTGACCGCCGCGCCCGGCCGCCGCTTCGCGGCGCCCGCCATCAGTACTCTGACTGGTCCGATCGCCCTGCCGGTCATCGTTGCCGCCGGACTGCTGTACTGGTTGATCAACTATGCGCTTGTCGTCGCGATACTGATCATGACTCATCCAGGCAACCCGGGGTCGAAAGCGCTCGGCGACCCGACCGAGCAGGTACTCATCGGCGCGGGGGTCTGCCTCGGCTACGGCATCGCGCTGGTCGCCGACATCCGGCCGTGGATGCTGCCGATCATGCTCGGTTTGGTGCTCGGGCTGCATGTGGGGCTGCTCGTGCCCCACTACCAGCGTGCTGCCCGCACCGACGCCAAGACCGGACTCGCCAGTGTGTCGTTCTGGTACGCGCAAGCGGAACGTGAGCTTGCCCGTGCCGCGGGCACCGACACCACGCTCGGAATCTTGATGATCGACCTCGACCGGTTCAAAGACATCAACGATCTCTATGGCCATTTGTGTGGCGATGCGGTGCTCAACGCGGTGGCCGGCGCGATGAAGGACGCGGTTCGCAGCTATGACCTGGTTGGTCGCCTCGGCGGCGAGGAGTTTGGCGCCCTGATACCGGGCGCGACATCGGAAACCATCTTGGCGACCGCTGAAAGGCTTCGCTCAGCCATCAAACGAGCGGTGGTGCGGAGCACCGCAAACAATGGCGCGACAGTCACGATCGGGAACCTCACCGCTTCGATCGGCGCCGCCGTGTTCCCAGCCTCCGCACGCACCGTGACCGGCCTCAGCCAGGCCGCCGACGCCGCCTTGTATTTCGCGAAGGAGAATGGGCGCGATCAAGCACACCTTGCGCCTGTCACCGGTGCTGGCGCTCAGGCGTAAAACGGTGGCAGACCTTCGTTTATCGATCAGGCTTTCCGAGGCGGCGCTATCCGCCGTGAGGAGGCTTCTGGGTGGGGGCTCCGGCGACGACTAGCGCGGTTTCGTAGGCGATGACCACGAGTTGGACGCGGTCTCGCGCGGCGAGCTTGGTCATGATGTTGCGCACGTTGGTCTTGGCCGTCAGCGGGCTCAGGAACAGCCTGCCGGCGATCGCACCATTCGACATGCCTTGGCCGACAAGGGTGAGCGCCTCGCGTTGCCGGTCCGTGAGCCGATCGACGCGTAATCCGACGTGGCGCTGTCGGGGCGGGCTGTGGCCGCGATATCGGCGATGAGCCGGTGGGTCACGCTCGGCGACAACGAGGCTTCGCCGGCGGCGACCACTCGCACGGCCTGGATCAGGTCCGCTGGTTCGGTGTCTTTGACGACGAACGCGGACGCGCCTGCGCGCAGCGCAGCGACTTCGAAGCCGCCGCTGCGGCCGGGGCCGAACTCGAGTGTGCCACCGGTGGCGCTCGCCCGCTCGCGCATCCCGATGAGGCCTTGTCCGCTGCCCGTCGTCGGGGTGGGTGGTGGTCCTGAGCCGGTGTCGGTGATGCGCAGGCACAGTTCGCGGTGACCGTAGCCGATGTGGACGGTCGCGGTGACGGTTCCGGCATGGCGGACCGCGTTGGTCAGCGATTTCTGCACGATCCGGCAGGCGGCCAGGTCGACCGCGGGCGGCAGAACGCGCGACGCGTAGCCGGTGGTGACGATCGTGGCCGGCAGGCCAGCTGCGATGACGCCGGTCACCAGAGCGTCGAGGCGGGTCAACCCCGGTTGGGGCTGGTTCCCATCGGGATCGTTGGCTTGGCGCAGGACCGCCAGGATCGCGCGCAGTCCACGCAATCCGTCCTTGCTGGCTCTCGATGGCCTGCAACGCCTCGGCCGCGGCCGACGGAAGGTCTTCGGCGACGTACGCGGCGAGATCGGCCTGGACGTTGATGGTGGACTTCGTGTGGGCGATGACATCATGCAATTCGCGGGCGATCCGCCGTTCGGCATCGACGCTGCGACGGGTCTTTTCTGGTGGATCCGTTCGATCAGTTCCGAGCGAGCCTGGACCGCTTCGACGTAGCGGCGCCGGTGGGAGCCGACGATTCCGGTGAGCGTCGCGACCGCGACCAGCTCGGCTGGTCCCACGTCGCCGTTACCGAATTCTGAGCAGTCGCCGGACGGCGTCGGCGACGTGCTCGTTGCGGTCGGACCTCGGCAGGGCGACCAGGAGTTCTGGACCGGCTGATGCCCAGGTGGCGGCGATGTTGAGTACCAGGGCGAGCAGGATCTCCGGTGGGTAGTGGCCCGGCAGGTCTCCCGCTTCCTGCGCCGCGCGGATGGCCTCGATCTTGTCCCGGGTGCTAGCTGCGGCGACGGGGTTGGCGGCGTCGGCGGGTCGTTCTAGGCGTTGCCAGGTTGCCATGCGAAGGATTTCCGGGTGGTTTTCGTAGAGGACGGCCAGTTTTGCGGCGTAGCCGGGGAGGTCGTGCACGTCGATCGGGGTTTCGGCGAGGACCTTGCCGACGATCGCGTCGAAGGCCGCGTCGAACAGCTGGTCTTTGCTGCCGAAGTAGTGGTAGATCTGGGCCTTGTTGGCCTCGGCTTGCAGCGCGATGCGGTCGACGCGTCCGCCCGCGATGCCGAATTCGGCGAACTCCTTGATGGCCGCTTCGACCAGTCGAGTTCGGGTGGCTTCGGCATCGCGTGGCATGTGCGCAGAATAGATTCCTAACCGGTTAGTTGACAACCTCGGCTTTCTTCGTCACCTGCGGCCTGCGCAGCCAGGCGCGTTCCGTCGCTGTCCACGTGTTCGTGGTGACCAGGTAGATCCCGGCGGCGAGCGGGAGGAACGCGGCGAAGAGGATGGTGCCGTAGGGGAGGATGCGCAGCAGTCGCCCTCCTGGCATGGGCGTGTCCGGCGTCGCCGTCACGTGTGCGGCTTGCCAGCGGACCGTGTACGTGGCCACGCAGGCGAGCAGCGCGAACAGGCCGAGGAAGACCAAACCGGTCGGAACGAAGGGCACCGCACCTTGCATCACCGACAGCCAATGTTGGTTGAGCGTCGCTCCGAACAGTGAATGGCTGAGTAGCGCGTTGGGTTTGCCGCTGATCGTGGCCGACTCGAACAGGCGGTACATGATGCTCAGGAACGGGGCCTGGAGCAGCATCGGCAGGCAGCCGGCGAACATCGACGTGCCGGATTCCCGTTGCAGTTTGGCAATTTCCTCGTTCAGCCGTTGCGGGTTGCGTTTGTGCTTCTCGCGCAGTGCGCTGATCTGCGGCGCGAGTACTGCCCGGGCGCGTTCGCCGCGTACGGCGGCTCGGCTCAACGGATGGAGCAGCAGCCGGACCAGCATGGTGAATCCGACGATGGCGGCGACGGTGCTGCCCGCGCCGAGCAGCGGGGCGAGCAGGTTCGAGAGGGCGAGCACGAGGTGGTACGCGCCGGCGACCGGCACGTTGAGGAAAGAGAACATGGTGAAGTGGCTCCGATTGTCTTTCCGGAATCGGGTTCATGGACAATTCGGGAGCGGCATGGCGTTTTTGGGCAGCCTTCATTGACTCAGGGCGTTTTTGCGTGCGCTGAGTTATGCGAAGGACTTTTGAAGGGGAGTCACCAGGCCGCTTAGGCCGGTGACGGTGCTCGCGGCCTCGTGCGGCCCGCGGAATCGGGATCGCGCAGGCGTAGCCGTGCGGTCCGCCTCGACCGGTCGCGCAGACCGGCGGCCATGATCCGGCTGGACGTGGTCGCGGGATCGGCTGAGCCACTGTGGACATGGTGGACCAGCAGGATCAGCAACAATCCGGCCGCTGCCGCAACGGTGGCGACAGTGGCCAGGCCGACGATGCCGCCGGGGATGGCGAACGTGCTGAGCGTGGCGGACAGCGCGGACAGGACCGGCGTCCACGTCATCTCGCGCCTCCTCTGCTCTCGCTTTCGCGCTCATGGTACCGAATTATCAGACAAGAGAACGGCCTCGCGGCGAAATTGCCGCGAGGCCGTTCTCCTCAGCGATTTAGCGGATCACGAACTTGGCCGATGACCCGGGTATTGCACCACCTGCTGGAACGTGGGCCGGTTCTGCCAGGTGATCTTGCCGTCGGTGATGCCACCCATCGGACGCTGGATGATGGAGTCGGCGCACCACTGGTTGCCTGCGGCGCAGTCCGAGTCGCCGGTGTAGACCTGCGACGCGGATTCCGCGCCCGCCTGGACCAGGCTGTTCAGCAACGCCGTGCGGCACGCGCTGAGGCTGCCGCCGCCGCAGTACTGCGCGCCGAGCGGGCCTTGCACGCTGTCGCCGAGCAGCGAGCGCAGATCCTTGTCCACGTAACCCCACCAGCCGAACTGGAACGACGATCCCTTGTGCGAGATCGACTCGTTGGCGTCGACCGGGCCGGTCGACGGGCCGGTCTGGCCGCCGGAGGGCGATTCGTTGATCTGGATCGCGCCGATCATCGCGTTGAACAGGTTCTGGCCCATGCCGGGCGTGAACTCGGCCTGCACCAGCAGCGGCCACCACGCGTCCATCAACTGGATCGCGGCCGCGTCGGTGAAGGTCTGGCTGCCTTGCGAGGTCTCGACGATCTTCGATCCCGCTTGTTGCCATTGTTGCAGTTCACTGACCAGTTTTTGCTGGTTCGGATCGGTCACCGGCTGGCTGTTGATCACCTGCAGGATCTCCGGGAGCACGTCCTCACCGCGCAGGTCGGTGACTCCGGCGTCCTCCATCGCCTTGACAACATCGGACCGGCTGATCTTCTTGCCGCTGCCGATCAGCGCCTGGACCCGGCTGTCCAGCAGGTCGGACCGGTAGACGCTGTTCTGGCCGTAGCCGGCCGAGGTGTAGTTCAGCGCCTGTTTGTTGTTCCAGGAGATGTAGTAGTTCTGGTCGATGGAGTTGGGATGAGCGGCGAAACTCGTGTAGCTGGCGGTGTTCGCCGTCGGATTCCAGTTCGTCCACTCGTCCTGCGACGACGCCTGGATCGGCAGGTTCGGGTCCACGTTGGACGGACGCTGCGGGTTCCAGCCCGAGTTGTAGTACGCGATGTGGCTCGAGTTCACGTAGAACCAGTTGAACGTGTAGTTGATGTTCGAGGCGGCCTGCTCGAACTGCTGCGGTGTGCCCATCTGCGCCGGGTCGTTGTACATCTGGAAACCGATGATCGACGCAGCTTCGTGCATGTAGGTCGAGCGTTGACTGGCATACGCGACCGGCTTGCCGTTGACCGTGGCTCTGAACTGGACCAGGCCGTAGTTCGTCCGGTACACGATCAGCTTGTACGAACCGGCCGGGGTGCTGTCCGCGGTGGTCGGGCTCCACGAATCGTCCTGTTCGAGGGCCTGCATCGGGGTGCACTGTCCGTTGTAGATATAGGCGTTGGACGCCTGGGTCGCCGGTGAACCGTCCTGGTTGCACAACTGGAGCGCGAAGGTGTCGGTGATGTCCTGGCCCGCGGAGGTCGCACTCCACGAATAGTCCTCACCGCGGCCCAGCTCCACGTAGAAGCTCAGGCCGGCGAAGGCCGCACCGCGCGCGCTGATGCCCGGGCCCTGCAACTCCTCCAGCATCAGCAGCTGCGGCGCGAAGTAACCGGTCTGCGGACCGAAGACGGCGATCGGGTGGCCGTCGTCGGTGTACTGGCCGGAGACCACCAGCGCGTTGGACATGCCGTGCTTGGCGGACAACAGGTTGCCCGGCAGCACGCCGTTGTTGAAGATGCCCTTGACCGAGTTGAGGTTCGGCGAACCGTTCTTGTCGCGCGGCAGGTCGTTGGACACCGGGACCTGCGGGGTGCTGGTGGCGTCCGTTGCCTGGGCGTCCGGCCTGCTGGCCGGGGTGGCGCTGTTACTGGTCGCCGAGCCGGTCGGGTCGAAGACCTCCTGCTGCGGGGTCACCGAGCCTGCGTCCGGCATGGCGACGCCCTGCGGGTTGGCCGGGCTCGCCGAGTACGGGAAGCTCTGGCCGTCGTGCAGGGTGAGGTCGGCCTCTGGGTCGTTCTCCTCCTGGAAGGAGCGCCACACCGCATCGCCCTTGGTCACGCCGTACTGCGCGTCCGCGGCCTCCTTGACCAGCGCGGACTGGACCTCGCCGCCGCCGCCGGTGCCGAACAGCGCGCCGATGACCGCGGCGATCGCGATCAGGTCGGTTGGGCCGAATGGCGCTATTGAGCCAGCATTGGTGATGGGGTTGATGTGTCCGGTCAGGTCATACTCACCCGGGAAGGTGCGGTTGTTGTAGGCCTGGGTGATGTAGGCGTTGATGCCCGCGACGTAGTTTGTGATGTCCTGCATGGCCTGGGCGCCCTGCGGACCGCTGTTGGCGATCGTGGACACCTGGTTCTGCAGGTCCTGCTCGGTGTAGGGAGCCGCGGCCCAGAACGTCTGCTCAAGCTGCCGGTTGGCGACCGCGCCACCGGCGAAGCTGGTCAGCTCGCCTCGGCCGACGTGCCGGAACAGGTCCATCAGCCAGAGCCGGTCCTGCGCCGCCGCGTAACCCGCGCCGTATTCGGTACCGGCTCGGGTGGTGCCGTAAATGTGCGGAATGCCGTCTTGTTTGTCACGGATGATCGTCACGTCGCTGCGCGGCGAGATGGTGCTCTCCACGTTGGCGGGCGGCACGCCGAACGACGAGTCGTTGAAGTAGTTGTCGATCGTCGAGTTCGTGAGGTTCTGATAGTTGTCGGCGAGGTTGCCGTAGGTGTTGAGCTGGTCTGCGGTGTGCGCGGGCGCCGTGCCGAACGCCTTGTTCGCCAGGATGTCCGCGAGCGTGGCGTTGCCGTTCTCGCCCGGCGGGAGGATGTCGCTGCATTGCCCGTCGCAGTAGTCGTTCGCCGCGTAGGCGGTGCTGGTGCGCGGGTTGTGCGCGGCATTGGCGGGCGCGGTGACGCCGAAGGCGACGCCGGTGGCGACCGCGACCAGTGCCGCTAAAAGGCTCAGCTTTCGAACGGGTCTGGTCATCACCAGATGCTCCTCTCCGAGAGTGTGCGCCGAGTCACGCTACGCCTCAGTAGGGTTACGCGAAAGTCCCTCACGTTTTCTTCCCCCGAGTGGTCCATGGGCCTGGTGGAGGCTCCGCTACGTACCTGAGTGGTCGCATGGTGAGATGATTTTTTCCAAGTACCGGTGTCCTGGTGACATACCAGGACAAAACGGCACGTAAAACGCCGCTATCGGGGAGGCGTGTAGTGATCAAAGTGATACTGGCCGACGACGAGGACCTCGTGCGCTCGGGCCTGCGGATGATCCTCGGCAGTGCCGAGGACATCGAGGTGGTCGCCGAGTGCGACGACGGCATGCTCGTCGCCGACCTGGCGCGCCGCCACCGTCCGCAGGTCGTGCTGCTCGACATCCGTATGCGCACCACCGACGGCCTGACCGCGCTGCGCCGATTGTGCGCGCTGCCCGATCCGCCCGCCGTTGCCATGCTGACCACGTTCGACGTGGACGACTACGTCAGCGAGGCGCTGCGCCTGGGCGCGAGCGGCTTCCTGCTCAAGGACACCGAGCCGGCCCAGTTGGTGAAGGCCGTGCGCGACCTCGCCAGGGGCGGGGCGGTCCTCGACCCGGGGGTGGCCGCGCGGGTGCTCGCCGCCGTCGCCAACGGCGAGCGGGCGGCCGAACCGGCGCGCCGGTTGCTGACCGTGCTGTCCGACCGGGAGCGCGAGGTGCTCGCGCTGATCGGGCAGGGCATGTCGAACGCAGAAATCGGCGGAACCCTCCATCTGTCCGAAGCGACCGTGAAGGGCTATGTGTCCGCGGTGCTCGGCAAGATCGGCGCGGCCAACCGGGTCCAGGCGGCGCTCGTCGCCTACCGGGGCGGCCTTATCGCGTAATCGTTTCGCGTTGCCGTGCGCGGTTGTCCACAGGGCTCGGAATTGTCCACAGCCGAGCCCATCGCGTTTGGTTTCATGATCATAGGCGGGTAGGCTGGAGCAGGGCCGTTCCCCCTGGGAATGGGTGGGGGTTGTGGAGATTTTGATCTTGAAATTGGATTCGCGTTTTTCGGGCTGATTCAGGGTTTCCTGGGTTCAGGTGGCGAACTGGCTGATGTCGGTGACGTCCTGATACACGGCGACTCGGTTGCGGCCTTCGCGTTTTGCTTGGTACAGCACGACATCCGCGGCGGCGAACAGGTCATCGAGCCGCTCGGGCCCGGACGCCACGCCGACGGAAACGGTGGGTTGCAGGGCTGAGCCGAGCACCGTCGTCCAGTCGTGGCCGGCGACCGCGGCCCGGATTCGTTCGGCGACGATCGGGCCGGCGTCCTTGTCGTTGCTGGCGTCCCCGAGCAGCACCACGAACTCGTCCCCCGCCCACCGCGCGACCAGGTCTTCGCTGCGGCATTCGTGCCGCAGCAGCTGGGCGATCTCGCGCAGCGCGGCGTCGCCCGCCGCGTGCCCGGCGTCGTCGTTGACATTCTTGAACCAGTCGACGTCGACCAGCATCAGCCATGGCGTGCGGCCGGCGCGGCGCGCGTTGGCGAGCATGGCGGGGGCGCTGCTCTCCAGGCCGAGCCGGTTCGCGAGTCCGGTCAACGGGTCGCGAGCCGCGGCCTCCTGCGCTGCGGTGGCGAGGCGTTGCGCCTGCACGGCGAGGCGCCGTTGTTCCAGTGCCTGGGCGAGTCCTTCGCGCAACGTGTCGGCGGCCACGCGGGCGGCGGAAACGGTGCGGCGCAAGGCTTCCGCTTCGCCGAACGGATCGTCCAAAGCGGAGCAGATGTCGGCCAGATCCTGGGCGAAGCGCATCAGCATGGAGGCGTCGTTGATCCGCTCGGCCTTGCTGACGGCTCGGGCAGCCAGGGTCCGGGCCTGCTCGAGTTTTCCGTGTTCGCGGTTGACGGTGGCGAGTACCCATTCGCCGACCGCCTGCGCCCACAGGTCTTCGGCTTCCGTGCCGAGTGCCAGCACTTGCCTGCCCGCCTCCGCGGCCGCGGTCAGTTCGCCGAGCCCGGCCAGCGATCGCCCATAGGCGCCAAGCAGGCCGCGATGCATGCGCGCGTCCGCTTGGAGGGTGAGCCCTTCGGCCAGCAATGCGCGCGCCTGCTCAAAAATTGCGTGCGCCTGTTCGGCGGAACCGTCCATCGCGCGGAAATTCAACAGTCCGCCCAGCCGCTGCAAACACGCCGCAAGCACCCCGGTTTCGCCTGCCTCGCGGGCAAGTCGTACGGCGGTGCGCATGGTTTCCACTGCGGCGCGGTGGTTGCCGAGACCTTCCAGCAGGTAACCCAGTTGGCTGATGCTGCTGGCGACCATCGAACCTTGTTGCGGCAGCGCGGAAAGGTCGGTCCAGCCTTCCGCGGCGAGTTCGAGAGCCAGCGGGATCCGGCCCAGCCGCCAGGCGGTGATCGCCCTGCTGATCAGCGTCGACGCCCGGTCGTGCGGGTCGTCCACCGGCGCGCCGACCACTTTGTCCAGCAAGAAATTCGCGTCGCTGAGATGGCCAGCCTCCAGCAACCGGCGTACTTCCCGGTCGCCCTCGGGCAGCCCTCCCGTGGCCAACGGTTTTTCTTGCTCCACTTCGGTTTCGCCGCTCCCAGCCCACCGGTCGCACCAGCCAGGACAACCCGACCCGCGGCCCCGATCTGGTCATCGAGCTTGTCAAGACCGGCGCGGCTCGCGCTTTCTACGCAGATTACCGGGCTTGATCGACGCTCGTACCGTGCTACGGGGGCTACATCGCCTGATTGGGCTAGTGGCCCCGTATCGGGTCGTACCGTCCGTGGTGCACCACATCGGCCAGCGGCAGCCGGTTTCGCCAGCCATGCCGCTCCAGGTCGGGCACGGTCGGCAGCTGCTGAACTGGGCCGACGCACAACCACGCGACCGGGCGTAATGCGGCAGGCAGGCCGACCAGTTCGCGCAGGAACTCCTCGCGGTAGAAGCTGACCCAGCCGACGCCGAGACCTTCCGCGGTCGCCGCCAGCCACAGGTTCTGGATGGCCAGGCACACCGAGTAGAGGCCGGCGTCCGCGATCGCGTGCCTGCCGAGCACGGCGGGGGAGCCGCGGCTGGGGTCGTAGCTGACCACGATGCCCAGTGACGATTCGAGGATGCCCTCGACCTTGATCCTGGCGAAGGTCCGCGCCCGGTCGGCGTCGAGCGAGGTGGCGAAGGTCTCTCGCTCGGCGTGCACGTGATCGCGGAACGCGGTCCTGGTCTCTTCGTCGTTGACCAGCACGAAATCCCACGGCTGGGACAGCCCGACGCTCGGTGCCGCGTGCGCGGCGGTGAGGATGCGGTCCAGTGTGTCGGGCGAAACGGGCGCGCCGGTGAACTCGGCTCTGGTATCCCTGCGCCGGAACATCGTCTCGTACAGGCCGGCGGCGGAGTCGGTCGCTGTGTTGGTCACCGCTGCATGGTGCCTCATGTGGCCGGACCTTCTAACCTGCGGTTTGACCGGAGAAGGGGAGCTGGAGCATGACCGTCGCGGTACGCGATTTCGAGCAGGCCGACAAGGACTGGGTGAACGCGCTGCGTTCGGTCGCGTTCGGCGGGCCGACCTGGGCATCGATGCCCCTGGACGGCTGGCGCGGATTCGTCGCCGAGCTGCCTGCCGGTCCGTGCGGGTTCCTCCGTATTTATGATCACGCCCAGTTCTTCGGCGGGGTCGCCGTGCCCATGGGCGGGCTGGCCAGCGTCGCGGTCACGCCCTACGCGCGCGGTCGTGGCGTCGCCTCGGCGCTGCTGGACGCGGCACTGGCCGCGATGCGCGAGAGCGGCCAGTGCGTCTCCGCCCTCTACCCGTCCGTCCCGGAGCTCTACCGCGGCCGTGGCTGGGAGCAGGTGGGCGTCCTGCAATGGCTCGACCTGCGGATCGACCGACTGCTCAGGTTCGGCAAGACCCGGATCGACCTCCGCCCGGCCACCGATGACGACCTACCCGGAATGCTGGAGGCGTATCGCGAGGTCGCGATCGGCATCGACGGCATGCTGGACCGTCGCGCGAATGGTTTTCATGCCAAGGAGCTGCTGATCGGCCCGATCAAGGACGTCGCCGTCGACGCGGATGGCCGCGTGCGCGGCTACCTGGCCGGTGAGCGATCGCGCAACGAGGTGCTGGTGATCAACGAGTTCGTGGCCACCGACGCGGACACCGCGGCAGGCCTGCTCGGCGCGATCGGGTCCTGGGCCGGCCAACTGGAACAGGCGGCGGTGCGCGTGCTCGACATGACGACGTGTCGACAACTGCTGCCGCTGCCGATGCGCTACCAGGCCCGGTTCCAGCCGTGGATGTTGCGGGTCGTCGACTTCCCGGCCGCGGTCGCGGCGCGCGGGTGGCCGACGGCCGCGCTGCTCCGCCCGTTCACCGTCGACCTGGAGATCGCCGACGCGCACGCGCCGTGGCACGCGGGCCGGCATCGCCTGGTCGTGGACGAGGCCGGGGTGCGCTGCGAGCCGGGTGGCTCGGGCGCGGTGCGGATCAACGGCCAGGGGCTGGGGCCGTGGTACGCGGGCTCGGCGAGCACCGCGGCGCTGCGCAGGCTCGGGCTGCTCGACGGCGACCCGGCGCAGGCCGCGCTGCTGGACGCGTTGCACAACGGCGCTACCGGGGAGGTCCGGCTCGCGGACGCCTTCTGACCTGGGCCGGAGCGGCCATGCATTGACATACATACTGCATGTATGTTTTTGTCTCGGGGACGACACCATCCCCGAGGAGGCTGACGTGCCCGACGAATCCCTTGGCACGACGAACACTGTTCGTCTGCCCGGTGGCGAGGTTTCCTACCACGAACGCGGTTCGGGACCGCCGGTCGTGTTCGTGCACGGCCTGCTGGTCAACTCGAACCTGTGGCGCAAGGTCGTCCCGGCGATCGCCGAGGCCGGGTTCCGCTGCATCGCGCCGGACTGGCCGCTCGGCGCGCATCACGTGCCGATGTCACCCGATGCCGACCTGACCCCGCCCGGCATCGCGAAACTGATCGCCGAGTTCCTGGACGCGCTCGACCTCGACGACGTCATCGTGGTCGCCAACGACACCGGCGGCGCGATCACCCAGATCCTGATGGCCAACCACCCGCGGCGGCTCGGCCGAGTCGTGCTGACCCCGTGCGACGCGTTCGAGGAGTTCTTCCCGCAGCCGTTCACGCCGCTGCCGACGCTGGCGCGGATGCCCGGGGCGATCTGGCTGATGAGCAAGTTGTTGCCGCTGCCGTTCGCGCAACGTCTGCCGGTGACCTTCGGCTGGGTGGCCAAACGCGGCATTCCGGCCGAGATCGTCGACTCCTACATCCGCCCGGTGGGCTCCTCGGCCGAGATTCGCCGCGACGCGACCAGGTTCATCGCGGGCGTGCACAAGAAGTACACCCTGGCCGCGGCCGAGTCGCTCGGTTCGTTCGCCAAGCCCGTCCTGCTGGTGCGGGCCGAGGACGACAAGATCTTCAAGCCCCGGCTCAGCGAGCGGCTGGCCAAGACCCTCCCGGACGCCCGGCTGGTCACCGTCGCGGATTCGTATACCTTCATCTCCGAGGATCAACCGGCCGAACTCGCGCGGCTGGTCGTGGAGTTCGCCGCAGAGCGGGTGACGTAGAGAGGCCGGAGAGGTCGCAGTGCCGCAGCGTCAGCAGGACCGGTCGAAGGCGACCAGGGCGACGCTGATCGCCACGGCACGGCGACTGTTCGCAGAGAACGGCTACGCGGCCGTGCCCGCCGGGGAGATCGTGGCCGAGGCCGGACTGACCCGAGGCGCCCTCTACCACCATTTCCAGGACAAACAGGGCCTGTTCGAAGCGGTGTTCGTCGAACTGGAGGGCGAACTGGGCGCGGAGATCCGGGCGTCGATGACCGGGGCCGGGGAACCGGTCGTGAGCGCGCTGGACACGTTTCTCACCGCGTGCGAACGACCCGAGGTCATCCAGATCGGACTGATCGACGCGCCCGCCGTGCTCGGCTGGCAGAAGTGGCGGCAGATCGAACAGGAACATGGCCTCGGCCTGCTCATCGACTTCCTGCAACTGGCCAAGGCACAGGGGGAACTGGTCACCGACGCCGTCGAGGTGCTGGCCAAGCTGATGCTCAGCGCGCTGATCGAGGCCGCGCTGGTGATCGCCAACGCCGAGGACCACGCGCTGGCGCGCAGGCAGGCGCAGGAGGCGCTGTTCGCGTTGTTCGCCGGACTGTCCAACCCGGAGGGACATCGGTCCCTGCTCAGCTCGTTCCACGTAGACCCGCCGACCGCCGGCTGAGCGCGTCGGCGCCCCTTCCGCGCGGAAGGTCTCTACGCTGCGGATTCGTGCTGACCGTGCTCGACCTGCTCGGTATCGCGGTGTTCGCCGCGTCCGGCGCGCTGGCCGCCGCCCGGGCCCGGCTGGACGTGTTCGGCGTGGTGGTGCTCGGCCTGACCACCGCGCTCGGTGGCGGCGTCATCCGCGACGTGCTGCTCGGCGTGCACCCACCGTCCAGTCTGCGCAGCTGGCCCAACCTGCTGGTGCCCGCGGTCACCTCGCTCGCCGTGTTCTGGTTCCACCCGCAGGTCGCCCGGTTGCGTCGGGCGATGGTGCTGGCCGACGCGGTCGGGTTAGGACTGTTCACCACCGCGGGCACGACCACCGCGCTCAGCCTCGGCGCGCCGTCCTACACCGCCTGCCTGATCGGCATGACCAGCGGCATCGGCGGCGGGGCGATCCGGGACGTGCTGCTGCGCCAGGTCCCGTTGGTGCTGCGGAGGGAGATCTATGCGCTCGCTGCCCTGGCCGGTGCGATCGTGGTCGTCGTCGGAGCCTGGCTGCGGTTGCCCTCCGGCCCGATCGTGGTGCTCGCGTCCGCGCTCGTCGTCGCCATCCGCCTGCTCGCGTTGTGGCGCAGCTGGAACGCGCCGACCGCGCCGGGCACGTCGTGATCATCCCACCGGGTGTTCTTCCGACCCTCTCAGGCGCGTCTCAGGACGATTCGCGACACTGAGCGCATGCGCATCCTCGTAGTCGACGACGACCGTGCCGTGCGCGAGTCGCTCCGGCGCTCGCTGCAGTTCAACGGCTACCAGGTCGAACTCGCCAGCGACGGCGTGCAGGCCATGGAGCAGATCGAGGCGCAGCGCCCGGACGCGGTGGTGCTCGACGTGATGATGCCGAGGCTGGACGGCCTCGAAGTGTGTCGCAGGCTGCGCAGCACCGGCGACGATCTGCCGATCTTGGTGCTGACCGCGCGCGACGCCGTGTCCGACCGGGTCGCCGGTCTCGACGCGGGCGCCGACGACTACCTGCCCAAGCCGTTCGCGCTGGAGGAGTTGCTCGCCCGGCTGCGTGCGCTGCTGCGCAGGGCGACCACCGAGAACGATTCGCTGGCCGACGCCACCCCGGTGATGCGCTTCGCCGACCTCGAACTCGATCCGGGCACCCGCGACGTGCGCAGGGGAGACCGGCTGATCAGCCTGACCCGCACCGAGTTCGCGTTGCTCGAACTGTTCCTCGCCCACCCCAAGCAGGTGCTGACCCGCAGCCGGATCCTGGAGGACGTCTGGGGATACGACTTCCCGACCTCCGGCAACGCGCTTGAGGTGTACGTCGGCTACCTGCGGCGCAAGACCGAGGCGGAGGGTGAACCCCGGCTGATCCACACCGTGCGCGGCGTCGGGTACGTGCTGCGCGAGACCCCACCGTGAGCACGACCGAGCAGACTCCGGAAACCGGCGGCGAAAAAATCGAGCGGCCCAGGCGTATTTCGCTGAGCGCGCGAGTCACGCTGCTCGCCGCCATCTGCGTCGCGGGCGCCGTCGCCCTGGTGTCGCTGGGCGCGTATTTCACCGTCGGGCACAGCCTTTATCAACAGGCGCAGGACAACCTGCTGTCCGAGGCGATCGCGGCCGCGGAGAGTTCGCACAACAACGACTTCACCGGTGGCGTCACCTTCACGCCGCCGTCGGACAACTCGTTCAGCAACGTGCGGATCAGCCTGATCGACGAGAACGGCAAACAGGCGCAGCTGAAGAACATCGATCACAGCGCCTACACGCTCACGGTGCCGAATTCGCTGATCGGCGCGCCGGAGAAAGGCGTCGCCAAACAGAACGACGTCCCGTCGGATCAGTTGGTGCGCAGTGAACGCGTCGAAGGCGATTATGCGGTCGTCTCGGTCGCTTTGCCGACGGCGCAAGGCACCGCGCTGGTCGTGGCGAAGTCGCTCGACGCGGAGAAGTCCATTCTCGGCCGGTTGAGTTTGGTGTTGTTCCTCATCAGCGGCGCAGGCATCGTCGTCGCCGCCCTCGCCGGCACCGCCGTCGCCACCGGCGGCCTGCGACCCGTCGCCCGCCTCACCGCCGCCACCGAACGCGTCGCCACCGGCGACCTCCAACCCCTCCCGGTCACCGGCGACGACGAACTCGCCCGCCTCACCACCAGCTTCAACGCCATGCTCGGCGCCCTCGCCGAAAGTCAAGAACAACAACGCCGCCTCGTCGCCGACGCCGGCCACGAACTCCGCACCCCCCTCACCAGCCTCCGCACCAACCTCGAACTATTGATCGCCGCCAGCAAACCCGACACCCCCACCCTCTCCCCCCAAGACACCGCCGAACTCCACGCCGACCTGCGCGGCCAACTCGACGAACTCACCACCCTC
>DATFHN010000210.1:0-81454 GCA_035248365.1 Pseudonocardiaceae bacterium | reverse complement strand
GCCGTGACGGCGGCCCAAACCTCCGTCGCGGCGGCAGCGCCGCTGGCCTTCTCACCGGATCTGGTGAAGATCCACCCGACGGCCAGCCACGTGGGTTTCCAGCAGGCGGCGCCGCCCACGACCGCGCAGTGCGAATCGCAGTTCAAGATCGCCTGCTACGGCGCGCCCCAGATCCAGCAGGCCTACGACCTGCCGCGGCTGTTCCAGCACGGCACCGAAGGCCAGGGGCAGACCATCGCCATTGTCGACTCGTTCGGCTCGCCCACCATCCAGGCGGACCTGAACACCTTCGACGCGGCTTATGGCCTGCCGTCGCCGAAACTGACCGTCATCCAGCCCGCCGGTGCGGTCCCGCCCTGGGACCCCACCAACTCCGACATGGTCGGCTGGGCCGGTGAAACGACACTGGACGTCGAATACGCGCACACCATCGCGCCGAAGGCGAACATCCTGCTCGTCGAGACACCGGTTTCGGAGACCGAGGGCACCACCGGCTTCCCGGAGATCGTCACTGCGGAGAAGTTCGTCATCGACCATCACATGGCGTCGGTGATCAGCCAGAGCTTCAGCGCCACCGAGGAGACCTTCCCCAGCAAGCAGTCGCTGCTCGCGCTGCGTGGTGCCTACACCGACGCCGCCGAGAAGGGCGTCACGGTGCTCGCGGCGTCCGGTGACAGCGGTGCGGCCGACGCCGAGGCGGACGGCAGCACGCTCTACCCGAACGCGGTGACGTCCTGGCCGGACAGCGACCCGCTGGTGACCGGGGTCGGTGGCACCCAGCTCAAGCTGGACGCCGGCGGCAACCACACCAGCCCGGACGTGGTCTGGAACGACACCTACGACAAGAACACGCAGAACTACATCTTCGGCAACGACGGGCCCAACCCGTTGTCCGGCGGTGGCGGCAAGTCGGTGATCTTCAACCGGCCCGACTACCAGGATGGCGTTGCCAATGTCGTGGGCAACCAGCGTGGCGTGCCGGACATCTCGATGAGCGGTGCCTGCAACGGCGCGGTCAACGTGTACCAGAGCTTCTCCGGTCAGCCGGCCGGCTGGTACCCGACCTGCGGTACTTCCGAGGCGACGCCGTTGTTCTCCGGCATCATCGCGCTCACCGCGCAGTTCGCCCACCACTCGGTCGGCCTGATCAACCCGGCCCTCTACACCATGTCGGCGATGCACGCGCCCGGCCTGGTCGACGTGACGTCGGGCAACAACACCGTGTCGTTCACCCAGGACGGCAAGCTCCAGACCGTGCAGGGCTTCGACGCGCGCCGCGGCTATGACCTCGCCTCCGGCGTTGGCACCGTGGACGCCGCGAAGTTCGTGCCGGAACTGGCGGTCTTCGCCTGCTACGGCGGCTGATCCGGTAAAACAGAACGGCCGGGCGGACTCCGCCCGGCCGTTCTGCGTTGGTATGACTCAGGGTTTGCGGCCGACGGCCGCGTACACGCCGGACTTCTCCGGCTCGTCGCCCACCTCGGACGAGTGTTCCGGGCGCCATTGCGGGGTGAACACCAGGCCCGGGTCGATCAGCTCGAACCCGTCGAAGAAGCGCAGGATGCGATCGCGCGGGCGCAGCGTCACCGGGTTCGCGGTCTTCTTGTAGGCGTCGCCAAACGCTTGCAGGTCCGGGCGATTGTCGGTGGTGCCATGGGAAATGGCGAGATAGCTTCCGGAGGGCAGCGCGTCCCGGTAGGTCGCCACGATCCGCTCCGGATCGCTCTCGTCGGAGATGAAGTGCAGGATGGTGCACATGATCACGCCGATCGGCCGGCTGAAGTCCAGTAGCCGGTTGGTGATCTCGTGGTTGAGCACGACCTCCGGCTCGCGGATGTCGGCAGGCACGATGTCGGCGAACTCGTTGTCCTCCAACAACAACTGGCTCTGCGCGACCGCGACCGCCTCGTAGTCCACGTACACGACGCGGGCCTGCGGATCGACCCGCTGCGCGATCTCGTGCACGTTGCCCACGGTCGGAATGCCGGAACCGAGATCGAGGAACTGGTGCACGCCGAGCGCGGAGAGTTCGCGCACGGCGCGTTGCAGGAAGCGGCGGTTCATCAGCGCGACGTGGTCCACATCGGGCAGGCGTTTCTTCTGCTCGTGGGCGAATTCCCGGTCGACGACGAAATTGTGCGCGCCACCGAGGTAGTAGTCGTACACCCTGGCCGCGTTCGGCCGGTCGAGGTCGACATTGGCGGGCACCCAGGCATTGGCCCGTTCGTCAGCAACGTTTTCCGCCATGCGCCGAAGAATAGCGCGGTGACCGGGTCAGGGCTGCTTGGGCTGCTCCAGCAGGGTGGTGGCCGGGTCGAACAGCGGCGGCGTCACCGAGGCGCCTTCGACGGCCTTGGGCTGCTTGCGCCGCTTCTCGCGGAAGAACCAGCCGCCGACGATGCCCGCGGCGAAGCCGAACACGTGCGCCTGCCAGCTCACGCCGTCGTTCTGCGGCAGCAGCGCGGTGAACTCGTAGGCGAAGCACAACGCCATGACCAGGCCGATGACGATGTCGATACGGTGCCGGTCGAAGATGCCGCGCACCAGCACGTAGCCGAGGTAGCCGAAGATCACGCCGCTGGCGCCGACCGTGTTGACGCCGACCGGCGAGATCAGCCACGCGCCGAAGCCGCTGACGATGATGATCAGCACCGAGACGCCGAGGAACTTCTTGACCCCGCGATAGGCCGCGAGGAACCCGAAGATGAACAGCGGGCCCGAGTTGGCCTCGATGTGCGCCCAGCTCACGTGCAGGAACGGCGCGGTGAGGATGCCGGGTAGCGACCCGACGTCCCGGGTGACGATGCCGTGGCCTGCGGTGATGCCGTAGTTGTCGATCGCGTTGAAGATCTGCAGGATCCACAGCACGGCCAGGAAGGCCACCATCACCCAGAGCGCCTTGCGCGCCTCGGCGATCATCGCCTCGGCACTCAGGGCGGGCCTGACGCTGGGACTGGCTCCGGTACCGACACTCACGGCGTTCTCCTCGGCCGTCGGCCTACAGGACAGACCCGCAGGATAGCCGGTCAACATCGCGAAACGGTGTCATCCGGCCATTTTGCGGGGCGCGTGCCTAGTTCCCGTTCGGTACTTCGCGGAAGCCCTGGCCGGGGCCGAAGTTGCCGTGCCCGGAGCCGTAGTTGCCGATGTAGTGGTGGTGACCTGCGCCTGGACCGCCGGAGGCGTCGTCGACCAGCGCGATCGTGCCGCCGCCGACCAGCAGGCCGAGCACCGCCGCCGCGACGATCTGGGTGGCGCGGTGCCGCACGAACCGGCCGAACCCGCCCTGCGGCCGTTGCATCGGCACGCCCGGCGGGTAGTAGTAACCCTGACCCGGCGGCACGGCTCCCGGGGGCGGTACCGCACCGGCCTGTGGCGCTGCGGCCTGCGGCACCTCGCCCTGTACGGGCGCTTGGACGGTCGGTTCGTCCGCGCCTTCCGGGCCCGGGTGAGCAGACTCAGCCGGCTGCTCCGGTGTCGCGTTCTCCGGTGTCGCCTTTTCCTCGGACATCGCTGCTCCCGCTCATCTGGGCGGCTTCCTTCGCCGCCGCTGAGTCAAGAATGCGCGGCGAAGCTGAGCAAACCCTGTGCATCCGAGAAGAAACGCCCAATGAAGCGCTAACTGGCCGCGTTGTCGTCGACGAAGCCAATGGTGACCGGGGCGCGGCGGGCGAACCGGGCGACGTCGGCGGGCAGCACGTCGTGCAGGAACGCGTACTGGTGGCGCAGTTCGGCTGCCCTCGGGTTGGTCTGGATACCTTGCCACCATTGGGCGATCTCGGCCCAGCCGGGCGCGGCCAGCGCGCCCCCGAAGTGCGCGACCGACAACGCGGCGGCCAGGTTGGCGAAGCGCAGCCGGTCGGCCAGCGACCACCCGGCCAGCGTGGCGACCACGAACCCGGCGCCGAACACGTCGCCCGCCCCGGTCGCGTCCAGCGCGTTGGTGAGCAGGCCGGGCACGTTGGCCGACTCGCCGGTGCGGCCGTCCACGGCCAGCGCGCCGTGCCCGCCCCTGGTGATCACCGCGACCGGGACCAGTTCGGCGAGCCGGGTGAGCGCGGCCGCGGCCGTGTCGGTCCTGGTGTAGTGCATGGCCTCGGTCTCGTTGGGCAGGAACGCGTGGCAGAACCGCAACTGCTCCAGCACGTCCGCCCGCCACGCCTCGGACGGGTCCCAGCCGACGTCGGCGAACACCAGGCTGTCCTGCGCGTGCGCGGCCCGCATCCAGTCCTGGTGCTGGGAGTCCAGGCTGACCACGCAGGCGCGGCTACGGGGTGGCCTGCCGATCAGTTCGTCCGGTGTGATCGGTGGCCGGTGTCCGTGCGTGACCATGGCCCGGTCTTCCTGGTAGGCCATGGACACGGTGACCGGCGAGTGCCAGCCGGGGAAGTAACGCGAGCGGCTCAGGTCGACGCCTTCCTGCTCGCCCAGCACCTCCCAGCAGTATTCGCCGTAGACGTCCGGACCGAACGCGGCGGCGAGCGCGGTGCGCAGGCCCAGCCGTCGCAACGGGACAGCGAAGTTGGCGATGCCGCCAGGCCCCGAACCCATGCCCTCCGTCCACACCTCGGTGCCGGGACTTGGCGGTTGGTTGAAGCCGGTGAACACGATGTCGAAGAACAGCAGCCCGGACACGAACACATCGACTTCGGGCTCGTTGTCGCCTGCCTGCGTCTGCTCCACCCGGCAGATCGTATGCTCAACCGGTGAAACTGACCATTCTCGGCGGCGGCGGGTTCCGGGTTCCCTTGGTGTACCGGGCTTTGCTCGATCAGCACGGTTCGAACCGGATCACCGAACTGCACCTGCACGACGTGGACGGGACGCGCCTGCGGGTGATCGGCTCCGTGCTGAGCGAACTCGCCGAAGGCGTCGCGGACGCGCCCACGGTGAGCGTGAGTACGGATCTGGACCACGCGATCGCGGGCGCCGACTTCGTGTTCTCCGCGATCCGGGTCGGCGGCTTGGCCGGGCGCACCATCGACGAGCGGGTCGCGCTGGGCCAGGGCGTGCTCGGCCAGGAAACCGTTGGGGCCGGGGGGATCGCCTACGGCCTGCGCACCGTGCCGGTCGCGCTGGACATCGCGCGCCGGGTCAGGCGGCTGGCGCCGCAGGCGTGGCTGATCAATTTCACCAACCCGGCCGGACTCGTCACTGAGGCGATGTCGGCGGAACTGGGCAACCGGGTGATCGGCATCTGCGACTCGCCGGTCGGCCTGGGCAGGCGGGTGGCCGCCACCCTCGGCATCGATCCGGAGACCGCGCGTTTCGACTATGCCGGGCTCAACCATCTCGGCTGGCTGCGCCGGGTCGAGGTGAACGGGGTCGATCAGCTACCGAGGTTCCTGGCCGATCCGGCCGCGCACCGCTCGTTCGAGGAGAGCCGGCTGTTCGGCACGGAGTGGCTGCGCACGCTCGGCTCGGTGCCCAACGAGTACCTGTATTACTACTACTTCACCAGGGAAACCATTGCCGCGGCGACCGAGGCCGCACAGACCCGGGGCGAGTTCCTGCTCAACCAGCAGGACCGGTTCTACCGCGAGGTCGGCGAGGGCGGTCCCGCTCTGACCGTGTGGGAACGCACCCGCGCGGAGCGCGAAGCCACCTACATGGCCGAAGCGCGCGACGAGGAACGGGACACCGTCGATCTGGACGGCGGCGGCTACGACCAGATGGCGCTCGCGTTGATGCGGGCCATCGCCGAGGACCGGCCGACCACGATGATCCTCAACGTGCGCAACAGCGTCGGTCTGTCCGGGTTGGACAGTGAAGCGATCGTCGAGGTGCCGTGCTTCGTGGACGGCAACGGCGCGCGGCCGCTGTCGGTCTCGCCGCTGGACCCGCACCAGGCCGGTCTGGTGTCCAGCGTGAAGGCGGCCGAGCGGGCCACCATCGCGGCGGCCGTGTCCGGCTCACGCCGTTCGGCGCTGCGCGCGTTCGCGCTGCATCCGCTGGTCGACTCGGTCAACGTGGCGGGCAGGCTGCTCGACGGGTACCTCGCCGGGCATGCTCAGCTCGCCTACCTGCGTTAGCCGACCGGCTGCGGCGCGGCCGGGCCGACGTAGCGGGCGGACGGGCGGATGATCTTGCCTCCCGCGGCCTGCTCCAGGATGTTCGCGGACCAGCCGACCACGCGGCTCACCGCGAACGTCGGCGTGAACATCGAGCGCGGGATCCCGCACAGCTCCATGACGACGCCGGCGTAGAACTCCACATTGGCGTAGAGGCTGCGGCCCGGCTTCAGCTCGGCCAGCACGTCCACCACGTGCTGTTCGACCGTGGTCGCGAACTCGACCAGGTCGCCGCCGATGCCCCGGGCGATCTCGCGCAGCATCAGCGAACGCGGGTCGTCGGTGGTGTAGACGGCGTGGCCGAAGCCCATGATCCGGTCGCCGCGCTCGACCTTGTCCCGCACCCAGTCGTCGACGTTGTCGATGCTGCCGATCTCGTCGAGCCCTTCCAGGGCACGGTCGGGGGCACCGCCGTGCAACGGCCCGGAGAACGTGCCGATCGCCCCGGCGATGGCCGACACCACGTCGGCCCCGGCCGAGGCCACTACCCGCGCGGTGAACGTGGAGGCGTTGAAGCCGTGATCGATGGTGGCGATCAGGTACTGCTCGACCGCGCGCGCCCGCTTCGGATCGGGCACTTCGCCGGAGATCAGGTACAGCCAGTTGGCCGCGGAATCCAGATCCTCGCGCGGTTCCAGTGGTTCCAGACCGGCGCGGATCCGGTAGAGCGCGGCCAGGATCGTGGGCGTCACCGCGCAGATCAGCGTCGCGTCCCGCCGGTGCTGCCGGGCGTCGGTGTCCCACAACGGTCGCAGGTTGCGGGTCGCGCCCAGCAGCGACAGCGCGGTGCGCAACCCGGCCAGTGGATTGAACCTCGGCCCGGCCAGTGCGATCGCGGGCAGGACCGGGCGGAGTTCGGCGGGCAGGGCACGCAGCGGCGTGAGTTCCGCCGCGAACGCCGCCCGCTCGGCGGCCGAGGGCAGGTGGCCCTCGAACATCAGAAACCAGACGTCCTCGAACGTGCGGGTCTGCGCAAGATCGATCGCGGAGTACTGGCGGTAGTGGTAGAAGCCCTCATCGCCGCGCACGTCGCCAAGTTCGGTGTCGGTCACCACGACCTTGCGCAACCCGGCCGGGACTTCGATCAGCTCGTCACCTTTGACCATATGGCAACTGTGCGACCGGCAATCAACTATCGTCAATATTGATTCAGTCAATATCGGCGAGGAAAGGCCAGGTCATGGCGGCCAGTGGTGACGAGCGTTACCTGACCACCGCCGAGGTGGCGCGCAGGCTGGAAGTCAAACCGGCCACGGTCTACGCCTACGTGAGCCGAGGTCTGCTGAATCGCGTGCCGGGCAAGCGCGGCAGCCTGTTCGCGGAAGGCGAGGTGTCGCGGCTGGCTGGGCGCGGCCGGGAGAGCAGGCGGCCGGTGAGTCCGCTGGAACACGTCGCCACCAGCCTCTCGCTGCTCGCCGACGACGAGCTGTACTTCCGTGGCCGTCGCGTCGCCGACCTCGCCGTGCGCAGTTCCGCCGAGGCGGTCGCCAACCTGCTGTGGACCGGCGAACTCGCCGACCCGGGACGGTTCACCGCGCCGTCCGCGTTGCTGGACTCGGTGCGTGCCGCGATCGCCGCGTTGCCCGCGTCGGCCCGGTTGACCGATCAGCTGCGGGTCGCGGTCGCGGTGGCCGGGGCGGCCGACCCGCTGCGGTTCGACCTCGCGCCGGAGGCGGTCACGCGGGCGGCCCGCACGTTGCTCGCGGTGCTGGTGGACAGCGTCGCGCCGACGGTCCAACCGGGTTCGCTGGCCGACCGGCTCTGGCCCGCGCTCACCGAGCGGCCGCAACCACCCGGCCTGCTCAACGCGCTGTTGATCCTGCTCGCCGATCACGATCTGGCCGTGTCGACGGTGGCCGCGCGGGTCGCGGCCAGCGCGCGGGCGCACCCGTACGCGGTGGTGTCGGCCGGGCTCGGCGCGCTGGACGGGCACTATCACGGCACCGCGAGCACCCAGGTCTACCGGTTCCTGGCCGAGGCGCTGGCCGATCCGGTCGGCGCGCTGTCCGAACGGCTGCGGGCCGGCGGTGGCGTGCCGGGCTTCGGGCACCGCGTCTACCAGCACCGCGATCCGCGCGCGGTGTTGGTGTTCGACCTGCTCCGCGCGGCCAATCCCGGTTCGCCCGCGCTGGCGGCGGCCGACGCGATCAGCGCCGAACTCGGCGAGCGGACCTTCGGCACCGTCGATGTCGCCATCGCCGTGCTCATGCACGAGCACGGGCTGCGGCCGGACGCGGGCGAGGCGATCTTCGCGGTCGCCCGCACGGTCGGCTGGATCGCGCACGCGATGGAGGAGTACCGCGAGCCTGGCCTGCGGTTCCGGCCGGTCGGGGTGTACATCGGCGAGCGTCCGCGTTCACGCTGAGCGAACACTCTTCGCCGGTCGCGGACAACGTCTTTTGCCGCAACGGAAATCGTTAATGTTCGCCGCATGACCGAACCAATTTCCGGGGTGGCCGCCGGCGTTCCGTTCACCGCGCTGCCGCCGACCACCCCGATTGGCCCGCCCGCGCCGTTGGTGATCGCGTGGCATCTGCTCGACGCGCCGTGCACCGACGCGGCCTTCGCCGCGGCGTTGCCGATGCGGGATCTCCCTGCCTGGCGGGTGTTTCTCGGGTTGCCGATGTGCGGGACGCGGTCCGCGCCGAACGGGCAGGAAGCCATCGTGGAACTGGCTCGCGAGGACATCGTGTTGCGCTACATCGACAACCTGGTCCGGCAGGCGGCGGGTGAGTTTCCGGCGGCGCTGGCCGAGATCCGCGCTCGGTTCGACATCGCGGACGGGCCGATCGGGGTGGTCGGCGGATCGATGGGCGGGGCGGTCGCGTCGCTGGTGCTGGCCGAGCCGCCGGTGCCCATCGCGGCGGGCGCGCTGCTGAACGCGGCGATTCGGGCCCGGTCGGTGGCCGACATCGTTGAGCAGGGCATGGGCATCCCCTATACCTGGACCGACGCAGCGCGCCACGCCGCGGACCGGCTGGACTTCGTGGCCCGCGCGCCGGACCTCGCGGACGTCCCGGTGCTGGTGGTCTCCGGCGAACTCGACCATCCGGAGCTGCGCGCGGACGCGCTGGCCCTGGCCGAGGCGTTGCCGCTCGCGGAGCTGGTGAGTGTGCCCGGACTGGAGCATCCGCTGGCCGAACGGCCGGGCACCGAGCCGGCGCCGCAGATCCCGAACGCCGCGATCGTGGATGTTGCGGTGACGGGCTGGTTCGGGAAGTACCTCGCGGGTTAGGGTTGGATAGCGCTTTCCCAACCCGGAGGTGGTCCGTGGCCGTCGACGTACCCAGCGGTGCTCCCGCGACCATTCCCACCCCGGAACCTGGTGATCCGCGGCTGGCCCGGCTCTCGCTCAACCAGGCCACCACCAAGCGCTGGAGTGTCGCCGAGGCGGTTGAGGGGTGCGTCTCGGCGGGCATTCCGGCCATCGGGCTGTGGCGCGAACCGGTCGCGGAGATCGGCGTCGACCAAGCGAAGAAGCTGGTCGACGCCGCCGGGCTGCGGGTGTCGTCGTTGTGCCGGGGCGGGTTCTTCACCGCGACCGAACCCGGCAGGCGGCGCGCCGCGATCGAGGACAACCGGCGGGCCATCGACGAGGCCGCCACGCTCGGCACCGGCACGCTGGTGCTGGTGGTCGGCGGGCTGCCGGAGGGATCGCGAGACCTGCCGGGCGCGCGGGCGCAGGTCGCCGACGCCATCGGCGAACTCGCCGATTACGCACTCGACGCGGGCGTTCGGCTCGGGTTGGAGCCGCTGCATCCGATCTACTGCGCCGACCGGGCGGTCCTGTCCACATTGGACCAGGCGCTGGACATCGCCGAGGACATTCCGGCGGCCGGGGTGATCGTGGACGCGTTCCACATCTGGTGGGACCCGAACGTGCTCGGCGCGATCGCGCGGGCCGGGGAGCGGATCCTGTCGTTCCAGGTGTGCGACTGGGTGCTGCCGCTGCCCGCCGATCCGCTGCTGGCCAGGGGCATGATGGGCGACGGGCACATCGACTTCCGCGCGCTGCGCCGCGCCGTCGACGCCGCCGGGTACACCGGTGACATCGAGGTGGAGATCTTCAACGCCGACATCTGGGCCGCGCCGGGTGACGAGGTGCTCGCCACGATGGCCCGGCGCTATGTCACCGAGGTTGTCGACTGACGCACCACCAGATCGGCCTTGATGCGGATGGTGCGCGGGCCTCGGTCGGAGGGTTCGAGCAGCAGCCGCATGGCCCGCTCGCCCATCTCCTCCAGCGGCAGCCGGACCGTGGTCAGCGCCGGGGTCACGTCCTGCGCGGTGGGGATGTCGTCGAAGCCGATCACCGACACGTCCTGCGGGACCGACTTGCCGATTTCCTCGCGCAGCGCGGAGATCGCGCCGACCGCGGTCGGGTCGTTGAGCGCGAAGACCGCGGTCAGGTCCGGGTGACGCTGGTTGAGTTCGAGCATGCCCGCGTAGCCGCCGTCGCGGGTGAAGTCGGCGGTGACGATCGCGTCGTCGGGCACGTCGCGCCCGGCCGCGTGCAACGTGTCGCGGAAACCGGCGAGCCGGTGTTCGACCGTGGTCAGGCCTTCGGGCCCGCTCAGGATGCCGATCTTGCGATGACCGAGCGCCAGCAACAACTCGGCGGCCTGCGCGGCGCCGCGCCGGTTCTCCGGCAGCACCGTGTCGAAGGGCAGCGACTGGTGGCGCACCAGCGCGACCCGGCCGCCGGTCTCCACGAAGTCGGACAGCTGCTCGGCCAGCCGCCCGGACAGCTCGGCGTCGGTGAAACCGCTGCCGACCAGCACCAGGCCGAGGGCGCGGTGGGCGCGCAGCCGGGCGACGTAGTCGATCTCGCGTTCCGGGTCGCGGAAGGTGTTGGCCAGCATGGTGAGCAGGTCGTGTTCGGCCGCGACACGCATCGCGCCGGCCGCGATCGCGGCGAAGTAGGGGTCGTCGACCGCGTGCACGATCATGCCGACCACGGTGGTGCGCGAGCGGGCCAGGGCCTGCGCCGGCGCGTTGGACACGTAGCGCAGTTCGCGGGCGGCGCGCATCACCCGCTCGGCGAGTTCCGAGCCGACAATGCGCGAACTGCCGTTGAGCACGCGTGATGCGGTCGCCCGGGACACGCCCGCGGTGTCCGCGACGTGTTGCAGGGTGACCGGTCCTGGCTCCGGCCGGGCCGCTCTTGACTTGCTTGCTGGCACCTACGTACCTTAGCCGGTGGAAAGCGCGTTCCCAGTTTTGGAGGAGTTGAGCGTGTCGCGGACCCCGATCGGCATTGCCATGAACGGTGTCACCGGTCGGATGGGATATCGCCAGCACCTGCTGCGCTCCATCCTGGCCATCCGGGAACAGGGCGGATATCGGCTGGCCGATGGCACGCTGCTGTGGCCGGAACCGTTGCTGGTCGGGCGCAACGAGGACAAGCTGCGCGACATCGCCGAGCGTCACGGCCTCACCCGCTGGACCACGTCGCTGGAGAAAGCGCTTGCCGAGGACGACATCGAGATCTACTTCGACGCCCAGCTGACCAGCGCCCGCGAGCCCGCGGTGATCGCGGCCATCGAGGCGGGCAAGCACATCTACGCCGAGAAGCCCACCGCGACCACCCTGGCCGGCGCCGTGCACCTGGCCCGCCTCGCCGACACGCGCGGCGTGCGGACCGGGGTGGTCGCGGACAAGCTTTTCCTGCCTGGCCTGCGAAAACTGCGCAGGCTGGCCGATGCCGGGTTCTTCGGGCGGGTGTTCTCGGTCGGGATCGAGTTCGGGTACTGGGTGTTCGAGGGGGACTGGCAGCCCGCGCAGCGGCCGTCCTGGAACTACCGGGCCGAAGACGGCGGCGGGATCATCAGCGACATGTTCCCGCACTGGCGTTACGTGCTGGAGGACATCGTCGCGCCGGTCCGCTCGATCTACGCGACCGGCTCGACCGCGATCCCGCAACGCTGGGACGAGCAGGGCCAGCCGTATCCGGCGACCGCCGAGGACATCGGCTACGCGATCCTCGAACTCGACGGCGGCGTGCTCGCCACCATCCGGTCCTCCTGGGCGACCCGGGTGAACCGCGACGAGCTGGTGCAGGTCCACGTGGACGGCACCGAAGGCAGCGCGGTCGCGGGGCTGTGGTCGTGCCGGGCCCAACATCGCGCGGCGACGCCGAAAGCGGTGTGGAACCCGGACCTGCCGACCGCGCACGACTACCGCGCGGACTGGCAGGAAGTCCCGGACAACACCGAGTTCGACAACGGCTTCAAGGCGCAGTGGGAGGCGTTCCTGTCGCACGTGGTCGCCGACACGCCGTTCCCCTGGGACCTGCTGGCCGGCGCGCGCGGCGTGCAACTGGCCGAGCTGGCCATGGAATCCGCCCGCAACGGCAGCAAGGTCACCATTCCGGACCTGACCGTATGAGCACCATCCGGCTGCCCGGCATCGGCGACTACGACTGCGTCGGCGGCCGACCGCTGCCGGCGGATTCGGCGCCGTTCGCCTCCCGGGTCGCGTTCGCGGCCGCGCATGTCGTCGCCGATCCGCATGCGGATTCCACCTCGGCGGTCGACTGGACCGCGACGCTGCGCTTCCGGCATCACCTGTGGTCGCTGGGTTTCGGCGTCGCGGAAGCGATGGACACCGCGCAACGTGGCATGGGGCTGGGCTGGCCGAACGCGCGCGAGCTGATCGTCCGCTCCGGCGCGGAAGCCAAGGCGGTCGGCGCGCGCATCGCCTGCGGCGCGGGCACCGACCAGCTCAGCGGACCGGCGAGTCTCGCGCAGGTGCTTGCCGCCTACGAGGAGCAGGTCGCGCTGGTCGAGGAGGCGGGGGCGCAGGTCATCCTGATGGCCAGCCCGGCGCTCGCGGCGGCGGCGACGTCGCCGGAGGACTACCTGAGCGTCTACGGGAAGCTGCTGGCGCAGACCAGGGAGCCGGTGATCCTGCACTGGCTCGGGCCGATGTTCGCGCCCGCGCTGTCCGGCTACTGGGGTTCGGCCGATCTCGACGTGGCCACCGGGACATTGCTGGAACTGTTGCGCGCCAACGCGAGCAAGGTCGACGGCGTCAAACTGTCCCTTTTGGACGCGGATCGGGAACGGGCGCTGCGCGCGGCCCTGCCGGACGGCGTGCGCATGTACACCGGCGACGACTTCAACTACGGCGAGCTGATCGCCGAGGGGAGCGACGCGCTGCTCGGCATCTTCGACCCGATCGCGCCGGTCGCCTCCGCCGCGCTCCGCGCGCTGGACAACGGCGACACCGAGCGTTACGAAACCCTGTTCGCGCCGACGGTCGAACTGTCCCGGTCGCTGTTCGCCGCGCCGACCTACCACTACAAGACCGGGGTGGTGTTCCTCGCCTGGCTCACCGGCCACCAGGACCACTTCCTCATGGTGGGTGGCGCGCAGGGCGCCCGGTCGGTGCCGCACCTGGCCAAGGTGTTCGTGCTGGCCGACCGGGCCGGTCTGTTCACCGATCCGGACCTGGCGGTCGGCCGTATGAAGCAGCTACTCTCCGTAGCAGGGTTGAGCTGATCGGGCGCAGTACCAGCGAAAAGGTGAGTACAGCCACTATGGTTCGTGCTGCGTCGAGGTATGGTGGATGTCATGACTGAGGTTGTTCCGCCTGCGGTCGACGAGCACGGCCAGCTCGTCTTCGACGTGTTCGCGCGGGCCTGCACGTCCCGCGAGACGCTGGAGCACATCACCGGCCGCTGGGGCATCCTGGCCCTGGCCGCGCTGATGGATGGCACGTTCCGGTTCAACGCGCTGCGCAGGAAGGTCGACGGGGTCAGCGAGAAGATGCTCGCCCAGACCCTGCACGCGCTGGAGCGCGACGGTTTCGTGCTGCGCGAGGCGCAGGCGACAATCCCGCCCCGGGTCGACTACAGCCTCACCCCGCTGGGCCGGGTGCTGGCCGAGAAGCTGCTCGACCTGATCGAGACGCTGGAAGGCCGGATGCCAGAAGTGCTCGCGTCCCGCGAAGCGGTCGATGCGGCGAAAGCCAAGTAACCAACCCGAACTAACGCGGCATTTTTCGCCAGATCGCGCGCGGCAGGAAACGGAACGCCGCGAACACGAACCGCAGCGTGCCCGGCACCCAGACCTCGCCCTTGCCCTTGGCCAACGCGGCGACGGTGGCGTCGGCGACCTGATCCGGCGTGCTGGACAGCGGCGCGGGCGACATGCCCTCGGTCATCCGGCCGATCACGAAACCCGGCCGGACCAGCAGCAACCGCACCCCACTGCCGGCCAGCGCGTCGGCCAGCCCGCTGGCGAACCCGTCCAACCCGGCCTTGGCCGACCCGTACACGTAGTTGGCCCGCCGCACCCGCACGCCCGCGACCGACGAGAACACGATCAGCGTGCCTTCCCCTTGCTGACGCAGCAGGCAGGCCAGTTCGGACAGCATGCTGACGTGCGCGACGTAGTCGGTGTGCACGATTTCCAGCGCGTGCGCGGTGTCGATCTCGGCGCGCCGCTGGTCGCCGAGGATGCCGAACGCGGTGACCACCACGTCCAGCGGCCCGTGCTGTTTGCGGATGTCGGCCAGGAACTGGCTGTGGTCGCCGACCTCGTCCGCGTCGAACTCGACCGTGGTCACGGAGGTCGCGCCCGCCGCCTCCAGCGCCGCCTGCTCATCGGCCAGGTCGGCGCTGCGCCGCGCGGCCAGCACGAAGTCGCGATGTCCGCGCCTGGCCAGCCGAACGGCGACCGCCAGCCCGATCTCGCTGCGGCCACCGAGGACCAGCACAGTTCCCGTCACGGGCGCCTAGTCTGCCGGACGCCGGAATTCCGCCCGCCAGTGCGGGTAACCCGACTCGCTGTCGACCTCCTCGAGGCGCACCGGATCCAGCCCGTGCTTGGCGAACGCGTCGATGTCGGCGCGGGACATCTTCCAGGGCGGTCCGGTGACCGGCTCGTCCTCGGCCAGCACCATGGCGATGACCAGCAGCGTGCCGCCCGGCGCGACCAGTCCGGCCACCGCCTCGATCGCCCGCGCGCGCACCGAGGGCGGCAGCGCCTGCACCGTGTAGCTCTCCACCACCAGGTCGAACGCGCCGCGCAGATCTGCTGGGGCGTCGAGCAGGTCGGCGACCCGGTAGTGCACGGCCGAGTCGGGGAAGCGTTCCTGCGCGGTCTTGATCGCGGTCGGCGCGACGTCGATCGCGGTCACCGCATAGCCGCGGGTGGCCAGGTACTCGCTGTCGCGGCCGAGCCCGCAGCCGATCACCAGTCCCCGCGCGCCTGCTCCCTCGTGCCGGTCGACCCATGCGGTGATCAGCCCGTTGGCGTTGCCCCGGTCCCACGGCATGCTGACCTCGCCGCGCTCACCGGCCGAATACAGCTCGTCGAACCACCTGGTCGGTTCGCCGTCGGTGACGGCGGCCTGGGCGAGCCGGTCCGCTGTGTCTTCCCAGTCATCGTTCACTGGGCGATTCTTACAGCAGTTTGTCCACTGTGATGGGCAAACTGCGCACTCGTTTGCCGGTCGCGTTGTAGATCGCGTTGGCGACGGAGGCGGCCGCGCCGATGATGCCGAGTTCGCCGATGCCGCGCATGCCGACCGGGGTGAACTTGGTGTCCGGGTAGTTCAGGAACGTCACGTCGATGTGCGGCAGGTCCGCGTTCACCGGCAGCAGGTAGGAGTTGAGGCTGGCGTTGGCGATGCGCCCGCTGGTCTCCAGCACGCTGCCCTCCATCAGCGCCTGGCCGATGCCCATGATCATGCCGCCCATGATCTGGCTGCGCGCGGTCTTGCTGTCCACGATCGTGCCCGCGTCGATCACCGCGAGCAGCCGCGACACCCTCGGCTCGGCCGTCCACTTGTTCACCCGCACCTCGCAGAAGTGCGCGCCGAAGGAGTAGTAGCTGTAGCCGGAGGTGGTGGTTTTGCTCGCGGTACCGGTCGCTTCCACGCCTGCCATGTTCATCTTGGTCAGCAGCGGGCCGAAACCGATGGTGGTGCTGCCCGAGGTGAGGTTGCCGTTCTTCCAGGTCACGCTGCCCGCGCTCTTGCCCTTGAACGGTGAGCCGGAGGTGCTGATCGCGGCCTGGATCAACGCGGTGATCGCGGCCTGGGCGGCGATCGCCACCGCGCTGCCGTTGCTCGCGGTCGACGACGAACCACCCGCGTTCGCGGCCGTGGGCAAGCTCGAATCGCCGAGCTGCGCGTTGACCTGGGCGACCGGGATGCCCAGCGCGGCCGAGCCGAGGATCGCGAACACGGTGGCCTGGCCGGTGCCGGCGTCCGAGCCGGTCCCGGCCACCAGCGCGGTCCCGTCCGAGCGCAGCCGGACCTTCAACGTGGCATTGCTACGGCTGGCCTGGTAGATCGCGGTCGACATGCCGAGCCCGACATACCAGTCGCCGTCGAGCACCTGACCCGGTTTGGCGTTGCGTTTGGACCAGCCGAAGGCACTGGCGCCGGTCGTGTAGCACTCCGCGAGGTGCTTGCTGGACCACGGTTTGCCGCCGTTGGGCACGGTGTTCGCGTAGTTCTTCTGCCGCAGCGCCAACGGATCCATGTTCAGCGACGCCGCGAGTTCGTCGATCGCGCACTCCAGCGCGAACGAGCCGTTCGCCTCGGACGGGGCGCGCATGATCGTGGTCGCCGGGATGTCCAGATCGACGGTGCTCTTGCTGGTGGTGATACTGCCCGCCGCGTACACCAGGTTCGACAGCGAGGACGGGCCCTCGGTGAAGTTGCTGGAGTTCGACTTGCTCGCGGTGCCGTTGTGGGTCAGCGAGTTGATCGTGCCGTCCGATGACGCGCTGATGGTGACGGTCTGGCTGGTCATCGGGCGATGCCCGACCACGGTGAACACCTGCTCGCGGGTGAGCACGGTCTTCACCGGCTTGTTCAGCGCCTTCGCCGCCGCCGCGGTGAGCGGGGTGTGGGCCCAGTTGCCCCACTTGCCGCCGAAGGCGCCGCCCACGTACGGGTTGATCACGTGGATGTTGCCGCTGGCCACCCCGAGCGCGTTCGCCATCCGGCTCACCACCAGCGGGGTGCCCTGGGTCGCGGTGTAGATGGTCAGGTGGCCGCTGCTCCAGCTGGCCACGGTCGCGTGCGGTTCCATGGCGTGGTGGTGCACCATCGAGGTGGTGTAGGTCTGTGAGACCGTTGCCGCCGAGACCTTTGCCGCGCCGGGGAAAGATGTGGCCGGGGTCTGCGCCGAGTAGCTGGTGGTGACCAGTTCGGCCGCGTCCCGCGCCTGCTCAAACGTTTGCGCGACGACCAGGCCGATCACCTGGCCGTAGTAGCGGACGTTCTTGTCCTGCAACGGCGGGGTGAACTCGTCGTTCTCGTCGCCGCCGTAGGCGTAGAGCTTGAGCGGGTTGAACGGCGTGTAGACGGCGAGCACGCCTGGCGAGGCGGTGGCCGCGCCGGTGTTCATCGAGTTGATCGTGCCCTTGCCGATCGTGCTCAGGATCAGGTAGCCGTAGCAGAGGCCGGTCAGGTTGTTGTCGGCCGCGTACAGGGCGCCGCCGGTCACCTTCAGCCGCGCGTCGACCCTGGTGGTCGCCGACCCGATGGGGGAGTTGTTCATGACGTGACCCCCAGCAGTTCGCTCAGCGCCCGCACGATCACCCGCTGCACCAGCGTCACCTTGAACCCGTTCTGCGACAGCGTTTTCGCGCCGGTCGCCGCGTTGGCAGCGGCCTTGGTGAAGTTCGCGATGCTCGCGGTCGACCCGGCCAGCGCGGACTCGACGGCAGGCAGCCGCCAGGGAATGGTGCCGACCCCGCCGACCGCGACCCGTGCCGCGCTGATCGTGCTACCACTGAGCTGCACGGCGATCGCGGCCGAACTCAGCGCGAACTCGTAGGAGGACCGGTCGCGGACCTTGACGTAGGTGGAGTTGGTGGCCCAGGCCAGTGGCGGCACGGTGACCTCGGTGATCAGCTCGCCGATCTTGAGGGTGTTCTCGATGCTCGGCGTGCTGCCGGGCAACTGGTAGAAGTCGGCCAGCGCGACCTGGCGCGTGCCGCTGCTGCCCTGCACGGTCAGCGACGCGTCCAGGGCAATCAGCGCGACGGCGAGGTCGCTGGCGTGGGTTGCCGCGCAGGAGGTGCTGGTGCCGAGGATCGCGTGCGTGCGGTTGGCGCCGTTCTGGGCCGGACAACCCGAACCGGCCTGGCGCTTGTTGCACGGCGTGTTCGGGTCGCGGAAGTAGTCGCAGCGGGTGCGCTGCAACAGGTTGCCGCCGATCGAGGCCATGTTGCGGATCTGCGGCGACGCCGATGCCTCCAGCGCCTGCGCCAGCACCGGGAAGGCGCCGGTCACGTTCGGGTCGGCGGCGATGTCGCTCATCCGGCTCAGCGCGCCGATGTGCAGGCCAGCACTGTCCACTGTGGTCCCGGTGAGCTGCAGCGCGTTGATGTCGATCACCGAGGACGGGCCCATGACGTCGAGCTTCATCAGATCGACCAGCGTGGTGCCACCGGCCAGGTAGGCCGAGGCGTTGGTGGCCAGGCCGATCGCCTGGCTGGGAGTGGTCGCGGCCGCGTAGGTGTAGGGGCGCATCAGACCGTCCTGAACGACATACCGGCCTGGGTGACCGCGTCGACGATGTTGGAGTAGCAGCCGCAGCGGCAGATGTTGCCGGACATCCACTCGCGGATCTCGTCCTGGCTGCCCGCGTGCCCTTCCTTGATCAGCGCGACCGCCGACATCACCTGACCCGACGTGCAGAAACCGCACTGCATGCCGTCGTTGTCCATGAACGCCTGCTGCACCGGGTTCAGCGTGCTCCCGTTGGCCAGGCCCTCGACCGTGGTCACCTGCCTGCCGTTCACGGACGCGGCCAGCATCAGGCAGGACAGCACCCGCCTGCCGTCGACGTGCACCGTGCACGCCCCGCACTGGCCGCGGTCGCAGCCCTTCTTGGTGCCGGTGAGGTTCAGCCGCTCGCGCAACGCGTCCAGCAGCGTCACGCGCGGATCGACGGAGAGCGTCTCGGCTGTTCCGTTGACCGTGCAGCTCACCGACACGGTCGATTCCGTTGTTCCGGAGGGCCGCGGCGCCGGGGCCGGGTTGGCAGGAGATGTGCCAACCACGAGCCCGGCAGATGCCGCGGCCGCACCGAGAAACCCTCGTCGGGTCAGGCCCATTGGTCGTGCTCCAGTTACTCAGGCGAGCGGGTTGCCGTTGTATTCCTCGTTCATCACCAGGAACGCGCCGAGGCCGTGCGGGTCGTTGGTCTTCCTGGGCCGGGCCAGGTAGTAGGCGAGGTTGCCGACGTTGGTGCCTTGGCAGATGTTCGCGATGTCCACCAGGCCGTTGGATTCCTTGCTGACCTGCGCCATGACGCCGAGATAGCCGCGCACCGCGTTGGCGTGGTAGCCGGGCGCGACCCAGCCCTTCTTCACCGACTTGTCGATCACGTAGGTGTACATGGACGAGCACGAGGTCTCGGTCCAGTTGCCGGACACGGTGCCCTTGTCGACCACCTGGAACCAGCGCCCGGTCTTCGGGTCCTGGTAGCGGGCCATGCCCGCGACCAGGTTGCGCAGGATGGTCAGGATCTGCGGCCGCTGCGGCGCGGTGGCCGGCAGGTTGTCCAGAGTGGTCACGGTGGTCATGCCGTACCAGCCGATCGCGCGGCACCAGAACTCCGGCGAGTGCTGGGTTCCCGGCGCCTGCCAGCTGATCGGGTTCTGGTCGTAGGCGTGGTAGAGCAGGCCGTTGGGCGCCTGGAGGTGGCTGGCGTCGATCAGCACCGCGCTGGCCGCCTGGCTCTGCGCGTAGGCCTGGTCGTTGAACTCGTTGCCGTAGCGCAGCAGGAACGGCATGGACATGTAGGTGCCGTCCAGCCAGAGTTGCCCGGGCAGGCTGGTGGCGTGCCACATGCCGCCGTCGCTGGTGCGCGGGTAGGTGTTGAACCGGGCGCGGATCTTGTCCGCCGCCGTCTTGTACCTGGCCTGCCCGGTCTGCTGGTAGAGCAGCACCAGCAGGTTGCCCGCCTGCATGCTGTCCAGGCTGTTGAAGCTCTGGTTGATGTTGCCGTTCGCGTCGACGTAGGTGTCGACCCAGTTCTCGATGTAGGTCAGGTACGCCGGGTTGTGCGTGCGTTCGTAGACCAGGTAGGCGCCGTAGAGGGCGAAGCCGACCTGATAGCCCCAGCCGCCCAGCTTGGTCGCGGACGGGTACCGGCTCATGATCGAGTTCACCACCGCGGTGGACATATCGGTCGTCTTCGGCGTGGCCGCGGTGGCGGTCGCCGGCGCGATGAGCGCGAACGCCAGCGCCAGTACGGCCAAGCTTCTCAGCAGCGAACGTCGGGCTACCTTCATGATCATGCGGGCTCTCCCATGGTGTGGATACCTGGCGCGCCATTTAGGTAAGATCCCTAACAAATTACCCGACTCGTTTTCTACTGGGTGCCCGAACTTGCTGTCAAGACTCCGCCGACCAGCGGCGGTTGACAGTTGAACCTTGCAAACGTTTACAAGATTTGCAGTGAGCTTTCGAAACCGAAAGGCAAACAACGGGTCTTGACGGTTAAACGATCCAGGACGTAAGAAGCAACTGTGAACCAGCTGAGCGCGGCGTCGGATACGCCCGCTGAGGTCCGAAGACAGCGGATCGTCGACTACATCGGGCAGCACGAGTACGTGCGCGTCGCCGAACTGGTCGAGCGCTTCGCCGTGTCCGAGGTGACCATCCGCGGCGATCTCGCCGCCATGCACCGGCGCGGGCTGATCACCCGCGTGCGCGGCGGCGCCATTCCCACCCGGCGGCTGGTGAGCGAGCGCTCGTTCGAGGAGACGGCGGCCAAGAGCCCGCAGGAGAAGGCCGCGATCGGCCGCGCGGCCGCCGCCCTGGTCCAGGACGGCGAATCGATCGCGATCGACGTCGGCACCACGACCGCGGCGCTGGCCCGCGCGCTGGTCCGGCGCGGCGGGTTCGAGCAGCTCACCGTGTTCACCAACGGGCTGCGCATCGCCTCCGAGCTGGAAGTCGCGATTCCCCGGATCACCGTGGTGGTCACCGGCGGCACGTTGCGGCCGATGCAGCACTCGCTGGTCGATCCGATGGCCAGCAGCGTGTTCGACCGGATCCGGCCGCACATCGTGTTCCTCGGGGCCAGCGCGGTCGACGCGACGCACGGCGTGACCAACGTGAACGTGCCCGAGGCCGAGATGAAGGCGCGGATGGCGCGCGCCGGCCGGCGCGTGGTGCTGCTGGCCGACGGCTCGAAACTCGGCGCGGTCGACGTGGCCCACGTATGTGCGGCAACGGAGCTGGACCTGCTGGTGACCGGCCGCAGCGCACCGGCCGAGCAACTCGAAGCGCTCGCCGACATCGGCCTTGACGTCCTCGTCGCGCCGGAAACCGAAGAGGACAACGAACACCTCGGCATCCTCAAGGAGGGCACATGAGAGCACCACGGCGCGGAATCGTTGCCGCGCTTGCGATATTACCCATGGTCGCGGGCGGGCTGGTGGCCGCGACCGCGACGGCGAACGCGGAGGACAACGGCGTTGGCGCGACTCCGGCACTGGGGTGGAGCAGCTGGAGCTTCGTGCGGCACAACCCGACCGCGGCCACCATCGAAGCGCAGGCCGATGCCATGCGCGCCAGCGGTTTGGCCAAGGCCGGCTTCCAGTACGTGAACGTGGACGACTTCTGGTACGGCTGCCCCGGCAGCCAGGGACCGGACGTCGACGCCAACGGCCGCTGGGCCATCGACGCCTCGAAATTTCCCAGTGCCGGCACCGAGAACGGCATCCAGGCCGTCGCCGACCACGTGCACGCGGACGGCCTGAAGTTCGGTCTGTACGTGACCCCAGGCATTTCGGCCCAGGCGGTCGCACAGAACACGGCGATCGAGGGCACCAGCTACCACGCGGACGACATCGCCGAACCGTCGGTCCCGGAGAAGAACTACAACTGCAAGGGCATGGTCGGCATCGACTACACCAAGCCGGGCGCGCAGGCCTTCATCGACTCGTGGGCCAAGCAGTTCGCGTCCTGGGGCGTCGACTACGTCAAGATCGACGGCGTCGGCTCGCCGGACATCCCGGACGTGCAGGCCTGGTCGAACGCGTTGCGCGGCACCGGTCGCCCGATCCACCTGGAACTGTCCAACAGCCTGAACATCGCGGACGCGGCCACCTGGGCGCAGTACTCCAACGGCTGGCGCACCGGCGGCGACGTCGAGTGCTACTGCGGGCCGGGCGGCGCCAGCTACCCGTTGACCAACTGGTCGCACATATCGAGCCGGTTCAACCAGGTCGCCAACTGGCAACCCTATGGCGGACCGGGCGCGTTCAACGACTACGACTCGCTGGAACTGGGCAACGGCAGCAACGACGGCCTCACCCTGGACGAGCGCGAAACCCAGATGAGCCTGTGGTCGCTGGCTTCCTCGCCGTTGATCCTCGGCACCGACCTCACCAACCTCGACCCGACCGACCTGTCGCTGTTGAAGAACACCGCGGTGCTGCGCGTGGATCAGGACGCGATCGACGCCTCGCGGGTGGTGAACACGCCGACCGGGCAGGTGTTCGCGAAGACCGAGAAGAACGGCGACGTGATCGTCGGTCTGTTCAACACCAGCGGCTCGGCCGAGAACGTCTCCACCACGACCGCCGCTCTGGGATTGCCGGCGGGCAAGAACTATCAGCTCGACGACCTCTGGTCGCACAAAGCCACCGAAACCACCGGCGCCATCAATCCGAACGTGCCATCGCACGGCGTCGCGCTCTACCGGATCACCCCGGCGCGCAACCCGTTCGTGCCGCCGGCCACCTCGCTGTCCCTGACCGGGCTCGACACCGGTACGGTCACGGAATCGTTCACCGACAACGGGGCCGCGCCGGTGACCGGCGTCGATGTGAGCGTCACGGCGCCGGCCGGTTACACGGTCACGCCGACCTCGCGCACGTTCTTCGGCTTCGTCGCGAGTGGACAGACGGTGCAGGCGACGTTCCAGGTCACGGTGCCGCCGCCCACCACCTTGTTCGGCACCGGGTCGGTGACCGCCGCGGTGGACTATCGCTGGCTGCTGTTCCCGCAGCACAGCGAGGCCACCTACCCGGTCACGCTCAGCACGCCGGTGCAGGCGCCGCTGAAGACCTTCACCGCCAACGGCGGCACGTTCTCGCAGGTCGGTTCCCAGCTCGGCATCCGGGGTGATGGCAGCGACGTGTACGGCGCGACCAACCAGTACGGCGCGATCTACGCTCCGGGCGCCGAGCAGGACGGGACCGTGGCCACAGTGGAGATCACCGCGCAGCAGAACACGAACGCCTGGGCCAAGGCCGGGATCATGGTGCGCAACGACATCACCAACGCCAACGCCTCACCCGGCTACCTGATCCTCGCCGAAGCACCCGGTCACGGCTACGTCATCCAGTGGGACGCCAACGGCGACGGCCAGATCGACTCCAACAGCGCCCCGAACAACACCGGGCTCGGCACGGCGACCTATCCGAGCTGGCTGAAGCTGGTCCGGTCCGGCACCAGCTACACCGGTTACTACTCGGCCGACGACGTGAACTGGACGTTGATCGACACGGTCTCGGTGCCCAGCGCCGCGGCCACCCAGGACGTCGGCGTGTTCATGACCTCGCACAGTTCCGGCACCACCGGCGAAGTCGACTTCAATAACTTCGCCACCAACTGACCATTTTCCCAGGAAGGACGGATGGGCCCGACTTGACCGCAACCAGGTCGGGCCCATCCCATTCAGCTCCCTTGCAGGATGAAACGGCTCTTGGACCGCGCCCGCGCCACGAGCGTTTCCGGCGCGGTCGCCGGTGAGCCCGCGTTGAAGGGCGGCTGCGGGTCGTACTCGATGCCCAGCTGCACCAGTTGCGCGAACTCGTCGCCCGCGATGGTCGCGACCAGGCTCAGCGCCATGTCGATCCCGGCCGACACGCCCGCGCCGGTCACGTACTTCCCGTCCACCACAACGCGTTCCCTGGTCGGGATCGCGCCGTAGTCGGCGAGGGTGTCGACGGCCAGCCAGTGCGAGGTGGCCTTGCGACCGTCGAGCAGGCCAGCGGCGGCCAGGATCAGCGAACCGGTGCACACCGACGTGGTCCAGGTGGAGGTGGCGTCGGCAGCGCGGAGCCACTCGTGCACCGGGCCGTCGTCCATCAGGTCGTTCTGCCCGGCGCCGCCGGGCACCAGGATGAGGTCCGGGCTGGGCACCTCGGACAGCTCGGCGTTGGCCATCAGGCCGAGGCCGGTGTCTCCGTCGCGGATCAACCCCTTCCGCTCGCCGACGAACGTCACCTGACTGTCCGGCAAGTTGTTGAGCACCTGGTACGGGCCGATGGCGTCGAGCACGGTCAGCCGGTCGAAGAGCAGGATCGCGATCTGCATCGAATGTCTCCTTGATCAGACGTGGGCCGCGCTGAAGCGGCGCCGGTATTCGGCGGGCGAGACGCCGAGGGTGCGGGTGAACGCGCGGCGCATGGACTCGGGCGTGCCATAGCCGCAGGCGCGGGCGACCTGGTTGATGTCGGCCGCGGTGTCTTCCAGGTGGCGGCGGGCCGCTTCCAGGCGGACGTTGTCCACGTAACGGCCGGGGGAAATGCCCGCTTCGTCGGCGAAGGCGCGGGCGAACTGGCGGGGCGAGAGACCGGCGCGCTGGGCGAGTTTGTCCACGGACAGATCGGCCTCGGGGTGTTCGGCGACCCAGGCCTGCACGTCGCGCAGGGGCGCGCGGTGCGCGGTCTGCGCCTGGAGCTGCGCGCTGAACTGGGTCTGGTTGCCCGGCCTGCGTAGGAACATCACCAGCTGGCGGGCGATGGTGAGCGCGACGTCGCGGCCGAGATCCTCCTCGACGATCGCCAGCGCCAGGTCCATGCCAGCGGTGACGCCGGCCGAGGTCCAGACGTTGCCGTCGCGGACGAAGATCGGTTCCGGGTCGACCGACAGCGCGGGGTAGCGCTGGGCCAGCAGAGCGGTCTGACCCCAGTGCGTCGTGACCCGCCGTCCGTCCAGCAACCCGGCCTCGGCCAGCAGGAACGTGCCGGTGCAGACCGAGACGATCCGCTGCGCTTCCGGGCCGGTCCGGCGCAGCCAGTCGATGATCGCGGGCTGGGGCTGCCGCGAACCGGGGCCACCCGGCGCGAGGACGGTGTGCGGGACCGGCACGGACGCCAGGTCGGCGTCGGGCGTGATGCGCAGGCCGCTGGTGGTGCGGACCGGGGCACCGCCCGCGCTCGCGGTGTGCACCCGGTACGCGCCCTCGACCAGCCGATCCGCTCCGGAGAAGACCTCAAGCGGCCCGGTCACGTCGAGGCTCTGCACCTCGTCGAACAGGATGAACAGGACATCGCGTGTTGGCACCTGTTCATCGTCGCGGCTGGTTCAGATGGCAGCAATGACGAATGTCCCACCTTTCCTGCCAGTGGCAGGTCAGGTCAGGCGGCCGACGGCGCCGTAGGAGTTGGCCCGGGGCGCGTCCCGCTCGGACGGCGGGTCGTCCGGCCGCCAGTCCGGCAACAGCACCAACCCGGGCTCGACCAGGTCGTAACCGGTCATGAAGCGCAGGATCTCGGCCCGGTCGCGGTAGGTCACCGGGGTCGGGGTGCGGGCGTAGACCTGGAGGCTGTGGGTGATCTCCTGCGGATCCCAGGTCTGCGGGCTCAGGTGCGAGATCGCCAGGTAACTGCTGGGTACGCAGGCCGCCCGGTACTCGGCCATGAACTCGAGCGGACGGTCCGCATCGGACATCGAGTGCAGGATGAACACCGCGAGCACGGCCACCGGGCGGGTGAAGTCCAGCAGGTCGGTCACGCCCGGCGCGGCCAGTACGGTGCTCGGCTTGCGGATGTCCGCCTTGGTGATCGTGACCTGCTTCTCGTCGCGCAGCAGCTTCTGCGCGTAGCTCACCGCGACCGGCTCGATGTCCACATAGGCGACCCTGGCCTCGGGATTCACCGCCTGGGCGATTTCGTGCACGTTGCCCGCGGTGGGGATGCCGGAGCCCAGGTCGAGGAATTGGTCGATCCCCTGCTGAGCGAGGAATCGGACCACCCGGCTGAGAAATGATCGATTTGCCCGAGCCGTGAACACCGTATCCGGTAAGCAACGGATCAGTTCGTCGGCCGCCGCCCGATCGACCGCGACATTCGCGGATCCGCCAAGGTAATAGTCGTACATTCGCGCGGCATTCGGCCGGGCCAGATCGAGTCGGCCGGTAACGTCCGGGCTCGACCGCGGTACCCGATTCACGCGGGCGCCCTCGTCCGGAATCACCTGCTGCCGCCTTCCTACCTGCGCTTCGTCACCGCACTCTACCTTTGCGGCGCCTTAATCCCAGAGTTTCGTTCCGTTTCTCCGCCGAGCCGTCTCACGATGTTCACCGGGTCGCCGCTCGCGTTGGTTTGTGTTCGTAGCGTAATCGGAACGACATCAATTGCGTCGCAATATATTCGTGACCCAATTAGGCCATTCGGTGGAGCGGATCGGGGCGCGCGGACCAGGCGTGAAACGGTTCGGCGAGCCGCCGTGACGCGCAGGAAAACACTGTTCACCGTGGGTCTTGCCGGGTAACCGCGACCTGCGCCACGGCGATACTCCCCGGTACCGGTAAGGGGAGGTAGCACCGGATGATCCGGCGTACTGACCAGGACTTCTCGGTTCGACCACGGCATCCGATGGCCGTCTGGTTGATCCTCGGCGCGGTGTTCCTCGGCTCGGCCGGGGTGAACCTGTTCCTCGGCGTGATCGACACGCAGGCGTGGCCGTTCGTGGTCGGTTCCGCGCTGGTCGCGGTCGCGGTGTGGTGCGCGGTGATGGCCTGGCGGGAGCGCGGCTGAATCGGTCCGAGCCGGTCCGCACCGGTCGTGACATGCGACGGAGCCGGCACCAGCGGTGCCGGCTCCGTCGTTCGGGGTTCCGTCAGCGGCCGCGCTTGCCCCGGCCGCCGCCGGCATGGGCGGCCTCGAAGGCCTCGGTGATCGCGGTGGAGATGCGACCGCGCTCGGAGACCTTGTGACCGTTGCGCTTGGCCCAGTTGCGGATCGCCTGGGTCTGTTCCTTGGTCCGGCCGGAACTGGTCGGCCTGCTGGCCGCGGTGCCGCGCTTGGCCCGGCCGCCTGCCCGCCGCGCGGAAGCCACGAACTCGGCCAGACCGTCCCGCAGGCTGGCGGCGTTCTTTTCGTTGAGGTCGATTTCGTAGTTGACCCCGTCGAGACCGAAAGTCAGGGTCTCGATGTCATCGCTCGCGGTGCCGTCCAGGTCGTCAACGAGTTGAACGGTAACTTTCTGCGCCATGAGTATTCGCGGTTTCTTCCTGGTGGGCGGTTACGGAAAGGCACTAAGCCACTACTGATGCGTGAATGCTACCTACTTGTCGCAGGTCAGCACGGCGCGACGCAATGCAGCAGGAAACAATCGCCCGAAAGAGTGGCTGAGCGGCCGTTGCGATTTGCCTATCGCTTTTTTCCGACCCCGGCCCGGATCACCGACTCGTTCGGGGTGGCGAACTCGATTGACGGTACCGTTCGGGTGGTTTCTTCCGGGTGCCACTCGGGCGTCCAGGTCAGCCCTGGTTCGATGAGTTCGAAATCGCCGAACAACTCGGTTACCTGGGCGGCCGACCGCAGGATCAGCGGGCTGCTCTGGGTGTCGTAGAGCTTCTTCAACGCGCCGATCTGGTCGCGGCTGTGCTCGGGCACGCCGTCGTCGGTCAGGTGTGAGAGCACCAGGAACGAGCCGGGCGCGAGCAGTTCGCGGCACCGTGCCAGCGACTGCCCGCCGACGTCGGTCCCGTCCGGTCCGAGCTGGCGGATGTGCAGTACCGAGGTCACCAGCATCGCCACGGGTTGCTCAAGGTCGAGCACGCCCGCGTCGTCCACCCGGGCCCACAACTGGTCCGGTTTGCGGAGGTCGGCGTTGACCGCGGCATGCCGCGCCGGGTCGCCGGTGCGCTCCAGCAGCAGCTCCGAATGCGCGACCGTGACAGGCTCGTTGTCCAGATACACCACCCGAGATCGTGAATCGATTTCATTCGCGATCTCGTGCGTGTTGCCCATTGCCGGCATCCCCGAGCCGACATCGACGAACTGGCTGATGCCGCGCCGGGCCAGGTACCGGACCGCGCGGTTGGCGAACAACCGGTTCGCCATCGCGATCGAGCGCATCTGCGGGAAGTGGTTCAGCACGGTCTTGCCGAATTCGCGATCTATCGCCCAGTTCGTGTTTCCGCCGAGGTAGTAGTTGTAAACCCGGGCGACATTGGGCCGTTCCAGATCGCACACGATCGCGACGGGCTCGGATTCGGCAGAACTCACGTCGGTGATCCTTCCAGGGAAGGTTGTCGCGCTGGCGAATCATAGCCAGGCCGTGCGGGGCGCGGAAGCGGTTCGGGAGATAATTCAGAACGGGAGCTGGGCGCGGAGTTGTTCGCTGAGATTGGTGAGGAATGTTGTCGTATCGCCGGTTTCCAGGGCCGATCCGCGAAGCCTGTCCCAGGCGTCCACGAACAGCTCGAAGTCCCGTTCGTCGTCTATGTTCAGTCCGCCCGCCACGTGCTCGACGAACACGAAGTCCTGCGTACCGTCGGAAAACCGCATGATCGTGAAGTCGTTCGGCACGTGTGGCAGCTTGGCGTCGAAGGGCAACAGGTGGATGTAGGTGCGCGGGTACTTCTCGCTCAGCTCCAGCAGATGCTGAACCTGATCGAGCGCGACTGACGGATCAGGGCCGCCGGGCATCCGGCGCAGTGCCGCCTCGCCGAGGATGAACCGGTAGTACGGCGGGCGTTTCTGCTCGAACACCTCCTTGCGGTCCCTTCGGTTGCGCACCAGGCCGGTGATGTCGGTGGCCCGTGCCTCGTTGAACTGCTTGAGCATGTAGTGCTCGGACTGCAACGGCCCGGGGATGCGTTCGCCGTGCCAGCTCAGGATCTCCGACGCGGCAGGCTCCAGATCGGTGAAGGTGCGAAACCACTGCGGCACCGCCGATCGGTAACCCGACCACTGGCCGCGCTGGCTGCCGGAGCGGGCCAGCTCCAGCATCATGTCCTCTTCCGCCGAGCCGACCTTGAACGCCTCGATCATCTGTTTCAGATCGGCGATCTTGACCGACACCGCGCCCATCTCGATCTTGTTGATCTTCCCCTGGCCGCAGCCGAGCAGATTGGCCACGTCCTGCTGGGTCATGCCAGCGGCGGTCCGGGCACGCCGGATCTCGTTGCCGAGTTGCCGACGACGAGATGTCACCGTGCTGGGCACCGGTTCTCCACTTCTACCGGGTGATTCGTAGGAGATTCACTGTAAACCACGCGGACGGTGCGATTGGTGCCCGAAACGCCGCGTCGAGCCCTCGCCGCGTCGGCGTGTGCGCGCACGCGACGCGACGCGGGCCCGTTATCCGGCGCGTGGGTGGGCGCCGGCGTGGTTCCGGCCGTCGCGGTCAGCGGTTGAACTGGCCCGCGGCCGCGGCGTTGAGGAACGCGAGCCACTCGTCGTCGTCGAACACCAGCACCGGGCCTTTCGCCAGCTTGCTGTCCCGCAGGCCGACAAGTCCCTCGGTGCCCAGGTTCACCTCGACGCAGTTGCCGCCGTTGGGTCCGCAGGAAAAAGATGACTCCCAGGCGTCGACCGGAAAGATCCCGGACGCGGTGGTGGGGTCATAGCCCTTCATGTGGTCTACTCCTTGGCTGGGCGCAGCCCACGCCGGCGCGATTAATCCCGGCTCCCGCGGCCGGATGGCAGCAGGCGATGCTGCCGGGCGGCGCGGGCGATCATCTGCCGCGCGGGTGCTGTGAGTCGGTCAGTTGTCGGACATCGAACTGCAGTTGCTGATCGTCTTGTTAAACGCCGATCACGGCTCTGCTCGACGTTTCCCGGCAGGTTGCCGAGCTTGTCGGTGAAACATGAACTGGATAGCGCTCCCGAGGTTGTGTAGCAACGGTCGTTAACTTTTACGGGTCTGGTACCGCAGGGACCTCAAGGATAGTCGGTGGCCACCTCTTTAGTATTCGCGATTTGCTGATTCGAAACGGGCGCTGGAGCGCATCTCGTGATTTACCGGTAGTCACCCGATGTAGTGAAAAATGGGACTCTGTCGGGTTCGGTCAGGTACTGCGTGGCCAGCAGCCTCCTGTTCGCCGAGTCAGGATGCCTGGTACCGGCTCTTGGTGAACTTCGTCGTTTCTTCTGCTGTTGGCGCTGTGTTTTCATACGCTCACGCAATGTTCGACTGCCAGTTTCCCGCTGCTCCATTCGAGTGATGGCCACGATTGGCCGAGGTAAATGTCCGTACCTGAGTCGATATCGCTGACCAGCGGTGATGACCTGCGGCCGTACGGGTGACATCGGTTGGTCAATCAGTGGAGCCAACCGGGATAACGCACCAAGAATTCTCTAAATTTGCGATCCGCGCCAACCGCCGTTCGGCGTCTTTTTTCCGCCGCTAGGCGCTTGTCGCCGCACACACTGGTGAGGAAGAAAGATAGCTCGGGCATTATTACCAGCCGTAGTGGTGTGGTTTCGGACAATCCCCGGGTGATCCACCGATCGTGGTCCCCTGACGCGATTTCCGATACCCGACTGTTCCGCCCGGCCGGGGCGGGTCGCCACCAGCGGCCGTCTCGGCAACGCGAGGGCTGAGGGAGACGACGACGTGAACGGGATCAGCCAGGACCGAGCGATTAATCCGGCACCGGCCGCCGCCGAAGTGGCACGCGATGGTGCCCGGCCGGCGCGGCGGGTCGTACGGCTGGACGCGGAGTACCTCAGTGCCGGCACGCGCCGGAAACCGGCCCCGGACGCGATCGAGCCGGAGGAGGAGCAGCTGATCGTGCTGCCCGCTCGCTCCGGCCCATGGATCGCCCGGTTCGTCCGGTGGTTGTTCTCCTAGAACGCTGAAGTACTCAGCGCATCGCGTGGGCCCCCGACCCGCGCGGCCGCAGCTCGACCCCGGTGGCCAGCAGCGCCGAGCGCACCGTGCCGTACGAGCAGCCGGTGCTGGCCGCCAGCGTCCTGATGCTTTCCCCGGCGCGGTAGCGCGCCGCGATCTCCTCGCTCTGCTCCGCACTGGGCGAATGCCGTTCCGGCAGGGCGACGCCCTGGCGGCTGAGCATGCCCCTGATCACCCGCTTGTCCAGGCCGGTCTGCCTGACCAGCGCGGAAATCGAGGCCCCGCCCTCGTAGCGCCGCGCCAGCGTCTGCGCGGTCTCCTGTTCGCTGATCCCGACACACGGCGTGCCTGCCGCCTGAACACCTGCCTCATCCAGCAACCGGCGCACGACCGATGGCCGCCTGCCCAATTGGCTGGCCAGCTCGTGCACGCTCATCCGATCCCGTGCGAACCGTTCGGCGACCTCGGCCGCGATCCGCTCCCGACGCTTGCCGCGCAGTGCCTGCGGCCCCGCGATGTGCTCCATGCTCCACCCCGTCACGTCCGACCTGCTTGCCGGAGGGGGACGAGCGCAGCACACGGCTCTTACGCGGATTCCCGGAAAAAATCACGGAGAGTTTCAGCGGCCGCCCAGAATCCTCCCGGTCAGCTCCTGGCGCTCCCCGGTCAGCTCACGAAGCGTGTCACGCAGCGTGTCCGTGTCGAGTCGAACCCGTTGCCCGTCCGGGTTGGCGTCCAGTTCGCGCAGTACCGCCCTGCGGACCAGCTCCCGCACGAACGAGGCGGTCACCCCGTCCAGCTCCGCGATCAGCTCGCTCGGATCGGGCAGATCAAGGTCGACGGTCCTGGCGTAGAGACGCAGCAGCCGCTCGCGTTCGGCCGGACCCGGCTTGGGGATCTCCAGCGCGAGATCGACCCGGCCCGGCCGTTCCACGAGCGCCTTCTCCAGCACCTCGACCCGGTTGGTGGTGAGGATGAAGGTGACATCCGCGTCGGCGTCGACCCCGTCGATCCGGTTGAGCAGTTCGAACAGCAGTGGGCCGGACCCGGGGCGCATGGACCGGTCCTCGGCGATCAGGTCCACGTCCTCGATGACCAGCACCGCCGGTTGCAGGCCGCGCACCACGGCCGACGCCTCGGCGAGGAAGCGCATCGCCCGGCCGGAGAGCACCACCACGGTCGCCTCGGTCAGCCGCGACATCAGGTACCGCACGGTGTGCGTCTTGCCGGTGCCGGGCGGGCCGTAGAGCAGCACGCCCCGCTTGAGGTGCTGGCCGTTGGCGATCAGCGCCGCGTTGCGTTCGCTGCCGCGCACCACGTGTTTCTCGATCGTCTCCAGGGTGCCCTCCGGCAGGATCACGTCCTCAGGAGCGAGTCGCGGCCGGTGCAGATAACTCAGTAGTTCGTTGCCCCGGTTCTCGCTCACATCGAACTGCAACAGCGCGCCGCGGAACGCGTTGTGCTCCTTCATCAGCCGGGTGATCTCGTCCCGGGCCGCCGTCGCGGTGGCCTTCTCGGCGGCGATCACGTGCAATGTCGTTTGCGGGGGCCGGAACTCGTTGGGCCCGCGTACGCCGACCACGATCGGTTTGCCGTCCGGCGCGACGCTGTTCACCAGACCGACCTGCACCGCCTCGGTCGCCGAATCCGGCCCGGTCGCCACCGTCCGGTAGTCCACCGCGCCGAGGTGGAAGTTCCCGCGCAGCGCGGCATCGGTGAGCATGTCCACCAGGTCCTGGTGGTTGCGGCCGGCGCCCGCGATACCGAACCATTCCGCGTCCGGGCTGTGCGCGGCCAGATAGGCGTCAAGGCCGCGTTGGATGTTCACGTGCTGCCAGGCGCCGAAGGTCTCGGTCACGGACGGCAGGTTGAGCAGTGGCCGGTCGAGATGATCGGTGATCCGCGCGACCAGCGGGTCGTTTTCGGTGTCGCTGACGCGGAAGCGGGCCGCTTCGACGAGTTTTGCCAGGTTGGTTGCCAAGGCGTTCGCGGTGTCGGCATTGAGCCGTATGTCGGCGTCCATGAACCCCACACTGCCAAACTGTCGGGGGCTGATGACAAGCTAATAACCGTGACAACCGGGCCCAGCTGGCTGGCAGGCGCGTTCGCGATCGTGATGCTCGGCATCGCGGTCTACTGCGTCGGCCGCCTGATCGTGGCGCGCCGCACCGGCCGCCGCAGCCACACCGACGTGGACGTCGTGCACGTCGGCATGGGCACGGCCATGGCCGGCATGCTGGTGCCCTCGCTCAACCCGTTGGCCGGGCACGCCTGGAACCTGGGCTGGACCTTGTTCTTCGGGCTGGCTGTGTGCTGGTTCGGCGCCAAGCTGTTCGTCGCACTGGCCGAGGGCGGGCGAGCCGGCGGCGCACCGGCGCACCTGCTGGCCAGCGGCGCCATGCTCTACATGATGTGGCCCGGTTCCACGATGGCCATGCCGGGCATGTCGGCCACGGTGACCACGCCGGTCCTGACGCTGATCCTGCTCGGGCTGCTCGGCGGCTTCGCCGTGCTGGCCACCGAGCACGTGCTGCGGCCGGTCGTGGTGACGCCGGGAGCGAGCGCGCCGCTGGCGCCGAGGGCGGCCGACTGCTGTCACATCGCGATGAGCGTCACCATGGGCTACATGCTGCTGCTGATGCTCTGAACCCGGAGATTAGAGTTCGGGCATGTCGGTTGTGGAGCTCGCCGTCGGCGGCATGACCTGCGCGGCCTGCGCGGCGCGGGTGGAACGCAAGCTGAACAAGCTCGACGGGGTGCAGGCCACGGTCAACCTGGCCACCGAGAAGGCCACCGTCGACTATCCGGCCGCCATCGACGTCGACCGGCTGATCGCCGAGGTCGAGAAGGCCGGTTATCAGGCCAAACGACACGAACCCGAGCTGAGCGACGACGCCAAGGCCGAGGCGGCCACGGTGAAGTCGCTGTGGCACCGGCTGGTCGTGGCGCTGCTGCTGACCGCCCCGGTCGGCGACCTGTCGATCACCCTCGCGCTGGTGCCCGCGTTGCGGTTCCCCGGCTGGCAGTGGCTGCTGCTGGTGCTGACCATCCCGGTCGCCACCTGGTGCGCCTGGCCGTTCCACCGGATCGCGCTGCGCAACGCGCGCCACCTGTCCACCTCGATGGACACTCTGGTTTCGGTCGGCATCACCGCGTCGGTGATCTGGTCGATCTACACGATCTTCTTCAACAGCGGCGCGGGCGAGACCACCGACGGCGTGTGGGGCCTGATCTTCCGGCCCGGCGGCGCGATCTACCTCGATGTCGCCGCCGGTGTCACCACGTTCCTGCTGGCCGGTCGGTTGTTCGAGGCCAAGGCGCGGCGGCGGGCCGGTGGGGCGCTGCGCGCGCTGGCCGCGCTGGGCGCCAAGGACGTCGCGATCCTGGACGCCGATGGCAACGAGCGCAGGCTAGCCATCGGGCACCTGAAGGTGGGTCAGGACTTCGTGGTGCGGCCGGGCGAGACCATCGCCACCGACGGCGTCGTGCGCGGCGGCCACTGCGCGGTCGACACCAGCACGATGACCGGCGAGTCCATGCCGGTCGAGGTCGGCGAGGGCGACGCGGTCACCGGCGGCACCATCGCGCTGCACGGCCGCCTGGTCGTCACCGCGACCCGGGTCGGCGACGACACCCAACTCGCGCACCTGGTGCGGCTGGTCGAGCAGGCGCAGACCGACAAGGCAGGCATTCAGCGGCTGGCCGACCGGATCTGCGGCGTGTTCGTGCCGGTCGTGTTCGGCCTCGCCGCGCTCACGCTGCTGGGGTGGCTGCTGGTTGACGGGTCGGTGTCGCATGCCATCGGCGCGGCGCTGGCCGTGCTGATCATCGCCTGCCCATGCGCGCTGGGCCTGGCCACGCCGACCGCGCTGCTGGTCGCGTCCGGCCGGGGCGCGCAGCTGGGCATCTTCATCAAGGGCCACCAGGCGCTGGAATCCGCGCGCGCCATCGACACGGTGGTGCTGGACAAGACCGGCACCATCACGCACGGCCGGATGGCCGTCGCCGGGCTGCGGGTCACCGACGACGTGGACCGGGCCGACGTGCTGCGCATGGCCGGCGCGCTGGAGGAACCCTCCGAGCACGTGGTCGCCGCCGCGATCACCGCGCGGGCCAAGCAGGAACTGGGCAGCCTGCCCGAGGTCACCGACTTCGCCAGCCTGGCCGGGCTCGGTGTGCGGGGTGTGCTGAACGGTCGCGAGGTGCTGGTCGGCTCGGCCCGGCTGCTCGCCGAACACGACGTGACGATCCCGGACGACCTCGCCGCCGCGCGCGCCGAATGGGAAGCCAACGGCCACACCACGGTCCTGCTCGCGGCCGACGGTGTCGCGCTCGGCGTGTTCGCGCTGGCCGACACCGTGAAGCCGTCGGCCAAGAGCGCGATCGCGCAGTTGCGCGCGATGGGCCTGCGCACCGTGCTGCTCACCGGTGACAACACCGCGACCGCGCGCAGCGTCGCCGCCGAGGTCGGCATCGACGAGGTCATCGCCGAGGTCATGCCGGACGACAAGGCTGCGGTGATCCAGCGCCTGCAGGCCGAGCACCACTCGGTCGCCATGGTCGGCGACGGCGTGAACGACGCGCCCGCGCTGGCCCGCGCCGACCTCGGCCTGGCCGTCGTGTCCGGTACCGACGTCGCGCTCGGCGCGGCCGATCTGATCCTGGTCCGCGACGACCTGGACGTGGTGCCTGGCGCGCTGAAGCTGGCCCGCTCGACGTTGCGCACCATCCACGGCAACCTGGCCTGGGCCTTCGGCTACAACGTGGCCGCGCTGCCGCTGGCCGCGTTCGGCCTGCTCAACCCGTTGATCGCGGGTGGCGCCATGGCGCTGTCGTCGTTGTTCGTGGTGAGCAACAGCTTGCGGCTGCGCCGGTTTACGCTCAACGGCTGAGGCGGTCCAGCACGGGCTGGTAGTCGAGCAGGCCTGCGTCGTCGCCGCGCTCGTCCAGGCTGCTCCAGTGCAGCAGCAGCGCGATGATCGCGATCAGCAGGCTGGCTTCGCCGATGATCAACGCGAGCAGCCCGGCCGTCCACTGGTCGCCGAGCAGGCTGTGCACCCAGGGCAACGCCAGCGACTGGTACATGTTGTCGCCCGCCGGGCCGTTGCCGACGACGGTGTGGCTGGTCATCAGGATCGCGGAGAACACGCTGTCGAAGGGCATGGCGGCGAGCAGCATGCCCAGCCGGGCCAGGTTCGGCAGCGGGCGCGGCGGGTCGTCCACGCCGATGATCGGCCAGAAGAACACCAGGCCGACCAGCAGGAAGTAGAGCGCGATGGCGGTGTGCGCCCAGTGGAATCGCACGGCCGCGTCGAACAAACCGGTGAAGTAGACCAGGAACGGCGAGCCCACGAACAACACCAGCGCGACCATCGGCTGGGTGAGCACCCGGATCGCCGGGGACGCGCCGAAGGCGTGGAACCAGCCGCGCAGGCCGAGCACGCCGCCGCGACCGGAGGCGGGCAGCGTGCGGCGCAGCATGGTCAACGGCCCGCCGAGCACGAGCAGCGCGGGCACCAGCATGCCGAGCAGCATGTGGTTGACCATGTGCAGGCTGAACTGGGCGGCCGCGTACCGGCCGATGCCCGAGGAACTGGCCACCAGCATCACCAGGCAGCCGGCCAGCCAGTTCAGCGTTCTGGTGATCGGCCAGTCCCCGCCCTGGCGCCGCAGGCGAACGACGCCGACCAGGTAGCCGGCCGCCAGGAGCACGGCGAGCGGCGCGAAGAACGCGTCGATCCGCCAGTCGGTGAGCAGGCGCAGGAACGTCGGCGGGCCGCTGAGGTTGTAGCCGAGCAGGGTTTCCTGCGCGGTCACGGCACGACCGAGGAAGGCGGGCGGCGGCAGGTGGGTCAGGCCGACCGACAGGCCGACGGTGCCGAGCAACACGACCAGTTCGCCCGCGGCCAGCCGCAGCCAGCCCCGCTGGCCGCGCGAGTCGGCGACCAGCGCGACCGCCTTGCGCCGCAACACCAGCGCGACGAAACCGACGGCGAGGAAGATCAGTGTCTTGACGACGAGCAACACGCCGTAGCCGGAGGACAACAGCTGGTTGGGCGCGGCCAGGATGGCGGCGTCCACGACGCCGGACACGGCCAGCACCAGCCAGCAGATCAGCGCGATCCGCGCGTAACGCGGCGCGATCGCGGGCAGCGCGGAGCGGTCCCGCCGGACCTGGCGCAGTACCGCGACCAGTACGCCGATCCAGATCGCGGCGGCGGGCACGTGCACCATGATCGCCACGGTGGCGATGTCGTGACCGGTCTCGGAGGACGAGTGACCGGCGGCCAGCGCGGGGAGCAGGCCGAGCACGGCGACCGGCAACAGGTAGATCACGCTGCGCCAGCGGAGGATGAACCGGCCGAACAGCGCGACGGTGGCGGCGAACGCCGCGGTGATCAGCCACGCCTTGGTTTCTTCGAGCGCGCCGATCAGGCCGAACAGGTGATTCGGCGCGATCACGTCGGTCAGCGGCTGGCCCGAGGTGTCCGCGGTGTCGAAGGCGACCAGCAACAGGGCCGCGACGAACCAGACAACGCCCCAGCGGGCGGTGTCGCGGACCGCGGCGAAGCCGCCGGGGGAGAGCAGGCCGTCGGACTGGGGCCGGGTGAAACAGCCCGCGAAGATCAGCGAGCCGATGCACAGCGTGCCCGCGATGACCGCGACCAGGCGCAGCAGCGGGGTGCCGACCCGGACCAGCAGGCCGGGGTCGGTGTTGCCGAGCATCAAGTACGGGCTGGTGCCGGAAATGGTCGCGATGAGCACCGTGGCGACGATCCCGACGACGACCCCGCCAGCCAGGATGAGAGCCGTCCATCGACGGGTCACGAGCAGCACCTCACGGCGGTCTTGGCTGGCTATCTGATTGATGAAGATAACACCAGTACGGTGACCTGGTGGAAGCACGCGAACGGATCCTGGCCGCCGCGGCCGAACTGCTGGCCAACGGGAACGGCGACGCCGTGTCCACCAGGGCCATCTGCACCCGCGCGGATGTGGGCCCGCCCACGCTCTATCACCACTTCGGTGACAAGGAAGGCCTGTTCGACGCCGTTGTCGCGCAACGGTTCGCCGAGTTCCTCGACGCGGCGCGAGCGGTGCCGAGCAGCGGCGATCCGGTCGAGGACCTGCGTCGCGGCTGGGCGTTCCACCTGGACTTCGGCCGGGAAAACCCGGCTTTCTACCTGCTGATGTACGCCCAGCCCAAGCGCGAGGGCAGGCCGAAGGCGGCGCTGGACGCGCGGGCCGACCTGCTCGCCCTGCTGCAGGACGTGGCCGGGGCCGGACGGCTGCGCGGTGAGGTGGAGCTGGCCGCCGACACCATCGAGGCCGCGCTGGTCGGCGCGACGCTGCACGCGATCAACAACCCGGCCGCGCCGCGCACCGCCGACGCCGTGCGCGACGCGGTGTTCGCCGCATTGCTGACCGACGCCGAACCGGCGGCGACGGAAACTCCGGCGCTGGCCCGGATCGCGACCCGGTTCGGCGCGTTGGTTGCCCGGGCGGACAACCCGTTGACCAGCGGCGAACGCGCGCTGCTGGCCGAATGGGTGGCCAGGATCACGGAGTAGCCAGCGCCGGCTCCTCGACAGGCTGCCTGCTGAATCGCAGCCACACCACCGACATCACGATCCCGGCCAGGACCGTGGCCGCGCCCGCGACCCCGAGCGCGCCCGCCGCGCCGAGCCCTCCGGCCACCGCGCCGCCGAGCGCGAGGCAGATGCCTTGCGCGGCAATGGCTCCCGAACTCATCAGCCCGACGGCCTGACCGCGCGTCGGCGCGGGGGTGCGCTGGATGAAGGTGGGCGGCGCGACCACCATGTACGCGGCCGAGGCGCCCGACAGTCCGAAAAGGACACACGACAGCACCAGATTCGGGTGCCAGACACAGGCGATCAGCGGCACGCCGGACAACGCGGCCAGCGGCGCCATCAGTCGCAATCGGACGGACGGGCGCAGCTTGGTCAGCACGAACCCGCCCGCGATGGCACCGAGCGGCGTCGACGCGAGCAGCCAGCCCGCGCCGACCGGTCCCGGGCCGATGGTCGCGGCATAGGGCACGGCAAGGCCTTCGGCCGCGACCGGCAGGCCGATCATCCACACCAGCAGGATCAGGATGCGCAGCTCCCGGTTGGCGAACACCATCCGCGCGCCCGTCGCCGTCGAGGCCAGCAAGGACGTGCGCGCGGCGGCCTCGTTCGGCGCGGGCCTGCGGCGCACGCCGGTCATCAGCACGATCGCGGCGACGGCGAAACTGGCCGCGTCCACCGCCAGCGAACCGTTCGGGGTGAGGAACTGGGTCAGCAGGCCGCCGACCGCGAACCCGCCGACCTGTGCGACCTGGCCGGCCATTGACCGCACGCCCTGGCCGACGGTGAGCAGGTCGCCGGAGAGCACGTCGGCGAGCAGCGCGCCGCGGGCCGCGTTGGACGGCGCGTCGCACACCGTGACCAGCACCAACAGCACGAACAGCACCGGCAGCGGCATGCCGTTGATCGCCATCAGGCCCATCAGCACGGCCTGCACGGCTTCGGCACCGGCCATGACCTCACGGCGCCGGTACCGGTCGGCCAAACCGGCGAGGACCGGCCCGAACAGCGCGGGCAGGAAGGTGAGCGCGAAGGTGAGCGCGGCCAGCGTCGCCGACCTGGTGCGGTCGAAGACCAGCACCGACAACGCGATCCGGGCGATCTGATCACCGCCGCTGGACACCAGTTCGGCCAGCCAGATCGCCCGGAACTCGCCGTTGGCGAACAGGTCGCGGTACCTGGCCGCGCGGTCGGACTCCGCCACGACACACCCCCCAAATAAGGCTTTTGCCCGGAGAGTGTACGTCTGGTTGTTTGTCCGGAAAAGACCTATTCGCTGGTGGCCAGCAGGTCGCGCACCAGCGGGCGCAGCGCGAGCCCGCGCGCGGCCGCCACCACCGCGGTCGCCTGCTCGCCGAGGGCGTCGCGGGCGGCGAGCAGCGCGGCCTTGCGATCGGTCACCTCGTCCTGCACGAACAGCACCGCACCCAGCCGCTCCCGCTCCCGCCCGGACACCGTGAGCAGCCGCAACGCGGTCACCGGATCGTTGGCCGCGACGGCGAGGCAGGCCAGCGCGTCGAGCGCGTCGAGCATGCCCTCGGCCAGGTCGAGGTCGTGATAGCCGCGCAGGCTGGCCATGATCAGCCTGCGCGAGCGCACCGGATCCCCGGACCGCCGGGCCAGCACGCCCAGGTTGCCGATGGTCGCGGCCTCGCCGCGCCACTCGTCGACCGCCCGCCAGCCCTCCAGCGCCGCGTCGAACGTCCGCTCGGCCTCGTCGAGCTGGCCAAGACAGCGCAGCGCGAGGCCGATGTTGTTCAGCGCGGACGCGTGCCGCAGCCGGTCGCCCGCGGCCTCGGCCAGGTCGCGGGTGCGTTCGCCATAGCGCAGCGCGGCGGCGAAATCCTGTTCGGCGATGGTGGTCACGCACAGCCCGCCGAGCGCGTTGATCGAGCCGGCGACGCTGGACAGCGACTCGAAGACTGCCAGGCATTCCTCGCCGAGTTCGCGCGCTTCGCGGTAGTCGCCGCTGTTGCGGGTCAGCGCGGCCGCCGCGCGCAAAGCCTGGCCGCGCAACGGTGACGGCGCCGGATCGGACGCGGCCAGCGCGCGCCGCAACCAGTCCCGGCCCTCGGTCATCAGCCCGCGCGCCCACCAGTACCACCACAGCGGGCTGGCGATCTCCAGCGCGCGACTGGGCGCGGCACCTTCGCCGAGCGACCATTCCAGGGCCGCGCGCAGGTTCGCCTCCTCGACCGCCAGCTGCGCGACCTTCTCGGTGTGGTCGACCCCGCCGTAGGTGGCGGCCGACGTGGCCAGCGCGACGCACCACAAGGCATGCCGGTCCCGTACCCGCGTTGCCTCGCCCGCCTCGGCCAGCCGCTCGGTCGCGTAGGCGCGGATGAGTTCGAGCATCCGGTACCGGGTGCCCTCCGGCCGCACGTCCGCGACCAGCACCGACTGGTCGACCAGCCGGGCCAGCAGCTCGTCGGCGTCGTCCCGCTCGGCCAGCGCTTCGACCGCCGCACGCGTCGCACCGCCCGCGAACACCGACATGAGGCGGAACAGCGCCTGCTCGTCCTCGGCGAGCAACTGGTAGCTCCAGTCGATCGCGGCGCGCATGGTCTGGTGCCGGTCCGGCAGGGTGCGGCTGCGGCGGTCGGCGAACGCGAGCTGGCTGCCGTAGCGGGTTTCCAGCTGGTTGGTCAGCTCGGCCAGCGTGCGGATGCGCAGCTGCGCCGCGGCGAGTTCGATCGCCAGCGGGAGACCGTCCAGCCCGCGCACCAGTCGGCTGCCCACCTCGACGTCGCGGCCGGCGATGCTGAATCCAGGACGCACCGCCTGACCGCGATCGGCCAGCAGCCGCAGCGATTCGGTGGTGATCGCGGTCGCCGGGCGTTCGTTCTCGGCCGGCACGCTCAACCCGGCCAGCGGCCACACTTCCTCGCCCGAAACACCGAGCGGTTCGCGGCTGGTCGCCAGAATGCGCAAACCCGTGCAGTTGGCCAGCAGTTCGGCGGCGACCGCGGCCGCCTTGGCGATCACGTGCTCGCAGTTGTCCAGCACGATCAGCGCGCGCCTGCCGCGCAAATGGTTGGCCAGCGTGGTGATCAGCGGCTCCTCGGTGCGCGGGCGCACCGACTTGGTCAGCCCGGCCCTCGGCCGGTGCGCCAGGGTGCGGCTGGTCAGCGCGTCCGCGATCCGGTCGACGACCGAACCGCCGACCGGCGAGGAGGCCAGCTCGATGATGTAGACGCCGTCCGGGTGGTCGATCGCGGTGTCCCTGGCCAGTTCCAGGGCGAGCCGGGTCTTGCCGGACCCGCCCGGGCCGGTCAGCGTGAGCAGCCGGGTGGTGCCGAGTTGGGCGGCGAGGTGTTCCACTTCGCGGCGACGGCCGATGAACCGGCTCGCCGGGGCCGGTACCTGGGTCGGCGGGTTCAGGGTCGGGTCGCGGCGGTCGATCGCCCGCGCCAGCGACACGATCTCCGCACTCGGCGCCAGCCCGAGTTCGTTGTCCAGGTGGGCGCGCAGCCGCTGGTAGGCGGCTTGCGCGTCGCTGGCCCGGCCACAGCGGTACAGCGCGAGCAGCAGCAACCGGGCCAGCCGCTCGCGCAGCGGATTGCGCACCACCAACTCGGCCAGTTCGGCGACGACCTCGGCATGCCGGCCAAGGCCCAGTTCGGCCTCAAGCCGGTCCTCCATCGCGGACAGGCGCAGTTCGGACAGGCCCAGCCGCGCGGCGGCGACATCGGATCCGGCTGGAGTTCCGGTGAAGGGTTCGCCGCGCCACATGGCCAGTGCCGCGCCCAGATCCGCGATCGCGCGGGTCGTCCGTTCGGCCAGCACCGGGCGGGCCGCGTCGATGATCGCGACGAACCGGCTGGAATCCAGTTCGTCGTCGGCCGCGTTGAGCTGGTAGCCGGAGTTGGTGGTGACCAGCCGGTCGCCGAGCACCTTGCGCAGCGCCGACACGTGCATCTGCAGGCTGGCCATGGCGGTCGCGGGCGGTTGCGAGCCCCAGACCTGGTCGATCAGGTGCGTGGCCGAGACCGGCTTGCGCACGTGCACGATGAGGGTGGCCAGCACCGCCCGGGGCCGAGGTCCGCCCAGCCGCACCGGTTTCCCGGCGACCAGGACTTCCAAGGTCCCCAACACGCGGAATTCCACCCGACCCGCTCCTGCCCCGCCGCCCCTGGAGGCTCTGACCCAAGCCCGGGTAAAGGGTAGGCCGGGTGGCGGTAGCAGCTCCACCGTGTTCTCTCTGAGAGATAGATCTAAATCGGGTAAATCGCACGAAAAGTGCGCCCGCTGACGGTTGATGTTGATCACCGGAATCCGTACCCGATCCGGTGGCGAAGCCCCTGAGTGACCTGAATGATCTTCGTAACGTCACCCGAAGCGCCTAGCCGGATCATTCGACCCGGTACACCTCGCGCCCGCCGAGTACCCCGGCACCGGCCGTCCAGGCGCCAAGCGGGTATTTGTGCCGCGAATTCGCGGAATCGCGGTGATGCGCGCCGCTCACTACCGTTTGCGCCATCCGAATCGGACGGATGCGGAAAGGGCTGGCGAATGGGGTGGTTTCTGGTCGCATGTGGATCCGTGCTGCTCGCGGCATTCCTGGGTTTTCTGGTGCACCGCACCGGGTCCGGCCCGTACGGCCCTGCTCGGCGGGGGAGTGCTACTGGTTTTTTCGCATTGTTCTCCGGGGTCGAAATGGGCCAGCCAGTGCAATAAATAGGAGGTCGGCATGACACTGATCGGAAAACGAGGCCGGTTCCTGCTGGCCGCTGCCGCGCTGGCCGCGGCGACCGTGCTGGGCGTCGCCTCGTCCGGCGCGGCCGCACCGCACCAGCCCGCCAACCAGACACTCACCCTGCTCGGCAAACGCAGCGCGATCACGCTGCCCGCGGCGCCCACCCTGGGCATCGGTTTCATGGCGGGCGGCGACCTGTACGACTCGACCGGCACGACCAAGCTGGGTACCGCGTACTCGGCCTGCACGGTGGTGGCGATCTCGGTCGCGGTGCCCCCGGTGATCACCGCCGAGTGCACCTCGGTGTTCCGGCTCTCCGGCGGCGACATCTACCTCGGCAGCCTGCGCGACTACCTCAGCGGCGGATTCAGCAACGCCAAGGTCGCCGTGCTCGGCGGCACGGACAGCTACAACGACGCGCGCGGCGACGGCACCGTGTCGGTGGCCGACCCGGCCGCGCACAGCTACACGTTCACCATCACCCTGCTGAGCTGACCAGCAGCTCGGCCTCGACCCCGGCCGGTGGCACGTGCCCGTTGGCGACCACCGTGAGTTCCAGCGCTTCCCCAGCGCGCTGCCACCGGCCGGTCGCCAACGGCCGCCGGACCGCGTCGGCCGCGCCCTCCGATGTGGACCGACTGTGCCGAATGGACACGGCGTGCCTGCGGAACGGTACCGGCCCCGAATGACCGTTCTCGATCAGGCGAAACTCATTCAAATCGACTGGTGTCACCCGCACCACGACGGATGATTTCCGGTTCGCCGTCGGAGAAGTCGATGACCGTGGTCGGCTCGGTGCCGCAGTCGCCGGAGTCGAGCACGGCGTCGACCACGTTGTCCAGCCGCTCCTTGATCTCCCAGCCCTGCGTCATGGGTTCGTCCTGATCGGGCAGCAGCAGCGTGCTGGACACGATCGGCTCGCCCAGTTCGGCCAGCAGCGCCTGGGTGACCACGTGATCCGGGATGCGCACGCCGACCGTCTTCTGCTTCGGGTGCATCAGCTTGCGCGGCACCTCTTTGGTCGCGGGCAGGATGAACGTGTAGCGGCCCGGGGTGACCGCCTTGATCGCGCGGAACGCCGCGTTGTCGATGTAGACGAACTGCCCGATCTGTGCGAAATCCTGGCAGACCAGGGTGAAGTGGTGCCGCTCGTCGAGGTGCCGGATGGTCTTGATCCGGTTGATGCCATCGGCGTTGCCGAGTTGGCAGCCAAGCGCGTAGCAGGAGTCCGTCGGGTACACGATCAGACCGTCGTCGTGCAGGATGTCCACGGCCTGGCCGATCGAGCGCCGTTGCGGGTTCTCCGGGTGGATGTCGAAGTACTTGGCCATGCCGAGATCTTAGTTCGCGGATCAGTCCAGATGGCGCAAGCCCGGCCAGAGCGTCGTCCAGTCGCCGCGCGGCCGCTGGCACAGGTAGATCGCGGCGTGCTTCGCGACCTCCTGGTTGATCACGCCGTCCGGCATGGTGATCGGCGCGATCTCGCGCACGCTGGACCAGAACTTGCGCAGGTAGTCCGGGCCGAACTCGCCGACGCACAGCACGGTGTCCGGAGTGGTGCCCGGCGGCGGTCCCCAGAGCAGGTAGGCGTTGTGTCCGCTCGCGACCGGCTGCTTGAGACCGTCGCCGGGTCCGTAGTGGGTCAGCGCCCCCGCTTCGCCGTAGTTGCTGGTGAACACCGTCGTTCCGAGTGGGAGGGTGCTGGCGACGGCGGTGACCTGGCCGGCGAACGCGGACCAGCCGAACGTCTCGACGGGCTCGGGATCGACCGAGCGCAGCGCGTTCTCCGCGCTCAGCGGCAACACCGGCAGGCCGACGACGAGGGCGAGCACCGCGGTCACGCCGATCAGGATCGGCCACGGCCGCCGATTCGACCCTCGCTTCTGGACCCACACCCCGCCCGCCGCGAACAACCCGATCAGCGCGGGCGCCGGGTAGTACTCCTTGCCGCCGGTGGCGATGAACACCACCAGCGCGGTCACCCCGGCCACCAGCACCCATCGATGCGGACGCCCGTCGGCCGAACTCAGCCAGCGCACGCCCAGGATCCACAGCACGATCAGCGCGCCCGCACCGGTCACGAACACCAGCGGGATCGCGACCAGCGCACCCAGCGGCCCGCCCTGTTTCGCCGACAGGGAGGCGGCCATCCGCAACTGTGCCCAGTCGTGCGTCGCGTTCCAGATCAGGTTGGGCGCGAGGATCACCAGCGCGAGCCCGCCGGCCAGCCACGGCCCAGGCGTGCGCAGCATCGGACGGTGGAACACGATCAGTCCGATCAGGATGCCGAGCAGCAGCACCCCGATGGTGTCCTTGTTCTCCAGTCCGAGCCCGGCGACCAACCCGGCCAGCAGCCAGGCGCGCGTCGTGCCGAGCCGCATTGCCCTGGTCACGGTGACCAGCGTCGCGGCCCAGAACAACTGGTCCATGACGGTGGTGCCGAACAACAACGACGCCGCGACGAAGATCGGGCCCACCGCGGTCGCCGCCGCCGCGATGGTCTGGGCGCGAGCGCGGCCACCGAACTCGGCGGCCAGCACCGCGGTCAGCAGGATGCAGCCCAGTTCCGCGGCTATCGCCAGGATCCGCAACGGCAGCACGCCACCGGGCAGGTCGGCGGCGAACCGGGCGAGCAACGGGGTCAGCGGCGGCTGGTCAGGATAGCCCCAGGCCAGGTGCTGACCGCAGACCACGTAGTAGAACTCGTCGCGGTGCCAGCCGAACCGGGTGGCCACCGCGCCGTGGATGGCCGCGGTCACGGCCAGCACGATCAGCACCGGACGCCAGGCGATCGGCGTACGCGCTCTGGGTAAGTCGCCGGTCATGGCGTTGCTCCGTCCTGATCGGACAGAAAGGCGGACAGCAGGAGGTGGCGTACGGTGCGGCGGCAGGTTTCGTCGTCGAGCATGGCCGAGTCCGGGTCGCCGATGCGGTGCCAGGCGAACCAGGCGATGGTTTCCACGATGAACCGCGCCGAGGTGGGCAGGTCGGGAACCGGGCGCAGGGCGCCGGATTTGACGCGGCGGCGCAGGTAGTCGCTGATCGCGGCCAGACTCGCCCTGCGCCGCTGGACGAAGAAGAACTCGTGTAACTCGGGCAGATCACGGGCGCACTGCGCGATCAGCGCCAGCAGCATCCGGTTGTTCTCGATGAACGAGTACAGCTCGTCGATGATCGAGCCGAACTCCTCGGCGACTGGCACGCTCCGCCTGCCGCCGAGCGCGCTGGGCGCGCTGTACAGGCCGTCGATGACGGCGACGATCTCCTCCGGTGCCGGCGTCGGCACCGGAATTTCCAGCTGGGCCAGGGCATCCGGCCGGGCCAGGCGCAGCAGAGCCAGGTACAGCAAGGCTTCCTTGCTCTTGGCATAGGTGTAGACCGCGCCATGGCTCAGGCCCAGCGCCGTGGCCACGTCGGAAACGCCTGCCGCGCGGTAGCCCTTGGTGATGAACACCCCGGCCGCGGCTTCGGCGATCTCCGCGACCGGTCGCGGTGGTACTCGTCCTCGCACCCCGCGAATTATTGACTGACCGAGTCAGTCAGTCAAGCCTTTACCGCGCCAGCGCCACATCCAGCGCCTTGCGCAGATCGCCTGCCGCGTCCTCGGTACCCTCCTCGAACCGGGCCGCGACATAGCCGTCCGGCCGGATCAGCACCGCGCCGTCCGCGCCGAGCGCGTAGCGCTCCGACCACCACTCGTCGGAGTCGATCAGGTCCTCGCCCAGTACGTAGGTGCGCAGCGGCACGGTCGGTTCGGCCTCCGCCGCGTCCCGCCATGTCGTCCCCTCCGGCCCGGTGAACAGCAGGAACGCGTCGTTGGCCAGGTCGTGCAGGCCGATCCGCTCGCCATAGATCGACAGCCACAGGTGCGGCGCGCGAGCGCCCGGCGTCGCGATGCTCGGCGGGTCGGCCGGGAACACCTCGCCGGTGCCGTAGCACTGGCCGAAGATCATCGCGGCCAGGTCCGGCCCGTCGGCCGGTTCCGGCTGGCCGCTCATCCGCGCCTCCTGGTTGCGCACGATCAACGGCGCCAGCGTGCTCGCGACCGGCAATCGCTCCGCTTCATAGGAGTCGAGCAGGCCCGGTCCGGCCCAGCCGTTGACCACGCCGGCCAGTTTCCAGGCGAGGTTGTGCGCGTCCTGCACGCCGGTGTTCGCGCCCATCGCGCCGGCCGGCGGCCACACGTGCGCGCTGTCCCCGGCCAGGAAGACCCGGCCCGCGCGCATCCGCTCGGCAACGCCGACCCCCTGCTCCCAGGACGCGACTCCCTCGACGGTGACCGCGATGTCGTCGCGGCCGATTGCGGTGTGGATCAGCGTGCGGCAGCGGTCGTCGGTGAAGTCCGCTTCGGACTCGGTGTGCGGGTCATAGGCGACGCTGAGCTGCCAGCGGTCCGGTTGCGCGGTGCTGACCAGGCCGCCGCCGAACCCGGTCGCCGGGTTGACGATCAGCCAGAACAGCGCGCGCTTGCGGACCAGATCGCCGAGATCGGCGGTGAAGACGATGTTCATGGTCGGCATGAACGGTCGAGCACCCGGCCGCTCGATGCCCAGCCGTTCGCGGATCGGGCTGCGGTTGCCGTCCGCCGCGATCAGGTAGTCCGCGCTGATCGTGCGTTCGGCGCCGGTCTGGCGGTCGCGGATGGTCGCGGTGACGCCGTCCTCGGTCGCTGCGGTGTTCAGCACCTCGGTGTTGACCAGGTAGCGGGCGCCGTGCGCGCGGCCCGCCTCGATCAGGATCGGCTCGACCGCGTTCTGGTCGGCCATGCCGGATTCGCCCGCGCTGACCTCGGGCATCGCCCGTGGCGCCTCGTCGTCGTAGAGCCACTCCCAGGGCTCGGCCAGGCTGGTGCACCGGGCCACGCCCGCCTCGTCGTCGAACGGCCGCCCGGCCGCGAGCACCGCGTCGGCGATGCCGAACGCGCGGTAGATCTCGATGGTGCGCGGGCTGATGCCGCGCGCCTTGCCGTGGATCGACACCCCCGGATGCCGATCGACCAGCAGTACGTCCACCCCTTGCCTGGACAGGAAAACCGACGAGGCGAGGCCGACCAGGCCACCACCCACGATCAGCACCGACACGCGCTCGTCCGACCCGGACATGCCAAACTCCCCACTAAGAAGCGTCTCAATGACTTAGTTTAGAGAGTAAGAGACTTTCCCGGGACGTGTCAACTGAGCTGGGTCAGCCGAGCGCCTGCCACCAGCCGTCGACCGAGGGCGGGGTGGCCACCGTGATCCGTTCGCCCGGTCGCGGCACGGCCAGCGTGACGTCGTGCGCCTTGGCCTCCGCCCACAACCGGTCGACCGGCTCGGTCCAGGCGTGCGTGGCCAGGACGAACGTGGCCCAGTGCACCGGAACCAGCAGACCACCGCGCAGATCGAGGTGCGCGGCGACGCCCTGCTCGGGCGTCATGTGGATGTCCGGCCACAGGTCGTTGTACGCGCCGACCTGTATCAGGGTCAGGTCGAACGGGCCGTACTGGTTGCCGATCGCCGCGTAGCCGTCGAAGTAGCCGGAGTCCCCGGTGTAGAAGACCTTGTGCAGCGGTCCGGCGATGACGAACGAGGACCACAGCGTGCCGTCGCGGTTGAACAGCCTGCCCGAGAAGTGCTGGGCCGCGGTGCTGGTCAGCGTGATCCCGGCCAGCTCGACCTGATCCGCCCAGTCCAGCTCGATGATCCGCTGCGCGGGCACCTGCCAGCGCTCCAGGTGCGCGCCGACCCCGAGCGGCACCACGAACGGCGCGGTCTGGGTGCGCAGCAGCGTGCGCACGGTGGGCAGGTCGAGGTGGTCGTAGTGGTCGTGCGAGATGAGGATCGCGTCGACGTGCGGCAGCGCTTCCAGCGGCACCGGCGGCCGGTGCAGCCTGCGCGGCCCGACCAGCGGCGACGGCGAGACCCGCTCGCCCCAGACCGGGTCGATCAGCACCCGGGCACCGTCGATCTCGACCAGCGCGGACGCGTGTCCGTACCAGGTGACGTGCAGCCCGGTGGTGCCGGAATCGGCGTGCGCCCGGCCGCCGTCGGCCAGCGGGATCGGGCCGGGCGGCTTGCGCTGGGCGCGTCCGCTGGCGAAGTCGCGCAGCAGTTGCCTGCTCGCTTCGCGCGAACCGACCGTGCTGGTCGCCGCCGTGTTGTGGAACGCGCCGTCCCGGTACTGCGGCGAGCGCCTGACCCGCTCCGCCCGCTCCCCGGTCGGTCGGCCGCCGACCGCGACCGGCAGCTCCCGCGCCGCCGCGACCAGTAGACCGAGCAGGCCGGCGGCCAGCGCGGCCCGGAGCAGCCTGCGCCACAGCGGTCGCCGCCGCCCGTTCACCGTGTTGCCCATGCCGCCAGCATGGCATGCTGCCGATCACCGAGCCGAACATGAGGAGGGGGCCATGATCCGTACCGGAATCGGCGCCGCAGTGCTGGCAACCGCGCTGCTCGTCGCGGCCGCGTTGCCGGCACAGGCCAGCGAGACGAACGCCGCTCATCGCGTCAGCGCCGCCGACCAGGCCGCGACCAGCGCCTACTGGACGCCGCGGCGGATGGCCGCCGCGACCGCGCTCGACTCGTCGACGGCCGATCAGCCGCAGGACGCCCCGCCCGGCACGCCAACCGGCACGCTGTTCGACGGCGTGCCCACCGTCGGCGCGCTGTTCTCGACGACGGGTGGCAAGGCGCACTTCTGCACGGCGAGCGTGGTGCTCAGCCCGACCCGGGACCTGCTGCTCACCGCGGCCCACTGCGTGTACGGCACGAACGGCTACCAGAGCAACGTCGCGTTCGTGCCCGGCTACCACGATGGCGTCGCGCCCTACGGCACCTGGCCGGTGTCCTCGCTGCTGGTCGCACAGGGCTGGCAGACCTCGCGCGATCAGAACCTCGACTTCGCCTTCCTCACCGTGGCGGCCGACGCCGATGGCAGGCAGATTCAGGACGTCACCGGCGGCAACCTGCTCGGCATCGACCGCGGCTACGACCACACGGTCACCGTGATCGGCTACTCGGACACCGCCGACAACCCGACCGATCAGCCGATCGAGTGCCGCACGAAGAGCTTCCAGGCCATGCCCAGCCAGCTGCAGTTCAACTGCCACGGCTACTTCGACGGCACCAGCGGCGGCCCGTGGCTGACCGGTTTCGACCCGGACACCGGCTCGGGCACGGTGATCGGCGACATCGGCGGTTACGAGGAAGGCGGCGACTACGAGTACACCTCGTACAGCCCTTACTTCGGCCGGCCCACGCTGGAACTCTACCTACAGGCCGAATTCGACCAAGTCCACAGTGGATGATCGAAACCGCTGATCGGTTCCGGTGCGGGCCCGCACGACCGCCCGCACCGTGGCCGAGGGCAGCGCGTCGGCCCAGTCCGGGCACAGCGGCTTGGCCGCCAAGATCTTCCCGCGCGCGTAGCTGAAATCCAGCCGCTGGTAACCGGGTAACGGTTGCTCGGCCAGGACCGCGCCGAGCGTTCGGCCCAACCGCCGCGCGTCCGCTTGGAGCAGGTACTCGGTCTTGGCCAGCAACTGCCGGCCCGACCAGTCGTCCGCGCCGACCAGGAACTCCACCAGGCCAACGTTGGGCTCGGCAAGAAAGCGGGCGCAAGCGCCGCCGACCACCTGCCCGTCCACCAGCGCCAGCACCACGTGCCGGTTGTCCCGGCCGAACCCGCCCTCGGCCTTGTGCCGCAGCGTGTCCAGCAGCTCGCCAAGGGATTCGCGGCTCGCCGGGTCGGGAAACTCGGCCAGGTAGAGCGTGTCGTGGAACCGGGTCAGGATGGCCGCATCCTCCGCCGACTCGGTGAGATCGGGAAAGCTGATCATGACGGCATGAACCCGTTCTCCTTGACGTTCGGCAGGCGCGTTACCGGATGTATCGCCGCGGAACGGCGAAAACCGCGATACATCCGGTCACGGATCAGGAACAATCTCCGTTCGTGTTGTTGACGATCACCCTGACCGGCCCATCCGCGACCGACCTCGGCTATCTGCTCTACAAGCATCCGGCCAGGGTCCAGCCCTTCGACGTCTCGGTCGGCACCGCGCACGTCTTCTACCCCGAGGCGACCGGCGAACGCTGCACGGCCGCGCTGCTGCTGGAGATCGACCCGATCGGTCTGGTGCGCGGCCGTCGCGGCGCGGCCGTGGAGGGTTTCACCCTCGGGCAGTACGTGAACGACCGGCCCTATGCGGCGTCGAGCATGCTCTCGGTGGCGATCGGCCGGGTGTTCAAGACCGCGATGCACGGCCGCAGCGAGGCACGGCCCGAGCTTGCCGCGACCGCGCTGCCGCTGGAACTGCACGTGCCCGCGCTGCCCTGTCGCGGCGGCGCGGAACTGGCCACGCGGTTGTTCGCTCCGCTGGGCTGGACCGTGGACGCCAAGCCGATTCCACTCGACGAGACCGTTCCGGAATGGGGCGATTCGCGTTATGTGGACCTGCGGCTGACCGGCACCATCCGGCTGGCCGACGCGCTCAACCACCTCTACGTGCTGCTGCCGGTCCTCGACGACGCCAAGCACTACTGGGTCACCCAGGACGAGGTGGACAAGCTGATCCGGGTCGGCGGTGGCTGGCTCGCCGAGCATCCGGACAAGGAGCTGATCAGCCGTCGTTACCTGGCCCATCAAGGGCGGTTGACCAGTTCCGCGCTGGACCGGCTGGCCGACATCGACGACACCGAACCGGACGCGCTGGACGCGACCGAACCCGGCGAGACCGCGGTGGGGGCGGGCCCCCGTCAGGGGGTCGGTAATGACACCGTCTCGCTGGCGCGGCAGCGGCGGGGCGCGGTGCTGGCCGCGTTGCGCGCTTCCGGGGCGCGGCGAGTCGGTGATCTCGGCTGCGGCGAGGGCGCGCTGGTCGCCGAACTCCTGGCGGACAACCAGTTCACCCACGTCGTGGCCACCGACGTGTCCAGCCGCGCGCTGGAGATCGCGGAACGGAAGCTGCGGGTGGACCGGATGCCGCCCGCGCGGCGCGAGCGGCTGAGCCTGCTCCAGTCGTCACTGACCTATCGGGACGGTCGGCTGGCCGGGCTGGACGCGGTGGTGCTGATGGAGGTCATCGAGCACGTCGACCCGCCGCGCCTGCCCGCGCTGGCCCGCACGGTTTTCGATTCCATCGCACCGGAAACCGTGGTGGTGACCACCCCGAACGTCGAATACAACGTGCGTTATCCGGCGCTGCTGCCCGGCAATCGCCGCCACCGCGACCATCGTTTCGAGTGGACTCGCGCGGAGTTCGCCGACTGGGCCGGCGGCGTCGCGGACGACTGGGGTTACCAGGTGCGCTATCTCCCGGTCGGCGACGTCGACCCCGAACTCGGCCCACCCACCCAACTCGCCCTCTTCACCAGGAAGGCTACAGCAGCATGACCGAACTCACCGTGCCCGCGCTCAGCCTGGTGGTGCTGGTCGGCGCGAGCGGATCCGGCAAGACCGTGTTCGGCCGCACGCATTTCGCGCCGACCGAGGTCGTCTCCAGCGACTTCTGCCGCGGCCTGGTCGCCGACGACGAGAACGACCAGTCGGCCAGCGCGGCCGCTTTCGAGGTGCTGCACTACATCGCGGGCAAGCGGCTGGCGCTGGGCAAGCTCACCGTGATCGACGCGACCAACGTGCAGCCGGAGGCGCGCAAGCAACTCGTCGCGCTCGCCCGCGAACACGACGTGCTGCCGGTGGCGATCGTGCTCGACCTGCCCGCCCAGCTCAGCGTCGAACGCAACGCGGCCCGGCCGGATCGCGACTTCGGCGCGCACGTGGTGCGCCGCCAGAAGGACCAGTTGCGGCGCAGCCTGCGCTCGCTCGGCAAGGAGGGCTTCCGGCATGTGCACGTGCTGAAGTCCGAGGCCGAGGTGGCCGACGTGACCATCACCAGAACGCGGCTGTTCAACGACCTGCGCCACGAGACCGGCCCGTTCGACGTGATCGGTGACATCCACGGCTGCCGCGCCGAACTCGAATCCCTGCTCACCGAACTCGGCTACCAGATCGGCCGGGACGACGCGGGCCGGGCCATTGGCGCGCGTCATCCGGAAGGTCGGCGGGTGCTGTTCGTCGGTGACCTTGTCGATCGCGGCCCGGATACGCCCGGCGTGTTGCGACTGGTGATGGGCATGGTCGCGGCGGGTACCGCGTTCTGCGTGTCCGGCAACCACGAGGCCAAGCTGCTGCGGGCGTTGCGCGGGCGCGATGTCCAGGTCACCCACGGCCTGGCCGAATCGCTGGCGCAACTGGCCGAGGAGACACCGGAATTCCGGGCCGAGGTCGAGCGGTTCATCGACGGGTTGATCGCGCACTACGTGCTGGACGGCGGCAAGCTTGTCGTCTGCCACGCCGGTCTGCTGGAGGCCTATCACGGCCGGGCTTCCGGGCGGGTGCGCGACTTCGCGCTGTACGGGCAGAGCACGGGGGAGACCGACGAGTTCGGGCTGCCGGTGCGCTATCCGTGGGCCAACGAGTACCGGGGTAACGCCATGGTCCTCTATGGACACACGCCGGTGCCCGAGCCGGAATGGGTGAACAACACGCTGTGCCTGGACACCGGTTGCGTGTTCGGCGGCAAGCTGACCGCGCTGCGCTATCCGGAACGCGCCCTGGTTTCGGTGCCCGCGACCGCCGTGCACTACGCGCCGGCCAAGCCGTTCCCGGTCAACGCGACCGCCGAACCCCTCGAAGCCAGCAGGCGCGACCCGGACGTGCTGGACATCGGCGACGTCACGGGCCGGCGGGTCATCCAGACCCGCCACCACGGCCGGCTGACCGTGCGCGCGGACAACGCGGCGGCGGCACTGGAGGTGATGAGCCGCTTCGCCATCGACCCGCGCTGGCTGGTCTACCTGCCGCCGACGATGAGTCCGGTGGCCACGTCCAAGCGTCCGGACGTGCTGGAACACCCGGATCAGGCGTTCGAGCAGTACCGGTCGGACGGCGTTGGCGCGGTGCTGTGCGAGGAGAAGCACATGGGCTCGCGCGCGGTCGCACTGGTGTGCCGGGACGAAGCCGCCGCACGCGCGCGCTTCGCTGAGGGTATCGGCGCGATCTGGACCAGGACCGGCCGCCCGTTCTTCGACCAGGAGCTGACCGGTCAGCTCCTGGAGCGGTTGCGCGCGGCCATCGCCAAGGCCGGGCTGTTCGACGAACTGGACGCGTCCTGGCTGCTGCTGGACGCGGAACTGTTGCCGTGGAGCGTGAAAGCCGAAGATCTGCTGCGTGGCCAGTATGCCTCGGTGGGTGCCGCGGCTCGCGCCGCGCTGCCCTCGGCAACGGAGGCGTTGCGGCAGGCGGCCGCGTCCGGTCTGGACGTGACCGAGTTGTTGGCGCGCACGGCCGCGCGGGAGGCCAACGCGGCCGCGTTCACCGACGCCTACCGGCGCTACTGCTGGCCGACCAAGGGCTTGGACGGCGTGCGCATCGCGCCGTTCCAGGTCCTCGCGGCCGGCGCGGCCACGTTCGCCGAACAGCCCCACGACTGGCACCTGGCCCTCGCCGACCGCCTGGTCGAGACCGACCCGGACACGTTCCGGGCGACCCGGCGCTGCCTGGTCGACACCACCGATCCGGAGTCGGCGCAGGCAGGCGTGCGCTGGTGGACCGAGCTGACCGAGGCGGGCGGCGAGGGCATGGTGGTCAAGCCGCTGGCCAACCTGACCAGGGGCAAGCGGGGACTGGTGCAGCCCGGGCTGAAGGTGCGCGGGCGCGAGTACCTGCGCATCATCTACGGCCCGGACTACACCGAACCCGCCAACTCCGACCGGTTGCGCCAGCGCGGGCTTGGCCTCAAGCGCTCGCTGGCCACCCGCGAATACGCGCTCGGGCTGGAAGCGCTGGAGCGGGCCGCGCGCGGCGAACCGCTGTGGCGGGTGCACGAGTGCGCCTTCGGCGTGCTCGCGCTGGAGTCCGAGCCGGTGGACCCCCGGCTGTGACGATCCCTATGAGGATTTGACGCACAGGCAGAACGGCTGGCCGGACGGATCGGTGAGCACCCGCCACCGATCCGGTTCCGGCTGGAAATCGGGCTTGGTCGCGCCGAGTTCGACGCAACGCGCTTCGGCCTTGTCCAGGTCGTCGACGTAGAGGTCGAAGTGGAAGCGCTTGGTGTTCCGCTCGTCCGGCCAGGGCGGCGGCACGAAGTTGTCGACCTTGCCGAAGCCGATGGACGTCCCGTTCCCGCTGACCATTCCGTAGTTCTCGTCCTGGTAGGCGATGTCCCAGCCCAGGACCTGGTGGTAGAAGCCGGTCATCGCGGACGGGTCGGCACAGTCCACATTGACCATGGCAAGTGAGGCGAATCCAGTCATGAGCCGATCATCGTGGCCATACCTGACATCTTCTGTCAGGTATTCCGCCGCTAAGATGACTTCGGTGACAGCGGCCTCACCTCGACGCGCGGCGCTGATGCGGGAGTTCATGACGGATCATCCGCGCGGCACCGGTACCGCGATGCGGCTGACCACGGCCGTCGCCGACCAGATCGGCATGCCGCCGACCGACCTGAACTGCCTGAACCTGCTCGCCTCGGCCGGGACCGCGTCGCCGAGCTGGCTGGCCGAGCGGCTGGGCATGACCACCAGCGCGGTCACCAAGATGCTGGACCGGCTGGAGCGCAGCGGCTACCTGACCAGGGCCGATGACCCGTCCGACCGCCGCAAGATCATCGTCCAGCCCGACCTCGACCGGATCATGGCGCTGTCCGCCTATTTCGAGCCGATGTGGGTGCGGATGAACGAGGTGTACGCCCAGTTCACCGACGAGCAGCTGGAGTTCGTGCTCACGTTCAACCGGGTCACCCAGGAAGCCGCCGAGGACTACATCACCTGGATTCGCGCCAACGGCCGCGCGCACCCGACCCGGTCTCAGTAGACCCCAGCCTTCGCCGCCGCGACCGTCGCGGCCGCGGCGCGGCGCACGTCCGCGTCGCCGACCGGCTCCCTGCTGATGAACAGCCGGTGGAACACCGGCGCCACGCTGGCCCGGACGACCTCGATCGGATCGGTGCCGCCGGGGATCTCGCCACGTTCGATCGCCCGGGTCACCGCGATCGCGCAGCGCTGGTACCGATCCTGGTAGAACGCGCGCAGCGCACCCGAGGCCGCCTCGGACTGGAACGCGGCCGAGATCACCGCGGTCGGCACCGCGCTGGCCACCGGGTCGGTGAAGGCGGCGAGCAGTTCGGCGTTGAGCGCGATCAGGTCGCCGAGCAGCGAGCCGGTGTCCGGTGGGTCCCAGTCGGCGTCGCCCGCGCTGCCGAGTGCGTCGACCAGCAGCCCGTCCACGCCGCCCCAGCGCCGGTACACGGTGGTCTTGTGCACGCCGGAGCGCTGCGCGATCTGCTCGACGGTGAGCTGGGCGTAGCCGTGCTCGGCGAGTTCGGCGAGGGTCGCGGCCAGCACCGCGTCCCGGGTCCGGGCGGTGCGCCCGCCGGGCCTGGTCGTTCCAGTCAAACGCAACTCCAGTTGCATTAGTGTCGGTGTTGGTGTGATGATAGGGCTCATGTCAGCCACCCGTCTTGACGAGTTCGTCCGCGACCAGCAGACCAAGCTCGCCACCCTCGACCCGAATGCCGACCTGGCCGACCTCGAAGGGCTCGCCGAGATCGTCGGTGACGCGCGGGTGGTCGCGATCGGCGAGAACAACCACCTGATCCGCGAGTTCTCCCTGCTGCGCCACCGGATGCTGCGCTTTCTGGTGCAGCGCTGCGGGTTCACCGTCTACTGCCTGGAATCCGGGTTCGCCGAAGGCTGGACGGTGCGGCGCTGGCTCGATGGCGGGCCGGGTGAGGTCGCGGACATCGCTCGCGAGGGCATCACCTTCGGCCTCGGCAACAGCCCGCAGGTGCACGACACGCTCACCTGGCTGCGCGAACACCGCATCCCGTTCTACGGCGCCGACGTGCCCAGTTCCGGTGGCTCGCCGATTCCCGCTCTGCGAGCGGTCGGCGAGCTGGTGCCGAACGCGGGCAAGCTGGTCGACGCGGCCATCGCCGCCGCCCAGCCCTACGCGTCCGGCAGCAGCGCGGTCGCCCCGGCCAAGCACGCCGCGCTGGACCAGGCCGCGCGCGACCACGCCACCGCGACGGTCACCCGGCTCTACACCTACCTGCAAACCCAGCACGACGAACTCGCGCTGCACCACGCCGAAGGCGCCCTCCGGCTCGACCAGTACCTCAACGAACTGCCGAGTTGGGGCCAGGATCAGCTCTACGGCGAGAACTCCTCGCGCGACTACTACATGGCCCGCACCGCGCGCTGGCTGCTCGACCGGCATGGCCCGGACAGTCGCATTGTCCTCGCCATCCACAACGGACACTTGCAGCGCACGCCGTTCACCATGGGCCCGGCCACGCCGTTCCTGCCCGCCGGCTACCACCTCGCACGCGAACTGGGCGAGGACTACCGCGCGATCGCGATCACCTGCGGCAGCGGCGAAACCACGGTGCCGGTGCTCGACGCCGACGAGCCGATCGGGTTCACCATCGGCACCGAGGAACTGGCCCCGGCGCAGCCGGACACCATCGAGGCCGCCTTCCAGCGCGTGGACAGCGGTCCCGCCCTGCTCGACCTGCGCCCGGCCCGCCAACTCGACGCGCCCTGGCAACGCATCCGGCACGCGAACAACCAGATCGAGGTGCCGGTCGCGGAAGCCTTCGACGCGATCATGTACCTACCGACCGCCAGGCCTTGCTGAGCAACGGAATCGCCACGCGCAACCGGTCGGCCGGCCCGCTGAACGCCACGCGGATGCGATCCCGCCGCCGGTGCGTCGCGCTCAGCAGCCGTCCCGGCACCACGACCACCCCTTCGCGCAGCGCCGCCTGGCTGAACACGCCGCCGTCGACCTCGCCGCCCAGCCGCACCCACAGACTGAGGCCGCCGCCCGGCCTCGGCCAGGTCCAGTCGGGCAGGTGCGTGTGCAGTTCTTCTTCCAGCACGACCAGGCTTTTCCGCAGCCGCGTGTTGTGCCAGGCCACGATTTCCTGGTGCCGGGTGGTCAGCAACGCGGCCGCAATCGCTTGCGGCAGGCCAGGTCCACCCAGATCGGCGGCCGCCTTGGCCGCGGCGATCTTGTGGATCACGTCGCCGCCGGCCCGGATCCAGCCGACCCGCATGCCGCCCCAGTACGACTTGTCGACCGAGCCGACGGTGACCACATTGGACAGCCGGGGCGCCAGCGCGGCCAGCGGCGGCGGGCTCGGCTTGCCGGTCACCGTCAGCTCGGCCAGGGCCAGATCTTCCACGAACAACGTTTCCGGCTGGGCCGCCGCGAACTCCACGATCCGGCGCCGCTGCGCCGTCCCGGTCACCCGTCCGGTCGGATTGTGGTTGGTCAGCACCAGATAGACCACGGCGGCCCGGTGCGCGCGACCGGCCGCCGCCAGCTCGGCTGGATCGAGGCCGTCGTCGGCGGGCACCCCGATCAGCCGTCCGCCCGCGCGTTGCACCGCGTCCAGCGCGCCAGCGAACGTCGGATCCTCCACCAGCACGGCCTGGCCCGCGGCGACGTGCGTGCGCACCAGCAGGTCGATCGCCTGCTGCGCGCCGGTGGTGACGAACACCTGCTCCGGCGCGGTCGGCAACTGGTGATCGGCGGTCAGATGCGCGGCGATCGCGGCGCGCGCGAAATCCAGGCCGTACAGGTGATAGCCGGATCCCTCGTGCAGCGCGCGGCGAACGTCGGCGTCCAGCACCGAACGCGGATCGTCCAGCGCGGCCATCACCTGCGGCGGGCAGTCCGGCGAGGTCGCGCCGAGATCGACGGTGACGTCGGTGGATTCGAGCAGGCCGGAGAAGAAGCCGTTGGCGCGGTGCATCGCGGCCGGGGTGGTGCGGTGCGGCGTGATCACCGTGCCCGCGCCCTGCCGGGTCTGGGCCAGTCCCTCGTCGCGCAGCAGTTGGTACGCGGCGGTTGTGGTGTTGCGGCTGACCGAGATGGCGGCGGCCAGCGCGCGTTCCGGCGGCAGCCGCACACCCGGTGGCAGTTCGCCGGTGTCCGCCAGTCCGGCGATGCGCGCGGCCAGCAGCTTGTACAGCGGCCCGTCCAGCGCGGACCAGCGGCCGAGCAGGTCGGCCAGCTGGGCCGCGGTCAGCACGGACAGGATTGGCACTGTCATGGTGGTGCCAATCCTAACCCGATGAGCCCCTCAGCGACCGCCGCTGACGTCGATGATCGCGCCGGTGGTGTAGGAAGCCTTGTCGGACAACAGCCACACCACGGCCTCGGCGATCTCGTCCGGGTCGCCGCCCCGGCCCATCGGGATGGTGCCGGCCAGCCGGCCGATCCGGTCGGGCTGACCGCCGCTGGCGTGCATGTCGGTGTGGATCAGGCCGGGGCGCACCGCGTTGACCCGGATGCCGTCCCGCGCGACCTCGCGGGCCAGGCCGACGGTCAGGGTGTCGACCGCGGCCTTGCTGGCCGCGTAGTCGACGTACTCGCCCGCCGAGCCGAGTTCGGCCGCGCGCGAGGACACGTTGACGATCACGCCGCCGAGACTGCCGAAGCGGCGCACGGCTTCCCGGGCACAGCTGAACGCGCCGAACACGTTGGTGGCGAAGATGCGCTCGGTCCGGCCGCTCTGGTAGTCGCGCAACAGCGACTTCTGCCCGACGATCCCGGCGTTGTTCACCAGGCCGCGCAACGGGCCCAGCTCGTTCTCGGCCTGATCGAACAGCGCCACCACGTCGGTCTCCACCGACACGTCGGCGCGCACCGCGATCGCCCGGGTGCCGTGCTTTCGGCAGTCCTGCACGACTTCCTGCGCCGCCGCCTCGTTGCTGAGGTAGCTCAGGCAGACGTCCCAGCCGTCCGCCGCGGCCAGCCGGGCGATCGACGCACCAATGCCCCGGCTGCCGCCGGTTACGATGAGACTCATGATTTCGTCAGTATAGTGCGGCTGGGGGCGTGCGGTTTTCCTGCTGCCACAACGAGTTCCGCGTTGTGCAGCGCGCTCAGATCGGCCAGCGGGTCGCCGTCGACCACGAGCACGTCCGCCTTGCGGCCCGGCGTCAGCTGACCGGTGATCTCGGCGATGCCCAGTGCGTCGGCCGCTTGGGTCGTGGTGCTCTCGATGACCTTCGCGTTGGAAAGGCCGATGTGGGCCAGGAACTCCAGCGCGCTGGGGAAGCGGTCGAACACCGCGCGCGGCACGCCCGCGTCGGTGCCGGAGATCAGCCGGATGCCGTGCTCGGCCATCCACCGCGCCTGGCCGAACAGCTTGGCCGCGCGCTCCTCGCCGAACGCCTTGGGCAGCATCCGCCAGTTCGGGCTCGCCCCGATGCACACGAAGATGCCCTTCTCGGCGATCTCCTCGGCCAGTTCCGGGCGCAGGTCGAAGCCGTCCTTGGTGGCCCAGGAGCAGTGTTCAATGGTGTGCACGCCCGCCGCGACCGCGTTGGCGATGCCCTCCACCCCGTGGGCGTGCACGGCCACCCGCAGCCCGGCCTCGGCCGCCTCGTCCACCACGATCTTCAGCTCGGCGGCCGAGAACTGCGGCTCCCAGATCGCCGGGCCGCCCTTGGTCATGCCGCCGCCGGTGGCCATCACCTTGATCAGGTCGGCTCCGTTGCGCGCGTTGCGCCGCACCATGGTGCGGATCTCGTCCTCGTCGTCGACCTCGCCGCCCATGAACCAGCAGTGCCCGCCTTTGGTGGTCAGCGGTGCGGTCGAGGACAGGATGCGGGGCCCGGCCAGCGAGCCCTGGGCGATCGCGTCGCGCAGGTGCACGGCCAGCCCGTCGCGGTCACCGAGGTCGCGGGTGGTGGTGACGCCGCAGTCCAGCAGTTGCTGGGCGCGGCCGGTCATGCCGAGCAGCAGGCTGAACTCGTCGCTCTCCTGCAACGCTTCGACCGGCTTGAGGCTCGCGTCGAAGGCCAGGTGCACGTGGCAGTCCATCAGCCCGGGCATGATCGTCCCGGTGGGGTAGGCCAGTTCGCGGGTTTCCGGGTCGGCGTGCGCCCGGACTTCCGCGGCTGGGCCGACGGCGACGATGTCCTCGTCGCGCACGAGCACGGCGCCGTTCGCGACGCGCGAGCCAGCCGGGCCGGTCAGCACCTGACCGGCAGAGATCAACAGTTCCACCGAGTGTCCATCCGTTCGCTACGTGTCACCACAACACTACTGGGTGACGGCGACCGGCGAACGAAGTGCTTTGGAGAGCGCGACCAGTTGCTTGACGTCCGCGTCCAGGCCGTCGCCCTCGGGGACCGCGACCGGCATGGCCGCACCGGACGCGGGCGCGCCGGCCGCGCGGGCGCGCAGGGCTTCGCGTAGCGCGCTGGCCAGCCGCACCGGCTGATCGAGGCCGCCTTCCGCGGTCAGGTAGGGGCTGACCCGGACCAGGCCGTCGCGGCATTCGATGACCCGCCGGTAGTAGCGCCGGTGCACGCCACGAAACCGCAGCACATCGCGCCAGCGGCCGCCCGGCACCCGGCTCAGCTCGTCCTCCGGGTATGCCTCGTGCAACATCGTCCACAGTGGACTCAACTGGCGGCACAGCCGCCGGTGCTGCCACCACACCCGCAGCGCGCCGATCCGGGTTGCCAGTGTCGGATAGATCACGCCGATGACGAACGTGGGGATCGAGGCCGCGACCAGCAGGTCGGCCACGACGATCAGCGGCGAGGTCTTGAGCGGGCTGAGCACCCGGACCACCACGAAGATCGTGCGCACCCCGGAGCCGACCACCATGCCAGCCATGCCCGCCGCCGCGATCCACAACCCGGTGACCAGCGGCCGGTGCGAGAGCTTGGCATAGCGCACGGTCCACCGGAACGCCGTGGCCAGCGCATAGGCCATGTAGAGGCCGCCGAAGAAGTAGAACAGCGCGACGCCCGGCGTGTGCATGTTCCCGGTGTCGTAGGCGGCACCGCGCTGGTTCAACGGCGTGATGAACGTGGCGACCGTGATCGCCGCGACCGAAACCGCCAGCGGGATGATCTCCCGCCGCGCGCGGCGCCTGCCGAACTCGGCGTCCGCCGCCGAGTGCAGGTAGAAGCACATCAGCCAGTAGCCCGCGACGAACAGCAGCGCGTTCTGCACCAGCTTGGACACGCCGGTGCCGATCACCGCGTCCACCGGCCCGGCGACATCGGCGACGCCGAACGGATAGGCGATCGCCGCGCTGCCAAGACACCAGGTGACCGCGCGCAGCGGCCGGTCGTGCGGCGCCTTGGTCAGCTGGTACAGCTTCCAGGCTGTTGCGCAGGGCAAAATCGCGGCGAGCGAGTCGTCCAACGCGTTCACGAATTCTCTCCCTCGACCCCAGACCCCCAGTCCCCAGCGTTGCAGCCTAAAGGGCGCGGTCGCTACAGCCAACTGGGCTGCTCACCGAGGGCGCACTGCAACTTGCGGGCGGCCGGATCCGGCTCGGCGGCTGGCATGATCGCGCTCAGTACCGAGGCGCGCTCCAGGATGATGGTGGCGGCCAGTTCGGCCTCGCGTTCGCGTTCGGTGTCGTAGCAGGTGCGGCCCAGCGCGTGCCCGATCGCGGTGCGCAGCCGGGCCGGATCCAGCAGCGACCAGGTCTTTTCGTCGAGTTCGACGGTGGCGTGACCGGCGATGATGTGCCCGACCTCGTGCAACACGATGTGATCCTGGTGCACGGTGCTGGTGTGCTGCTGGTAGAGCACGTAGTCCGCGGTCGGGCTGGCGATCCACAGTCCGGACGGGCCGGGCACCGGCAGCGGGTAGGGGACCAGGCGGATCGGGCGGCCGCGCTGGGCGCCGAGCCGCTGGCACAACGCGGGCACCGGCAGCGGCAGCCGGATGTCGAGCGCGCGCAGGGTCCGCTTGCACCGTTGGCGCAGCGCCCGCTCGCTCACGCTGCCGCCTCGCTCGCCGCGGTCCCGCGCTCGCTCATGGGCGCTATTTGCCTTGCTGGTCGCCGCGCTCGGCCTGCTCCAGCCGGTAGACGACGTCGAGCAGTTCCATCACCTGGCGCCGCCGGTCCGGCGAGAGTTCGCCCGCGCGCATGGCCATCAGCCGGGCATCGGAGCCGCCGCCGGATTCGCTCAACCGCTCCCGTTCCGAGCGCAGCGCCTCGATCTGCTCGTCGATCTGGCCCGCGACCGCGTCGTCGAAGAAGTAGGCCGGTGGCACGCCGAAGAAGTCGGCGAGCGCCTGGAGGTGCTTGAGCGTCGGGTTGTCCTTCTTCTGCTTGCGCAGCTGCCAGATGTAGGACTGCGAGATGGTGACGCCCTTGGCCGAAACCGCCTGGGCCACGTGTTCGTTGGTGTACTCCTGGCCGTCCGGCCTGCGCACCGAGTCGAAGAGGTGATCAAGCCGCTCGGCCAGGGTTCGCCGACTCTGCTCGGCCATCTCTCCACCTCCACTCTCGTGAAACTGCTTGCCGACCGAAACTTTTTCAACAGTTGAAACGGCCGTACCGACAGCATAGACTCCGTCCCGCAGGCCTTCAACTGTTGTGAAAATGACGATCCGAAAGTCGTTCACCTCAGTGGTTCGCCTCGACGGGATATCCGGCGTGACAGCTCGTCCACGACGAGAAGGAGTGTGTTCGCGAGTGGCACCGTGGAGTTTCTTTGGGGGTCCTCATGGCGCAACCAAGAACCCTCCCCTCCCACTTCTCGTGGTGGGAGCGACGCCGCTTGTCCCGTCCTGGCCGAACCCGGCCGGGAAGACCCAGCGCGGTGTGTGACGGCACCTGCCGCTGGTGACCCGAAGAGGAAGGCCCCGGGTTCCCACCCTGCGGGGGAATCCGGGGCCTTCCTGTGCCTGTCGACTGATCAGCTGGCGAACGCTTGCAGTTCGGAGAGCTGCGCGGCAGGCCAGCCGGTGTTCGCGGTGAAGTTCAGCCGCAGGTAGCGGGTGGAGGTCCCGCTGGGCAGCGTGATCGTCACCGTGTTGCCGGTCGACGGGTCGAAGGTGTACCCGGCCGAACCGGCGATCGTCGAATAACTCGACCCGTTGCCGCTGTCGAGGACCGACAGCGTTTCGGTGCGGGTGTTCCAGGCCGATGACGGCGGCAGGTCGAGCACCAGCCTGCCAACGGACTGGGTGGAACCGAGATCGACGGTCAGCGTCTGCGGAAAGCTGCCGTCCTGGCTCTCCCAGTAGCTCGACGTGTTCCCGTCCACCGCGTTGGACACCGGGAAACCGCCGGTGGTGCTGGACGCGGCCACCGAGGCGTTCAACGCCAGGTCGGTGTTCGGCGGCGGAGGCGGCGGAGTGCCGGTGCCACCACCGCCGGCGTACACGCCGAACTCCGAGACCTGCGCGGCGGGCCAGCCGGTGTTCGCGGTGAACGTCAGCCGGAGGAATCGCGTCGTGGTCCCACCCGGCAGCGAGATCGTCGCCGTGTTGCCGCTGGACGGGTTGAACGTGTACCCCGCCGATGCCACCAGCTGGCTGTAGCTCGACCCGTCCGGCGAGTCCGAAACGGACAGTGTCTCGGTGCGGGTGCTCCAGGCCGATGACGGCGGCAGGTTCAGCACGATCGAGCCGACCGCCTGGCTGGACTGGAGATCGACGGACAGCGTCTGCGGAAAGCTGCCGTCCTGGCTCTCCCAGTAGCTGCCGGTGTTGCCGTCGACCGCGTTGGAGGCCGGGAAGCCCGAGGTGGTGGTGCTCGCGGTCACCGGGCGGCCCTGGGCCAGGTCGCCGTTGGTGGGTGGCGGCGGGGGCGGCGGCGCGCTGCCGCCGTTCTGCGGCGGGAACGTGGTCCACACCGGCGTGGTGGCCCAGCCGGAGTTGCCGCTGCCCAGGTTGAAGGTGAACGTGCCAGAGCCCGCCGGGTAGGCGCTGTTGTAGACGCCCGCGTCGCCCAGGTTGGACGCGGTCACATTGCTCACGCTGGCCGAACCCTGGGTCTCCACCTGGAAAATGACCGTACCGGTGCCGTTGACCGTGTCATTGCTGAAGTTGAGGCCGGTCACGGGCTTGCCGGTGCCGCCGCCGCTGACGATCTCGAACGCGCTCCACGGGCTGTCGTCGACCTCGTTGCCGGTGACGTTGATCGTCACGTTGGAGATGTCGTAGTCGTAGGAGTCGAAGCGCATCGCGCCCATCGGGTGGCCCCAGTTCGGGTTCATCGCGCCGGTGCGGATCAGCGTGTTGTTCGACACCGTCACGGTGCCGCCCAGCGGAGCCAGGGGCTGGATGAACGCCTCGTTGGAGATGGCGAGGCCGGAACCGAGCGGGTTGGTGTCGGCGATGGTGTTTCCGGTGATCGTGTTGTTCGACCCGCCGTAGTCGGCGATGCCGTTGGCCAGGTTGGGCTGCACGACCGTGTTGCCGCTGATCGTGTTGTTCGAGTCGGCCGACGGGTAGGACCACAGCGCGATGCCGTCGTCACCGTTGTTGCGGAAGAAGTTGCCGGTGACGGTGTTCCCGTTCCCGTTGCCGTTGAAGTTCAGCCCGTCCGCGTCGGTGGAGAGCACCACGCAGCCGGACACCTTGATGTTGGTGTTGCCGAACTCCAGCCAGAAGCCCACGTTGGTGTTCTGGATCCACAGCCCGGAGACCTGCGCGCCGGTGCCGAGCGAGCCCTGGATGGCGTTGGCCGAGCTGTCGTCGTGCCGCCCCACGGTGTTGCCCAGGATGGCGAAGTCGTGCAGGTTCACCGGACCGGGCACCGTGCCGTTGTTCTGGATGAACATGTTGGTCTTCAACTGGGTGTACCAGCTGCCCGCGCCCTGGAACGTGCCGGACTGGGCCTGGATCGCCGAGCTGACCTGGAACGTCCCTTGTGGAATCCAGACCGGCTGGCCCGCCGCGTTGGCCGCCGACAGCGCCTGGCGGAACGCGTTGCTGGAGTCCTGCGCGCCGGTCGGGTCGGCGCCGTAGCTGGTCACCGAGACCGAGCCGGAAGGCTGGCTGATCGGGCCGGCCACGTTGAAGAAGTCCGCGACGTCGATCGTGTACGGCGCGGCACTGTCACCGGAGTCGACCTGCACGCGAACCTTGGCGCCCGCGCCCAGGGTCTGGCCGAACATCATCCTGGTGTCGTTGTAGAAGTGGTGGATCTGGCTGCCGGTGATGTTGCCGGTGGTGATGTAGCTGTACTGCGAGGTCAGGCTCAGCTCCTGGCCGAGCTTGCTGCCGTTGACGTAGACCGACAGGTTGCCGGACGCGCCCTGGTTGAGCGCGTAGTGCAGGTCGAACGCGTTGGCCTGCGCGGTCAGCGTGAACTCGACGTACTGGCCCTGTGATTTGAGCTGGACGGCCTGGCGGCCGGACGCTTCCGAGGCAAGGGTCGCCTGGGTGTAGTCCGGGCCGATCTTGCTGCCGTTGGTGGTGGCGTTGCCGCCCTCGGCCTCTTCCTCGGACATGCCCGCGATCGGCGTGCTGATCGACGCCGTGTGCACGGCGGCATGTCCGGCGCCGCCGATGGCCAACGCCGCGCCGAAGGCGAGCGCGGCAGCACCGATCGTCGCGATCACCCGCCGAGTCGGTGGCGGATCGGATAACTTCTGTTCAGCCCTTGTTGACATCGTTGTCGCGCACCCTTCCTTTGTGCGTAGAGCTGCCAATTTCTGCTCAGGCGATGCGCAGCCAGGCGCCCGTGTCGGCGGCCAACCGGCCATCGACGAGATCGCCGCTGCTCAACAGCACCTCGGCACCCGCTGGCAACACGACCGGCTCGGTCCCGAGGTTGATGACGCACACGAAATCCGTTCCCCTCCGAAACGCCAGTGCGCCATCAGGCCCCGGGAACCAGCCGAACTCGGCGCCGAGCAGCGCCGGTTCGCCGCGCCGCAGGTGCAGTGCCTTGCGGTAGAGCGAAAGCATCGAGTCCTCGTCGGCCTCCAGCGCGGCCGCGGTGCGGGTGGCCCAGTGCGCGGGCTGCGGCAGCCACGGTGGCGCGGTCGCGGAGTCCGGGCTGAACCCGAATGGCGGCGCGCTACCGGACCACGGCATCGGCACCCGGCAGCCGTCCCGGCCCTTGTCGGTGTGGCCGGAGCGGCTGAAGATCGGGTCCTGGCGGGCGTCATCGGGCAGGTCTTCGACTTCTTCCAGGCCCAGTTCGTCGCCCTGGTAGACGTAGACGCCGCCGGGCAGGGCCAGCGACAGCAACGCGGCCGCGCGCGCCCGTCTCTCGCCGAGCACCAGATCCGACGGCTCGCCGATGCGCCGGTCACCCATGTCGAAGGCGGTGTCGGCGCGGCCGTAGCGGGTCACGTGGCGGACCACGTCGTGGTTGGACAGCACCCAGGTCGCAGGCGCGCCGACCGGCGCGTGCGAGGCCAGCGTCGCGTCGATCACAGCGTGCAGCTTGGGCAGTTCCCAGGCGCAGCACAGGAAATCGAAGTTGAATGCCACGTGCAGCTCGTCGCTGCGCAGGTACCGGGTGAACCGCTCCACGTCCGGCATCCACACCTCGCCGATCAGGGCGCGGCTGCCGTACTCGTCGGCGATGCGCCGCCAGGCGCGGTAGATCTCGTGCACGTCGTCGCGGTCGGTGAAGGCGCCCGGCTCCGGCTCGGCCAGGGCCGGGTCCTTCGTGAGCAGCGCGGCCGAGTCGATCCGCACCCCGTCGACGCCGCGATCGAACCAGAACCGCAGCACCTCCTCGAACTCCTGGCGCACCTCGGGGTGATCCCAGTTCCAGTCCGGCTGTTCCGGCGCGAACAGGTGCAGGTACCACTCGCCGGGGGTGCCGTCGGCGTTCGTGGTCCGGGTCCAGGCCGGGCCGCCGAAGATCGACGTCCAGTCGTTGGGCGGTTCGTCACCGCCGGAACCGCGGCCGGGCCGGAACCAGAACCGCGCCCGTTCCGGGGAACCGGGCCCGGCCGCGAGGGCCTGCTTGAACCAGCGGTGCTCGTTGGAGCAGTGGTTCGGCACGATGTCGATGATGATCCGCAGGCCGTAGCCGTGCGCGTCGGTGATCAGCTTCTCCGCTTCGGCCAGCGTGCCGAAGGCCGCGTCGATGTCCCGGTAGTCCGCGACGTCGTAGCCGCCATCGGCCATCGGGGAGGGGAACCAGGGCGTGAACCAGATGGCGTCGACCCCCAGTTCGGACAGGTAGGGCAGCTGTTGTCGAACGCCATCCAGATCTCCGATTCCGTCGCCGTTTCCATCGGCGAAACTGCGAATATAGACCTGATAAATCGCGGCATTACGCCACCATTGGTCAGCGTTCTTCTCGGCCACGGCTTTTCCTTCCCGGGGCTGGGCTCGGCGGAATTTAAATTATCCTTTGAGACTTCCGGCGGAAATGCCGGCGACGATGTGCCGCTGGAAGATGAGGAACACCGCGACCATCGGAATACTGGCCAGCACCAGCGCGGCCAGCGTGAGGTTCATCGGCAGGTTCTCCTGCAACTGCACGACGGCCACGCTGATCGGCTGCTTGCCGGTGTCGCTGAACACCAGCAACGGCCAGAGGAAGTCCTGCCACACCGCGACGATCGCGAAGATGGACACCACGCCGAGTACCGGCCGCGCCATCGGCAGCACGATGCTCCACAACGTGCGCAGCGCGCCGGCGCCATCCAGTGCGGCGGCCTCCATCATCTCGGTGGGGATCTGGTCGAAGAATCGTTTCAGCAAATACAGATTGAACGCATTCGCCACGGCGGGCAACCAGATTGCCAATGGTGAATTCAACAGGTTGATGCCGGTGAAAGGAATGCTCACGATCGTCAGATACTTCGGCACAAGCAATGCGGAAGCGGGCACCATCAACGTCGCCAGAATGCCACCGAGAACGATCTGGCCGAAGACCGGCTTCAGCTTGGACAGCGCATAGGCGGCCATGGTGAGGAAGACGATCTGCAGGACCCAGGCGCCGCCGGCCTGCAAGACCGTGTTGCCGAGGTACTGGGCCAGGTTCATCTGGTTCCACGCGGACGCGAAGTTGGCCGGGTGCCAGACCTTCGGCATAACGGTCGGTGGCACCGTCACCAGCTCCGGCGTGGATTTCATCGCGCCGGTGACCATCCAGTACAGCGGGAACAGGAAGCCGATCACGAACGCGATCAGCACCACGGTGAACACGACCCAGTAGATGGTCTTGCCCTTGCGGCTGCGGAGCGCCATCGGCGAGGCCAGGGTGCGTACCCCCCGATCGGCCAGCCTGGCCTTCGGGGCGACCGCGATGGTCGGAGTAGCCATGGGTCGCCTCTCAGTCGTTGGTCCGGGTCAGGCGCAGGTAGAACGCGGAGAAGATGCCGAGGAAAATGAACAGCATGATGCTCAGCGCGCAGGCCCCGCCGTAGTTGAAGTACACGAACGCGTACTTGTAGATCAGGTACAGCACCGAGATCGTGGCATCCTGCGGGCCACCGCCGGTGATGATGAACGGCTCGGTGAACACCTGCATGGTGGCCACGATCTGCAGCAGCATCAACATCAGCAGCACGTACCTGGTCTGCGGCACGGTCACGTGCCGGACCCGCTGGAAGATGTTGGCCCCGTCCAGTTCCGCCGCCTCGTACAGGTCGGCCGGAATGCCTTGCAGCGCGGCCAGGTAGATCAGCACCGTGCTGCCCATGTTCGACCAGGTCGACACCAGCACCAGCGAGATGACGGCGGTCCCGGTCGAGTACACCCAGGACGACGTGGGCAGGTGCAGGAAGCGCAGGGTTTCGTTGAAAAGTCCCTGGCCCGGGTCGTAGAACCACTTCCACAGGATCGCCGTGACCACCGGCGGGACCATCACCGGCAAGTAGACCAGCAACCGGAACAGCGACTTCGCGTGCCGCATCTCGTTGAGCACGACGGCGAGCAGGAACGGGATCGCGAAGCCGATCAGCAGGGCGAACGCGGTGAACTCGAAAGTGTTGCGCCAGGCCGCGGCGAACTCCGGATCGGCGAACAACTGGGCGAAGTTGTGCCAGCCGACCCAGTGCGACGTGCCGACGAAGTTGGTCTTCTGGAAGGCCAACAGGAACGCGCGGACGATCGGGTACCAGGAGAACAGCGCGAAGCAGATCAGCCCGCCCGCCATCATCAGGTACGCGGTCAGGTTGTCGCTGATCCTCCTGCGCAGCCGGCCGCCTTTGCCGGTCGCGCCCGGTCCGGTCGTGGTGCCGCTCGGGAGCCGCGCCGCGACGCTGGTCGCAACACTCATGATGACCTCGTTACTGGTTCGCGAGCAGGGTGTCGACCTTGGTGGACGCGTCGGAGAGCAACGCGTCGACGTTCGCGCTCTGGTTGGTCAGCACCGCGGACATCACGTTGTCCAGCACCGAGTAGATCTGCTGCGCGTCCGGCGGTTCGATCTTGCCGGGCATGGTCTTCATCGCCGATTCGAACGCCGAGTAGTTCTCCTGCGGCACGTTCGCGTACTTGGTCTTGGACTGCGCGTCGGCATCCGCCGTCGCGCCGTTCCACAGGTCCGGTTCGGGCAGGCCGACCGGGGTCTTCTCGGCCGCGGCGCGCTGCCAGTTGAACTGGCCCTGGCCCGGAGTCAGGTTCTCGTACTCCAGCCACTGCACGCCGGCCTGGATCTGCGCCGGGGTGTCCTTGACGTTGAACATGTAGCCGTCGCCGCCGAGCAGCGTGGCCTTGTTGCCGGGCATCGGGCCGATGCCCAGGTTCTGGTACGAGCCGCCGTACTGCTTGACCAGGATCGGCAGGTTGTCGGGGGCGCCGATGTACATGCCGAGCTTGCCGGAACCCATCATCGGCAGCACGTCGCTCTGCTGCAGCAGTTGCTTGGAGCCCATGCTGTTGTCGGTCCAGCGCATCTGCTGGAGGTTCTGCAGCACCGCTTTGCCCTGCGCGTTGTCGAAGTTCGCGTGCTTGCCATCCGGCGTCACCATGGTGCCGCCCTGCGAGTACAGCTCGGCGGTGTAGTGCCAGCCGCCCTGGTTGTTCGCGCTGTAGTCGGCGTAACCGACGACTCCGTTGCCCAGCGCGGAAATCTTCTTGGCGTCGGCGGCGACGTCGGCCCAGGTGGCCGGCGGCTTGTTCGGGTCCAGCCCGGCCTGGGTGAACAGGGCGCGGTTGTAGATCAGGCCCATCGAGTAGTTGGTCTTGGGCAGTCCGTAGTACTTGCCGTCGGCGGTCTTGAAGACGTTCAGCGTGGACGACTGGATGTCGGACAGGCCCTTGACGTTCTGCACGTCGTCGCTGATGTCCGCGGCCTGGCCGTTCGCGATCACACCGGCGACATCGGTGTAGTAGACGTAGAAGACGTTCTCCATCTGGCCGCCCGCGAGCTTGGCCTGGAACGTCTTGGGGTCGTCACACGGGTATTCGTCCTTGGGCGTGATGTGGATGTTCGGGTGGATCTTCTCGAACGAGGCGATGTCGTCGGAGAAGTTCTTCCTGTCGATCGGGTCGCTGGTCGGCGGCCAGCAGTTCACGGTGATGCTCACGTCGCCGCCGGAACCGCTGTCACTGCTGGAGCTGCATGCCACGAGGCCTAACGCGCCGCCGGCGGCGAGCGCCAGAGCAGCGAGCCGGCGGGGGGTGGGGGTTCTCATCCTTGGGACCCTTCGGGCTGTGCCCGCGCAAGCCGGACGCGGCCGCGTGGGGCAGTGCTGTGATACACGGCACTTAACCACGGCCGACAGTCGGACCGCAATATCTGGATGAGATTTTGGAATTTTTCGACAGATGACGTTCAGGCAGTTGACGCTCGGGCCATCCGGGCCGGACCGGTCGACCCCCGGACCACCAGTTCCGGCTCGAACAGCAGCTCGCCGTGCGTCACCCGGACCCCGGCGATCTCCTTGACCAGCAGCTCGACCGCGGCGTTGCCCATCGACTCGATCGGCTGGCGGACCGTGGTCAGCGGGGGAGCGGTGCAGCTCATCAGCGCCGAGTCGTCGTAGCCGACCACCGAGACGTCCTCCGGCACGGAGGCGCCCATCCGTCGCGCGGCCCGCACCGCGCCCAGCGCCAGTGGGTCACTCGCGCACACGATGCCGGTCACGCCTTTGGCCAGCAGTCGCGCGGTGCCGGCCTGCCCGCCCTCGATGGAGAACAGGGTGTGCTCGACGTAGGGCTCCTCGATGTCGGTGCGGCCCGCCACCAGTTCCTTGGCCGCGGCCAGCTTGCGCTGCGACGGCACGTGGTCGGGCGGGCCGAGCACCAGGCCGATCCGCTCGTGGCCCAGCGAGATCAGGTGGTTCATGGCCTGCTGTACCGCGACCGCGTCATCGCAGCTGACCTGCGGGAAGTCCAGATCGTCGATGGCCGCGTTGAGCAGCACGGTGGGGATCTTGCGTGCGGTCAGCAGCTGGTAGTGCTCATGCGGCGACTCGGCCTCGGCATAGCGCCCGCCGAAGAACACCACCCCGGAAACCTGCTGCTGCAACAACAGTTCGACGTAGTCGGCCTCGGTCGCGCCGCCGGTGGTCTGGGTGCACAGCACCGGGGTGAACCCCTGCTGCGCGAGCGCGCCGCCGACCACCACCGCGAAGGACGGGAAGATCGGGTTGGTCAGGTCCGGCAGCACCAGGCCGACCAGCCGGGCCCGCTCGCCGCGCAGTTGTGTCGGCCGCTCGTAGCCCAGGACATCCAGTGCCGTGAGCACCGCCTGTCGGGTAGCCTCCGATACACCCGGCTTGCCGTTGAGGACCCGGCTCACCGTGGCCTCGCTGACGCCAACTTTCTTGGCTACCTCTGCAAGTCTCCTGGACATGTGCGCAAGTATAGATCAGATGGTGCAAGAACTTGCGCCCTATATGTAAACCGGCTATAGCTGCCCAACGGCCGTCACTGTCACCATCGCCTCGCCGATCTCATCGGAACCGGCCAGATCGATCTCGGCGCTGATGCCCCAATCGTGGTCGCCGTCCGGGTCGTCGAAGATCTGCCGCACCCGCCAGCGATCCGCCTCGGTCTCGATGATCAGCAGCTGCGGCCCGCGCGCGTCCGGCCCGTCGTTGAGTTCGTCGTAGGACTCGAAGTACGGCTCGATCGCGTCCTGCCAGGCGTCCGCGTCCCAACCGGACTCCGCGTCCAACTGGCCCAGCGCTTCCCAATCGCGCCGCGCGGCCAGCTCGACCCGGCGGAACAACGCGTTGCGCACCAGCACCCGGAACGCCCGCGCGTTGCGGGTGACCGCGGGCGGCGTGCCGTCCTCGCCCTTGGTCAGCGCCTCGGCGTTGGTCGGGTCGGTCAGCTGCTCCCACTCGTCGATCAGGCTGGAGTCGACCTGGCGGACCAGTTCGCCCAGCCACTCGATCAGGTCGGTCAGCTCCTCGGTCTTGGCTTCGGCCGGGATCGTCTGCCGCAGCGCGCGATACGCGTCCGCGAGATAACGCAGTACCAATCCCTCAGAGCGCGCCAAGCCGTAGAAGGCCACGTACTCAGCGAAGGTCATGGCGCGCTCGTACATGTCGCGCACCACCGACTTGGGCGAGAGCGGATGCTCGGTCACCCAGGGATTGCCACGCGCGTAGAGGTGATACGCGCCGTCCAGCAGCTCGGCCAGCGGCTTCGGATAGGTGACGTTCTCCAGCTCGGCCATGCGCTCGTCGTACTCGACGCCCTGCATCTTGAGCCGGCCGACCGCCTCGCCCTTGGCCTTGAACTGCTGCGCCGACAACACCTGGCGCGGATCATCCAAAGTGGACTCGATTACCGAGACCGAGTCCAGCGGATAGGTCGGCGACTCGCGGTCCAGCAGTTCGATGGCGGCCAGCGCGAACGGCGAGAGCGGCTGGTTGAGCGCGAAGTCCAGCTGCAACTGGTCCACAATCCGTACCCGGCGCCCCTGCTCGTCCGGTTCCGGCAGCCGCTCGATCACCCCGGCGGCCAGCAGCGCGCGATAGTTGGCGATCGCGCGGCGGATGTGCCGCCGCTGCGCGGGACGCTCCTCGTGGTTGTCCTCAAGGAGGTGCCGCATGGCCGCGAACGCGTCGCCCGGCCGCCCGATCACGTTGAGCAGCATGGCGTGGCTGACCTGAAAACTCGACGTGAGCGGCTCCGGCTCGGAGCCGACCAGCCGCTCGAAGGTCGGCTGGCCCCAGGAGATCATGCCCTCCGGCGGCTTCTTGCGGACCACCTTGCGCCGCTTTTTCGGGTCGTCGCCCGCCTTGGCCAGCGCCTTCTCGTTCTCGATCACATGCTCCGGCGCCTGCACCACGACCGTGCCCACGGTGTCATAACCGGCACGTCCGGCCCGTCCGGCGATCTGGTGGAACTCACGGGCGTTGAGCAGCCGGGTCTTGGTGCCGTCATACTTCGACAACGCGGTGAACACGACTGTCCGAATAGGAACGTTGATGCCGACGCCGAGCGTGTCGGTGCCACAGATGATCTTCAGCAAACCGGCCTGGCTGAGCCGCTCCACCAGCCGCCGGTACTTCGGCAGCATCCCGGCGTGGTGCACGCCGATCCCGTGCCGAACCAGGCGGGACAGCGTCTTGCCGAAACCGGCGGTGAACCGGAATCCGCCGATCAGCTCGGCGATCGCGTCCTTCTCGGCCCGCGTGCTCACGTTGATGCTCATCAGCGCCTGCGCCCGTTCCAGCGCGGCGGCCTGGGTGAAGTGCACGATGTAGACCGGGGCGCCGTGCGTGACCAGCAGTTCCTCGATGGTCTCGGTCATCGGCGTGAGCGAGAAGCTGAAGTTCAGCGGCACCGGCCGTTCGGCCGAGCGCACCGTGCTGGTCGGCCTGCCGGTGCGCCGGGTCAGGTCGGCCTCGAACCGGGCGACGTCGCCCAGCGTCGCCGACATCAGCAGGAACTGCGCGTTGGTCAGTTCCAGCAGCGGCACCTGCCAGGCCCAGCCGCGATCCGGGTCGGCGTAGAAGTGGAACTCGTCCATGATCACCTGGCCGACGTCGGCGGCTGACCCGTCGCGCAGCGCGATGTTGGCCAGGATTTCGGCGGTGCAGCAGATGATCGGCGCGCCCGCGTTCACGCTCGAATCGCCGGTCATCATGCCGACGTTGGCCGCGCCGAAGACGTCGATCAGCGCGAAGAACTTCTCCGACACCAGCGCCTTGATCGGCGCGGTGTAGAAGGTGCGCTGCTTGCGCGCCATGGCCACGAAGTGCGCACCCGTTGCCACCAGCGACTTTCCCGAGCCGGTGGGCGTGGACAGGATCACGTTGGATCCGGACACGATCTCGATCAGCGCCTCGGCCTGATGCGGGTACAGCTCAAGGCCCTGGTTGCCGACCCACTCGGCGAACCCGTCGAAGAGGTTGTCGGGATCGGGGTCGGCCGGAATCAGTTCGGTGAGGTACGTGGTGCGCGTCATGATGCCTTGATCGTGCCTGGTCAACCTTGTCCCATCGCGGCCGGGGGCGGCGTAGTTAGTTGTACTAAGGTAACTGTTGTAGTAGCTTAACTGTTGTCATAGTACAACCATGTTGGAGTGCTCGTGGGTGAGTTGAACCGCCGCAGGCGCCTGCTCGTGCTGGCCATCTGCTGCATGAGCCTGCTGATCGTGGGCCTGGACAACACGATCGTGAACGTCGCGCTGCCCTCGATCCGGCGCGACCTGAACGCCTCCGTGTCCAACCTGCAATGGACCATCGACGCGTACACGCTGGTCCTGGCCAGCTTCCTCATGCTGTCCGGCTCGACCGCCGACCGCATCGGCCGCCGCCGCATCTTCCAGATCGGCCTCACCCTGTTCAGCGCCGGTTCGCTGCTGTGCAGCATCGCGCCCAGTGTGCAGTGGCTGATCGCCTTCCGCGCCATGCAGGCCATCGGCGGGTCGATGCTCAACCCGGTAGCCATGTCGATCATCACCAACACCTTCACCAACCCCAAGGAACGCGCGCAGGCCATCGGCGTGTGGGGTGGTGTGGTCGGCATCAGCCAGGCCCTCGGCCCGATCGTCGGAGGCCTGCTCATCGACTCGATCGGCTGGCGCTCGATCTTCTGGATCAACGTGCCGATCGGCATCGCCGCGATCGTGCTGACCTTCATGTTCGTGCCGGAATCCAAGTCGCCGCGCCCGCGCCGCATCGACCCGGTCGGCCAGCTGCTGGTGATCGTCGGCCTCGCCACGCTGACCTACGCGATCATCGAAGGCCCCGGCTTCGGCTGGACGTCCGCCCGCATCATCGGCCTGTTCGTGGTGAGCGTCCTCGCCGTGATCGGTCTGGTGCTCTACGAACGCCGCCGCGCCGAGCCACTCATCGACGTCCGGTTCTTCCGCAGCATCCCGTTCAGCGGTGCCACCGTGATCGCCGTCTGCGCGTTCGCCTCGCTGGCCGGGTTCCTGTTCGTGAACACCTTGTACCTGCAGGACGTGCGCGGCTACTCCGCCCTGGCGTCCGGCCTGTACACATTGCCGCTGGCGTTGATGACGGTGTTCTTCGGCCCGCTCTCCGGCCGCATCGTCGGCGCCCGGGGCCCGCGCGTCTCGCTGCTCGTCGCCGGGGCCGGTCTGCTGGCCTGCGCGCTGATCCTCACCAACCTCACCAACGACACCTCGATGTTGCTGCTGATCGTCGCCTACCTGCTGTTCGGCATCGGCTTCGGCACGGTCAACCCGCCCATCACGAACACCGCCGTCTCCGGCATGCCCATCCAGCAGGCGGGCGTCGCCGCCGCGGTCGCGTCAACCAGCCGTCAGATCGGCGGGTCACTGGGCGTCGCGGTGATCGGCAGCGTGGTCACCGGCAGCATCCACGGTTCGCTGCCCGCCGGCCTGGCCTCGGCCAGCCACATCGGCTGGTGGATCGTGGCCGGCTGCGCGGTCGTCATATTCTGTCTTGGCCTGCTGACCACCGGCCGCTGGGCCAAGCGCACGGCGGTGACGACCATGACCCAGCTGGCTCCGGAAGAGAACCTGGCTGGGAGCGCCGTCCGATGACTTCTATCCCTCCGGCCGACACCGACGTCGACCGGACCGAACTCGCCACCCGCACCTGGACCCGCCTGCGCACCCTGGTGCTGGACCTGCACGACCGCCGCAAGGAAGTCAGCGTCGCGCTGGAAATGGGCTTCATCCGGGCGAAGGCGCTGAGCAAAGTCTCGGCAGCGCCCTGCAAACTCCGCGACCTCGCGGCACGCCTCGGCACCGACGCCCCCTACACCACGCTGATCGTCGACGACCTGGAAAAGCGCGGCCTGGTCGTGCGCACCCCGCACCCCGACGACCGCCGCTCCAAGCTCGTCACCGCGACCGAGGCGGGCCTGGCCGCGAACGCGATCGCCCAGGGCATCCTCGGCTCACCGCCCGCCGCCGTGCTCGACCTGGACAACGACGACCTGATCGCGCTGGACCGCATCGTGGCCACGCTGGTGCAGGCCGAAGAAGCTCAGCCTCCGTTGGCCGGTTCGGGTTCGGGTTCGACGACGACCTGACTCTCGGCTGCGCCGATGATCAGCGGCTCGCTGATCGGCTCGGCCGACGAGGTGACCAGGTCCGCGATGATGCAGGTGATGTTGTCCGGGCCGCCGCCCTGCTTGGCCAGGTCGATGAAGGTGGCCGCGGCGTCGTCCGGATCGGGGATCGAGGCGAGCACCTGGCCGACGAGTTCGTCGGGGACGACGTCGCTGAGGCCGTCGGAGCAGAGCAGGTAGCGGTCGCCCGGTTCGGCCTGCCAGTAGTAGAGGTCCGGCTCCGAGGTGCCGCCGCTTTGCAGGGCGCGCATCAGTACCGAGCGGCGCGGGTGGACGGCGGCCTGCTCGGGGGTGAGCTTGCCTTCGTCGACCAGCGACTGGACCAGGGTGTGGTCGCGGGTCAGCTGGCCGTACTGGTCACCGCGCAGCAGATAGGCGCGCGAGTCGCCGATGTGCGCGATGGCGAACTGGCTCTCGCCGTCCCACAGGAACGCGGTGACCGTGGTGCCCATGGTCGCCAGCTCGGCGTCCTCCTGGGCGAGGTTGGTCAGCCGGTCGCCGATCTCCTTGATCGCGTCGCCGAGGGCTTCCAGCAGATCGGGCGACTCTTCGCCCTCGGACACCTCGGCAGGGAGGGTCTTGTCGAGTTCGGCGAGGATGCCGACCGCGGTCGAGCTGGCGACTTCGCCGTAGGCGTGCCCGCCCATGCCGTCGGCGACCACCAGCAGACGCGCGCTCACATACCCGGAGTCCTCGTTGTTGGATCTGTGCAGACCCGGGTCGGTGTGCGCGACGGACCGCAGCTGAAGCACCTCGCTATCAGTCATGCCGCCAGTCAACCATTGGTTGACAGAGTTCACAAGCAGAATGTCGGTGGACTGGTGTTGTTTTGTGATCTAAAGTTGGCCCAATGAGCCAGGACACGACGGTCAATGCCGGAGAGATTGCCCGCCTGGTCGATGTCGGCCGCGCCGCGGTCAGCAACTGGCGCCGCCGTTACGAGGACTTCCCGCAGCCGGTCGGCGGGACCGCGTCGAGTCCGTTGTTCTCCCTCACCGAGGTCGAGGACTGGTTGCGGCGCAACGGAAAATCGTTCCGGGTCTCGCCGGCCGACCGGGTCTGGCAGCAGCTGCGGGCCAGCGACGACGACCTGCGGCTGGGTCAGGTCGTCGCGCGGGCCGGGGAAATGCTGCTCGCGTTGCTGGACAGGGCACCCGTCACCGGCGACCTGGCCGGACCCATCGCCGAACTGGCCGCGGAACTGGGGCACCGGGACGCGTTCGAAGCGTTGTGCGAGCGCTATCTTGCCGCGCATTCGCGCCAGCTGGCGGTGACCGCGCCGTCGATCGTGGCCTTGCTGGCCGAACTGGTCGGCACCAGGGACACCGTGCTCGATCCGGCCTGCGGGCTGGGCGGGTTGCTGCTGGCGGTCGGTGGGCGCCGGGTGCTCGGGCAGGAGGTCAGCGAGGTCAGCGCGCGGATCGCGTCCGTCCGAATGCGACTCGCCGAGTTGCCGGACAGTACGATCCTGGCCGGGGATTCGTTGCGGGAGGACGGTTTCGGCGACGAACTGGCCGATGCCGTCGTCTGCGATCCGCCGTTCAACGAGCGCAGCTGGGGCTACACCGAGCTGACCAGCGACCCGCGCTGGGTCTACGGGTTGCCGCCGCGCGGCGAATCGGAACTGGCCTGGGTGCAGCACTGCCTGGCGCACGTGCGCCCGGGCGGCCTGGTCGCGATCCTGATGCCCTCGGCGGCGGCCGCGCGACGACCCGGCAAGCGCATTCGCGGAAATCTGCTGCGGGCCGGGGCGCTGCGCGCGGTGCTGACGCTGGCCGACGGCGGCCCAGATCTGTGGCTGTTGCGGCGGCCCGAGGCAGGGGAACGCCCCGCCATGCGGATCCTGCTCGGCGTTCTCGACGGCGAATTCGACCCGATCGTTCGTGGCTGGAAACGTTATCTGGGCGAGCCCGAGTTCGCCGAAGGGGAACTGTTCACCGTGCCCGTCCTCGATCTGCTCGACGACGACGTGGACGTGAGCCCGGCCCGTCATCGAGGCCTGCGGGGCGGGACGGACGTCGGTGCGGAGTACGCGGCGGCGCTGTCCGGACTGTTGTCGGTGCCGCCGGTCGAACCGCCGGAGCTGGCGATCGCCGCCGACCGGCGGGTCCTGCCGACTAGGACCGTCGGCGAACTGATCAAGGCCGGTCTGGTCACGGTGCGGCACGCTTCGGCCAAAATGGGGTTGGGGGAGGGAGACGTGCCGGTGCTGACCATCGACGACCTGGCCGCCGGCCGCCTGGCCAGCGGCCGGACCGTGGACGCGCCGGACCTGGTGCGGTTGCGGGAGGGCGACGTGGTGGCCGCGCCGATGGGGCTGGCCCGGGTGATGCAGGTCGACGACGTGGTTCTGGGGCCGTATCTGTCGGTTTATCGGGTCGATCCCGAGCACCTGGACCCGGATTTCCTGGCCGGGTTCCTGCGCGCGGCCGATCAAATGTCGGCGACCGGGTCGAGCCGGATCGACGCGCGGCGCACCGCGGTACCCCGGCTGGCGCTGGCCGAACAGCGGCATTACGCGGCCGTGTTCCGCCAGCTCATCGGCCTGCAGGACACGGTGGCACGGACTGCCGAACAGGCGAGCACGCTGGTCAGGCTAGGCTTCGCAGGACTCGTCGATGGTCACCTTCTGCCGAAAAGCCTGTGAGCCCGCGCGAGGTGTTGGAGGGCCCGATGCTCATCGCCGACCGTTACGAGCTGGATGAACTCCCGCTCGGCCGGGGTGGGATGAGCGCCGTCCACGCCGGGCACGACAAGCACCTGGACCGCCGCGTCGCCGTCAAGTTCCTCCAGTTCCCCGGTGGCCCGGACGACGAACTGCAACGCCGGTTCATCCGCGAGGCCAGGATCCTGGCCCGGCTGGAACACGCGGGTGCGCCGGTGCTCTACGACTTCGGCACCTTCGACCGCCGGATGTATCAGGTCATGCAGTTCATCGAGGGCGTCACCGTCGCCGACCTGCTCGGCGAGCACGGCCCGATCCCGATTCCGTGGGCGGCGGCCATCACGGCGCAGGCCTGCGCGGTGCTGGCCGCCGCGCATTCGCTGTCGATCTGCCACCGCGACCTCAAGCCCACCAACCTGATGCTGTGCCCGGACGGCAGCGTCAAGGTGCTCGACTTCGGGCTGGCCATGCTGCGCGAGGCCGACGTCGCCCAGTTCACCCGCACCGGCCAGATCCTCGGCACGCCCGCCTACATGGCGCCGGAGCAGATCCAGCGCGGCGCGGCTGGTCCGCGCAGCGACCTCTACGCGCTCGGCTGCCTGCTGCACGAGATGCTGACCGGACGCCAGCTTTTCACCGGCCCGACCGCCTATGCGGTGTTCGACAAGCAGGTCAAGCAGCGGCCACCGGGCGTGCCCGGCGTGCCGACCGAGTTGGACCGGCTGATCGGCGAACTGCTGGAGAAGGACCCGGCGAACCGGCCCGCCGACGCCAACGAACTGTTCGTGCGCATCGCGCCGTTCGCGGTCGATCTGCCGATGCTGCCCGGCTTTCTCCACCCGGCCGGCGAACCGAGCCCCGGCCGGATGTATGCCCGCGTGTTCGGCCGTGTGCTCGCCAAAACCCGGGTCAGTTGAGCAGGCGGTCGCCGGTCTTCGGGTTGAACAGGTGGGTTTCCGCCGCGTCGCGCAACGTCACCTTGACGGTCTGGCCGATGGTCGGCGGGGTGCGGCCGTCGACGCGGACCACGAACCGCTCGGTGACCGCGCCGATCGGCACCGCCCCATGCACATAAGCGTCGGCGCCGAGTTCTTCCACGAGTTCGACGGTGAGGTCGAAGCCCTCTTCGTCGGCGTTGGCCAGGCGCAGGGTTTCCGGGCGGACGCCGAACATGATCTCGGCCAGTCCCTGGTTGTGCGCCGCCGTGATGGCCTCGCGGGGGAGCGCGATCACCATGCCGTCGAGTTTCGCGCCGTCTTCGGTCAGCGGGACCGATTTGAGGTTCATGCCGGGCGAGCCGATGAAGCCGGCGACGAAGGCGTTGGCCGGGTGGTCGTAGAGGGCGCGGGGGGTGTCGCACTGCTGCAGCAGGCCATCCTTGAGCACGGCGACCCGGTGGCCCATGGTCATGGCTTCG
>DATFHN010000209.1:0-10722 GCA_035248365.1 Pseudonocardiaceae bacterium | reverse complement strand
GATGCTTCACCCCAAGCGGGGCCGTTGCGGGACGTGTTAAGATGGACTCAGCGAAAGGGGCAGAGGACACATGGTTTTCAAGGTCGGAGAGACCGTCGTCTACCCGCACCACGGTGCCGCTCTCATCGAAGCAATCGAGACCCGTGTGATCAAGGGCGAGGAGAAGAAATACCTCGTGCTCAAGGTCGCCCAGGGAGACCTGACCGTACGCGTTCCCGCGGACAATGCCGAGATCGTCGGTGTGCGGGACGTTGTCGGGCAGGAGGGGCTGAATCGGGTCTTCGATGTGCTGCGGGCTCCGCATACCGAAGAGCCAACCAACTGGTCTCGTCGGTACAAGGCCAACCTCGAGAAGCTCGCCTCCGGCGATGTGAACAAGGTTGCCGAAGTGGTGCGCGACCTCTGGCGACGCGAGAAGGATCGCGGGCTATCCGCAGGTGAAAAGCGGATGCTGGCCAAGGCACGACAAATACTGGTCAGCGAGCTCGCGCTGGCAGAGGGTACCGACGAGGACAAGGCCGAGGTTCTCCTCGACGAGGTCCTCACCACTGGCGTCTGAAACCACAAACCGAATTGGCCAGTACGCCCGATAGCATGCTGGTGTGGCAATGACCGTTGTCGCGCTGGTGCCAACCGGGCGCACTGGCCAGTTCGGCGATATCTCCCTACTCGAACCGGCATTGCGTAATCTGCTGGCGTCGGACTGTATCGATCTGGTCGCCCTGGTCACCGCTTCGTCCGATGTGGACGAGATCAAGAATGCATTGACCGGGCCGCCCATTCAGGTGATCGGTATCGAGCAAACCGCATTCGAATCAACGAATTCGATGATCGCCGCCGCATTGCCCGCCATTTCCATTTCCGGATCTTCGGCGATATCAGCCGTTCTCGTGCACCCGCCGCGGCACGCCTACGCGCCACCGGAACTGGTGCGCCGAGTCGTCGACGAGGTCAGGGCCGGCGCGGTCGCGGTCGTCCCGGTGCTGCCGTGCACCGACACCGTCAAGGAGCTGGACTCCTCCGGCGTGATCATCGACACACCCGATCGCACGACCTTGCGGGTCACCCAGTCACCGATCGGTTTCGCAGCGAGTCTGTGGTCGGGCGAGGAGCCGGGGACGTGGCGGCGGCTGCCACCCGGGGCCCGTACGATTGCCGGGCATCCAGCGGCGCGCGCCATCCGCACCGCCTTCGACCTGGTCTTCGCCAAGGACAGCGCATGATGGGCAGGGCATGATTCCCCGAGTCGGCATCGGCACCGACGTGCATCCCATCGAGCCCGGCCGCGAGTGCTGGCTGGCCGGCCTGCGCTGGGAGGACGCTGACGGGTGCGCCGGTCATTCCGACGGTGACGTCGCGGTGCATGCGCTGTGTGACGCGTTGTTGTCGGCGGCCGGGCTTGGCGATCTCGGGGCCGTCTTCGGCACGTCGGATCCACGCTGGGCAGGGGCGCACGGGGTGGAGTTCCTGGCCGAGGTGCGTAGCAGGCTGACCGGCGCCGGATTCGCCGTCGGCAATGGCGCGGTGCAGGTCATCGGCAACAAGCCCAAGATCGGCAAGCGCAGGGCCGAGGCGGCCGAGGTGCTCTCCGCCGCGGTCGGTGGCCCGGTCTCGGTGACCGGCACGACCACCGACGGTCTCGGCCTGACCGGGCGCGGCGAGGGCATCGCCGCGATCGCGACCGCGCTGGTGGTCCCGATCGGGGGCTAGCCCTACCTCCCAGGTGGACGAAACTTGCTTCTCCCCGGAATTGCCGCGACCTAGCGTCGGAACATGACAATTCGAACCGGGGGAAAGCGATTGGGCGCGGCCGTCTGCATCGGACTGATCGCGACCGCCGCGCTCACCCTGCCGGCACAGGCGAATCCGAATCGCGGCGCGCTGCTCGGTGTCACGCCGATCGGCACCGCGTCGCAACAGAACATCATCGACGACCTCACCGCGAACCATTTCACGTTCACCCCGAACCAGGTTCATGATTCCGTGCACGCCTATCGATTGACGTATCGCACGGTCGACCACAACGGAAGACCCACAACGGCCAGCGGTCTTTTCGTCTTACCGGACACGAACAATCGCGATATCTCGACCATCACCTATTTGAACGGCACCATGTCCGGGCGCGACGAGGCTCCGTCGGTCGAGCCGCGGAGCAGCGACCGTTACGCCTCGTACCTGTACTCCTCCGCCGGTTATGCGACGGTCGCGCCGGACTACGTCGGTCTGGGCACTGGGCCTGGTCTACACCCGTATCTCGACGTCGCCGACGCGACCGCGGCCAGCGTCGACATGCTGGACGCCGCACGAACGGCCGCGCGTCAATTGGGCCGGAATCTGCGGCCGGAGGTGTACGTCAACGGGTTCTCGCAGGGTGGGGTGGTCGCGCTGGGCCTGGGCCGGGCGCTGCAGGCCGGTGCGGTACCGGGCCTGCGGGCCGTCGCCATCGCGCCGATCAGCGGGCCCTACGAGTTGCAGAGCGCGGAGATCCCGGCCGCGCTGGCCAGTAATCCGCGTCAGCTGAATCCGGCCGACTCCGCCTTCTACCTGGCCTATGTCCTGGTCGTGTGGCAGCGCGTCTACCACATCTACGACGACCCGTCGGCTGTGTTCCAGGCACCGTACGACAAGACCGTGCCGCCGCTGTTCAACGGCGACAACGACGAGAACGCGATCTTCCCGAAGCTGCCCAGCACGCCGGAGCAGCTGATCACCCCGGCCTTCCTGGCTCAGTTGCGGCACCCGAGCGGGCGGCTGCTCGCCGCGTTGCGCGCGAACGACGCCACCTGCTCGAACTGGCTGCCCAGGATGCCGATCCGGTTCTTCTACGCCGACGGCGACGAGCAGGTCTCCCCAGCCGACACCCAGCAGTGCCAGGCCGACTTCGCCGCGCGCGGCGTGGCGTCGACCTCGGTCGACGTGGGCAATGTGGGGCACTCGGCGTCGGCGCAGCGTTCGGTCACGCAGGTACTGAGCTGGTTCGAGCGACGGCGCTGAGCCTCGCGTGAACCAGGTAGCGTGGCGGCCATGACGACGGTTCGCGGCGTGCTGCTGGACTTCTCCGGCACCCTGTTCCGGCTGGAGATCAACGAGAACTGGCAGCCCGCCGCGGGCGTCGATCCGCTGGACGTCGAGCAGCAGGAGCAGATCCTGCGCGCGATGACCGCGCCGGTCGAGCCGACCTTCGAGCTTCCCGCCGAGCTGCGGGCCGACTGGGACCGCCGCGACATCGAGCCGGAGGTCCACCGGCGGGTCAACATCGCGGTGTTGCAGGCCGCGGGCATGGCCGACGAGCGGATCGCCGAGGCGTTCTACCAACGGCTGCTCGACCCGACCTCGTGGCAGCCCTACCCGGATACCAGGGCGGCGCTGGAGCGGCTGCGCGCGGCGCGGATCCCGATCGCGATCCTGTCCAACATCGCCTGGGACATCCGGCGGGTGTTCGACCGGTTCGGCCTCACCGACCTGGTCGACGAGTTCGTGATGTCCTACGTGGAAGGCGTGGTCAAGCCGGACCCGAAGATCTTCCAGACCGCGTGCGAGCGCATCGGCGTGCGACCGGAGGACGCGCTGATGATCGGCGACAGCGCCGAGGCGGACGGCGCCGCGACCACGATCGGCGCGCGATTCGCCCTTGTTCCCCCGCTGCCGACCGCCGAGCGCCCGTCCGCGCTGCTCGACGTGTTAACCGGGCACGGGATCTCCTGACGAACCCGTACCATCGTCACCGTGACCTTGCACCTACATGACACGTTGACCCGGAGCATGCGGGAGTTCCATCCCGTGCGAAGCGGCACGGCGTCGATCTACGTGTGTGGGGCCACCGTGCAGGGCCTGCCGCACATCGGTCACGTGCGCAGCGGCCTCAACTTCGACGTGCTGCGCCGCTGGCTGGGTCGCGACTACGCGGACGTGCGGCTGGTGCGCAACGTCACCGACATCGACGACAAGATCCTGAACAAGGCCGCGGCGGCCGGGCGGCCGTGGTGGGAGTGGGCGGCGACCTACGAGCGCGCGTTCGAGGACGCCTACCAGCGGCTGGGCTGCCTGCCCGCGTCGATCGCGCCGAGGGCCACCGGGCACGTCACCCAGATGGTGGACCTGATGCAGCGGCTGATCGACAGCGGGCACGCCTACGCCGAGGCCGGCGACGTCTACTTCGCGGTCGAGACGTTCGCCGACTACGGTGCGCTGTCCGGTCAGCGGCTGGACGAGGTGGTCCAGGGCGAGACCGCCGCGCACGGCAAGCGCGACCCGCGCGACTTCACCTTGTGGAAGGGCGCGCGGGCGGGTGAGCCGTCCTGGCCGACGCCGTGGGGCCCTGGCCGGCCGGGCTGGCACCTGGAGTGCTCGGCCATGGCCACCAACTACCTCGGCGCCGAGTTCGACATCCACGGCGGCGGCATCGACCTGGTGTTCCCGCACCACGAGAACGAGCGGGCGCAGTCCAACGCGGTCGGCGACGGTTTCGCGCGGTACTGGATGCACAACGCCTGGGTCACCATGGCGGGCGAGAAGATGTCCAAGTCACTCGGCAATGTGCTGTCCATCGACGAGTTGCTCAAGACGGTGCGCCCGCCCGAACTGCGCTACTACCTGGTCGTGCCGCACTACCGCTCGACGATCGACTATTCGCCGGGCGCGCTGGCCGAGGCGGCCACCGCCTACCAGCGGATCGAGGGTTTCCTGCGGCGTGCGCAGCAGCGCATCGGCGAAATCCCGCTGGGCGCCGACCTGCCCGACGAGTTCGTCGCCGCCATGGACGCCGACCTGGCCACCCCGGCCGCGCTCGGCGTCGTGCACAACGCGGTGCGCGAGGGCAACAGCGCGCTGGACGCTGGGAACGAGGCGCTGACCAGGAGCACGGCCGCGTCGATCCGGGCCATGACCGGCATTCTCGGCCTTGACCCGCTCTCGCCGGAATGGGCCGATTCGTCCACTCAGGACTCCGGCTTGACCAAGGCACTCGACGTGCTGGTCGGCCGGACGCTCGAAGCGCGGCAACGCGCCCGCGCGCAGCGTGATTTCGCCGCGGCGGACGCCCTGCGTGATGACCTGCTCGCCGCAGGAGTCGCGGTCGAGGACACCCCCGATGGTCCACAATGGACCCTGAAGGAATCATAAGCAGTGGCTGGGAATTCACAACGCCGGGGCGCGATTCGCAAAGCCGGCACCAAAAAAGGTTCGGTCGTCGGCTCCGGTGGGCAGAAGTCCAAGGGCCTGGAGGGCCGCGGCGCGACGCCCAAGGCGGAACAGCGCAAAGGCCACCCGGCCGCCCGCCGGGCCAACGCGGCAGCCAAAGCCGACGCCGCGCGCAAGCAGCGCAAGGCGGCCGGTGAGGGCGTCGAACTGATCGCGGGCCGCAACCCGGTGGTGGAATGTCTGCGGGCCGGGGTACCGGCCACCGCGCTGTACGTGGCGCTGGGCATCGACGCCGACGACCGCATCGCCGAAGCCGTGCGCAACGCGGCCGACCGCGGCATCTCCGTGCTGGAAGTGCAGCGCGGCGAACTGGACCGGTTGACCAACGGCGCCGTCCACCAGGGCATCGGCCTGCAGGTCCCGCCGTTCAGCTACACCCACCCCGACGACCTGCTCGACGCCGCCAACGCGTCGGAAGAGCCCGCGCTGCTGGTCGCGCTCGACGGCGTGACCGACCCGCGCAACCTCGGCGCGGTCATCCGCTCCGCCGCCGCGTTCGGCGCCCAGGGCGTCCTGCTCCCCCAGCGCCGCGCGGCCGGTGTCACGGCGGTGGCCTGGCGGACCAGCGCGGGTACCGCCGCGAAACTGCCGGTCGCGGTGGCCACCAACCTGACCAGGACGCTGCGCGACTGGGCCGCGAAGGGCCTGATGGTCGTCGGCCTGGACGCGGACGGCACGATCACCTCCGACGACCTGTCGATCGCGACCGGACCAGTGGTCGTGGTGGTCGGGTCGGAGGGCCGCGGACTGTCCCGACTGGTCCGGGAGACCTGCGACGAGACCGTGTCCATCCCGATGGCGGCGGGCGTCGAGTCGCTCAACGCGTCGGTCGCCGCCGGAGTCGTTCTCGCCGAGGTCGCCCGGGTGCGCCGGGCCGAGGGCCGGGTCTGACCCTGGACGTGCCGACCGACACAGCCGCGGTCTCGGCCGAATCGCGGGTGGCCCGCAAACCGCTCGGATAGGGTCGGCGAGAAATCGCCGACCCTGACCAAAAGGCCCCGATGTCCTTCGCAACGCCACTGTTCCTGTGGTACTTCCTGCCGGCCGTGCTCGCGGCCGTGCTGGTGGCACCACGATCGTGGCGCAACGGGGTCATCGCCGTGGCCAGCATGGTCTTCTACGTGGCGGGCGGCGGCGCCACGATCCTCATCCTGCTGGCCACCATGACGGTCAACTTCCTGGTCGGCTGGACGCTCGAACCCGACCAGTGGGACCTCAACCACAAACGCAGGCGCACCGTCCTGATCGGCGTGATCGCGGTTGACCTGGCCACCTTGATCGTGTGGAAGTACGCGGGCTTCGCCACCCAGCAACTCGACGGCCTGGCGCACCTGTTCGGCGGCAACTTCCCGGTCGTCGCGCTGGTGCAGCCGATCGGCATCTCCTTCTACACGTTCCACCAGATCTCCTACGTGGTGGACATCTACCGAGGCGAACGCCGCCCGCTGCGCAACCCGGTCTCGTTCGTCACCTACATCGCGATGTTCCCGCAGCTCGCGGCCGGCCCGATCGTCCGGTACAAGGAAATCGCCGACCAGCTCCCGCAACAGCGCACCCACCGTTTGGACGACATCGCCGCCGGTTTCCCCCGCTTCGCGCTCGGCCTCACCAAAAAAGTCGTCATCGCGGACTCGCTGGCCCCCATGGTGAACGCCTGCTTCGCCACGTCCGACCACGACATGACCTTCGGCGTCGCCTGGCTCGGCGCGGTCGGTTACACGATCCAACTGTTCTTCGACTTCTCGGGATATTCGGACATGGCCATCGGCCTCGGCCGCATGCTCGGATTCCGTCTCCCGGAAAACTTCGCGCGTCCGTACTCGTCGATCACCATCACCGAGTTCTGGCGCCGCTGGCACATGTCCCTGTCCCGGTTCTTCCGCGACTACGTCTACATCCCGCTCGGCGGCAACCGCCACGGCGACGCCAAGACCTACCGCAACCTGTGCGTCGTGTTCGTCCTGGTCGGCTTCTGGCACGGCGCGAACTGGACGTTCCTGGTCTGGGGTATCTACCACGGCGCCCTGCTCGTCATCGAGCGCGGCTTCCACTGGGACCGCAGCCCCTCTTCCCAGGCCGTCAAGATCGCCCGCCGCGCGCTGACTCTGGTCCTCGTCGTCTTCGGCTGGGTGTTCTTCCGCTCCACCAACATGGTCCAAGCCCTCGTCATGCTCGGCCACATGTTCATCCCCGACGGCTCCGGCCTCACCGACGCGGTCAACGCCGCCCTCACCAACCAGCGCCTGGTCATCCTGCTCATCGCCCTGCTGGTCGTCCTCCTGCCAACCCACCCGGTCACCGGGCCACTCCTGGAGTCGTCGCGGACTCGGTTGGCCACGACGATCCGGGTGACCGTGATGACCGCAGGCCTGCTCTACTCGGCGATTTTGATCGCGGCGGGCACCTTCAGCCCGTTCCTCTACTACCAGTTCTGAGTTCCACCACGTCTGAACTGCCGTTGCCGGTCAGTCCTGCGACGGTGCTTTGGTGTACTCGGCAATGTAGTCCACAGCACCCGACCAGCATCGGTCACTCGTATCTGGCTGGCCCGACTTGCCTGCACGACGACGGTCGGCAGCCCCGTGCCAAGGCTGGACGGCGGGCATCACTGAGAACTACCGAGTTGTAGTTTCGCAGGTCAGGAAAATCCTGGGTGTAACTGCCCTGATCAGTCTGAGTCGAACTCTTTACGACCAGTTCTGATTACCGGGGTGCGTAGGAACTCGTTAAGCTCGGCCGCGAACAGGCGCATCTGCTCGCCGGCGTCAACGGGTATCGAGGCCGTGGCCCGCCACGAAATCGGGCGCAACCGCCACGTCCCTACGGTGCACGACAACTCGACATGCCCGCCAGACTGGAACACCGCGTCGATCTCAAGTCCGGGCTCCAGGCTTCGCCAGTTCAGCTTGCCGTCCCAGCCCCGAAACCGCTCGGCCAGGTCGGTGAAAAACGGAGTCAACGTGTCACCGTAGATCCCAAGCGTTACTCCGTGCATCACAGCGTGCAGCCCCTCGGCACCCACTTCGACGCACACCTGGATCGAACCGTCGCCCCACGCATCGACACAGTTCGACAAGCGCAACCAGGTACCGTCCTCAGCCGAAGCCAGCATCACCGCCTGGTTCAGCTCGGACTCAGAAGCGCACTCGCATTCCATCGACGCACCCTAGCTCCAATTGTTGATCACGCCCGGCCACGACGATCAGGGTCACCCGTTCCTCTACTACCAGTTCTGAGTTCGAAGAGGCGGAATTCGCGGGTGGGGACCTTGTTCTGGGCTAGTTGGTAGTTGGGCCACTGGGCGAGGATGTGCTGCCAGGCCTGGTCGCGAGCGGCGCCGGTGAGCAGGCGGACTGCCGCTGAGAACTGGGCACCGTCCTGATTGACGGTGACTTCGTCGGCGGCGAGGAAGTTGGCTGACCAGGCGGGGTGGTCGGGGCGGGCCCAGTTGGAGGCGACGACGAGCAGGCGGTCGCCGTCCGGGATGACCTGGAGGGTGCACGTGCGCGGGAGGCCGGTTTTGCGGCCGGGGACGGTCGCGCGGATGGTGGGCAGACCAGCTAGGTCCAGGGCGCCGAAGCGGTCACGACTGACGCGGCGCAACGCGCGGTCGATTCGCTCGACCAGTGGTCCGGTGCCGAGCATCCACTGGTAAACCTTCGGCTGGCGAGCCAGTCGCTGGAATGGGTTCATGACACACGATAGCCACTGCTGTTGATCACGTTGACGGTAGGATTTTCACGTGCAGTTCCAGGCCATCCTCGCGGACCTCGGTCAGCATTGGCCCGTCTACGTGACCATGCCGTTCATCGCGGCCGCGATTGGCTATGTGACCAAGCGGGTCGCGATCGAGATGATGTTCCGGCCGATCGAGTTCGTCGGGATCAAGGGGACGATCATCGGCTGGCGCGGCGTGTTGCCGCACAACGCGGCGCGGATGGCGGCGATCGCGACCGAGTTGCTGACCAACAACCTGATCGACATGCGGGAGATCTTCGCCCGGTTGGATCCGGACCGGGTCGCCAAGGAGGTGGAGGGGCCTCTTCTGCATCTGGTCGACGATCTGACCAGGGAGATCATCGAGCAGTACCAGCCGGGACTGTGGGAGCGGCTGCCTGATGCGGCACGCGGGTTGCTGTTGCGGCAGATCCGGGCTGAGGCGCCTCGGCTGGTCACGAAGATCATGGGCGAGATCTCGCTGGACATCAACAGCGTGCTCGACGTGAACGATATGGCGATCACGCATCTGGTGCAGGACAAGGCGTTGCTCAACCGGTTGATCCGGGACATCGCGCAGCCTGAGCTGAACTTCATCGCGAACTGCGGGATGGTGTTCGGTTTTCTGCTCGGCGTCATTCAAACCGTGGTGTGGGCGTTGACGCACGCGCCGTTGGTGATGCCGTTGTTCGGTTTGGGGGTTGGCTGGTTCACGGACTGGCTGGCGCTGAAGATGATTTTTCTGCCGCGTGAGCCACGTCGGTTCTTCGGGCTGGTCACGTGGCAGGGCGTTTTTCAGAAGCGGCGGGTCGAGGTCGCTCGGGATTACGCGATGCTGGTCTCGACGGAAGTGTTGAGCACCAAGCGGATTCTGACCGCGATTTTGCGCGGGCCGCGTTCGGATCGGTTGTTCGCATTGATTCAGCGGGAAGTCGAACAGGCGATCGACGACCAGTTCCGGGTGGCACGGCCGCTGGTGACGCTGACCGTTGGGACCAAACGGTTTCAGCAGGTGAAGTTGGTCGCGGTGGCCAAGTCGATCGAGCGACTGCCGGATACCTTTGCTTTTCTTGAGAATTATGTGACCGAGGCGCTTGATATTCAGAACACCATTGTCGAGAAGATGACGCAGCTGACTCCGTTGCAGTTCGAGAATCTGCTGCGGCCCGCTTTCCGGCAGGATGAGTGGAAGCTGATCGCGGTCGGCGCCTTGATCGGGTTTTTGATCGGTGAGCTACAGGTTTTCGCGTTCCTGCACTGATCACCCCAGCGCAGGAACGCGAAACCCTGAAACGAAGTCAGTCGGTGAGGCGAGCGCCGGTTTCCGGGTGGAACAGGTGGATCTCGGCGGCGTCGCGCAGGGCCACCTTGACCTTCTGGCCGATGGTCGGTGGGGTGCGGCCGTCGACGCGGACCACGAACCGCTCGCTGTGGTCACCGATCTGCACGGCGCCGTGCACGTAGGCGTCGGCGCCGAGTTCCTCGACCAACTCGACGCTGAGGTCGAAGCCTTCCTCCTCGATGCTGGCCAGGCGCAGCGTCTCGGGGCGGACACCGAAGGTGATCTCGGACAGGCCCTGGGCCGACGCGGCGGAGAGCACGTCGCGGGGCAGTTCGACGACGGTGCCGTCGAGCTTGGCGCCGTTGGACGTGAGCGGCACGGTCTTGAGGTTCATGCCGGGCGAGCCGATGAAGCCGGCGACGAAGGCGTTGGCCGGGTGGTCGTAGAGGGCGCGGGGGGTGTCGCACTGCTGCAGCAGGCCATCCTTGAGCACGGCGACCCGGTGGCCCATGGTCATGGCTTCG
>DATFHN010000208.1:0-3586 GCA_035248365.1 Pseudonocardiaceae bacterium | reverse complement strand
CCGGATCTCCGGGTCGTTCACGCTGGCAAGGGCCTTGCGCACGTCATCGACGCTGGGCGCGGTCGCCTGGTTGCTGGTCACTGCTGCTCACACCGGCCTTCCATGCACTTCGTGTCGCCTTCATGTTACGGGCGGCCCTGAATCCGTGAAGTTACCGGCCGGTCAGGTCACTCCTCAGAATCGATTTTGGGGGCGGAGCGGATAAGATCGACCGCGTTCCGTAGCATGCAGGGTTGTGCAACAGCCAGGAACAGCGCGCAGGCTCAATCGAACAGAACTGGATGTCTGGCGGTCATTTCTGCGTGCGCACGCGCGCATTATTCGCGCGCTGGAAAGCGAATTGCTCGCTGACCAGCAGCTTTCGCTCGCTTCCTACGACGTTCTCGTCCAGCTAGCGGAAGCGCCGGAACGGCGCCTGCGGATGACCGAACTCGCCGACGCGGTGTTATTGTCCCGCTCAGGTGTCACCCGGTTGGTCGATCGACTGGAAAAGGGCGGCCTGGTCACTCGGGCCCGGGTCGATTCCGACGGACGCGGGGTCGAGGCGGTGCTCACCCAGACCGGGTTCGAGCGACTGCGCTCGGCGGCCGGTACGCATTTGGCCGGGGTGGCCACACATTTCGCCGACGTCCTGGAACCCGACGAGCTGATGTCCTTCGGGCGAACCTGTGAACGGCTCGGCGGGGCAACCGAATCGACCGGCGACGCGGTGCTGGGCGAGCCGATCGAGTCCGGAATGGACAGTGAGGCGGACGCCATCGGCGAGGTCGCCGACAAATGTGATCCGGAGGATTAGCCGGTAATCACGACGACGGGTTTCCCGGTGCGACGGCTTCTTTCACGAGTTGTCGCTTCCGGTGTGCCTGCTAGCTGGATTCGCTGGGCTGATGTTCCGGTTCGTCTTCCCAGCGCGCCGAATTCCGGACCTGCTCGGCGTCCGGGTGGGCGCCCTTTCGCTTTTTCGTTTTGGTGTCGTTGACCAATTCCTGGCGCAGCCGGTCGAGTTCGCTGCGCAGGTAGTCACGGGTGGCGATCTCGCCGACGGCCAGTCGCAGCGCGGCCAGTTCGCGGGCCAGGTACTCGGTGTCCGCCTTGGTCTGCGCGGCGCGCGACCGATCCTCTTCCAGCGAGACCCGGTCCCGGTCGTCCTGCCGGTTCTGGGCGAGCAGGATCAGCGGCGCGGCGTACGCGGCCTGGGTGGAGAAGGCCAGGTTGAGCAGGATGAACGGGTACGGGTCCCAGCGCAGCGAGGCCGCGGCCAGGTTCAGCGTGATCCAGACGACCACGAACAGGGTCTGCCAGAACAGGAACGTCCCGGTGCCCATGAACCGGGCCAGCCGCTCGGAGAACCGGCCGAACGCTTCCGGGTCGACCTCCACGCTCAGCCTGCGTGGTCTGCGTGGCTGATCGAGGCGGCGCCGTGAGGTCAGTTCAGGCATGGCTCGACTCCTGCCGCTCTGCCGGGTCCGCCCTGTTTGTCCCATTGATCTTGTTCTCGTGGGGCGCGTGACCGGCGACGGGCTGCTGGTTGTGGGTCTCGTGCAGGCCGGTCTCGCGCCAGTTGACCGGTAGCAGGTGGTCCAGCACGTCATCGACGGTGACCGCGCCGAGCAGGTGCTCCTGGTCGTCGACGACGGGCGCGCAGACCAGGTTGTACGCGGCGAAGTAGCGGGTGACGTCGGTCAGCGGATCGGTCGGCGCCAACCGGGCCAGGTCGGTGTCCAGGGCGCCCGCGACCAACTCGGACGGTGGTTCGCGGAGCAGTCGCTGGATGTGCACGCAGCCCAGGTAGCGGCCGGTCGGCGTGGCCGACGGCGGGCGGCAGACGAACACCATGCTGGCCAGCGCCGGGGTCAGGTCGCCGTTGCGGACTCGGGCCAGCGCCTCGGCGATGGTGGCGTCCGGGGTGAGCACGACCGCCTCCGGGTTCATCAGACCACCGGCGGTGTCGAAGGAGTACTGCAGCAGCCGCTTGACCGGCGCGGATTCCTCCGGCTCCATCAGCGCGAGCAGCCGGTCCTTCTCCAGTTCGGGCAGTTCGGCCAGCAGGTCGGCGGCATCGTCCGGGTTCATCGCCTCCAGGATGTCCGCGCCCCGCTCCTCGTCCAGGTGGCCGAGGATGTCCTTCTGGTCGTCGTCCGGCAGTTCCTCCATGACGTCGGCCAGGCGCTCGTCGTCGAGGGCGTCGGCGACCTCGTAGCGCCGCTTGACCGGCAGATCGAGCATGGCGGCGGCCACGTCGGCGGCGCGCATCGTGTCGTAGACCGCGATCAGCTGCTGAGCGCCCTGCGGCTGGGCGTCGAGTTCGGTGAGGCCGAGGCCGCTCACGTCCTCCCAGGCCAGCACCTGCACGGAGCCGCGCCGGCCCAGCCTGCCGGTGCGCTCCTGCACGGCGACCTTGGTGAACAGCCAGTCCCGGGTGCGGCCGCGTTCCATGGCCGCGTCGATCACAGTGGCGGTGGCGCCGTCGGCGACCAGCGTGACACGGGCGTCGAGCAGTTGGCCGACGACGAGCACTTCGTTGGTCCGCTGGAGGAATCGCCGCAGGCTGACCGACCCGGTGGACAGGGTGACGGCGTTGGGCTCGATGCTGTTGACCCGCAGCATCGGCACGAAGATGCGGCGCCGGGTGACCAGTTCGACGACGATACCGAGCACGCGCGGTGGCTGCCGGCCGATCCGGAGCATGACCACGATGTCCCGGACTTTGCCGATCGATTCGCCGTCTGGCCCGAACACCGGCAGTCCGCTCAGCTGGGCAGCGAATACCCTGTTCACGGCGGCCATGCGCCCAGGTTAGTGGCCTGGCTGGCCGGGCGGAAATCGGCCCGACGCCAGTGCCGGTTGGTGGGCCGGTGTTCAGCCGCGCATCATCCGGGGGCAAACCGGCCGCCGGGCTTGACCGAGCCAGAAGCCGTGTGAAAGACACCTCAGCGAATAGCGGGGAAGCCGGGCACGTGTCACGATCTCGAAAATTGGTTACCCGCCGGTAAACCCCTTTTCTGGAGGCCCCCCATGGTCGATCGCCTTCGTCCGCGCCGCTCCTGCCTCGCCGTGCCGGGCAGCAACCCTCGGTTCCTGGAGAAGGCCAAGACCCAGCCGGTCGACCAGGTCTTCCTCGATCTTGAGGACGCCTGCGCGCCACTGGCCAAGCCGGGCGCGCGCAAGAACATCGTCGCCGCGCTGAACGAGGGCGGCTGGGGCGAGAAGATCAGGGTGGTCCGGGTCAACGACTGGACGACCGAGTGGACCTACCGCGACGTGACCGAGGTCGTGGAGGGCGCGGGCGCCAACCTGGACTGCATCATGCTGCCGAAGGTGCAGACCGCCGAGCAGGTGCACGCGCTGGATCTGCTGCTCACCCAGATCGAGAAGACCATGGGTTACGAGGTGGGCCGGATCGGCATCGAGGCGCAGATCGAGAACGCCATCGGCCTGATCAACGTGGACGCGATCGCGCAGGCCTCGCCCCGGGTCGAGACGATCATCTTCGGGCCCGCCGACTTCATGGCCAGCATCAACATGCGCTCGCTGGTGGTCGGCGAGCAGCCGCCCGGTTACGACGTGGGCGACGCCTACCACTACA
>DATFHN010000207.1:0-23122 GCA_035248365.1 Pseudonocardiaceae bacterium | reverse complement strand
CAGCTGAGGTTGTGATTGCTGGTGTAGCTGGTGGCCTTGTTTTGGTAGGGGTCTTGGGCGGTGATCGTCAAAACGAATGGGGTGCCTGCGGTTTGGGTTGCCGGGGTGGGCACGTTGAATTGGCTTGCTGCCGCCGCTGACACTGTGAAGCTGGGTGAGGTGCCGGCGATGGCGCTGTCCGATGTGGTCAGCGTGGTGGATTCGGCTCGGTAGAGGGTGACGGTCGCGGTTGCCGAGCCCCCGGTGAAGGTGGCTGAGCTGGGGTAGCTGGGGGCTTGGCCGTTTGGCGCGTTGCCGGGGCCGGACCAGGTGAGATTGTGGTTGCCGGTGTAGCTGGTGGCCTTGTTCTGGTAGGCGTCGAGCGTGGTGAGGGTGACCGTCTGCTGCACGCCCGCCGTGGGGGAGGCCGGGACGGAGACGCCGAACTGGCTGGCGGTTGCGGGATTGACGGTCAGCGCAAGGCTGCCGGTGACCGGGCCGTTGGCGACGGAGAGGGTGGTGCTCTCCGCTTTGTACAGCGTTATCGGGACGGTCGCGACGCCGTTGGTGAACGTCACCGAGGGATTTCCGTTGTTGTAGGCGGGTACGGTGCCGTTCGGTGCGTTGTTGGGGCCGCTGAAGGTGAGGGTTCTGGGGCCTGTGTAGCCGGGGTCGGTTTGGCTGCCTGCCTTTGCGGTGATGGTCAGCGTCGATGCCGTGCCTGCGGTGAGGGTCGTCGCGCCGGACAACGTGAACGTGTCGGCGGCGCTGACGCCGTTGCCGCGAGGGCTTTCCGTGCCGTGCCACGCGCTGAGTACCGGCGTGATGGTGTAGTACCAGGTGCCGGGTGGGACGTTGGCTTCCGTGCAGGTGAGCGCGGCTACCGGGGTGGCGGCGCAGGTGCCTTGGGCGGCTGGGGTCGCGGTGCCGCCGGACGCGCTGGGGTAGCGGTTCACCAGGTAGCCGCCGACCGCCCGGCCACCGGCGGTCGTGCTCGCGGACCAGGTCAGGTTGATCGAGGTGCCGCTGACCGTCGCCGTTGGCGCACCGCCCGCGCCGACCGAGTCGGCGACCGCGTAAGTCGGCACGCTGGTGTTGGCGTTCCAGTACGCCCAGGCGACGCCGCCGCCGACGAGCGCGATACCGGTCGCGGTGCTCGCAAGGATCACGGCGCCGCGACGACTGAGCCGACCGGCTCGTAGCGAGATCACTTCTTCACCGTCACCGTTACTGGTAGGGAGAACGTCTGGCCTTGGCAGGCGCTCGCGGAGGTGGTGTCCATCGACATGGCGCCGGACAGGTGCAGCACCGTGGTTTGGTCGGCGGGCAGGGTGAACTGCGGATCGGTGAAGCTGCTCGGCGCGACGAATCGCACGCCGGTGGGCGAGCAGCTGTTGCCTGCTTGGGCCGCTCCGGTGCTGACGATCGAGACGACCTGCACGGCGTAACCGTTGGGGTTGTCGACTTTCAGGATCGCGTCGGCGCTGCCGCCCGGGTAGAGCGTGCTGTTCGGGGTTTCACCCGCGAGTGCGGCGGCCGAGATGTTCATGGTGGCGTCGGTCGCGGTGCCGGTGCCGGAACCGGTCGAGTTCCAGTAGGCGAAGGCGACACCGGTGCCCATGATCGAGGTGATGACGACGCCGGTGACCAGCCACCCGGCGCGTGCCCGGTGAAGGCTCATGATCACGCCCCCTGTCCGGAGCCGGAGTAGACGAGGTTGACGGTCGCGCCTTGGCACGCGTCCTGGTTTGTCGGCAGATCGAGCATGCCGACCGTGGGGAACGCGGACGACGCGATGCCGAGCTGCGCGAGCGACGCGGTTTGGCGCCCGGCGAGGTTGAGCGGGTAGCTGCCGCGGTATTGGGTGACCACGAAGTTGGCCGGGCCGCAGGCGGTGCCTGCGCTGGTTCGGCTCACCGTGACGGTGAGGTTGGAGATGGCCAGCTTCTGGTTGTTGGGGTTGGCCAGGGTGAGGTTGAGGGGTTGGGGTGGGACACCGGGGGCCAGCGCTCCGGTCGCGTTGCCGGAAATGGTGAAGTTGCGGCTCTTGGGGGTGCTGACCACGAGTTGTGTTTGGGTGTAGGCGAATTCGCCGGTCGCTGCCCGGGCGACGAGCCCGACTGGATAGCTTCCGTCCTTTGTGGACGTGGCGACCGTGAGGGTGAGGGTGGAGGAGTTGCCGGTGGTGGGGTTGGGTTGCAGCGAGGAGGTGACGCCGGGTGGGAGGCCGCTGGATACCGCGATGCCGACCGGGCCGGTGACGTTGGTGCGGGTGATCGCGATGGTGTAGGTAGCGGTGGAACCGGCTGGGACGGTGACCGTGGCGGGGCTGACCGACAACGCGAGTGGCGGGTTGACGGTCAGGCGGAGGGATATCGAGTGGCTGAGGGCGCCGCTGGTGCCGGTGATGGTGAGGTTGTACGTGCCGAGCGGGGTTTGCGGTGCGGTGGCGACGGTGAGCAGCGCGGTGCGCTTGGCCGGGGTGAGGGTTGCCGGGGAGAAGGTGGTTGTGGTGTTGGGGGGCTTACCGGTCGCGGCGAGCGAAACGTTGCCGGTGAACGATCCGCTCGTGGTCGCGGTGACCGTGTAGGAGGTGGATTGGCCTTGCCGCACCGTCTGACTGGCCGGGCTGGCGGTCAGCGCGAAGTCCGGTCTGGCGGGCGCGGCCGATCCGGCCGCGCTGACGGCGAGCCCGATACCGAGCACACCCAGCAGCGCCAACATCGCTGTTCTGGCGCCTTTCCGCATTCTCATCGCAACCCTCGTCCCACGGGGCGGCGGCCGAAGCCGCCGCCTGCCGGAAGTGATCAGTCGGTGGAGTAGCTGAGCGCCGGCGTCGCGCCTTCGCAGGCGGACTGGTCGGCGCCCGGGTTGTCGGCGAAGCCGATGTTCACCCCGGAGAAGTTCACGACGCCGTTGGGAGCGATGTCCTGCTTGATGTCCAGCTTGATGGTGTGCGGGGCGGTGTTGTCCAGGACGCCGCTGCCGGTGGCGAGGCCGTAGTCGGCTGCGCCGCAACCGGTGGAGTGGTTGCTGTCCACACCGGACACCGTGATCGTCAGCTGGTTGACGTAGACGGAGTTGGTGCCGTTGTTGGTGATGGTGCCGGTGAGCGCGACGGGTGCGACACCAGGAGCCAGACCGGTGTCGACGCTCGTCTGCGCGACGGCGACGCTGTTGTTGCTGGTCGCGGTCGTGGCGGAGCCGGTGCCGCCGCCGCTGCTCGTCCAGTACGCGAAGGCGACACCGCCGCCGACGGCGACGAGCAGCGACGAACCCGCGAGGATGACCGCGGTTTTCTTGGTGATCTTGCGCATTGCTGGTTCCTCCAGGGAATCGGGTATGGAAGTCGGGCGATCCGCTGAGCCGCGGCGCCGGGGAGACCGTCACGGAGAGTGTGGGTCGCCACGGAGGGTGGGCGCCCCGGGCGACCGGCCTGGAATTCACCTGCCGTTGAGCCCTTGTCCGGCAGTGTCCGGAGTGGTATGTGCGAGCCGTCTGCCAGGTCTAAGGGCCCTATCGCGGTCCCGGGCGGGAACGGCAGGGTTGAGCAGGCGAACTACTGACCCGAACTGCTGGAGCCCGATGTCCGACTCACTCGGCCTCGACGTGCTGGACCGCGACGAGTGCCTCGCGCTGCTGGCCACGAGCGACCTCGGCCGCCTCGTGTACACCAGCCAGGCCATGCCCGCGGTGCAGCCGGTGCGCTTCGTGCTCAGCGGCGACTCGGTGCTGTGCCGGGTGCCCGCGCGCAGCGCGTTGTTCGCGGGGGTGTTCGACTCGGTGGTCGCGTTCACGGTCGATTCGTTCGCGCCCGGGCTGGCCAGCGGCTGGTTCGTCACCGTGGTGGGCCGGGCGTCCTACGTGCCCGACGACGACCTGTCCGGCCCCTCGCCGAGCTGGTGGGTGCCCACCCAGAACGAGCGAGCGATTCGCATTCCGATCGAGTCGATCTCCGGCCGCAGAATTCCTGTCACCCATCGGTGTGTCATCCGGTAACGAATCACCGTGCGTGATCGACGGCATAGCCAGACGGGGGCCGTACGCTGATCCGGACGGTAGATGCCGATGGGGCTACTGGGAGTGATGAACAAGACCAGCATGCCGAGGCTCCTGGACGCGGTGGTCGGCATCGCGCGTGATCTCAGCCTGCCCGACCTCCTGCGCAGGACCGTGCGGTCCTCCTGCGATCTGACCGCGGCCCGTTACGGCGCCCTTGGCGTTCTCGGCGCCGATCGGACTCTGGCCGAACTCGTCGAATACCGCGAACCGGGCGACTGGACCGGGCGGCACGAGGTCACGGCGTTGCTGCTCGACGAGTCGCACCCGCAACGCGATGGCGCGTTTCCCCGCTCGTTCCTCCGGGTTCCGGTCCGCGTGCGCGGCCAGATCTACGCGAATCTCTACCTTTCCGACCGGCTCGGCGGTGAAGGTTTCACCGAACAGGATCAGGATGTCGTCATCGCGCTGGCCGCGGCGGCGAGCGTGGCGATCGAGAACGCGACGCTGTTCGATCAGGTGCAGCGGCGCGAACGCTGGCTGGAAGCCTCCTACCACGTGACCAGTGCGCTGCTGGCCGGCGAGGATCTCAACGCGACACTGCGGCTGATCGCCGATCGCGGTCGCGCGGTGTCCGGTGGTTCGGCCGGTGCCGTGGCGCGGCCCCGGCCCGATGATCCGAACCAGTTGGTATTCGAAGTGGTCGAACCGCCCGGCCCGGATTCCGAGCTGCTCACCGGGCTCGCGGTGCCGTTGGAGGGCACCGCGACCGGGGTCGCCTACACGACCAGGCAGCCGGTGGTGGTGCGGGAGTACGGCGCACGCGTCACCGAACAGCAGCGTGATCACGCCGACCGGCTACCGCCGATGATCAAGGATCTGGACTCGACGATCGCCGTGCCGCTGATCGTCGGCGACGACACGCTGGGCGTGATGGTGATCGCCAAGTTCCGGGACAAAGTCCCGTTCACCGACACCGAGGTGCAGCTCGCCCAGACCTTCGCAGCGCACGCTTCCCTCGCGGTCGCGTTCGCCCGGGCCGAGGAGGACCGGCGGCGGCTGGCCATGTTCGAGGACCGGGACCGGATCGCGCGGGACCTGCACGACCTGGTCATTCAGCGGTTGTTCGCGACCGGTCTCGGGCTGGAAGGGCTGAGCAGGCTGATCAGCGACCCGAAGATCGCCGAGCGGCTGACCGGGTTCGCCAACGATCTCGACCGGACCATCCGCGACGTCCGCAACAGCATCTTCTCCTTGCAGGAACCGGTGGACGCGCAGGGCGATCTGCGCTCGGAGCTGCTGCGCATCGCGCACGACTCGGCCGGCGCGCTCGGGTTCGAACCGAGGATCGGTTTCGACGGGCCGTTGAACTCGGCGGTGCCCGCCGCGATCCGCAAGGATCTGGTCGCGACCTTGCGCGAGGCACTGTCCAATGCGGCCAGGCACGCCCAGGCCACGTCGGTGTCGGTGGACATCACCGTGGACCGGACCGGGCGGCGCGTGTCGTTGACCGTGGTGGACGACGGCATCGGCATCCCCGACAATCCGGGCAGGCGCAGCGGGCTGGGTAACCTCGACGAGCGGGCGGTGCGCTGGGGCGGAGCGTTCTCGGCGCGGCGCGCCGGGGAGCGAGGCAGTGAGTTGACCTGGACCGTGCCGTTGTCAGGGGAGGGCCAGCCATGATTTCGGTGTTCCTGCTCGACGATCACGAGATCGTCAGAACCGGCCTGAAAACGTTGCTGGAAGCCGAAGCCGACCTGCGAGTGACCGGCGAAGCGGGTTCGGCGGCCGAGGCGCTGGTGCGGATTCCCGCTGTCCGGCCGGACGTCGCCATCCTGGACGTGCGGCTGCCCGACGGCGAGGGAGTCGGGGTGTGCCGGGACATCCGCTCGGCGATGGACCCACCGCCCGCATGCCTGATGCTCACCTCCTACTCCGATGACGAGGCGCTGTTCGGCGCGATCATGGCGGGCGCGGCGGGCTACATGCTCAAGCAGGTGTCGGGTTTCGCGCTGGTCGACGCGGTGCGCACGGTCGCGGCGGGCGGCTCGCTGCTGGACGCGACGCTGACCGCGTCGGTGCTGAGCAAACTGCGCGGGGAGCAGACCGGACCCGATCCGGGGTACGCGCAGCTGAGCCCGCAGGAGCGGCGCGTGCTCGACCTGGTCGCGCAGGGCAAGACCAACAAGCAGATCGCGTCCGAACTGTTCCTGGCCGAGAAGACGGTGAAGAACTACGTCTCCTCGATGCTGCACAAACTCGGCTTCGAGCGGCGCACCGCCGCCGCGGTCTACATGGCCAATCGCGGCAAACCGCCCGAGCGCGGCTGACCGGTCACGCGGCGAGGTGCTCGCCGAAGAACTCGGCGATGCGCCGCTTCGCGTCCTGCGCCGACTCTTCGTGGTAGGCGCTGCCGGTGATCTTGCCGAAGATCACCACGAAGGTCGACACCTCGCTCGGATCGTGGTCGTTGAGGAACGAGTGCGACGCGGCCGGGTATTCGTGCACGTCGTGCTCGACGCCCGCCGCGGTCAGCGCGCGGTCGAGCTTGCCCGCCGCCCCGCGCAACGTCCAGTCGCGCCCGCCGAAGCTGCCCACGATCGGGCAGGACCCGGCCAGGAACGTGTCCGCGTCCTTGGGCACCTGGCCGTAGTTGACGCTCGCGGCCGAGAACCCGTGCCCGGGCGCGAGCAGCAGCGCGAACCCGCCGCCCATGCAGTAGCCGATGACGCCGATCTTGCCGGTGCAGTTCGGCTGCTCGGCCAGCCAGCCGCGCGCCGCCTCCACCTCGTCGAACGCCGGCCCGCGCCGGGCCCGCAGATCGCGGAAGATCGCGCGGACGCAGGTCATCCGCTTGCCCCAGTAGTACAGATCGGGCGCGATGGCCAGAAAACCCTTGCTGGCCAGCCAATCCGCCTGCGCGCGCAGGTCGGCGGTCATACCGAGAATGTCGTGGATGACCACGACCCCCGGCCATGGCCCTTCGCCCTCGGGCGTGGCCACATAGGCGGGCAGTTCGCCTCGGCTGGTCGGAATCCGGACATCGGTCATGAGGCACGGTATCAGCGGTGCAGCGCGGTTTCCTGGCGCATGCCGGAGAGCTTTTCCGGGTTGCGGACCGCGTAGAGACCCGTGATGCGGCCATCGTCGAAGCGGACGGCGATGACGGTGTCGATCTCGCGGCGCAGCCGGACGATCAGTGCCGGGTAGCCGTTGACCTGGGCGGAACGCAGCGACACGGCGGCGCCCATCGCGCCGATCCTGCTGACCGCGCGAGCGACCTCGTCGGCGCCGACGATCGGTACCAGCGCGGCGCGTTTGACGCCGCCGCCGTCGGTGAGCAGGACGACGTCCGGGGCCAGGATGTCCAGCAGGCCTTGCAGATCGCCGGTTTGCACGGCTTGCTGGAACGCGGTCAGCGCGGCGCGGGCATCGGCGGGGGAGACGACTTCGCGAGGGCGGCGGGCGGCGACGTGCGCGCGGGCGCGGTGCGCGATCTGGCGGACCGCGGCCGGGGTTTTCTCGACGGCGTCGGCGATTTCGTCGTAGTCCAGGTCGAACACCTCGCGTAGCACGAACACGGCGCGTTCGGTGGGGCCGAGGGTTTCGAGTACGAGCAGCATCGCCATCGAGACGCTGTCGGCCAGTTCGACGTCCTGGGCGACGTCGGGCGCGGTCAACAGCGGTTCGGGCAGCCACGGGCCGACGTAGGACTCCTTGCGCCTGCCGAGCGTGCGCAGCCGGCCCAGCGCCTGACGGGTGGCGATGCGCACCAGATACGCGCGCTGGTCGCGCACGGTGTCCAGGTCGACGCCGGTCCAGCGCAGCCAGGTCTCCTGCAGCACGTCCTCGGCGTCGGCGGCCGAGCCGAGCATCTCGTAGGCCACGGTGAACAGCAGGTTCCGATGGGCCAGGAACGTCTCGGTGGCGGGGTCCCCGTCGTGATCGGGCGGTGTGGACATGGGGCGCTCCTCGGCGGGTCGGCGGGCGGTGCACCCATCAGATGCCCGGCACTGCGATTTTGTGACATCCCGCGACCTGTCACAAAACGGCGGCGGCCGGCATCTGGTGTTCGTTCACAGCGACACCACGAGTGAGGACGAAGTCATGGAACCCCGTTTCAACCTGATGGAAAGCGAGACCGGCGGCAAGTTCAGCAAGCGGTTCGCCAACGCGAGCATGGTGCTGCGGCAGTCCGGGCTGCCGAACAACGTCGCGGAGTTCGTGGCGCTGCGGGCCAGCCAGATCAACGGCTGCGGCTGGTGCGTCGACGCGCACACCAAGGACCTCGCGGCCGGGGGCGAGACCGCGGTGCGGATCAACCTGGTCGCCGTCTGGCGCGAGTCGACGGTGTTCACCGAGGCCGAGCGGGCCGCGCTGGCCTTCGCCGAGGAGGGCACCCGGCTGGCCGACGCCAGCACCGGCGTCTCCGACGACACCTGGGACCAGGTGCGCAAGCACTTCGACGACGAGCAGGTCGCCGCGCTGGTGTGTGGCGTCGCCATGATCAACGCGGCCAACCGGATGGCGGTGATCGTGCACCAGCAGGGCGGCTCGTACCAGCCGGGCATGTTCGACGCCATGCTGGAGGACTGACCGGGGGTGGCGGGCGCGGCGGGGCAACCTGGCCGCGCTCGCCTCAGTGCAATCGCGTGCCTGCCTGTTCTTCCAGCAGCGCGGACGCCATGAGTTCACCGTCGACCGGGCCGTAGCGGCGTAGGGCCGCACGGTGCAGGTCGACGACGGCGGACATGATCGGGTGCGGGGTCGCGGCATCGGCCGCACTGCGCTCGATGGCGTCGAGTTCTTCGACGCAGCGGTCCAGGCCGAAGTCGGACAGGTAGTCACCGGCGAGCAGGGCGGGGAGGTGGTCGGCCACGAACGCGCTGTCTCCCGCGCTGCCGAGCAACGCCTCGCGCAGCCGATCGGGGATCTGGCCGTGGCGCTGGGCAAGCAGGAGCGCTTCCGTCGTGAGCGCCGCGCTGCCGAACCACAACAGGTTCACCAGCAACTTGGTGAGGTAGCCGCTGCCGGGACCGCCCATGTGCAGCACGGTGGCCGCGAACGCGCCGAGCACCGGCTCGACCTGGGCCAGGACCGCAGGGTCGCCACCGACGTAGAGCCGCACGGTGCCTGCGCGCAGCGCGGGTACGCCGCCCCCGATCGGTGCGTCCAGATAGCCGATGCCGTGCTCGGCGGCGGCCCGGGCGAGGTCCTGGCCTACCTCGAGGGAGCCACTGGTCAGGTCCACCCAGATCGTGGAAGGGGCGAGTCCGGGGAGGAACCGGCCGTGCCCGAGATCGGTCAGTTCCGGGATGCCGGGCAGCGCGGTGAACACGACCGAGCAGCCGGACGGGTCGGCCCAGCGGGCCGCGGCCGATTCGACCTCGGCGCGGCGCTCCGGCCGGACGCCGAAAGCGGTCACGTCGTGGCCCGCGGCGACCAGTCGGTGTACCAGCGCGGTTCCGATCCGGCCCACGCCGAGCACACCGACCGATTCATGGCGACGTTGCGTCATACCGCCGTACGGTAGTTCTTGCCGAGCGGCATGCCCGGGATCGGCTTGGCGATCAGTCCGACCGGGATGAAGAAGCAGATCTGGCTGATGGTCAGGATCAGCGTCCAGAGCGCATGCTCGTCGTAGTGCTCAGCGGCACGGGCGAACAGCTCGTCGGAAACGCGCTCGCCGAACGGGTTCGGGGTGAGCACGGCCTCCACCAATGCCAGCGCCACCCGCTCGGCTTCGGTGAAGTACGGCGCGTCGCGCCAGCTCGGCACCGCGCTGACCCGCTCCTCGCTCGCCCCGGTCTTGCGGAACAGTTCGGTCTGCCGGACGGTGTGGTAGGAGCTGCCGACCAGCTGACCGGCGCGCAACTGCACCAGGCTGATCGTGCTGGGCGGGATCGCGCCGTTGTGGATGGCCTTGGCCACCGCGGCCGCCATCGTGCCCACTTCGGGGAACAGCGATGTGGGGTCGGGGAGCCGGGACAGGATCTGGTCTTGTTCGATGGTCATGCCGGTCCGACGACGCAACCACCCGGAATGTCAGGTGCGGCGCCGACCCTGACGCTCAGCGGCAGCGGGCTTCGGCGGCGGCTTTGCGGTCGGCGAGCCGGGCGTCCAGTCCGGGGTAGAGGTTGCGCGCGGCTTCGACCGGATCGGACTCGATCTGCCGGCCGGTCCAGCTTTCCTCGGTGCGCACGAGCGTCCCGCCGGGGACCTTGCTGAAGGTCCAGACGTGGGTGCCGCGGTCGATGCGCAGTCCGGTGCCGATCGCGGGTCCCGCCCAGCGGATGCGGTGTCGCGGCTTGACCTGCCGCACGGTCGAGGTGATGACCAGCGTGGTCGCCGGGGTGCCGGCCGTCGCCGGGACGTCCTTGGCAGGTCAGCGAGGTGGCGGGGGGCATGAGCCGGTGTGGCGGCGGTGGCCAGCGGGAGCGCGATCAGCGTGACGCGGAACTTGTCGATCACGGGACCTGAGAGTCAACAAGAAAAGTGAGAGGTTCCAACTACACTTCGACACTGTCACGCTGACCAGGAGGGAGCGGCCGATGCCGGAACCGGGCGGGCAGAGCCCTCGGGAGCGCTACCGGTCCCAGGTGCGCGCCGAGATCAAGCAACACGCGTGGGGACAGATCGCCGAGTCGGGCGTGCCCGCGCTCTCGCTCAACGCGATCGCCAAGCGGATGGGCATGAGCGGACCCGCGCTCTACCGCTACTTCGCCAGCCGCGACGAGCTGATCACCGCGCTGATCCGGGATGCCTACCGCAGCCTCGCCGACACGGTCAAAGCCGCCTTCGACGACGGCGCCGACGTTGCCGGGCTCGCCCAGGTCATCCGCGACTGGGCCAAAGCCGACCCGCAGCGCTACTTCCTCATCTACGGCACGCCGGTCCCCGGCTATCACGCGCCGCCGGACACCACGGCGATCTCGGCCGAGATCATGTCAGTGCTGCTCGATGCGGCCGGGAAGTCGAAGAGTCCCGCGACACCGTTCGACAAGCATCTGGAAACCCATCGCGACTGGGCGGGCGAGCATCCGGCCTCGGCCGCGACGCTGCATCGGGCGCTGGCGTTCTGGACGCGGCTGCACGGCGTGCTCTCGCTCGAACTCGCCGGCCAGTTCGAGACCATGCGGTTCGACCCTGGCCTGCTGCTCGCCGACGAGTTGAGCGATCTGCCCTGAGTCAGGTGGTTTCGCGCCCGGCCAGCGGCGGGACGAGCAAGCACGACAGGGGACTCTGCGAAAGGGTTTCCGCCACCGCCCGCGCAGGGCGCCGTTGCCGGCGCCCTGCGCACCTCGCATCAGAGCTGCGCGGTGACCGACACCGGAGCGCCAGGGCCGTCGGCGGTGACCGCGGCGATGGTGAAGGTGTAGCTGGTACCCGGCGTGAGGCCGTTGATCACCCTGGTCATGCCCTTGGCGGTGGGCTGGGTGATCAGTGAGTCGCGGCCGGTGGCCATGATCGTCCTGCCGTCCGACACGGTGATCTGATAGGCGAGCACCGGGGTGTCACCGGTCGTGGTCGGCGGTGTCCAATGCAGACTGACCGCGGTCCCGCCCGGAATGGCCTTGGCACCGGTTGGTGCTGGCGCGAGATTGCCTGCCAGGGGTCCCGGTGTGACCGGCGCGGCGGGCAGCGACGGTGCGCTGGCGCCGAACCAGTTGAGCGCGGCGACCGTGACCGTGTACGCGGTGCCGTTGGTCAAACCGGTCACCACCGCGTAGCCCTGGCTGGTGAAGGTGGCCGCGTCGATCGTGGTGCTGATCATGCGCGTGCCATCCGTCGCCGTGACCCGATAACCGGTCAGCGGTGCGTTGTTGAAGGTGTAGGTGGGGTTCCAGGCGGCGTAGAGCTTGCCGTCCGCCGCGAACGTGGCCACCCGCGCCGGAGCGTCCGGCACCGAGTAGCCGCCGACCCGCCGGTTCAGCACCCAGCGGTAGTTGGGCTGCACCCCTGCGTTGTCGACGATCGAGCGGGGCGCCGCGGCCGGGTCGGTGAGAATCGTGTTGCCCTGGGTGATGACGCCCTTGTTGTCGCCGTCCTTGTCGCCCTGCTCCCAGTAGTTGCCCTGGATCAGGGTGGGATCGTTGTTGCCGAGCGAATCGCGGTAGTCCACGTGCGCGGTGCCCACGTTGAAGTAGGCGGTGTGGTAGAGCACGTTGCCGGACACGGTTTCGTAGGTGTTGCCGTTGTCGGTGTAGACGCTCTTGCCGATGCCGAACTGGTCGTGGATCACGTTGCCGGTGACCTTCTCGCCGTCGGCCAGCGACGTCCCGGTGATGCCCTGCGTGTAGATGCCGCCACCGTCGTCAAGGGACAGCATGTAGCGCTCGATCATGTTGTCCGAGACGGTGTTGTCGTGCGAGATGTTCGGCGTCGCCGCCACCTTGATCTTGTCCGGCCAGCCGCCCCAGCCCAGCGAGATCCCCGAGTAGGAGACGTCGTCGATCTGGTTGTGCGCGATCGTGTCGTGCTGGCTGTAGCCGTTGATGATCCCGACCCCGCCGCGGAATTCCACCGGCAGGCCGTAGAGGTGGTTGTTGGTCACCTGGACGTCGTGGGTGATGTCGCCGCCGTTGGTCGCCTCGGGTTGGTCGACGCCGCCGATCTCCACGCCGTTGCCGGAGACGTCGGTGAACACGTTGCCGCTGACCGTGGTGTTCTGGCTGCCGTCGCCCAGTTGCAGCGCGGCCGCGCCGAGGTGGGTGAAGACGCTGTCGCTGAATTCCAGGTTCTGGCCGTGCGAGATCGTGACGTTGCCGGGTTCCGGCGTCCACGATGCATATGGGCAGGTGCCGCCCGGTGTGAACTGGCACAGGCCCTGCGTTGCCCAGCCGGTCGGGCCGGTGATCGTGTAGCCGGCCTGGATTTCCGAGAAACCCTCCGGTGACGACGGGGTCAGCCACGTGGCGTAGGAGAACTGGAGGTCGCGGAAGGAGATGTCGTGCACGGGTGCGGTCGCGGTGCCCTGGCCGTCGACGAGTTGTTGCAACGCGGGCATTTCCACGTCCGCGTGCGCGAGGTTCTCGCCCTTGCGCGGCAGGTAGTAGACGGTGTGCGACGACCGGTCGAGGTACCACTCGCCGGGCGTGTCCAGCAGTTCGAAGGCGTTCTCGACGTAGGCGGGCTGCCGGTTGTTGGTCAGATCGCCGGGGCCGACCATGTTGATGGTGCGTCCCGGGATGTTCGGGAAGATCACCCGCTTGGTCGAGTTGTCCCAGCACGGCTGGGCCATGGTGATCGTGGTGCCGCTGATCGAGGCGATCGGGCAGCGCGGCTCGGTCCACTGGCCCAGGCCGTACCGCTGCCGGTTCCACAGAGCTTCGCCCGCGGTGTAGACGAACTCGATGTCGCTGGGATTGCGCCAGTTCGCCATGGTGGGTGCGGACGCGGTGTAGCCGGTCGCGGTCGCGGTGAGGGTGACCGGCACGGTGCCGCTGGCGCGCTGCTCGCGCACGCCGTTGACGTAGAGCTGCCGGGTGTTGTCCAGGCCTGCGGGCGCGGGCGCCTGGTAGAGCCCCGGCCGCCCGGGCACCGGCCGCCACCCGGTGACCTGCCTGCCGCCGCTGAGCACGGTGCCGTCCGAGCCCTGCCAGATCACCCGGTGCCCGTTGCTGCCCGAGTCGGCCGCGGTGAGCGTGAGCGGCTGGGACAGCCGGAAGGTGCCCGGCGCGAGATGGACGGTGAGATCGGCGGTCAGGTTCTGATCACGCTCGCGCACCAGGGCCTGGGCGCGTTGCACGGTGCGAAGCGGCTGCCACGCCGTGCCGGGCGCGCTGTCCGAGCCGAATGGCGATACGTAGATGTCTTGACCGTGCGCCGCGGCGCCGGTCGCGATGCCCCCGGTGACGATCATGCCGGTCACTGCCCCCAGCGCGACCAGGATCGTCCGTACCCGTCTGGTTCCAAGCATGCCGACAAACATAGGATCTATGTTTTGCGTTGTCGAGATGCTTCTGGCTATTCGCAAGCAGATTCGATTCCGAGAAGTCGAAAGTGAAACCGTATTCATCGGATGACGTCCGATGACTGGGTCACGGTGACCTGACCATCGAACGGCGCTTGATCCGCCGTGCCGGTATTGTCCGCCCCGTGACCAGTGGGCCCAATGCGCTTGACGAGTCCGAAGCCCCGGCCACCAGCACTCCGCGCGTCATCGACTCGGCGCGGCCGGCCCTGGTGATCGGCGCGCTCGGCGTGGTGTTCGGCGACATCGGCACCAGCCCGATCTACACGCTGCAAACCGTGTTCAGCCCCGGTGACCCGCATCCGGTCGCGGTCAGTTCGGACACCGTGTTCGGTGTGGTCTCGCTCGTGTTCTGGTCGGTGATGATCATCGTCACCGTGACCTACGTGCTGCTCGCCATGCGCGCCGACAACGACGGCGAGGGCGGCATCATGGCGCTGATCACCCTGCTGCGCCGGTGGACCGGCCAGCGCGGCAGGCGAACCGCGTTGGTCCTGGCCGGGGTCGGCATCTTCGGCGCCGCGTTGTTCCTCGGTGACAGCATGATCACGCCCGCCATCTCGGTGCTGTCGGCGGTCGAGGGCCTCAAGGTCGTCCAGCCGTCGCTGGCCAGCCTGGTCGTGCCGATCACCGCGGTGATCATCGTGATCCTGTTCCTGGTGCAGCGCCGGGGGACCGCGGCGGTCGGGCGGGTGTTCGGGCCGATCATGATCCTCTGGTTCCTGGTCATCGCCGCGGCGGGGATCGGCGGTATCACCCACGATCCCGCCATCCTCAAGGCACTCTCGCCGACCTACGCGCTGAGTTTCCTCGGCGGCCACTTCGGCATCGCGTTCTTCGCTCTCGCCGCGGTCGTGCTCGCCGTGACCGGCGCCGAAGCCCTCTACGCCGACATGGGCCACTTCGGCCGCCGCTCGATCACCCGGGCCTGGCTGTTCCTGGTGTTCCCGGCCTGCATGCTGAGCTACTTCGGCCAGGGCGCGCTGATCCTGCGGAACCCGGCCAACATCAGCAGCCCGTTCTTCCTGCTCGTACCGGGCTGGGGGCAGTTGCTGCTGGTGCTGCTGGCCACCGCGGCCACCGTGATCGCGTCGCAGGCGGTGATCACCGGCGCCTACTCGGTGGCCTCACAGGCCGTGCAACTCGGCTACCTGCCCCGGATGCGCATCGCGCACACCTCCGAGTCCACCGCCGGTCAGATCTACGTGCCCTGGATCAACTGGCTGCTGCTGACCTCCGTGCTCACCCTGGTCTTCGCCTTCCGCAGTTCCGAGGCGCTGGCCTTCGCCTTCGGCATGGCCGTGACGGGCACGATCGCCATCACCACCGTGCTGTTCTTCTTCATCGCCCGGGCGAAGTGGGGCGCGCCGTGGTGGCTGGTCGCCATCGGCGCGACCGTGCTGCTCGCCGTCGATCTGCTGTTCTTCGCCGCCAACCTGACCAAGTTCGTGCACGGCGCGTGGCTGCCGCTGCTGATCGGCCTGACCGCGTTCACCATCATGGCCACCTGGCAACGCGGCAGGCAGATCGTCACCGCCGAACGCTCGCGGCGGGAGGGCTCGCTGCGCGAGTTCATCGCCGAGCTGAGCACGCGCGAGGGCTGGACCGAGCGCGTGCCCGGCACGGCCGTTTTCCTCAACCGTGGCGCCGAATCCGCGCCGCTGGCGTTGCGGGCCAACGTCGAGTACAACCACGTCCGGCACGAGCAGGTCGTCGTGATGACCATCGAGACCGAGCCGGTGCCGAGGGTGCCCGCGGCGCAACGGTTCGACGTCGACGACCTCGGTTTCGAGAACGACGGCATCACCCACGTCACCGCGCGGTTCGGCTACATGGAAAGCCCGGACGTGCCCGGCACTCTCCGGCTGCTCGACCCGGCCAAGACCGAGGGCCGGATCCAGATCGACGACGCGACCTACTTCCTGTCCACGATCGGACTGCGCCGGGGCCCCGAACCGACCATGGCGCTGTGGCGCAAACGCCTGTTCATCGCCACCGCGCACATCACCACCGACGCCGCCGAGTACTTCAACCTGCCGCGCGATCGCACCATCATCATGGGCTCGACCATCGACGTCTAATGCGTCACCAGCGCGCGCAGGCTCTGGCTCAGTGAGTTGGTGGTGGCGATGACCGCGCTCGGCTCGTAGCCGCAGTGCGTCATGCAGTTGTCGCAGCGCGGGTCCTTGCCCCGGCCGAACGCGTCCCAGTCGGTGTCGTCGAGCAGTTCCCGCCAGGTTTTCGCGTATCCGTCGGCCAGCAGGTAGCACGGTCGCTGCCAGCCGAGTAGCGAGTAGGACGGCACGCCCCACGCGGTGCAGGCCAGCTCGGTCTTGCCTTCCAGGAAGTCCAGGAACAGCGGGGAGTGGTTCAGGCGCCACTTCTTGCGGCGCCCGTCCGCGAACGCGTCGCGGAACAGCGCCCTGGTCTGCTCGACGCCGAGGAACCGGTCCTGGTCCGGGGCTTTCTCGTAGGCGTAGCCGGGGGAGATCTCCATCCGGTCGACGCCCAGTTCGTCGTTGAGGAAGTCCAGGGTCTCGCGCACGGTCTGCGGGTTGTCGGTGTTGAAGAACGTGCTGTTGGTGTAGACGGCGAAACCGGCTTGTTTCGCGGCGCGGATCGCGGCGACCGCCTGGTCGAAGACGCCGTCCTTGCTCACCGATTCGTCGTGCCGCTCCTGGAGGCCGTCGATGTGCACCATCCAGGCGAAGTTGCGGTGCGGGCGGAACTTGTGCAGGTGCTTGGGCAGCAGCACCGCGTTGGTGCACAACACGATGAACTTCTTGCGGGCCAGCAGTTCCTCGACGATCTTCTCGATCTGCGGGTGCATCAGCGGCTCGCCGCCCGCGATCGACACCATCGGCGCGCCGCACTCCTCGACGGCCGCCACCGCCTGCTCGACCGGCATCCGCTGCTTGAGCAGCGCGGCCGGTTGCTGGATCTTGCCGCAGCCCGCGCACTTGAGGTTGCACGCGAACAGCGGCTCCAGCTCCATGATCATGGCGAATTTGTCGACCCGGCGCAGTTTCTGCTTGACCAGGTAGCTGCCGAGCTTGACGGACAGGTGCAAGGGCAGACCCATGGCTTCCCCTTAGAGGTTCTAACACGATGTTGTTCGATCAGGGAGCGGCGTCCAGGTGCGTGAGATGTCTTCCAGGGCGCGTGCCGAGCGGACCTCTCAGTTCGCATGGTGTCGGTATCTCACATACAGCCTGTATGTGAGATGATAGGTGCATGTCAGCCGATCCGCCATCCCGTCGGGCCGAACACGCCGCCGACACCAGGGCGGCGCTGGTCGACGCGGCCCGTGGGCTGTTCGCGGAGCGTGGCTTCGCCGCCACCGGCACCGAGGACATCGTGGCGGCGGCGCGGGTCACCCGGGGCGCGCTCTACCACCACTTCCGCGACAAGACCGCGCTGTTCCGGGCCGTGCTGGAACAGGTCCGCAACGAGTACGCCGAGGCACTGATCAACGATCAGCTGCCGCGCGCGGTCGAGGGCAGCCCGCTCGATCAGATCCGCGCCGGCTTCGCCGCGTTCCTGGACGCCTGCCTGACCAGCGGCGACTTCCACCGCATCGTGCTGGTGGAGGGGCCGATCGTGTTCGGCCAGGACTCGTGGGACGCGCTGGCCGAGGGGCATGGCCTGGCGCTGCTCGGCGACTGGCTGCGCCGCGCCGCCGACACCGGCGAGATCGCCGCCGTCCCGGTCGAGCCGCTGGCCCGGGTGCTGGTCGCCGCGCTGACCGAGGCCAGCCTGATCATCGTCCGCTCACCCGAACCGGCCGCCGCCCGGGCCGAGGTCGGCGTGGTGCTGGACCGGTTGATTCAGGGCTTGAGCAGTTCGTAGGAGCGGCGCCGGTCGGCGTGGTCGTAGACCGGCGTGGTGATCATCAGCTCGTCCGCGCCGGTCTCGTCGGCGATGGCCTGGAGCTGTTCGCGGACGGTGTCGGGGGAGCCGACTACCAGGCCGGGCAGCGGGTCGGTGAGTTCAGCCGGGTCCACGTCGGCCGGGCTGGGCAGCGGGATCCGCTCGCCGCGTTTCCTGCTCCGCACCTTCAACCGCGTCGGCCCGGCGAGCCATTCGGCGCGCTCGTCGGTGTCGGCGACGATCGCGGACACGCTGACGATCAGCTCCGGCTCGGGGCACGCCTCGCGATAAGCGCTGGTCGCCTCGACGGCCCCGGCTGGATTGAGGTGGCGGGCGAACGCGTAGGGGAGGCCGAGCGTGGCGGCCAGGCGCGCGCTGTTCGCGCTGGAGCCGAGCAGCCAGAACTGGACCGGGTTGCCGAGCGCGGGCACCGCGCTCACCTGCTGCTCGTCGGTCGCCTCGAAGTAGCCGATCAACTCGCTGATCTGCTCGGGGAAGCCGGTGTCGGTACGGCGAAGTGCCGCTGCCACCTGAGGAGGGCCGCCGAGGGCACGACCGATACCGAGATCGATCCGTCCACAGTGGAGCGCGGCCAGCGTGCCGAACTGCTCGGCGACCACGAGTGGCGCGTGATTGGGCAGCAGCACACCGCCCGCGCCGACCCGGATGCGCGTGGTCGCGTCGGCGAGGCGCCCGGCCAGCACGGCCGGAGCCGAACTGGCCACGCCGCGCATGCTGTGATGCTCGGGCACCCAGTACCGGTGATAGCCCAGCTCGTCGGCCAGCACCGCGAGATCCACGGTGTTGTGCAACGCCTGCCGCGCCGACGACCCGGCCACGATCGGCGAGGTGTCCAGGACCGAAATACGCATCTCGGTCATTTTAGGCTGGGTTCGCGGCCGCCGTGGCGATATCGCGCAGGTAGGTGCGACGGGCACGGAGCAACGTGATCAGCCCGGCGGCGATCACCGGCACCAGCATCACGATGAACGTGTCGGACAGCGCGACCGCCTGCGGCACACCGGCGTGGCTGAACCGGGTGGCCAGGAACCCGAAGATCACCGGGCCGATCGCGGTCAGCGCGAGCCGGAACACGGTGCGCACGCTGTCCGCGCGCCCGCGCAGGCGCGGATGCATGGTGTCCAGCCGGGCCGCGTCCAACGGCGGGTTGATCGCGCCGAGGAAGGCCGCGCCGAGCGTGAACATGGGCACCGCGCTGGCGAAGCCGCTGGAGAGCATGGCGGGCGTGAACAACGCGGCCGCGCCGAAGAAGGCAACCCCGCAGGTGATGACCCGTCCGGTCAGGACACCGCCGCGAATGAGCCGGTCGGCGGCGAAACCGGCGGCCAGCACGCCGAGCACCGAACCGAGACCGACCCCGACCAGCAGGCTCGATCCGGCGGTCTGGCCGAGGCCGAACCGATCGCGCAGGTACTCGACGCCGAAGGTCTGCGCCGCGGCGAGGTAGAAGTAGCCGAGCGCGGACGCCACGATCAGTACCCGGTTGGAACGGACCCGCAGCACGTGCCGGATCGCCCACCACAACGACTGCGCGGTCGGGTCCTCGGTGAGCACCCGGTCCGGATCCGGCTGGATGCCCGCCGCCGCGACCAGCGCGGCCAGATCACGCGGGTCGCGGTCGGCTCGGTCCGCGCCGCCGCGCGCCGGTTCGGGCAGTCCGATGGCGAGCACTCCGGCCAATACCAGGCTGGCGATCGCCAGGAACACGAACGCGGCCCGCCAGGTCAGTGCCGCGGCCAGGCTGCCGGAGGCCAGGAACCCGATGGCGACGCCGAGCAGTTCGCCGGTCAGGACGAAGCCGTAGGCGCGGGCCCGTTCGGTGGCCGGGACGAAGTCGCCGAGCAGGGAAGCCACCGCAGGCGTGGAGATCGCCACCACCGCGCCCAGGGCCAGCCGGGACAGCAGCAGGAACACGAACGAGTCGGCGGCCGCGGACACCGCCATCGCCACGCTCCACAACAGGATCGCCCGGCACAGCAGGTTGGTGCGCGACTCGACCCGGTCGATCAGCACCCCGGCGGGCAACGTGGTGATCGCGCCGATCCCGGTCGACGCGGCCAGCAACAGCCCGATCTGGGTGTCGTCGATACCGAGTGCGGCACGCAGCGGCACCGCGATCGCACCGACCGTCGCGGTGTTGGCCGAGTCCAGCGCGAGCACGCAGGCCAGCAGCGTCACGACCCGCAGCCGCGTGACTGGCGCGGTCCGCATCCTGCCCGCCATAGGGTGCAGCATCCAACATTCCGCACCCGTTCGCACGTCACGTGGCGGACGGCCGGAGCACCAGTTTCAGTACGACGAGCAGCACGGTGCCGAGGATGAGCGGCTGGCCGAGGATCAGCTGGACCGTGCTGGGCAGCGCGGCGAGCGTGGCGGCCGGGATGAACAGGCCGCCGATCGCGGTGATGAACGGAACTCCGGCCAGCAGCAGGTTGCGCTGGTTGCGGGGGACCGCGGCGAGCAGTTCGAACGCGCTCGCGAACAGCACTCCGAACAAGACGGTTCCGGCGGCTGCGAGCACCGGGAGCGGGACGGCTTCCAGGAGGTGGTCGAAGGGTTCCAGGCCGCCGAGGACGAGCAGGATGATCCCGGTGGCCAGGGTGACGTAGCGCGAACCGACCCGGGTGACGCGCAGCAGTCCGATGTTGTCCGGGTAGGCGAGCGTGGACAGGCCGCCGAACAGGTTGCCGATGGTGCTGCCGAGCACTTCGCCGAACACGCCCTGCGCGGTGCGCTCGCCGGTCAGGTCCTGCTCGCCCCAGCGCGCCACGATGTCGTAGGTGGCGATGCTTTCCGCCACCGCGGGCAGCATGGTGATGAAGAACAGCAGCACCAGGTCGCCGCGCACGGCGAAGCCGAACGGGAACGGCCGCGGCACGGTCAGCCCGAGATGCTGTCCGACATCGGCGAACGAGGTCGGCGCGAAGATCGCGTAGCACGCGGTGCCGAGGATGATCGCGATCAGCACCGCGCCCCGCCGCAACCACGGACGCTTCACCAACGTCAGCACCACGACCAACGCGGCGGCGACGAACCCTGCGCCGAGGTTGACCAGCGGGAAGCCCGGACTGTGCGGGGTGCCGAGCCAGTTCGGCAGCGCGGTGCTGGTGAGTTGGGTGGCCAGGATCAGCACGATGACGCCGGAAAAGATCGGATCGCGCAGAAACCCGCTGATCCGGGCGATCACGCTGATCCGCCGGATCGGCAGCGCCAGCACACACCAGATCAGCCCGGCCACGAACATCGACCCGAACGCGGCACCGAGCCCGGCGCGATGCCCGGTGGCCAGCAGCGCGGCGAGCGTGCCCGCATACGGCCCTTGGATGATCGGCAGGCGCAGCAGGAACACCGATTGCAGGATGACGACGAGCCCGGACGTCATGAACGTGATGCCGTACAGGTAGGCGGTGTCCGTTGTGGACATATGGTACGCGGCGGCCAGTAACGCCGGGAAGATGAGCAGCCCGGCCATGCCGAGGATGTTCTGCAGGCCGAGCCCGATCGAGGTGGTGACCGGGACGCGATCGTTGACGCCGACGTCGAAGACCTTGGTCGGCGTTGCTGACGGGGCAGTGGGGGTTTCGGTGATCACGGTGCGCTCCGTAAGCGGCCGAACAGGCGGCGGAAGAACCCGGCGATCGCGGCCCGGATCAGCGTGCCACCGCTCAGCGCGGCCGGGACCGGTTCCGGCGGTGGCGCGTCGGTCTGGATGCGGTCGCGGACGGCGTCGGCCAGTTGGGCGACCATCCGCGCCGACACGTCGCTCATGATGCCCCGGCCGAACTGGGCGAGCTTGCCGGACACGGCCAGATCGGTGGCGAACTCGACGGTCGCGCCCGCCTCGCTCGGCTCGACGTGCATGCGTGCGGTCGCGCTGGCGGTGCCCGCGCCCCGGCTGTCCTTGCCTTCGGCGCGCAGGACCGCCGTTCGGGTGGCCGGGTCGCGGCTGACGATGGTCGCGGTGCCCGAATAGGACGCGGTCACGGGGCCGACCTTGATCTTCACCTTGCCCAGGTAGGTGTCCTCGCCGACCTCGTCGAGCAGTTCCGCGCCGGGGAAGCAGGCCGCGACGTTGTGCGCGTTCTGCAGGAAGTCGAAGACCTGGTCCGGCGGCGCGGCCACCGGGAAGGAGTTCTCGATCAGCATGGGGTCAACCGTTCTGGTTCGCGGCATGCACGGCGTCGGCGACGCGGGCCGGGGTCATCGGGGCGATGTTGATGCGGGCACCGAGCGGACGCAGCGCGTCCTCGATGGCACTGGCCAGCGCGGCGGGCGCGGGAATGGTGCCGCCCTCGCCCGCGCCCTTGGCGCCCAACGGGTTGAGCGGGCTCGGAGTGTGCAGGTGGAACAGTTCCACCGGCGGGACTTCGGCGGCCGACACCAGGGTGTAGTCCAGGTAGCTGGTGGCTTGGGGCTGGCCGTCCACGTCGTAGGCGGCCTCCTCGTAGAGGGCGTTGCCGAGGCCGTGGGCGAACCCGCCGAGCACCTGACCGTCAACGAGGCGCGGGTTGATGACCGTGCCGCAGTCGTGGCCGATCACGTACTTGCGGATCTGCACCGCGCCGGTGTCCGGGTCGACCTCGACGATGGCGGCGTGCGCGCCGCTGGCATAGGCGGCGCGGGCCGGGGCGAAGTAGCTGACGGTCTCGATGCCCGGTTTGATCCCTTCGCTGAGCGTGATGCCGTGCTTGCCGATGTTCGCGGTGCGCGCGACGTCCAGCAGCGACACGGACTTCTCCGGGTCGGAGTCCATGCCGATCCGGTCGCCACTGATGGTGAGGTCACCGGGATCGCAGCCGATGATCCGGGACGCGGTGTCGAAAAGGCGCTCGCGTAGCTGCAATGCGGCGTCGAACACGGCGGGTCCCGCGGTCGCGGTGATGCGCGACGCGAACGTGCCCTGGCCGAACGGGATCCGGCCGGTGTCGCCGCCGGTCACGTCGATGTAGGACATGTCCAGTTCCAGCGCGTCGGCCGCGATCTGCGCGTACACGGTCTCGTAGCCCTGGCCCTGCCCGGCGGCCGCGAGCGTGACCTGGACGCGGCCCTGGTTGGTGAGCCGCAGTTTCGCGCCTTCGTAGGGCCCGAGGCCACAACCTTCGACGTAGACAGCGATGCCGATGCCGAGATAGCGGCCCTGTTCGCGGGCCAGCCGTTGTTCCTCACGGGCGGCGTCGTAACCGAGGCGGTCGAGGGTTCCGGCCAGCAGGGCGGGGAAGTCGCCGCTGTCGTAGGTCAGCGGGATGCCGTCGCGGAACATGATGCCGACCCGGTACGGGA
>DATFHN010000206.1:0-85406 GCA_035248365.1 Pseudonocardiaceae bacterium | reverse complement strand
GCGTCGGTGTCCACGCCGAGCGCCTTGGCGTACTCCGGGTCGAGCGCGTGTTCCGCGTCGATGAACGCGGCGATGCCGCCCGCGCGCTGCGCGTTGGCCACCGCGTGCAGGGCGACCGTGGTCTTACCGCTGCTCTCCGGGCCGTAGATCTCGATGATCCGGCCGCGGGGGTAGCCGCCGATGCCCAGGGCCACGTCGAGCGCGATGGAGCCGGTTGGGATGAACGCGATCGGTGGCCGGTCCTCCTCGCCGAGGCGCATGACCGATCCCTTGCCGAACTGCTTGTCGATCTGGGCAAGGGCGAGTTCGAGCGCCTTGTCCCGGTCCGGTGCCTGTGCCATCGGAACTTCCACCTCGTTGCATCGTGTCGTCGGTCAGTGAACTGCTGTGTCGGGTTGACCCGGCTGACGCTACGGGTGAGGACCGACGATTTCAGACCGGTAGGCGGATCTGTGGATCGTTGACCTCACTGTGCACAACAGGCTAGCCCGAACAGGTGTTCGATCAAAAACTGACACGCCGATCCGGTAGGTTGGATTGTTTTGGGGCTGGTCAGCGGCGTGCCTCCGGCACATCGAACTCCGCGCACACGGCCTGCCAGACCTCACGCGGGTCCATGCCCAGGTCGATAGCCTGGTCGACGGTGACGCCGCCCAGCGCGGCGAACACGTGATCGGCGCTGATCGTCGCGGCGCGCATCTCGCCGAACTCGTCGTTCATCATTCTGCGGAACACGGTGATACGCATCGGCGATGATGTTACTTAGGTGCCGGGTTGGACGTTCGCCTGGAAGTAGTCGGCTACCTGGTCGGGGGTCAGGTCGCTGGATCCCTTGGTGGTCAGGATGCCGACGGCGTCGGAGTTGTCCACCGAGAACACCAGCACGCCGTTCTGGCCGACCACGCCGGCCTCGTACTGGCCGCTGAGGCTGTTCCCGGACCAGCTGGCCTTGACCAGCGAGTGCGGCTGCGGCGGCAGCATGGTTTCGATGATCGACTGGGCCGAGGTGTTCGGCCCGCCCTGCCGGTAGATGATCCGGTAGCTGCCCATCGTGCAGGTGACCACGGTCGAACCGGTGGTGTCGATGCCGATGTCCGTACCGCCGGTGCCGGACGCGCACTGGGCGTGCTGCGGGACGGCGCCGGCCAGCTGGCGCAGGCAGGGGGTGAAGCCCTGTCCGTCCGCGCTGCCGCCGCTCTGGCAGCTGTCCGTGCCCTGGCTCGATCCACCGAACAGCGCGATGCCGCCGACCACCCCGCCCGCGACGACGACCGCGGCCACCACGCCGATGATGACCGGCACGCGCTTGCTCTTCTTCGGCGCGGGCGGCGGGGGTTGTTGCTGGTAGTTGGGGCCGCTCGGCGGGTAGTAGCCGGGGTAGTTGCCGAGGTTGTGCGGGCCGCTCTGCGACGGGCCGGGGATCGGCCCGGAAACGGGATGTGACACCGAAGGTGGCATGGCGACCGGCTGGGAAATCGGCCCGGAAACTGGGCGGGACACGGGCTGCGAAACCGGCCGGGACACGGGCTGCGAGACGGGCTGGGACACCGGCTGGGAGACCGAGGGCGGCGGGGCGACCGGGGCGAATTCCGGGCGGGTGCGGCCGACCGGGATCGGGTCCGGATGGAAGTCGGCCGGGGTCGCGGTGTTGTCGGTTGTCGCGTCCAGCGCGCCGAAGGCGACCGCGGTTTCCGGGTCGGTCGCGCTGATCGGACGCAGTTCCAGGTGTTCCCCGATGATCTTGGCGACCAGCGGCATCCGGCTCGATCCGCCGACCAGATAGGCGCCGACCAGGTTGGCCGGGACCAGACCGGCCTGGGTGATCGTGCGGTCGAGCAGTTCGGTGCCGCGCAGCAGGTTGGGCCGGATCAGCGCGTCGAGTTCGGTGCGCATGACGTCGACGTTGTCGAAGGGCGGCGGCATCGGCACGGTCGCCAACTGCTGCGTGGCCAGCTTCTCCTTGGCCACCCGCACGGCTTCGCGCAGTTCGCGCTGGGCGATGCGGTCGTCGACGGACTCGGGGCGCAGCAGCCGCTGCCAGTGGCCGGGATCGCGATGCGACACGGCGCGGCCGGCGTACTCCAGCAGCGCCTGGTCGACGGCGAGACCGGCGACGTCGGTGAGGCCGTTCTCGGCCAGCACCACCGTGCCCTTGCCGGTGGCGCCGAGGACCGCGCAGGTAAAGGTGGCGGCGCCGAGGTTGTAGACGGCGATCGCTTCGCCGGGCCGCAAATGTTGACCCGATGAGGTGAAATGTGCCGCAGCGGCAACGGATTCCGGGATCAGCACCGGCTCGGCGGTCAACCCGGACAGGCGCGCGGCCGCGACCAGCACGGTGCAGCGCGCGGCGTCCCAGTCGTCGGGGTGGGTGAGGCGCAGTTCGTCCGGGGGCAGTCCGTCGAGCAGGTTGACGGCCTCGGCGACGACCCGGTGCAGCACAGCGCCGAGCAGGTTCGTCACCGAGATGACGGCCTCGCCGAGCAGCACGGTGCCTTCCGCGATGCGGCGTCTGGGTTGCGGTTCGAACCGGGACGGGTCGGTGCGGGCGTGCTCCTGGGCCTCCCGGCCGACCAGCAGCCTGCCGTTGCGCTCGTCCGCGAACACGGCGGAGGGCAAGGCCGGGGCGCCGTCGAATTCGATGAGCCGGGGCGGTTGGCCATCGACGTGCAGCACCGCGACGGTGTTGGCCGTGCCGAGGTCGACCGAGAGCACGTTCACCGTCGCTGTTCCTCCGATTTCCGCCGATAACGGCCCAGATCCTTGCATGCTCCCGGGCACGGTCCGGGGCGATCCGCCATTTTCCCTGGTCGGGCGCTGGCCAGCGAGAACTGTCGGTGACAAGGAGCAGGATGGTGGGGTGGCGAAGGACGTGCTGGACCTGTTCTCCCCGGCAACCAGGCAGTGGTTCCGGGGAGCATTCGCCGCGCCCACCGACGCTCAGCGCGGCGCGTGGGAGGCCATCGCCGCCGGTGAGCACGCCCTGGTGGTGGCGCCGACCGGGTCCGGCAAGACGCTCGCCGCCTTCCTCTGGGCGCTGGACCGGCTGGCCACCGAAGCGCCGCCCGCCGACCCGAAGCTGCGCTGCCGGGTCCTCTACATCTCGCCGCTGAAAGCGCTCGCGGTCGACGTCGAACGCAACCTGCGCGCGCCGCAGGCCGGTATCCGCCAGGCCGCGATGCGGTTGGGCGAGCCGGAGCCGAACATCACCGTCGGCATGCGCACCGGCGACACGCCGGCCAGCGAACGCAGGGCGTTCATGCGCGCCCCGCAGGACGTGCTGGTGACCACCCCCGAGTCGTTGTTCCTGCTGCTCACCTCGTCGGTGGGCGAGTCCCTGCGCGGCGTGGAAACGGTGATCCTGGACGAGGTGCACGCGGTCGCGGGCACCAAGCGCGGCGCGCATCTCGCGTTGTCGCTGGAACGGCTGGACACGCTGCTGGACAAGCCGGCCCAGCGGATCGGCCTGTCGGCCACGGTGCGGCCGATCGAGGAAGTCAGCGCGTTCCTGGCCGGTGGAAGGCCGGTGCGGACCGTCGCGCCGACGAACACCAAGACCGTGCGGGTGCGGGTCGAGGTGCCCGTGCCCGATCTGGCCGAACTGGACGCGCCCGCGCCCCGCGATACCGACCAGGACGAGCTCACCAAGCTGCCTGTGCAGGGCGGCATCGGCACGCTGGAGGAGATCGCCGGGCCGGGTTCGACCGGGACCCGCAGGCCGTCGATCTGGCCCGCGGTGGAGCGGCGAATCCTCGACCTGGTGACCGCGCACCGCTCGACCATCGTGTTCGCGAACTCGCGGCGGCTGGCCGAACGATTGACCGCGCGGCTCAACGAACTGCACGCCGAGGACTTGGCCGGGGTGCCCAATCTGGACGAGTTCCCGGCGGAGGCGATCGGCGCGTCCGGTGTCGCCATGGGCGCGGACGCGGTGATCGCCAAGGCACACCACGGATCCATGTCGCGCGAGCAGCGGACCGGTGTCGAGGAGGCGCTGAAGTCCGGGCAGTTGCCGTGTGTCGTGGCGACGTCGTCATTGGAACTGGGCATCGACATGGGCGCGGTCGACCTGGTGATCCAGGTGGAGGCGCCGCCGACGGTCGCGTCCGGTTTGCAGCGGGTCGGCCGGGCCGGGCACCAGGTAGGCGCGACCTCCTACGGCGTGGTTTTCCCGAAGTTCCGGGGGGACCTGGTGTCCTGCGCGGTGGTCGCGGAGCGGATGGCGGGCGGCGCGATCGAGTCCATGCGCTACCCGCGCAATCCGTTGGACGTGCTCGCCCAGCACATCGTCGCGATGACCTCGATCAAGACCTGGACGGTGACCGAACTGGCCACGCTGGTGCGCCGGGCCGCACCGTTCGCGGGTTTGCCGGATTCCGCGTTGTACGCGGTGCTGGACATGCTGGCCGGGCGGTATCCGAGCGCGGAATTCGCCGAGTTGCGGCCGAGAATCACCTGGGACCGGATCAACGGCGAGCTGAAGGGCAGGCCAGGCGCGCAGCGGCTCGCGGTCACCTCCGGTGGCACCATTCCCGATCGTGGCCTGTTCACGGTGACCACTCCGCCGGACGAACGCGGGCACGGCTCGCGGGTCGGCGAGCTGGACGAGGAAATGGTGTACGAGTCGCGGGTGGGCGACGTGTTCCTGCTCGGCACCTCGTCGTGGAAGGTGGAGGACATCACCCACGATCGGGTGATCGTCACCCCGGCGCCGGGGCAGGCGGCGCGCATGCCGTTCTGGCACGGCGATGCGCCAGGGCGCCCGCTGGAACTCGGCCGGGCGCAAGGGAAATTCGTTCGCGAGATCGCGTCGGCCGGGGAAACTGACGCGCGGGCGCGGGCGAACGCGGCCGGGCTGGACGAGTGGGCCACCGACAACCTCCTCGCCTACCTGGACGAGCAAAAAGCATCGACCAAGCACGTCCCGGACGACAGAACCATTGTGGTGGAACGGTTCCGGGACGAACTCGGCGACTGGCGCATCGTCGTGCACTCGCCGTTCGGCGCCCAGGTGAACGGGCCGTGGGCGCTGGTCGCCGCGGCACGGATGGCAGAACGGCGCGGGGTCGCGCCACAGGTCATGCATTCCGACGACGGCATCGTGCTGCGCATGCCGGACGCGCTGGACGAGGAAGGCGAAGAACTCCCGCCGGCGGCCGAGGACCTGCTGATCGACCCGGAAGAGGTCGAGCAACTGGTGGTCGCCGAGGTGGGCGGGTCGGCGTTGTTCTCGGCCCGGTTCCGCGAGTGCGCGGCCCGCTCGCTGCTGCTCCCCCGGCGCGACCCGAACCGCCGCACCCCGTTGTGGCAGCAGCGGCAGCGCTCCGCCCAACTGCTCAGCGTCGCTTCCCAGTACGACCAGTTCCCGGTGGTGCTGGAGGCCATGCGGGAATGCCTGCAGGACGTGTACGACGTGCCGGGCCTGCGCGAACTCATGTCCGACATCCGCGGCCGCAAGGTGCGGGTGGTCGAGGTGGCCACGCCGTCGCCATCGCCGTTCGCGCGCAGCCTGCTGTTCGGCTACGTGGGCATGTTCCTCTACGAGATGGACGCGCCGCTGGCCGAACGCCGCGCGGCCGCGCTCTCGCTGGACACCGCCCTGCTGGCCGAACTGCTCGGCTCAGAGGCCATTCGCGAGCTGCTCGATCCCGAGGTGCTGGACCAGATCGAGGCGGATCTGCAGCGGCTCTCCCCGGATCGGCGCGTGCGGGACATGGAGGGCACCGCCGATCTGTTGCGGCTGCTCGGTGATCTGAACGAGAACGAAGCCGCCGCGCGCGGGGCAAAGCCGGAATGGCTGGCCGAACTCGCTGCCGCGCGGCGCGCGATCCAGGTGCGGATCGCGGGCGAGGACCGGTGGATCGCGATCGAGGACGCGGGCCGGATGCGCGACGCGCTGGGCGTCGCGCTGCCGGTGGGCGTGCCAGAGGCCTTCACCGAACTGGTCGCGGATCCGTTGGCAGACCTGCTGATCCGGTACGCACGCGGGCGAGGCCCGTTCGCGCCCGCCGAGGCGGCCGCGCGGTTCGGATTGGGGATCTCGGTGGTGACCGGGGTGCTGGAACGGCTGGCCGGGACCGGTCGGCTGGTGCGCGGCGAGCTGCGGCCGGTGCGCGAATCCGAGCATCGGCCCGGCGGCATGGAGTACTGCGACGCGGACGTGCTGCGCCGGTTGCGGCGGGCGTCGCTGGCGCGGTTGCGGGCCGAGGTCGAACCGGTGGAACAGGCCGCGCTCGGCCGGTTCCTGCCGCTGTGGCACGGAATCAAGCCGACAACCGAAAGCCGCCGGCTGCGGGCGACCGCCAGCGTCGAGGACGTGCTGAACGTGGTCGAACAACTGGCGGGCACGCCGTTGCCGGCCAGCGCGGTCGAGTCGCTGATCCTGCCCGCCCGATTGCCCGGCTACTCGACCGCGTTGCTCGACGAGCTGACCGCAAGCGGCGAGGTGAGCTGGACTGGTTGCGGCGCGCTGGCCGGCGGCGACGGCTGGATGGTCTTCGCGCCCAGCGACGTCGCTGGGCTGCTGCTGCCCGACGTCGAAGACCCGCCGGACAGTCCGCTGCACCGCGCGGTGCTGTCCGTATTGGACGGTGGGGCGCTGTTCTTCCGTCAGCTCGGCGAGCGGGTCGGGATGCGGCTGGTCGACGAGGGCGAGGCCGTGCCGGACGATGCCGCGCTGGTCGCGGCGATCTGGGACCTGGTGTGGGCCGGGCTGGTCACCAACGACACGCTGGCGCCGTTGCGCTCGGTGCTCTCCGGCGGCGGCGCGCACAAACCGAGACGATCCGCGCCGCGCGGCCGCTATGCCCGGCTTCGGACCAGGCCCACCATGCCGAGCAGGCTCGGCCCGCCAACCGTGGCCGGACGCTGGTCGCTGGTGCTGGACCGAGCCGACGACCCGACCCGGCGCGCGCACGCCCGAGCCGAGGCGTTCCTGGAGCGGCATGGTGTGCTGACCAGGGGAGCGCTGGACACCGAGCGGGTGACCGGCGGGTTCAGCGGGATCTACAAGGTGCTGCGGGCCATGGAAGAATCCGGTCAGGTGGTGCGCGGGTACGTGGTCGAAGGACTGGGCGCGGCGCAGTTCGCGGCGCGCGGCGCGGTCGACCAGCTGCGCGCACTGTCCCAACCAGACGGTCCGCCGCCCGGCCAGCCGCCCGGAGTGGTCGTGCTGGCCGCGGCCGACCCGGCGCAACCGTATGGGGCGGCGCTGGCCTGGCCGGCAGTGGTCGGCGAGAACAAGCACCGGCCGGGCCGCAAGGCGGGCGCGCTGGTGGTGCTGGTCGATGGGGTGCCGGTGCTGTACGTGGAACGCGGCGGCAAATCGCTCCTGTCCTTCACCGAAACCGACGAACCACTGCACGCCGCCGCGCAAGCGCTTGCGCGAGCGGTGCACGACGGATGGCTGGGTGAGTTGGCGGTGCAACGGGCGGATGGGGCGGCCGCACTGACCTCGCGGTTGGCCGATGTACTGCGGGACGCAGGCTTCCGAGCCACGCCGAAGGGCTTGCGCCTACGCGCCTGATGCCAGCGCGGGTTTCCATCCGCGAGCCGCAACTGCGGTCCCGATCCCGAGACGGCCTTCCACGCCGGATTGCGACTGCGGGACTCGGTACCGGGAGCCTGCTGCCGGGATCGGCCTTCCACGCCGGGCCGCGAACTGCGGAGCCTGATGGCGGGACGGGCTTCCACGCCGGGCTGCGGCTGCGGGGCTCGGTGCCGGGACGCGCTTCCGCGCCGGGTCGCGAACTGCGGAGCCTGATGCCGGGACGCGCTTCCGCGCCGGATTGCGACTGCGGAGTCTGATGCCGGGATCGGCTTCTGCGCCGGGCTGCGACCGCAGGGCTCGGGTACTGGGATCGGCTTCCGCCACGCCGAGAGACAGCGCGCGGGTCTGATGCATCCGGCCCTCGCGCCGCAGCGAGGAACTGGGCGCGGCTTCCGCGCGACGCCCCTGGGGCTGCGCGGGCTGATCCGGTCTAGCAGTAGTTGTACGGTGCGCCTGGGTTGAACGTCCACTGTGCCTGGTGGTGCACGACGTCGACCGGCTTGCCGACATACGTGAAAACCGCTTCGCTCCAGAACTCACCGCACGATTCCTTGACCGGCTTGTCAAACCGGACCGTGACCTTGTTGCGGGCGACCACATCCTCCGCGCACGACGGCGTGCAGTCGTTCTCCTCCAGCGTCGCGGTGCCTTGCGCGTAGTTGTTGTTCCACGTGGTCCAGTGCACATCCGCCGCCGACAGCGTGCTGTCGCAGGAGAACGTGAGACTTGACGGCTCGATCTTCGACTTGGTGGCCGAACTGGCGCCGCAGAGCGGGAAATAGATGCGGGCCGGCCCGGTGGACGAGCTGACCTGTGCGGCAGGTGCGGGCTGGCTCGACACTGGAGCACCACTTGTCGTCGGCGAACACGCCGAGATCGCGACGACGCCTGCTGCCGCGCCGACGGCGAGTACCGTGCGCAATACGATTCCCTGCTTCATCGACAACCCCCTGAGTTCCAGTAACCGCAGCATTTGCTGCCCGTACTCTTCAGGACGCCCGAGCCGGGACGGGGTTGCTCGGTCGATCTAGGGTTCGGTCAGGGCACCGGTGGCGTAGAAGGTCTCGCAGACCGGGCCGACCAGGTCCGTGTCCACTTCCAGCACGGACTTGCCATCGAGGCTGGGCAGGATCGACGGGCTGAAGTTCTTACACCCCGTATTGTCCACTCCGGACACTCGGATTGGCGCGGGGATCTCGTACCAGGGTCCGGCACCGAGGTGATCGTTGGCCAGGATCGTGCCGCCGTTGCCGGTGGCGATGCTGCCGTCGTTGTTGACCAGCATCTCGTTGATCATCAGGAGCGTCCCTTGTGGACCGGGGCCGGGACTCCAGGCGACCGTGGGGGTGTGCCGGGCGTATTTGCCGTCGGCGGTGCGGATCACGGTGCCGAGGTTGAGCGAGTCGCCGTAGTCCCAGCCATCGGCGGACGTGCGGTAATAAACGCTGCACAGGTGCAGTTTGTCGTTGTTGCACACCTCGTACACCATGAAATACGAGCCGTTGGGCAGCCGGATCGCGCTGGCCATGCCCGGCCGCACGCTCCACGAGTCGCTGACCACGAGTTCGCGATAGTCCATCCAGTGCACGCCGTCGACCGACCTTACCTGGACGAGTTTCTGGTCGTGGTTGCTCTTGTCGGTCTCGTCCGAGTAGAACGCGACCAGCGAACCGTCAGCCGCGACGGACAGGCTGGGCTCCCAGGTGTTGTACTGGCTGGTGGCGACCGCGAAGTCGGACATGAACTGCCAGGTCTTGCCCTGATCGCTGCTCGCCCACAACCGTTGCCGGGTGGTGTGCTGGGTGATCGCGCCGGTGTAGCCGACGGTGTCGGCCCACAGCACAGTTCCGGCCGGCATCGTGCCCACTGTGGACGGTAGCTCGTAGAGGGTGGAGCAGCAGATGCCGTTGCTGTTGCCCGCGTACGGGTCCTTGATCACCGCGAGTTGGTGGAACGTGGCGCCGTTGTCGGTGCTCGCCGAGATGATGCCTTCACCCTGCTTGTTCACGTTCGTGGTGAGGCTGGACAGCAACGTGCCGTTCGACAGCCTGATCACGCGCGGATAGCCGCTGCCGCCGGTGTAGAGCGCGTGCCGCACGGGCGGCGCCTCGGCGGCACCGCTCGGCAACGCTGCCAGCAGCAGGGCGGCAGGCAACAGGATGCTCAGAAACCTCACACCGCGTCGCGTCACGATCGGACGCTAAATCCGGTCTCGTCGTTCGACAACTCCAACCGCGATCGACCAACCGGTCGTGTCACAGCTTGCGCAGCCGGACCCGCTCGACCGCGTGATCAGGGCCTTTCTGCAGCACGAGCGCGGCACGGGCCCGGGTCGGGCGGATGTTCTCCAGCAGGTTCGGCTCGTTGATATCGCTCCACAGCTGCTCGGCGCGGGCCACCGCCTGCTGGTCGTTCAGCTCCGAATACCGGTGGAAATAGGAGTTTGGGTCCGTAAAGGTCGTACTGCGCAAAGTGAGGAATCGGGACACATACCAGCGGCGGATGTCCTCGACGTGCGCGTCCACATAGATCGAGAAGTCGAACAGGTCCGAGACGGCCAGCCGGGAGCCGGGCTGGAGCACGTTGAGGCCCTCGATGATGAGAATGTCCGGTTTCCGGACGGTGGTGAACTGGTCGGGCAGGATGTCGTAGCTCAGGTGCGAGTAGACCGGCGCGTACGCCTCCGCGACCCCGGCCTTCACGTCCGCCACGAAGCGCAGCAGCGCGCGCCGGTTGTAGCTCTCCGGGAAACCCTTGCGGTTCATCAGGCCGCGCCGTTCCAGTTCGGCCTGCGGGAACAGGAACCCGTCGGTGGTGACCAGGTCGACGCGGGGATGGTTGGGCCAGCGCGAGAGCAACGTGCGCAGCACGCGCGCGGTGGTCGACTTGCCGACCGCGACGCTGCCCGCGACGCCGATCACGTAGGGCACCTGCTCGGCCTGCTCGCCGAGGAACGTCGTGGTCGCGGCGTGTAATTGCTGGGAGGCGGCCACCCGCAGGTTGATCAGGCGCGACAGTGGCAGGTAGATATCCGCGACCTCGTCCAGCGAGATCGGCTCGCCGAGACCGCGCAACTCGTCCAGTTCGGCGTCGGTCAGCGGCAACGGCGTCGCGGCCCGCAGCTCGCGCCAATGGTCGCGGTGCAGCTCCACATAGGGCGTCAGGTCGCGGACACGTCGCACAGTGTCCAGTGTCGACCGTGACGGCCGACACAGTGGCGCCGGGTTAGTGCGGGTCGAGGTAGGCGAGCACGGCCAGGACGCGGCGGTGGCCGGAGTCGCTGGGCGGCAGGTCGAGTTTGCGGAAGATGTTCCCGACGTGCTTGGCGACCGCTCGTTCGGTCACCACCAGCAGTCGCGCGATCGTGCTGTTGTCGTGGCCCTGCGCCATCAGCGCGAGCACCTCGCGTTCGCGGGCGGTCAGCGCGTCGAGCGGGTCGTGGCGGCTCATCAACTGGGTGACGACCTCGGGATCGAGCGCGGTGCCACCGGAGGCGACCCGGTCGAGCGCGTCCAGGAACTCCTCGACTCGGCCGATCCGGTCCTTGAGCAGGTAACCGATGCCGCGCGCGCCGCCGGCGAGCAGTTCGGTGGCGTAGGCGTGCTCGACGTACTGGGACAGCACCAGCACGGGCAGGCCGGGCAACTGGGCGCGGGCCTCGATCGCGGCGCGCAGGCCCTCGTCGCGGAAGCCGGGCGGGAGGCGGACGTCGATCACGGCGATGTCGGGCTTGTGCTTGAGCAGGGCGGGCAGGATTTCCGGACCACTTGCCGCCATGCCGACGACCTCGTGGCCCGCGGTGGTGGCGAGCAACACGATGCCCTCGCGGAGCAGGGTGTTGTCCTCGGCGATCACGATCCGCACGGGCGCTCCGGGACGCGCGACAGCGCCGGCGGGTGCGGGTGCGGTGGGGTTAGGCGCCGCATGGGAGTTCCACCTCGATCGTCGTGCCTTGGCCTGCGGGGCTGGCGATGCTGGTGCGGCCGTCGAGCGCCGCGACCCGGCGCTGGATGCCGACCAGGCCACTGCCCTGCGCCGGGTCGGCGCCGCCTTCGCCATTGTCGCGCACCATGATCCGCAGTGTCTCGCCGTCGCTGCCGATGGTCAGTTCGACGCGGTCCGCGGTGCTGTGCTTGCTCACGTTGGTCAGCGACTCGGCGACCACGAAATACGCGGCAGCCTCGACCGCGGCGGGCGCGCGGGGCAGGTCGGCGGGCATGTGCACGGCGACCGGGACACGCTGACCGCCGACCAGGGCACGGACGGCGCCGCCGAGGCCGCGGTCGGACAGGATCGGCGGATAGATCCCGCGGATCACGCCACGCAACTGGCCCAGGGTGTCCTCGATGCCGTCGCGCGCGTCCTGGAGCAGGCGCAGCGCGGTGTCCGGCTCACCGGTGAAGGCGCGTTCGGCGAGGCCGAGGCGCACCGCGACCGACACCAGCTGCGCCTGGACGCCGTCGTGCAGGTCGCGTTCGATCCGGCGCAGTTCCGCGCCGTGCGCCTCCAGCGCCTCGGTGCGCGACTCGGTCAGTTGCTCGACGCGTTCGACCAGCTCGGCGCGGTCCGGGCCGAGCAAGGTTTCGGCCAGCCACAGTTGCCCTCGGGCCATCAGCGGGACCAGCCACAGCAGCAGGCCCAGCTCGAAGATGGTCTGGGCGATCGGGAGGGTCAGCGCCCGGGTCCAGTCGGTCAGCGGGATGAACGCGGACACCGAGCCGCGCGGCACCGCCCACCACCAGGCCGGCAACGAGATCGTGAACAGCAGACCCGGCCAGAGCGCGGCGGCGAAGAGCCCGGCGAACAGGCCGGTGCTGCCGTGCACGATCTGCCAGAGCAGGTCGCGCCAGCTGGCCGGGTCGCGCAGGATCGTGACGGTCTGCCGCCACCAGGTGCCCCTGGCCGGGCGGTACGGACTGCGGATCTCCTTGCCGAGTTCGGCGGCCGCGCGCCTGCGCTCGGAGCGGGTGAGGACGCGTTGCAGCCGGACCGCCTCGGGCAACGCGGGCAGGCCGATCCCGATCACACAGAACGCGATCACGAACACGATCGCGGGCAGGCCGAACAGGGCGGGTACCGCGCTGCGCAGTCCGGCGACCAGGATGCGGGTGGCGCGCAGGCTGCGCGTGATCGCTACTTTCATAATCCCCCCGAGCATCATGCCTCTGAGCAGGAGGATAACCGGTGCGCGGGACCGGCGCGGTGTAGCTGGGTACACCATCGGTTCGGGTTCGTGCGCGACTGACTCGGGCGCCGCGCGAACTTAGGTTCGATCGTGTGCAAGCAACAACAACGGGGACGGGCACCGCGATCCGGCTGGAATCGGTGCGCAAGGTCTATGCGGGCGGCGTCGTCGCGCTGGACGGGATATCGGTCGCGCTGCCGCGTTCGGGTTTCACCGCGGTGATGGGGCCGTCGGGGTCGGGCAAGAGCACGTTCCTGCATTGCGCGGCCGGTCTGGACCGGCCGACGTCGGGGCGGGTCTGGCTGGGCGACACCGACTTGACCGGGCTCAAGGAGGCGCGGCTGACCGCGTTGCGCCGGGAGCGGATCGGGTTCGTCTTCCAGGCGTACAACCTGATCGGCTCGCTGACGCTCGAACAGAACATCGAGTTGCCGCTGCGGTTGGCCGGGCGAACGGCCGATCGGGCGTTCCTGCTGCGGCTGACCAGCGCGGTGGGGTTGGACGTGCCGCTGGATCGGTTGCCCAGCAAGCTTTCCGGTGGCCAGCAGCAGCGGGTCGCGATCGCCAGGGCGCTGATCACCCGGCCGGAGGTGATGTTCCTGGACGAGCCGACCGGCGCGCTGGACACCAGGACCGCGCGGCAGGTCCTGCAGACGCTGCGCTCGGCGGTCGACCAGTTGGGCCAGACCGCGCTGATGGTCACCCACGATCCGATGGCCGCGTCCTATGCCGACCGTGTGCTGTTCCTCGCCGATGGGCAGCTGGCCGGGGAGTTGGCCGGTGGGCAGCCCGAGGAGATCGCGCGGCGGATGACCCATCTCGGGGAGTGGTGAGGCAGACATGCTGTCGATGGCGATACGGACGATCAAGGGGCGGCGTGGCGGGTTCGTGGCCGCGTTCATCGCGGTCCTGCTCGGCTGCGCGGTGATCACCGCGTGCGGTGTCCTGGTCGATTCGGGTTTGCGGGCGGGGATCGCGCCAGAGCGGTACGCGGGAGCGCCCGTTGTGGTCGGGGCGAGCCAGGAACTGCCGGTGCCGGAGGACATTCCGGCGCCGTTCGCGGAGCGGGTGCCGCTTCCCGCGTCCGATGTGGACGCGGTCGCGCGGGTTCCCGGGGTGCGGGCGGCGGTCGGCGATGTGAGTGTGCGGGTCGGCGTGGCGGGGGCCTCGGTGCCGGTTTACGCGCATGGGTGGTCGAGCGCGGTGCTGGGGCCGTTGCCGTTGGTTTCCGGGCGGGCGCCGAGGGCCGCTGATGAGGTTGTGGTTGCCGGGAATCTGGGGGTCATCGGGCACGAGGTCGACCTTGATGTCGGGGCGGTGCCGGGGCGGTATCGGGTGGTGGGGGTTGTTGGCAGGGATCTGGCGCGCGAATCTGCCGTGTTTCTGACTGATGACGCCGCCCGCCGATTGTCGGGGCGGGCGGGGCAGGTCGACGCGGTGGGAGTGCTTGCGGCGCCGGACGTTGATGTCGACGCGCTGGCGGCACGGATTTCGGCCGCGGTGCCGGGTGTCGTCACGTATACCGGCAATGCCCGGGCGGACGTGGAGTTCCTGGACATCGGGCAGGCGCGGTCGTTCCTGATCGCGCTGGCCGGTGCGTTCGGCGGGAGCATGGTGCTGCTGGTGTTGCTGGTGGTCGCCAGCACGCTCGGGCTGACCATGACCCAGCGCAAGCGCGAGTTCGCGCTGTTGCGGGCGATCGCGGCGACGCCGAGGCAGATTCACCGGCTGATCGGCGCGGAAACGCTGCTGGTCGGCGTGATCGGGGCCGTGCTGGGCACGATTCCCGGGTATCTGCTGAGTTTCGGGTTGCGGGCGGCGTTCGCCGCGGTGGGCGCGGTGCCGCTGGATTTCGCGTTCGTGCTGGATCCGTTGCCGGGTGTCGTCGCTGTGGCGCTGGTGGTGGGCGCGGCGCGGCTCGCGGGTTATCTGGCCGGGCGGCGGGCGGCGCGGATCAGTCCGGTCGACGCGCTCGGCGAAGCCGCCGCCGAGCCGAAACGGCTGGGGCGCACCAGGGTGCTGATCGGCTGGGCGCTGATTCCGATCGCGGTGGGTGCCGCGGTCGTGGTTCCGTTGACCGTGCCGGGCCAGGCCGCGCTGGCCGGCGGGGCGAGTTCGGCGCTCGTGCTGGTGGTCGCGTTGGCGCTGCTCGGGCCGAAGCTGGTCAGCCTGATGGCCCGGATCTTCGGGCTGTTGTCGGTGAGCGTCGGCGGCTATCTGGCGGGTGCGAACACGCTGGCCAACGCCCGGCGGTTGAGCGCGGCGACCACGCCGTTGATCCTCGGCGTGACCATGGCGGCGGTGCAGATCTTCTCCGTGACGACCACGATCGCGGCCGGTCAGCATCAGGCGGACACCGGTGTGGTCGCGAACTACGTGCTCACCGGCGGAGCGGACGGGCTGGCGCCGCGCATCGCCGCCGACGTGGCGAAAGTGCCGGGAGTGACGGCAAACGCGGTCGCGCGGACCACCGTGCTGCTCAGCTACCTGGAGAGCAAGCAGCTGCGGGCCGACCCGTTCGCGGCGCAGGGCGTCACCGGGGATCGGCTGGCTTCGGTGGTGAACCTGGACGTGCGCAAGGGTGACATCGGCGCGCTGGCCGGGAACACGGTGGCGTTGAGCACCATGGCGGCGGGCACGGCGGGGGTCGGCATCGGCGGGACGGTGACGATGTATCTCGGCGACGGCACCGAAATACATCCGAAAGTGGTGGCGATCTACGGCAACGGGCTCGGTTTCGGTGACGTGACCCTGCCGCACGACGTGGTCATCGCGCACACCACCAACCAGGTCGACACCGCGGTGCTGATCAGCGCGAAGCCGGGCGTGACCGCGGCGACGCTGCGCGCGGCGCTGGCCGGGTATCCGGGCGTGACGGTCGCGGACCGGGCGGCGTTCACCGCGGCACAGAACACCAGCCAGAGCAACCAGTCCTCGGTGAACCTGATCCTGGACGCGGTGATCCTCGCCTACCTGGCCATCGCCATCGCCAACACGCTGGTCGCGTCGACGGCGGCGCGGGGACGGGAGTTCGCGTTGCTGCAACTGGTCGGCACCACGCGACGGCAGGTGCGGGCGATGATGCGCGGCGAGGCCCGGATCGTGATCGCGCTGGCGATCGTGTTCGGTTCGCTGGCCGCGCTGCCGCCGCTGGTCGGGCTGAGCATCGGACTGACCGGGTCGGCCCTGCCGAGCGTTCCGCTGCTCGCCTACCTGGGGATCATCGGCGCGGCGACGGCGCTCGCCTGGTGCTCGATCACCGTCGCCACCCGATCCGCGTTGCGCGGCAAGCCGATCGAGGAGATCAGCGCGTCGCGAGCCTGAGCAGGACCCAGAGTTGCCCGGTGGCGTCGTCGTCGCCGTGCACGGACACCTCGGTGACGTTGCGCCGGCCCCACAGCCACAGGTACATCAGGTTGGGGTCGGCGTACGCCTCGCCGCTGCGTTCGTCGCCCTCGCGCCAGCCTTTGCGGCCCGGAGTGGACCAGAGCCGGTACACCTCGTTGCCGATGCCGCCGGGGCCGGTCACGGTCAGCCAGCTCCAGCCGCCGCTGCGCACCGTGCAGTTGCGGGCCGTGGTGCCGTAGACCTGCAACGTGGTGAGGCGGTAGGCGAACCAGACGTGCAGGATCTCGTCGATGCCGTCGACCGCGATGTCGTCGGGCACCGGGCTGGGTTCATCGCCGTCCTCGCCCCGGTACGCGCCCTGGATGTCGATGCGGTGCACGGTGACCTCGTGGGTCATCCGGCGCAGCCAGAAGCCGTAGTTCTGCTCCGGTTCGTACCAGCCCGGGCAGGGGTCCTCGGCTTCGTGTTCGGCGAGTTCGCGCATGAGCGGGGTGGTGCCGGTGCGGACGTAGTCGGCCAGGCTCTGGCTGGACGTGGGATCGCGCTGCCAGTCCCTGGGCCGCCGCCCCTCGCGCAGCCAGTGCAGCACCATCCGGGAATCGCTGCCCACGTGCCGGGCCGCCTCGCGGACGGTCAGGCCGGGGCAGCCGGGCACCTCGTCTTCCAACCGGGAATTGTCGATCGCGCCGGCCAGCGCTTCGGCTTCGATGGCGAAGCGCTGCAACAGACGGCCGTACTCGACCAGCGCCGTCATGTAACTGCTCGGGTTCGGCCGATCGGGCCACGACCGGCCACCTCGTCCCCGACCAGGTCGGCGAAGGTCGCGGCGGCCCGGACCAGGTCGTCGGCGTCGCGCTGGGTGATGCCCCGGGTGATGCCGGACAGGATCGCGGCCCGGCGGCCCGAGCAGGCTGCGAAGAAGTCCGCCCACTCGCCCATTTCCGGCGCGAGCTTGGCCAGCAGCACCCAGGCGCTGGCCGGACGGGCCCGGCCACGGTGCGGACGACCGCGCAACGCCAGCATGGCGGCGGCGGCGCGCAACGCGGCCAGGTACGCGGTGGCGTAGCGGCCTGCGGCCACGGTCTCCCGCTGGGCCTCGGCGATGCCTGCCCTGGCCTCGCGGAGCAGGGCCGTTGCCGAGCGGGGTGGGGTGGTGGCGCGCGGGCCGGGGTAGCTGCCGCCGTGGTGCTGGGCCGGCGTGGAATTGTCGGCGGACAGGTCTTCGATAGGGAAGTCGATGAGGGCGGACATTCGAGGCCTCCTTACGTCGGAAACGTCGGTGCTGCGACGAGTCCGCCGAGGGGAAGCCGGCGGGTCCGGTGGTGAGGCGCTTCCCCCGCCCCACCACCGGACATTCGCTCGAACATGTGTTCGAACAAAATCAGGATAGCCCACGCCACCGACAGCGCTCAACTGGCGTTACCGCTGCGTGCTCCATGCGGGACAATGGATCCGCACTGGATCCCCCCGCCCGGGGTTCGCGGCGCGACCAGCCGCCCGCATGGTCTGATGGTGGTGTGAACACGTTGGAACACGCTGGTGTTCGTAAGGTCGTCGCCGCCCTGGCCGAGGCCGGTCTGGCCACGTCCGCCGACGGCGTCCGGGTACTCGACGACGAGGTGCGCACGGCCGCGCTGGCCGCGCGGGCACTCGGGGTCGAGGTCGGCGCGATCGCCAACAGCCTGGTGTTCAAGGCGGTGCACACGGACGGTTCGATCACGCCGCTGCTGGCGATGACCTCCGGCGCGCACAAGGCCGACCCCAAGATCCTGGCCGCGCTGGCTGGAGCGGCGAGGATCGAGCGGGCCGACGCGGAGTTCGTGCGCACCCACACCGGCCAGGCCATCGGCGGAGTCGCGCCGGTCGGTCACCCGGCCCCGATCCAGACCTTGGTCGACGCCTACCTGACCCGCTACCCGCTGCTGTGGGCGGCCGCAGGCCACCCGAAGACCGTGTTTCCGATCACATTCGCCGAGCTGGTCCAGTTGACCGGCGGGACCGCGGCGGACCTCGCCGGCGAGGAGTCCGGGGCATGACATCGGCACCGCCGGTTCCGGCGTTCCGGTTCGTCAACCTGTCCGTCGCGCAACTGCGGGCCCGGCTGTCCGAGGCGCTGGACATCTACGTGACCGCGATGCGCTACCCGAAGGGCACCACCGAACAGCGTGCGCCGATGTGGCTCACGCACATGCTGCGCGAGGGCTGGCGCTGCGTCGCGGCCGTCGACAGCAACGACCGGCTGCTGGGCATCTGCTACGGCTACCGGGGCGCGCCCGGGCAGTGGTGGCACGAGCAGGTGCGGCGAGGCCTGCTGATCACCGCGGGTCAGGCCGAGGTGGAAACCTGGACCAGGGACTACTTCGAGCTGACCGAACTGCACGTGCGACCGGACGCGCAGGGCCACGGCATCGGCGAGGGCCTGCTGCGGATGTTGCTGGACGGCGTGCCCGCCAAGGCCACGCTACTGTCCACTCCGGAGGGTCCGACCCGGGCCTGGCGGCTCTACCGCAGGGTCGGTTTCGTCGACGTGCTGCGGAATTTCCTGTTCGCGGGCGACCCTCGGCCGTTCGCGGTGCTCGGCCACACGCTGCCGCTCGATCCGCCGCCGCAGCGGCCCGCGCCGGGCGCGGGCCGCTGAACGACGGTGTCAGATTTTTCGGTCTAGATTTCCGCGAGGCGTTCGCGCAGCGTGTCCAGGCCCATCGAGCCCATTTCCAGCGCCTGCTGGTGGAATGCCCGCAGATCGAAGGCGGCGCCCTTGCGCTGCTTGGCATCGTCGCGCGCGGCCAGCCACAGGCGCTCGCCGAGCTTGTAGGACGGGGCCTGGCCGGGCCAGCCGAGGTAGCGGTCGATCTCGTCGTGCACGTGGTGCGGGTCGGTGATCGTCCTGGTGAGCATGAACTCCAGGCCGAGGTCGGGGGTCCAGCGCTCGCCGGGGTGGAAGCCGGAACCGGCCGGGATCTCCAGCTCCAGGTGCATGCCGATGTCGACGATCACCCGCGCGGCCCGGAACAGGTGCGCGTCCAGCATGCCCATCAGGTTGCCGTCGTCGCCGAGGTAGCCGAGTTCGCGCATGAGCCGCTCGGCGTAGAGGGCCCAGCCCTCGCAGTAGCCGGAGGTGCCGGTCATCAGCCGCTGGAACCGGTTGAGCGTGTCGGCCTGGTAGACGGCGGTGGCGATCTGCAGGTGATGGCCGGGCACGCCCTCGTGGTAGACGGTGCTGGTCTCCCGCCAGGTCGAGTACTCGGTGCGGTCGGCGGGCACGGACCACCACATGCGGCCGGGACGGCTGAAATCGTCGGTCGGACCGGTGTAGTAGGCGCCGACCCCGCCGCCGGGCGGCGCGATCCGGCACTCCAGCTTCATCAGCGGGTCCGGGATGTCGAAGTGCACGCCGCGCAGGTCGTCGAGGGCCTGGTCGGACAGGCGCTGCATCCACGCCTGCAGGCCGTCGTTGCCGTGCACCTGGTAGCGCGGGTCGGCGTCGAGCGCGGCGGCGGCCTCGGCCAGCGTCGCGCCCGGCTTGATCCGGCCGGCGACCTGCTTCATCTCCGCCTCGATGCGGAAGAACTCCTCCCAGCCCCACTGGTAGGCCTCGTCGAGGTCGAGGTCGGCGCCGGTGAAGTAGCGCGACCAGAGCCGGTAGACCTCCGGCCCGACCGCGTCCTTCTCCGGGGCTTTCGGCGCCAGTTCGGTGCGCAGGAAGTGGGCCAGGTCGGCGTAGGCGCTGGCGGCCGCGCTCGCGCCGGTGCGCAGGTCGGTGCGCAGCGCGTTGTCCACGCCCTCGACGTCGTTCGCACCCGCGACGAAGTCGGCGAAGAACGACGTGCCGCCGCGCTGACCCGACCACAGTTCGCACTGGTCGGCGGTCTTGCTGACCTGCCGCAACGCCGCCACCTGGCCCTTGGCCGCGCTCGCGGACAGGCCGGCACGCAGGTTGGCCAGCGCGTCCGGCACCTTGACCAGGCGCTTGGCGATCAGCTCCCAGTCGGCCGCGGTTGCGGTGTCCATCAGGTCGAACACCATCCTGATGTGCTGCGGCGGCGACTCGATCACGTTCACGTCGGCCTGGAGCAGCCCGGCCTCGTGCAGTTCGAGGTCGATCCGGCCGCGCTCCAGGAACACCGCCTTGGCCGCCAGCTCCGCGTTGCTGCCTGCCTGCTCGGCCTCGATGTCACGCAGCGCGTTCGCGGTCAGGTCGGCCCGTGCCTGGTGGCCCTCCGGCGAATAGTCGGTCAGCTGGTCGTCATGATCGGTGATCCCGAGCATCGTGGCGTCGATGGGGTTCAACCGCGCGTAATCGGCGACATAACGATCACTGGTCGCGTCGATCCTGGAGGGCGTCTTTGGCATGTTCGCACGCTACCGTGACGGCCACACGGGACGGACCAGGTTTTCCGCCCGGGGATCGGGTCGGGAACGGCTGTAGAGGATGATCACGTGCTGCAGGGGAAACCAAGGCGCGGGACAGCGCGCCGGGTGGGGCTTGGCGTGAGCGTGCTGGCTGCTGGATTAGTTCTGAGCGGGTGCGTGCGGATCCAGGTCGGGCTCTCGGTGTCCGCGACCGATCTGGTCTCCGGTGACGTGATCGCCGCCGCGCTGCCGAACCCGAGCAGCCCGCAGGGCCCCAAGCTGACCGTGCCGCAGGACATGGCCGACCAGGCCAGCGCCAAGCCGTACAACTCGGGCGGTTACGTCGGCACCGAACTGGTCTTCACCAACCTGAGCTTCTCTCAGCTCGCCGAGCTGATCAGCGGCGGCACCAACGAGAAGGGCCGCTTCGACATCAAGCTAGCCCGCTCGCAGGACCTGGTGAACCTCTACGGCAACGCCGACCTGACCCAGCTCACCTCGGACGCGCAGGTGCAGCTGAAGGTGAGCTTCCCGGGCACGATCATGAGCACCAACGGCACCAACAACGCGGGCACGATCACCTGGAGCCTGCCGCCGGGTCAGTCGACCAACTTCAACGCGACCGCGCAGTACGTCAACGGCGGGTTCATCCGGCCGTGGTCGTACTGGGCGACCGCGCTGGGTGGTACCGGGGCGCTGATCGCGGTACTGGTCGGTCTGCTCGCGCTGTGGGCGCGGCGGCGCAACATCCGCAAGGAAGCCCAGCAAGACATGTGACCGACCTCTTGATTGTTGTCGCGACTACAGTTTATTGTAGTCGCGACAACAACCGAGGGAGTCAGCGATGTACCGGATTTCCGCGCAGCGCACCATCACCGGCGATCTCGCCGCGATCTGGCGGGTCGCCACCGACGTCGACGCCTGGCCGAGTTGGGACCCGCATGAGGAAGCCGCGCGGCTGGACGGCGAGTTCGCCGCGGGCAGCACCGGCTGGTCCAAGCCGCACGGCGGTCCCGCCACCGACTGGACCATCACCGAGGTGGTCGATCGGCGGAGCTGGTCCAGCGAGTGTGCGTTGCCGGGCGGGAAACTGACCGGCCGCAACGAGTTCGACGATCTCGGCGACGGCACGGTCCGCTGCACCAAGACCGTGGACGTGTACGGGCCGCTGGTCCCGTTGTTCCGGCTCTGGTTCGGCAAGCGGATCCGCACCGACCTGATCCGCACCTTCGAGGCGCTGGAAAAGGCCGCGCTGAACCGGACCGCGGCATGAGCGAGGATCAGGGTCCGCTGAGTTCGCCCGGGTTCTGGCTGCATCACGCGGCACTGACCTGGCGGGCGGAACTCGACGCGCGGCTGCGGCCGCTCGGCCTGACCCCGACCCAGTTCATGCTGCTGGGCTCGGCGGGTTGGCTGGAGCGCGAGAGCGCGGTGCCACCGACCCAGCAGGAGGTCGCCGAGCAGGCCGGCGCGGACCGGATGATGACCTCGAAGATCCTGCGCGCGCTGGAGGATCGCGGCCTGCTCACCCGCAAGGCCGACCCGGACGACGCCCGCGTGCTGCGACTACAGCTGACCGAGGCGGGACGCGAGCTGACCAGGAAGGCCATCGCCGTGGCCGCCGAACTGGACGCCCAGTACTTCGGCAAGGACCCGAAGACGCTACGTGCGGAGCTGCGCCGGATGGCCCATCTGCGGTTCCGTTAGACCGCTGCCTCGGCCGAGAGCAGGCCGAGGCGGCCGATCACCTCGGTGGTCGCCTGAGCACGGTTGAACGTGATGAAGTGCAGGTCGGGCACGCCTTCGGCGAGCAGCCGCTGGCACATCTCGGTCGCGATGTCGATGCCTTCGGCCCGGAACGCCTTGGCGTCCTCCTTGAGCGGGTCCAGCCGCTCCAGCAACGCGGTGGGCGCGGCGGCCGCGGACAGCTCGATGGTCTTGGCCATGGTGCGCGGGGTGGTCATCGCCATCACGCTCGGGATCAGCGGCGCGTCACAGCCCAGCGCGGTCACGCGATCGCGCATGCGCAGGAAGTCGTCGGGGTCGAAGAACAACTGGGCGATGGCGAAATCGGCGCCCGCGCGCAGTTTCTGGACCAGGTAGCGGGTGTCGGAGTCCAGGTCGGTCGAGCGCGGGTGACCGGACGGGAAGCAGGACACGCCAATGCAGAAGTCGCCGAGTTCGTCGACCAGCCGGACCAGTTCCTCGGCGTAGGTGAAGCCGTCGGAGCGGGGGACCCATTCGCCGTTCGGGTCGCCGGGTGGGTCGCCGCGCACCACGAGCACGTTGCGCACGCCGATGTCGGCGTACCAGCCGATCACGTTGCGTAGTTCGGCGACCGAGTGGTCGACGGCGGTCAGGTGCGCCATCGGCACCAGGGTGGTCTCCTGCGCGACCCGGCCGGTGGTGCGCACGGTGCGGTCCCGGCTCGACCCACCGGCACCGTAGGTGACCGACACGAACGCGGGCCCGAGTTGTTCGAGTTTGCGGATCGAGCGCCACAACAGCTGCTCATCCTGGGCGTCCCTCGGTGGCATGAACTCGACCGAGAACACCGGACGATCCGAGCGCAACCGTTGAACCACCGACGTCATGCGCCCAGCGTAGTCAGCCGCGCAGGCAACCGATAACGAGAAGCATCGGCGCCCGAGGTATGGGACGCGGCCGTGAGAGCAGGTGACGCGGCTGCGATGATGCTTCACATGGGTGTCCCATCGGCCGTCGACCAGGACCCGGCTGGACACGTTCAGCGAGTCCTCACCGACTACTTCGACTCCCGGCAGACCCGGGTCGTCGAGATCGGCCCGGATTTCGCCGCGGCCGTGGCGGTGCTGCGCGAGTTCGTGCTCGGCGGCGGCAAGCGCATCCGGCCGACGTTCGCCTGGTGGGGCTGGCGCGGCGCGGGCGGCGCCGCCGACGGGCCCGAGGCGCAGGCCGCGCTGCGGGCGCTGAGCGCGCTGGAGTTGTTGCAGGCGAGCGCGTTGATCCACGACGACCTGATGGATTGCTCGTCAGTGCGCCGCGGCTCACCGACCGTGCACGTCCGGTTCGCCGCGCAGCACGCCGAGCACGGCTGGCACGGCACCCCGGAACAGTTCGGGCTGGCCGCCGCCGTTTTGCTCGGCGACGTGGCGCTGGCCTGGACCGACGACATGTTCTACACCTCGGGCGTGCCGGTCGAGGCGATCCGGCGAGCGAGCGAACCGTGGCTCGGCATGCGGACCGAGGTGCTGGCCGGGCAGTTCATCGACGTGCGCACGCAGGCCAGCGGCGACGAGAGTGCCGAGGCGGCGCTGCGCATCGACCGGTTCAAGACCGCCGCGTACACCGTGGAACGGCCGCTGCACCTCGGTGCGGCGCTGGCCGGGGCAAGTGCGGAGCTGGTCACGGCGTATCGCGGGTTCGGCGCGGAGATCGGGGTGGCGTTCCAGCTGCGGGACGACCTGCTCGGCGTGTTCGGCGACCCGGCGGTGACCGGCAAACCCGCTGGTGACGACCTGAGTGAGGGCAAGCGAACGTTGCTGGTCGCGCTCGGCCTGGCCAACGCGGAGGCGGCCGGCCGCTACGGCGATGCCGCGCTGCTGCGGGCCTGCCTTGGCCGGGACCGGCTGGACGTCGCGGACGTGGACAAGGTGCGCGAGATGCTGGTCAGCGTCGGCGCGGTGGACGCGGTCGAGCGGCGCATCGAGGAGCTGACCGCCTCGGCGCTGGCGACGTTGCGCGCCGCCCCGCTGCCCGAGTTCGTGCTCGACGCGCTCACCGAATTGGCCTTCGCCGCGACCACCAGAACTCGGTGATCTTCGCGCGTAGCGAATCGGCCGCTCGGCGCGACATTCCCGGTACGGGGCCCGCTCGCGCGGGCCAGGGGGTGTCGGGAAGGCGCGATGATCCGGAACAAGTTTCGATGGCTACTGTCCTCGGTCGCGTTGGCCGCGACGGTACTGGCGTGCACGGGGTGTGCCGCGGCGATGAACGGCAGCCCGCGCGGCGTGCCGATTCCGGTGGAATCGGCCTCGGATGTCGCACACCAGTCGATCCTGAACCTGTCCGAGGCGAGCGTGCTGCACCTGACCGGCAAGCTCACCACCAAGGCCAACGACCAGCTCACCATCGACTTCCTGTCCACGTCCTCGGGTGAGCTGACCGGCACGGTCACGCTGAACGGCCAGCAGGCGCAGGTCGCGGACCTCGGCGGACGGCTCTACGTCAACGGCGGTCAGGGTTTCTGGTCGGCCATCGCCGATCTACCGTCCGGTTCGGACAGTGCGGCGGCCGGCGCGTGGGTGACCGTGCCGACCGACCTGCTCGGCGTCGACCCGACCAGCGAGCTGACCCCAGCGGCCATCGGCAACGCGCTGACCTCGACGTTCGCCAAGAACGACAACCGCAGCTTCACCAGCCTGGGCAGCGCCGATCACAACGGCACGACCGTGGTGCAGTTCAACGCCAACCAGGACAGCACCGGCGACATGCTGGTGACCTCGGCCGCGCCCCACGGCATCGTGCACGCGGACTACCAGGTGAGTGGCGGAAACGCGCTGACCGTCGATATCAGCGACGCGTCCGCGACCGCCGCCTCGGTGTATCAGACGCTGAGCAACCAGGCCGGCGCGCTGCAGACCGCGATCGACCCGAACCTGGACATCCAGCAGGGCACCCAGACCTGGGGCACCTGCGACGCGACCAGTTGCTCGGTGAACGTGACCTTCACCAACTCCTCGACGGTGACCACGAAAGTGCTGGTGACCGGCAACTGGACCGGCGACAACAACCCGGTCGGCACCTGCCAGGTGATCTCGGATCCGGTCGCGGCCTCGGCGAACAGCACCGCGACGTGCACGGTGAGCACGCCGGAGTGGGCGGCGTTCTACCACCGCGCGCAGACCGTGCCGGGCAGCCATCCCTACGAGTTGCGCTGGGCGGCGTTCGCACTGGCCGAGGCACCCAATCAGCAGACGGTCAACACCGAGGAGACCGAGGCGAGCAGCCCGGCCGGCCCGACCCACGACACCAGCACGGCTGGCGGCGAATTCGTCTACCGCATCGATTACCAGGACGACGCCAGCCGCACCCAGGTGTGGAAGTACGGCGTGACCAACGTCGGTTCGTGGCAGAACTACGCGAACACGCAGGCCACCAGCTGTCTGGCCGAGCGCAAGACGTCCTGCTCGGTGAGCCTGGTCGGCCGGATGCCGAATCTGGTGTCGGCGCAGGCATTGGCGGTCCGGCTGGTGGGCACCGCGACCGAGGCGGCGGGCAAGCACTGCCCGCCGGGCCAGTGGGCTTATTGCCCCTGATGTCGATTTCCGTCAGCTGCCTCTGTGCAGAAGTCGGAATCCGATCACTCATCGTCGGCTGACCGGCGAAGCGATCCCGTCCCGGCCCATGGTTGGGTCATGAACATCGACGTGATCGTGATCGGGGCGGGGCCGACCGGGTTGATGGTGGCCACCGAACTGGAAACCGCCGGGGTCAGCGCGGTTGTGGTGGACCGGCTGGCGGTGGGATCGAAGATGCCGAGGGCGGCGGGCATGCAGCCGCGCACCAACGAGATGCTGGACATGCGCGGCCTGCTGGCGCCGATGCGCGCGGTCAAGTTCAGCCAGGAGCATGGCCGTGGGCACTTCGCCGGGCTGAGCATCGACTACATGGTGCTGCGGCCGTCCGGCCCGCTGCTGCACCTGGAACAGAACGACATCGAGGCCTTCCTGGAGCAGCGGCTGCGCGAACGCGGGCTTTCCGTGCTGCGCGGGCACGAACTGACCGGGATCGAGCAGGACGAGCACGGCGTGACCGCGACCGTGACTACGCCGGACGGGGAAACGCTGCGGATCACCGGGAAGTACCTGGTGGCCGCGGACGGCGCGCACTCGACCGCGCGCAGATTGCTCGGCCTCGGTTTCCCGGGCCGGGAGGGCACCGAGACCGCGCTGGTCGCGGACGTGAAGGTGCGCAACGCGACCGCGCGGCAGCTGGTGGATCCCAGCGCGCTGCTCGGCGTGCCCGCAGTCGCCGAGGACGGTTCCTGGGCGATGGTGTTCGGGCTGGCCGGCGGCTGGCGGCGGCTGGTCAGCAGCGTCGCCGGGGCGCCGGGCCGGGCGGTGCCGGTGACCGAGGCCGAGGTCGCGGACACGCTGCACCGGGTGTTCGGGCCGGAGGTGGAGTTGCTCGAATCGCGGTTCCTATCCCGGATCAGCGATGCCGCGCGACAGGTGCCGCGTTACCGGGCCGGCCGGGTGTTGCTGGCGGGCGACGCCGCGCACATCCACCTCCCCTTCGGCGGCCAGGGTCTGAACCTGGGCGTGCAGGACGCGCTCAACCTGAGCTGGAAACTGATCGCGGCGGTGCGCGGGCACGCGCCGGAGGGCCTGCTGGACACCTATCACGCCGAGCGGTATCCGATCGCAGCACAGGTGCTGGACAACGCGCGGGTGCAGGGGTTGCTGGCGAATTTCGGCGCGGTGAACAACGTGGATCAGCCGCCGTTGCGCGACCTGTTCCGGACACTGATCCAACTACCCGAGGTGAACCGCTTCATCACCGGGATATTGTCCGGTGTGGACATTCAGTACCCGATGCCGACCAGCTCGCATCCGTTGGCCGGCAAGCGTTTCTTCGACATCGAACTGTCGCCGGAACGCGGCGCGCTGCTCGACCCGACCGATGCGTTCGCCGGGATCGCCGGAAGCTGGGCGGATCGCGTCGAGCATCGCCGCGGTGATCGCGCGGTACTACTGCGGCCGGACGGTTACGTGGCCTGGGCGAGCGACGAACCCGGCGACACGACCGGGTTGGCCGACGCGCTGGCGCACTGGTTCGGCCCGGCTATGGCCACGGTCACAAACGGAGCCGATGTCGCGGCCGAGACCGTCGCGGCATGGCGCTGAGCTGGGCAGGTGAGTCGGAGGCAAGAAACACGGCGGCCGGATTTGGTCACGGCAGGGTCACGGCGGCTGACCTGCCCAGCGGCCGATCCGGCCGCTGTGGAATGCTGGCGCGCAAATGACCACACCCGTGTCCATCCCTGGCACGAGCGCGTCCAGCGACCGGCTGGACCTCGGCTCGTTGCCGGTTCGCACCATCCTGCGTGGACTGTCCGGGGTGGTCATGGTGACTTTCGGTGGCATCGGCGCGGCCGCGGTTCCCATGCCGGACAAGCTGTTGGACGGCACCATGTTCAGCTGGGTCCGCTACGGGCACGGCAAGGAACTGGCCACCGCCGTCCTCTATGCGGGCCTGCTCCTGCTGGTCTGGGCCTGGGTCGAACTCGGTCGCGAGGTGCGCGCCGGGCACGTCGGCAGGCGCGGCGTGCTGGCCGCGATCGCCGCCTGGACCGTGCCGCTGCTGTTCGCGCCCGCGCTGTTCAGCCGTGACCTCTACCTCTACCTCGCCCAGGGCGACCTGGGCCTGCACGGATTCAACCCGTACACCAACGGCGTCTCCGTGCTCAACGACGCGCTCTCGCACAACGTCGACGCGATCTGGCAGAACACGCCTGCCCCGTACGGGCCGCTGTTCGTGCTGCTCACCAAGGGCATCGTCCTGTTCACCGGACAACACGTCGAAATCGGCCTGGTGCTGCTGCGGTGCGTGTTCTGCATCGGTCTCGTGCTGCTGTGCTGGGCGCTGCCGCGACTGGCCGGCGCGCTCGGCGGCAACCCGGTGGTCGCGCTGTGGTTCGGCGCGGCCAACCCGCTGGTGCTCGCCTACCTGGTCGGCGGCGGCCACAACGACCTGCTGATGGTCGGCTTGCTCGCGGCCGGCGCGGTGCTGGTCATCGAGCGGCGGCACGCGCTCGGCATCGCGCTGGTCACCTGCGGTTTCTCGGTGAAGGCGACGGCCGCGGTGCTGCTGCCGTTCCTGGTGTGGATGTGGGCCGCGCGGCTCAGCGGTTCGCGTTTGAGCCGTTTCGCCAAGGCGACCGGGGCCAGCCTGGCGGTCTTCGGGTCGATCTTCGGCGCGCTGACGCTGATCGCGCAGGTCAACCTGGGCTGGGTCAAGGCGCTGGACGTGACCAACCTGGTGGTCACCTGGATGTCGATGCCGACGGCGGCCGGTCAGCTCGGCAACGGCATCGCGGGCATCTTCACCGCGACCGACCCGGCGCACTTCCTGGCCGTGGCCCGCGCGATCGGCTGGGTCGTGCTGGCCGTGCTGGTCGCCCGGCAGTGGTGGCTGGCCCGCTCCGGCGACGTGCCCACGGTGCTGCGGCGCGCGTCGTTCGCGCTGCTCACGGTGGTGCTGCTCTCGCCGGCCACGCTGCCCTGGTACTTCACCTGGCCGCTGGTCATGGCCGCGGGCTTCGCCTGGTCCGGGACCGGCCTGGCGATCGGCGCCGCGGTGTCGGTGTGGATCACGCTGTCCACGTACCCGGCAGGCTCGGGCGGCCTCTACAACTTCCCCTACCTGGCCATGATCGCGGGCTTCGCCGTGCTGGCCGGGTTGTCCCTGCTGCGGCCGGACCCGCTGCGCCTTTCGGGCCGGATCTCGCGTCTGGCAGGGTCAAGTCTCCGGGCGTCCAGTGTGGTCAACGGGACACCCGGAGACTGAAAAAGGGTTCGGCAGAGCTGGTCTGGGATCAGAACGCGAGCGCTTGCGCGCGCCGCTTCACTTCCCGGCCCCGGTTGCCACGCAATGCCTCGATCGGCGAACCGGGCAGCGTGTCGTCCGAGGTGAACAGCCAGCGCAGCATCTCCTCCTGGGAGAAGCCCGCGTCGCCGAGCACCGTCAACGTGCCGGGGAGGCCCTTGACCACCCCCTCACCGTTGAGGAACAGCGCGGGAACAACCATGACACCGTCGCGGCGGAAAGCGACAAGGTGACCGTCACGCACCATCTGGTGCACTCTCGTGACCGGCTGACCGACCGACTGAGCGACTTCGGGCAGGGTCAACACTTCGAACGACCGGTCGAGGACATCCTCGGCGGTAGGTATCGCACTCACGCGCCCACCATGCCACACCGGCGCGCCGCGCGCCCTGCGCCAGTCGAGCGATGTTTCGTCCGTACGATCGACACCTGTGGAGGCCAACGACACGGCGAGACGCACCGAGGTCACCGGCGACGGCGTGGTCGGCGCGGTGCTGGAACGACGCTACCGGGTGGACGCCCCGTTGGCCCGCGGCGGCATGTCCAGCGTCTACCAGGGCGTTGACCTGCGGTTGGACCGTCCGGTCGCGATCAAGGTGATGGAGCCGCGGTTCGCGGCCGACCGCTCGTTCATCGACCGTTTCGAGCTGGAGGCGCGCGCCGCGGCCCGGCTGCACCACCCCAACGTCGTCGCGGTACACGATCAGGGCGTTGACAACGACCAGATCTACCTGGTCATGGAGTTGGTCGACGGCGGCACCTTACGCGACCTGCTTCGTGAACAGGGCGGCGCGCTGTCCGTGCCGCTGGCGTTCAGCATCCTCGACCCCATGCTCAACGCGCTCGCCGCCGCGCACCGCGCCGGGCTCGTGCACCGCGACGTCAAACCGGAAAACGTGCTGATCGGACGCGGCGGCGTGGTCAAGGTCGGCGACTTCGGCCTGGTCCGCGCGATCGCCAACGCCGGCACCACCAGCGCCGACATCATCCTCGGCACGGTCGCCTACCTCTCCCCCGAACAGGTCGCCACCGGCGCCGCCGATCCGCGCAGCGACGTGTACTCGGCAGGCGTCGTGCTCTACGAGATGCTGACCGGCGTGCCGCCGTACTCGGCCGACACCGCCCTGTCCGTAGCGTATCGCCACGTCAACGACGACATGCCGCCGCCCAGCGAGGCCCTGCCCGGATTGCCAGCCGCCGTCGACGACCTGGTGCTGCGCGCGACCCGTCGCGATCCGGCGCTGCGGCCCGCCGACGCCGAGGCGTTCCTCGCCGAACTGGCCAGCACCCGCGCCACGCTCGGCCTCACCCCGGTGCCGGTCCCGGTGCCTGCCGTCGAGCGGCCCGAACCGGTCGGGTTCGTGCCGACCACGACCGTGCCGCGCGAGGACCCGAACGAAACCCACGCCTACTTCGACCCGGAGACGGTGCGGGCGCGGCCGGTCGTCGCCCCCAGCCCGGTCGGCCCGCGTGGCACCCGGGCACTCTCCCGGGGCCAGTACCAGCAGCTGGCCGACCAGTACGGCCCGCCGGTTGCCGAAGCGCCCATGCCGCAGCAGCCGATGACCGGCTACCAGGTGCAGCGCACCCGCAGCAGGCGGGTGTTCGCCATCTGGATCTCGGTGGTGATGCTGCTCGCGGTGCTGCTCGGCGTCGGCGCGTGGTGGCTGGGCAGCGGCCGCTGGACGGCGATCCCGCAGGTCACCGGCCTGGCACCGACCGCGGCCGAGCACGCGATCACCGGTGCCGACCTGAGCGTGGTGGTCAAGCAGTTGCACGACAACACGATCCCCGCTGGGCAGGTGATCAACACGGACCCGGCTGAGGGGTCCAAGGCATTACGCGGCGCCACCGTCTCGCTGCTGGTCTCCGAAGGCAGGCCAGTGGTTCCCGACGTGACGGCAGGCGCCAGCGTGGGCACGGTCGAGCAGGCCCTCAAGGCCGATCAGCTCGTGCCGCGCCTCGACCCCAATCTGGACTTGTACTCCGACACCGTCCCCGCGGGCGCGGTGCTCAGCCTGTCCCCGCCGGCAGGCGCCCAGGTCTCGGTGAACTCGCAGGTCACCATCGTGGTCAGCAAGGGCCAGGCGCCGAAACCGATCCCGAGCGTGGTCGGCCAGCCGCACGACCAGGCGTTCGCCGCGCTCACCGCGGCCGGTTTCCAGCCCTTCGACGAGCCCAAGCAGTTCTCCGACCAGGTCGCGGGCGGCGTCGTGCTGGCCACGACCCCGCAGGCGGGCACGATCATCCAGCCGGGCGGTGACAAGCGGGTCGGCGTGGTCGTGTCCAACGCGGTGACCGTGCCGTCGCTGGTCGGTGAGCAGGCCAGTCAGGCGGTGGCGCAGTTGCAGCAGCTGGGGTTGCAGGCTCAGGTGCAGTCGCTGGTCGGCGGAAACCAGAACGGGACGGTCTTCCAGCAGTCGGTCGCGGCCAACACCCTGGTCCAGCCGGGAACCCAGATCACCCTCGCGGTGTTTCCGTAGCCGGTTCCCTGGTTTTCGCCGGAGTGCCGCGACGACGGCGCAACGCGACCTCCGGCAACTGCAACGCCAGCGCGAACCCGATGATCGCGACGACGATCCCGCCCAGGAACACGTCGTGCAGCGCATTGGCGAACCCGCCGAGGAAATCGGTGCGCAGCGCGGCCGGTAACGCGTTGATCTGCGCCCGGCTGATGTTGATGCCACTGCTGGAGAACTCACGAACCACGTTCGCGGGCAACCGTTGCTGCAACGACGAGGTCAGCTTGGCCGCGAAGATCGCACCGAAAACGGCGACCCCGAACGACGCCCCGACCGTCCGGCCGAACGTGTTCACCGAGGTGGCCACCCCAATGTCCTTGGCCTCCACCGCATTCTGCGTAGCCAGCACCATGACAGGGTTGATCATGCCCAAACTGACGCCAATGACCGCCAACGCCAGCAACTGAAACCCATAAGAAGTATCCAACCCCAGCAAACTCAGCAAGAGCGTCCCAACAATCAGCAGTCCCGCCCCGATCCGCGGAAAGATCTGGTATCGCCCGATCCGCGCGATCGTCTGCCCCACCGCGACCGACGTCACCATCATCGACAACATCAACGGAGCCAGCCGCAGCCCCGACATGGTCGGCGACACCCCATCGACAATCTGCTGATACAGCGGCATAAAAGTAGTGATACCGAGCATCCCGAAGCCGACGACGAAGATCAACGGCCCACTGATCCGAATAACCCGGTTCCGGAACAGCCGCAACGGAAACAACGGCTCAGCCGCCCGCCGCTCCGCGAACACAAAGGCGACCACCATGCCAATCGCGACAACCACGAGCAACACGGCCTGCGGAGAAAGCCAGTCAAACCCCACCCCACCAGAAGAGGTAAGCAAGATCAATGCGGAAACCCCAACGGTCAGCAGCGCCGCCCCAGTCCAGTCCACCTTTGGTTTGCGAACCTGGCGCGGCGGCAACTTCAACACCAACGCGATCACCACCAGCGCAACCGCCCCGATCGGCAGGTTCACGTAAAAAACCCACCGCCAATTGAGGTCCTGCGTGAGCACTCCGCCGATCAACGGCCCGGCCACCGTCGCGAAGGCGAAAACCGACTGCATGAACCCCTGATAACGACCACGATCAGCCGGCGCGACCAGATCCCCGATGACCGCCTGCGAGTTGACCATCAGGCCGCCCGCGCCGATCCCCTGGATGCCGCGGAAGATCACCAGCTCGGTCATGCTCTGGGCCATGCCGCACAGCGCCGAGCCGATCAGGAACAGCACGATCGCGAACTGGAACAGGCGTTTGCGGCCGAACTGGTCGCCGAGCTTGCCGTAGATCGGGGTGGACACGCAGGAGGTCAGCAGGTAGGCGGTGGCAACCCAGGAGATGTGGGTCAGGCCGCCGAGATCGGTGACGATGGTCGGCAGCGAGGTGGCCACGATGGTCTGATCGAGCGCGGCCAGCATCATCGCGAGCATCAGGCCCGGGAAGACGATCAGAATCCGGCGATCCAGTTTGGCCCGCTCCCCCGTTCGCGCCACCGGGCCCCTCCTCATCTGCAAGCATACAGTTAGCCCAGCTAACTAACTTACCAGACGCGGCTCTCGGCTCACTCGAACCGACATGAAAGGGCGCGACGACCAGGAGAGGTCGTCGCGCCCTTGTGGCTTGCCTTCGATCAGGCCCGCAGCATCTCCGCCACCAAGAACGCCAGCTCCAGCGACTGCTGCGTGTTCAGCCGAGGGTCACAGGCAGTCTCGTACCGGCCCGACAGATCCGTGTCGGAAATATCCTGCGCGCCGCCCAGGCACTCGGTCACGTCCTCGCCGGTCAGCTCGACGTGGATGCCGCCCGGGTGCGTGCCCAGCCTGCGGTGCACCTCGAAGAAGCCCTGCACCTCGTCCACGATCCGGTCGAAGTGCCGCGTCTTGTAGCCGGTCGACGACTCGTGCGTGTTGCCGTGCATCGGGTCGCACTGCCAGATCACGTGCTGACCGGACGCGGTGACCTTCTCCACGATCGGCGGCAGCGCCTCGCGCACCTTGCCGTTGCCCATCCGGCTGACCAGCGTCAACCGGCCAGGAACGTTGCGCGGATTGAGCCGCTGCACGTACTCGACGGCCTGCTCCGGGCTCGTGCTCGGGCCGATCTTCAGTCCGATCGGGTTGGACAGCAATTCCGCGAACGCGATGTGCGCGCCGTCCAGTTGACGGGTCCGCTCACCGATCCACAGGAAGTGCCCGGACAGGTCGTAGAGGCGCGCCTGCTCCTCGCGGTTGTCCATGCGCAGCAGGGCCCGCTCGTAGTCGAGCAGCAGGGCCTCGTGACTGGAGAAGATCTCCGTCGTGTTCAGGCTGTGGTCCTGCACGCCACACGCGGACATGAAGCGCAGCGCGCGGTCGATCTCCCCCGCGATGGCGTCGTACCGCTCGCCGGCAGGCGAGTTCAGCACGAAGTCCTTGTTCCAGTCGTGCACCCGGTGCAGGTCGGCCATGCCCGCGCTGGTCAACGCCCGCAGCAGGTTCATGGTCGCGCTCGCGTTCGCGTATGCGCGCACCATCCGCGACGGGTCCGGAATCCGCGCCTGCGGCGTCGCCGTCAGCGAGTTGATGATGTCGCCGCGGTAGGACTGCAACCCGAGCGAGTCCAGGTCCGACGAGCGCGGCTTGGCATACTGCCCCGCGATCCGGCCGACCTTCACCACCGGCAGGCTCGCGCCATAGGTGAGCACCACGGCCATCTGCAGCAGCGTGCGCACGTTGCCGCGAATGTGCGGCTCGGTGTTGTCGGCAAAGGTCTCGGCACAGTCGCCGCCCTGCAGCAGAAACGCCTCGCCCTTGGCGACCGCGGCCAGCTGCGTCTGCAACCGGTCGATCTCGGTAGGCACCGTGATCGGCGGCACACTCTCCAGCACCGTCCGGATCCGGCGCACATGCTCGCCGTCGGGCCACGACGGCTGCTGCGCGGCAGGCCTGGCCAGCGCGTCGTCGAGCCTGCGGCGCAGCTCGGCGGGCAGCGGCGGTAGTTCGGGCAGTTCGTCGACCGGGACGTCCACAGTCCAGTTCACGCCCACCAGGATATTCGCTCCCCGCTACGTCCCAGGCAACGGGAGGGTTCTCTCAGCTCACGAAAATCATTCACACACTCCCGACCCGCGCGGTCTTCCCAGCCAACCCCCGGATTCCAGCCACCCTCGGCACAGCCACCCCCCGGATTCCAGCCAACCGTCGGCACAGCCAGCCACCGGATTTCAGCCAACCGTCGGCACAGCCAGCCACCGGGATTGCGGCCGACCCTCAGCACAGCCAGCCACCGGGATTGCTGGCCGACCATGCTCGGCCCGCCCGTCAGACTTCAGCCAACCCTCGGCACAGCCTGCCCTTCAGACTTCAGCCAACCTCGGCACAGCCAGCCCCTCGGATTTCAGTTAACCCGCTGAGCCAGGCCCCGGATTCGGTCGACCCCGCTCAGCCAATCCTCGGATTTCGGCCAACGCTGCTCAGCGGGCCTCGGAATCTCGGGCTCCGCCGAGGTATCCGCGGATCGCGGCGAGCGCCGCCACGCTGTCGCCCGAGTCCACCACCAGCCGAGCCCCGTGCTTGGCCTCGTCCCACGGCTCGTACTCGCGGGCTTGCACCTGCGCCCAGGTAGGCAGATGCCCCGCGACCAGGTCACCTTCGCGCTCCTCGACCCGCCGCCGATGCTCCTCGAGATCGCCAAGCACGACCTCGACCGACCGCAACGGCACCCCTTCGGAGCCGGCCAGCTCCACCCAGATGTCCCGGGCCTCGGTCACCGAGTTCACCGCGTCGATCAGGACGGTCCCGCCGATGGCGAGATTGGTCGCGGCGACATCGCGCATGACCAGATAGCCCACCTCGTTGACCGGATGCCGCGCGATCCCGCTGCGCACCACGGCCGCCTCGATCGCGTCGACGCGCAGCAACGTCGCACGAAGGTCGGTGGCGATCTGCCTGGCCAGGGTTGTCTTGCCGGTGCCGGGCAGCCCGGCGAACACGATCAGCATGTCCGGAATGTTCCCCGTCCGGCCCGACAGAAACCCCGCCGCGCCGCCACGCTCGCTTCGGCTGTGTATCGATACACAGCCGAACGCGGCGCGCGGTTGAGCGCCCGCGCAATCGCGCGAATCGACCGACCACGCCAACGACTCGCCGGGCACTCGCGCCGTCCGCCGGATGCTCGGCACCCGCGTCCGTCCTCACCCGCCCGCCTCGGTCTTCACCCGCAGGGCTCGTTCCTCACGCGCCCACCTCCTTCACCCGCCCACCTCCTTCACCCGCCCGCCTCCTTCACCCGCCCACCTCCTTCACCCGCCCGGTCGGCCTTCACGCACCCGGTCAGCCTTCACGCCCGGTCGGCCTTCACGCGCCCGGTCGGCCTTCACGCGCCCGCCTCGGTCCTCACCCGCAGACCTCGGCCCTCACCTGCACGCCTCAGTCCTCGCCCGCGCAGCTCGGTCCTCACCCGCACGGCTCGGTCCTACACGCTTCGGCCCTCGCGTTCGCCTTGGTCCTCGCGCGCCGGCGCCTGTGCGGCGATGCGTCCGCACGCCTAACCCATCGGGCTGTGTATCGATACACAGTCGGGTCGGTCTGGCTGCGGTGTATCGATACACAGATAGGGTGGCGGCGTGCCTAGCCGTGCGTCCAGTCCCAAGTCCCGCGTTGATTCCCGCCTCGGCATTTCGCGCATCACGATGGCCGACGTCGCGAGCGAGAGCGGGTTTTCGCGGATGACCGTTTCCTACTGCTACAACCAGCCGGATCGGGTCGCTCCGGAGACCCTTCGGCGCGTGTTGGAGGTGGCGGCGGATCTTGGCTATCGGGGGCCGGATCCGACGGCGCGGTCGTTGCGGCGGATGCATACCAATGCGCTTGGGGTCGTCCTTGGCGAGCATTCCGCTTATGCGTTCGAGGATCCGCAGGCTCGCCGCTTCCTGGCTGGGGTCTCGTCGGTTTGTCTTGAACGCGGTGTCGGACTGAACCTCATTCCAACGACCGGCACCGAGGACGACCTGGCGCATGTGCGCGCGGCCTCCGTTGACGGCTACGTCGTGTGGACGACCGTGGATGCCGACCCGGTGCTCACTGTCCTGAGTGGACTTAAGCGGGCGATCGCCGTGCACGGCGGTCCGGCCGTGGCCGGGGGCGTCGTGGTTGGCATTGACAATCGTGCGGCTGCCCGTGAACTGGCCGCGCTCACCTTTGCTGGGCGCAAGCGGCCGGGAGTGCTGAGTTTCCCGTTTGATCGCGACCACGGGCCACGGCTGGAGAACGGGCCGGATCCGGATGGTGTCGCGTTTCCGGTCACACGGGAACGACTACTCGGGGTTTACGACTATTGCCGCGAAGCGGGCATCAATGTCGAACGGATCCCGGTGGGCATAGTGGCGCGCAACGACCGGGACGACGCGGCCGCGATGGCCGACGCGCTGCTGGACGCGAGGCCGGACGCAGTGGTCGCGATGAGCGATCAACTGGCGTTCGCCGTGCTGGACGCCGCCCGCCGGCGCGGGCTGCGGATTCCGGAGGATCTCGCGGTCGCGGGGTGGGACGACGGGCCGGAGGCGGAGCGGGAAAACCTCACGACGATCACCCAATCCCTGTTCGACCAGGGGCGGGAGTGTGCGCTGGTCGCGCTCGGCGGGCGTGGGCCGGGCAAGTCGCTGCCGTGGCAGGCGACGGTCCGGGGCAGCACGGGTTGACCGGGACGGCAGGATGCCTGACATGACAGCTCGACTGGACGACGAGACGGCCAGCGCACTGCTGGCAACCGCGGTCGCGAACGTGCAGCGGGACTTTCCGGTGCATTGGACCCATTTCGTGAACTCCGCCGAAGACCTGAAACCGCAGCGGGTGCGGCATCCGGTCTTCGCGGGCTCGTTCGACTGGCACTCCTGCGTGCACCAGACCTGGCTGATCGTGCGACTGCTCCGGCTGCGCCCGCAACTGGACGGCGCGGACGATGCTCGGGCGGTGCTCGACAAGCTGATCACCGAGGAGGGGTGCGCCACCGAGGCGCGGTTCTTCGCGGGTGATGACGGGCGTTACTGGGAGCGGCCGTACGGGTGGGCCTGGTTGCTGGTGCTGAGCGCGGAGTTACGGACGTGGGACAACGCGAGCGCGGCGGAGTTGGCCAGGCGATTAGCGCCGCTCGCCGATGTGTTGCGCGGGCGGCTGCTGGATTGGTTACGGGCGTCGGCCTTGCCTACCCGGGTGGGTACGCATACGAATACGGCGCTGGCTTGCTCGTTGGTGTTGGATGCGGCTCGCGCTGTTGGTGATGGGGAAATGGCCGACGCTATCGTCGAGGCGGCGCATCGTTGGTATGGCGGGGATGTTGGTTATGGCGGGTTCGAGCCGGATGCTGCTGATTTTCTTTCTCCGGCGCTGGTCGAAATTGATTTGATGCGCCGGGTACTCGCCGCCGACGAATTCGCTCATTGGTTCGAGTTGTTTTTGCCTGATTTGGCTGGGGACCGGTGGCGGGGTTTGCGTGAGCCGGTCGCGATTGATGATCCGCGAGATGCTTATGGGTCGCATTTGATCGGGCTGGCGTTGTCGCGGGCTTGGTGTTGGCGCGGGCTCGCGGCCGCATTGCCTGCTGGGCATCGGTTTGTGGGGCTGGCCGAGGCCGCGGCGGAGGTGCATCGGGCGGCTGGCTGGCGATATTTGTTCGGGTACGGGTATGCCGGGGAGCATTGGCTGGGCACTTTTGCTGCTTATCTTGATGTGGGCGCGCTGACTTAGTCCGGGGGCGCGGCCGCTGACCCTCGGTATGTTCGTCTACACCGCGATGACAACCTTGCCGCTGGCGTGATGTTCCATCACGTGGGCGACGGCACTGGCCGCCTTGTCGAGCGGGTAGGTCTGCTCGATGGCCACCCTGACCTCGCCGGTTTCCAGCAGACGGACAAGCGCGTTCAGGTCGTCGCGGTTCACGGTGAGCTTGACGAACTTGACGTCGATGGCGCCCTTGCCCATCAGCATTGCCCGAGCGATCCTCGGCAGGCCGGCCAACAACCCTCCGGTGTTCCCGATGCTGTTCGGGACGAACACGCCATCGGGCGCCAGCAGCCGCGCGACGACCTTGGGCGAGCGGTTCAGCACGTTGTCCAGGATGACGTCGTAATGCCCTCGGCTCTGGGTGAAGTCCTGCGCCGTGTAGTCGATCACGTGGTCCGCGCCCAGCGAGGAGACCAGCTCCACATTGCGGGGCCCGCACACCCCGGTCACCTCGGCACCGAGCGACTTGGCGATCTGGACCGCCATCGTCCCGACGCCGCCCGAGGCTCCGTTGATGAGCACCCGCATGCCGGGGCGGACCCGGCCCACGTCGCGCATCGCGACCAGCGCGGTCAACCCGGTCATGACCGACGCGGCGGCCTCTTCGAAGCTGAGGTTGGCCGGCTTCTTCACCAACTGCGTTGCCGGGGCGACGGTGTAGTGCGCGAACGTCCCACCGTGCGAGCCGTTGGCGCTGTCCCACAAGGAGCCGAGCACCTCGTCGCCGGGCTGGAGGTCGGTGACCTGCGGTCCTACCGCTTCCACGATGCCCGCGACGTCGCTGCCTCGCACCGGGTAGGTCGGTCGCCGTAGCCCGGACTGCACGCGCATGGCGTAGGGCACCCCTGCGACGGTGGCCCAGTCCGGGGTGTTGACGCTGGTGGCCCGGACTCGGACCAGGACGTCGTCGGCGCCGGTCGTCGGTCTGGCGGTCTGATCGAGCCGAAGTACGCGCTCCGCTGGTCCGTAGCCGTCCTGGATGATGGCCTGCATCGTGGCCGGATCGGTCGTCATGGGCTGGTTCCTCCTGCTCTGATAAGGTCAACTGATCCTTACGGTGTAAGGCTCGACTTACGCCGTAAGGCTAATACTTACACCGTAAGGGCGTCAAGGGAGGATTGGCTCATGAAGATCGCTGGACCGGGCAATCAGGGCCCCGAACGCCGCCCGCAGCTGACCAGGGAACGAGTGGTGGCAGCCGGCATCGAACTCGCGGATCGGGACGGCATCGAGTCGATCAGCATGCGCAGGCTCGCGCAGGAACTCGGTGTCGAGGCGATGTCGCTCTACACCCACGTCCGCAACAAGGACGACCTGCTCGACGGCATGGTCGACGCCGTCATCGGCGAGATCCCCACGACCACCGGCGGTGCCCACTGGAAGACCTCGCTGCGGCAGATGGCGCTGGCGGCACGCGGCGTCGTCCTCAGCCACCCGTGGGCGCCGGGCCCGATCGAGTCACGGACCGCGCCCGGGCCCGCGACGATGTACTACATCAACACCGTGCTGGGCGTCCTGCGCGAAGGCGGCTTCACCGTCGCCCAGACACATCACGCCCTGCACATCCTGGGCAGCCGCCTGCTCGGGTTCAGCCAGGAGCTGTTCGACGACACCGGCGACCTTCCCCCCGAGGCAGCCGCCAGCCTCGCCAGCCAACTCGGCGCCACCCTCCCCTACATCGTGGAGATGGCTCTCGCGGTGACCCACGACGGTGTCCTCGGTCCCTGCGATGACGACGCCCAGTTCGAGTTCGCCCTCGATTTCATCCTCGACGGCCTCGAGCGCCTCCGGCGCGGCTGACCAAGCACGCGATCAGCTCAGGTGAGCAGGCCGTTGCCGAAGAAGTCGGTGGAGTTGCGCACGCCGGGCAGCGCGAAGAAATAGCCACCGCCGAAGGGCTGGATGTAGTCGACGAGCGGTTCATCGATCAGCCGGGTTTGCACGACTTCGAACTGGCGCTTCACGTCCTGCTGGAAACAGGTGAACACCAGACCGGCCGACATGTTGCCGTTCTCGTCGAAACCGTTGTCGTAGTTGTAGCCGCGACGCAGGATGCGGCTTTTCTCGGTCGCGGCGGTACGCGGGTTTGCGAGCCGGATGTGCGAGTCGAGCGGGATCACCTCGCCCTTGGGGTCCTTGGTGTAGTCGGGCGCGTCCGACTCGTTCTGACCGTCCAGCGGCGCACCGGAATCACGGCGCCTGCCGAACATGTTTTCCTGCTCGTTGATGGACACCCGGTCCCAGAACTCGACCAGCATCCGGATGAACCGGGTCACTTGGTAGGAACCGCCGACGGCCCAGGCGGGCTCACCTGAGTTGGGCTGCACCCAGAGGACGTCTTCGTCTTCGCTGGGCGGCGGCTGCGAGATGCCGTCCTTGAACCCCAGCAGGTTGCGCGGCGCGCCGGACGGGCGCGGCTGGGAGACGAAGCCGTCCTGGCGGTAGCGCGCCTGCATGCCGCCGCGGGTGTGCTTGGCGATGTCGCGCAGGGCGTGGTGCACGGTGTCGGGATTGTTGGCGCACAACTGAAGCATCAGGTCGCCGTGGCAGAGGTTGGGCTGTAACGCGTCGTTGGGGAAGCTGCGCATCGGGACGAGGTTCTTCGGCTTCTTCGCGGCCAGGCCGAAGCGGTCATCGAACAGGCTGGCGCCGACCGCGAGCGTGATGCTGAGGCCGTCGGCGGGGATGTCCGGGCCGAGCACGTCGCTGTCCGCTGGCGGCGAGCCGACACCGAGGTCGGGGGCGGCTCCGCCGCCGGTGAGGGCGCGGGCTCGGGCGGTGAGGGTTTTGAACAGCGCGAGCAGATCCGCCTTGCTGGCGGCCGTGACGTCGAAGGCGGCGTGCGTGGAGTAGCGCTGTTGCGGGGTGGTGATCCCGGCCTGGTGCTCGCCGTGGAAGGGCACGGAGGCCGGTCCGGCCGGGTCCGACGCGGAGGAGGCCGCGTTGGCGTCGGCTTTGGCGCCCGCGGCGATCAGTCCGCCGGTCACCGCGGTGCCCACGACCCCGGCCGCCACGCCCTTGAGCACATTGCGTCGGTTGATGTCCATCGGTGTGTTGTCTCCTGCGGCGCGGTAGGTCAGTGGGCGGGGACTTCGAGGATGTCCGGGATGATCGACAGGTTCTCCAGCACTGCGCCGATCGCCGCGTCGACCTTTTGCCTTGCTGCCAACGGGGTCGCGGTCAGGCTCTGCCACTGGGCGCCCGACTGGGTGCCGAGCAGGGCCTGGCTCAGCGTGTTCAGCTGTGTGTTCACAGTGGACAGCAGGCCGGGGCGGCGGGTGTCGATCTGGTTCCGCAGCATGCCGAGTACGACCTGGGTGCCCTGCACGTCGGCATAGGTTTCGGCGTAGGCGGCGCCGGAGCCTTCGTCGGTCATGCCGGTGAGGTGGTCGCGCAGCGCGTCTTCGAGGATCTCGTGCGCGCGCACCGGCATGTCGGTCGGGTCGACGGTGATCTGCGGCAGTTTCCCTTGCAGCGTGGTGATGTCGTTGCTGAGCTGGTCGGCGACCGGGAAGAGTTCCGCCGCGCCCTGACCGTGCCACAGGCCGTACTCGATGCGGTGCAGGCCGGTGAAGCCCGGGTCGTTCACGCCCTGTGGAAGGGCCTGGGGCAGACCGTCGATGGCGTCGCCGAGGTCGCCGAAGCTGCCGTAGGCGGCGCCGACCTGTTCCCAGGTCAGCTGCGCCTGCAGCCAATCCGCTTGCGCGGCCGGGATGTTGCCCGCGCCGAGGTCGGTCTTGATCTGGTTGACCTGGCCGGCCAGCGTGACCAGTTTCGGCTGGACGTAGCGGTCGTAGGCGTCCGCGGCGGGTTGCAGTTCGTCGACGGTGATCGGCTTGACCGGCGGCGCGGCCGACGGGTCGCCGGTTCCGCTCCCGCTCACCTGGACCTGCGCCGACGTGGTCGTGGCCTGGCCCTGGATCAGGCAGTGCCACGAGTAGGAGCCGTCGGTCAGGGTCGCGTTCAGCGTTTGCGAGGTGGCCGGTCCGAGGGTTTCGATCTCGGCGACGATGCCCTGGGTGGACTGCTGGATCAGGTTGACTTCCGCGGTGTGGCCGGACTTGTTGACCACGGTGAAACCCTGGCTGCCACTCCGTGCCGACGACCAGCCCGCCGCGCACGAGGTCCCGGTCACGGTGATCTGCTGCGCGGCCTGGGCGCTGCCGGGCGCGAACCCGATCAGCGCGGCGGCGATCAGGGGTGGGACGACGAACGCGCCTGCGACAAGGGCGCGGGTTCGGCTCGGGGTGGGGTGTTTTTCCTGTGCTGGCTCGGGTTCCGGCGTTTTTTCGGCGGGAGCCGCGACGGGAGCCGCGACCAGAGCCTTGGCGCGACGGCCTTCGCGGACGAACAGGGTCAGCACGACGGCGAGGTAGCCGAGGTAGAACGCGACCTGCAACCAGGTCATCACCGGGGAAAGCTCGGTGACGCCGGTGATGAGCGACGCCCACCAGGACGACGCGTCGATGTGCTGGGAGAGGTCGAAAGCGACCCAGTTGTGGCCGGGCAGCCAGCCCGCGTCCTGCAGGTCACCGAGGCCGTAGGCGAGCACGCCCGCGGCGATGACGATCAGCAGGATCGCGGTGCGGTTGAAGAACAGGTCGAGCCGGATCTTGGCGGCGCCCTTGTACAGCAACACACACAGCAGCACGGCGATGGCGATACCGATCGCGGCGCCGATCAGCGGAGCGACGGTCTGACCGGAGGCCTGGGCGGCGGTCCACAGGAACAGCGCGGTTTCCACGCCTTCCCGGCCGACCGCGAGGAACGCGGTGAAGGCGAGGGCCGCGGTGGAGACCTTCATGGCTTCGGCGACCTTCTCGCGCAGCTCGCCTGCCAGCGAACGCGCGGTGCGGCGCATCCAGAAAATCATTCCTGTCACCAGGACAACCGCGATCACGCTGAGCGCGCCGCCGAGGGCTTCCTGGCCGGTGGTCGGGAGCACGGAGCGGTAGAAGGTGAGCACGGCCCCGAAACTCAGGGCGAGCACGATCGCGGCGGCGACGCCGAACCAGATCGGCGCGGTGGAGTTCGAGCGTCCGCCGGTACCGGCGGCGAAGCGCCGCACGGCCGCGAGCAGGATGCTGACCACCAGGCCTGCTTCCAGCCCTTCGCGTAACCCGATCAACAGATTGGGCAGACCATCAGCCCACACGTCGCCTCCACCAAGTCCCACCATGTCAGGTAAGCCTAACTTAATACACGGGCTTACCCGGTCGATAGACAGAGGGCGCGAAACACAGCAATACGCCGCTCTCCAATCACGGAGAGCGGCGCATTGGCGACGCTGGGTGAGACTTAAAAGATCAGCCGAAGAAGACTTCGGCCTCTTCGTAGCGCTCGGCGGGCACGGTCTTCAGCTCGGCGGTCGCCTCGGACAGCTTGACCCGGACGATGTCGGTGCCGCGCAGCGCGACCATCACGCCGAAGTCGCCGTCGTGCACCGCGTCCACCGCGTGCAGGCCGAAGCGGGTGGCCAGCACGCGGTCGTAGGCGGTCGGGGTGCCACCGCGCTGCACGTGGCCGAGCACGACCGCGCGGGACTCCTTGCCGGTGCGGTTGGCGATCTCCTTGGCCAGCCAGTCACCGATGCCGCCGAACTGCACGTGCCCGAACGCGTCCTTCTCGCCGGAGAGCAGCACCTCGCCGCCGCCCTGCGGGATGGCGCCCTCGGCGACCACGATGATCGGCGCGTACTGGCGCTCGAAACGCTTCTCCACCCATTCGACGACCTGGTCGACGCTGAACTGGCGCTCTGGCACCAGGATCACGTTGGCGCCGCCGGCCAGGCCGGAGTGCAGCGCGATCCAGCCCGCGTGGCGGCCCATGACCTCGACGACCAGCGCGCGGTGGTGCGACTCGGCGGTCGTGCGCAGCCGGTCGATGGCCTCGGTCGCGATGTGCACCGCGGTGTCGAAGCCGAAGGTGTAGTCGGTGGCGCCCAGGTCGTTGTCGATCGTCTTCGGCACGCCGACGACGCCGATGCCGTCGTCGGTGAGCTTCTTGGCGACGCCCAGGGTGTCCTCACCGCCGATGGCGACCAGCGCGTCGACGCCGTTCTCGGCGAGCACCTCGCGGATGCGCTCGACACCGCCGTCGACCTTGTAGGGGTTGGTCCGCGAGGAACCGAGGATCGTGCCGCCGCGGATGAGGATGTCCTCCACATCGGCGAGCCCGATCGGCCGGGTCAGGTTCTCCAGCGGGCCCTGCCACCCGTTGCGGAAGCCGACGATCTCCCAACCGTGTTCCTCGATGCCCTTGCGGGCGACCGCGCGGATCACCGCGTTCAGGCCTGGGCAGTCACCACCGCCGGTGAGCACACCGATGCGCATGTCCATCGCTCCTGAAAGTTATGTGTACAGACCTCTAACTGTATCGGTGCAGCCACCCTAGACCTGGCGTGTTGCCGCATCTCATCGGGACCGGGAAACGACCGGGAAACGCCGGGTTAACTCGCGCTGGGTCAACTCGCGCCGCGTACGCCCTCGATGATGCGCCAGCGGACCAGGTTGTGCCGAGCATCGGCGAGCGCGTCGTGCGCGTCGGAGGGGGCGGGCGGCAACTTGGGCCTGCCCGCGTCCTCCCAGCGCTGCCGCAGTTCGTTGGTGAAGCGCGGGATCTGGCGGGGCAGCGCGGGCATCGCGCCCCACAACTGGGCCAGCGCGACGTGGTCGTAGGCGGCGATCCACGCCCACAGTTCGATGTCGGCGCGCTGCGCGTTGTTCACGCCGAAGAACTCGAGCAGGTCGGCGCGGATCCGGGCGCGCGAGCGCCAGGCCGGATCGCTGGGCGGTGGCAGCTTGGGCAGCACGTGCGCCCGCACCCAGGGCCCGGCCTTGTCCGGGTCGAACTCGGTGGATACCGCGTAGTACTCGCGTCCGGTTTCGTCGACGACTCCGATGGACACCAGATCGATGGTGACGCCGTCCTCGATGAACTCGCAGTCGTAGAAGAACCGCATCGGTTCAGCCTAGTGATCGGCTTCAGCTCGTCGTGCTGCGCATCCGCTCCGGCTCGATCGGCTTGCCCTGCACCGGCACCTTGGGCGCGACCCCGTTGGCCGCCGCCTTGTCCAGGTCTTCCTTCACCTTGGCCGCGTAGACGTCCACGTACTGCTGACCGGACAGCTCCATCAGCGCGTACATGATCTCGTCGGTGACCGAGCGCTCGACGAACCGGTCACCGGCCAGGCCGTCGTAGCGGGAGAAGTCCATCGGCGGGCCGATCTTGATCCGGATCGGGTAGGGCCGCCACATCTTGGACCCGATCGGGTTGGCCTTGTCGGTGCCGAACATGGCCACCGGGATCACCGGAACCCTCGACTGCAACACCATCCGAGCCAGGCCGGTCTTGCCCTTGTAGAGCCTGCCGTCCGGGGAGCGGGTGCCTTCCGGGTAGATGCCCAGCAGCGAGCCGCCGATCAGCAGCCGCACGCCGGTGTCCAGGGCCGCCTGCGCGGCCGCGCCGCTGGAGCGGTCGATCGGCACCTGGCCGACGCCTGCGAAGAACATCTTCTGCAGCCTGCCCTTGAGCCCGGTCCCGGTGAAGTACTCGCGCTTGGCGAGGAAGGTCACCCGGCGCGGCACCATCAGCGGCAGGAAGAACGAGTCGGCGACCGCGAGGTGATTGCTGGCCAGCACCGCGCCGCCGGTCGGCGGGATGTGCTCAAGCCCCTCGATCTTCGGCCGGAAGAACAGCCGCAGCACCGGACCGAGCAGCACGTACTTCATCAACGTGTAGAGCACCGCGCCGTGCGCCTCCCTATCCCACTGTGCCGGGTGTGTACCACGTCACAGGGCCAGCCTAACGACCTTTGCCCGGCGACCCGCAAACTAAGATTTGCTTAGTCGCTCAGATCGTCTTAGCATGTAGTTGAGAGTTGAACCTTCACGAGACCTGGAGCGCAGTCGTGTCCAAGCTGGAGATCATCATCGCGAGCACCCGCCCCGGCCGGGTCGGCCCGTCGGTCGCGCGGTGGATCCGCGACGAAGCCGTCGAACACGGCGGGTTCGACGAGGTGGAGCTGGTCGACCTGGCCGAGGTCAACCTGCCCTTCATGAACGAGCCGCACCACCCCCGGATGCGCAAGTACGTCCACCAGCACACGAAGGACTGGGCAGGCAAGGTCGTCGAGGCGGACGCGTTCATCCTGGTCATGCCCGAGTACAACTACGGCTTCAACGCCGAGCTGAAGAACGCCCTGGACTACCTCAACCAGGAGTGGCACTACGTGCCGGTCGGCCTGGTCAGCTACGGCGGCGTCGCGGCGGGCACCCGCGCTGCCCAGATGATCAAGCAGGTGCTCACCACCCTCAAAATGACGCCGCTGCCCGAGGCGGTTTCCATCCCGTTCGTACAACAGTTCCTGGACGAGGAGCGCAAAATCCAGCCAAACGACGTCATGCAGACCGCGAGCAAGGTCATGCTGGACGAGTTGGTTCTGGTGACCAAGGCGTTGGCACCGCTGCGCGACCGGGCCAGGGAGAGCCTGACCCCGCTGGACTGAATGAGGATTTGGCCATGGACGACGTGCACCGCGTGTGTACCCGGTACCACTCCGCCATCGAGATGATCGGCACCAAGTGGACCGGGGCGATCCTGCGGGTGATGTTCACCGGCTCGCACCGGTACGCGCAGATCAAGGCCGCGGTGCCCGGCCTGAGCGACACCATGCTCGCCGCCCGCCTGCGCACCATGGAAGCGGACGGGCTACTCCGCCGTGAGGTCATCCCGAGCACGCCGGTCCAGGTCGAGTACCACCTCACCGAGATGGGCCTCGATCTGGAACGGGTACTCGGCGAAGTGATCACCTGGTCGCACAAGTGGCTGCCCGACGACGGCCTCGAAGATTACGACGACCGCTCTGCCTAAGGAGCCCGTGCGGGGAGATTTCCCTTACTGGGTCATTACTGTGCCCCATCTTCGTTCGGTCCGTGCGACGATGGGGAGCAGGAGAGCGTAGGCGGGTGAGATGGGTATGACCAGAGGGCCGGACGGGCCGGAGGACGTCGACGCGGCGTTCGCCGAGATCGTCGCTGGCCTGGAACGCGAGGGGCTCGGATCTTTCCTGACCGAGGAAGATCCGGTGACCGAGACCGGCCCGGCGACGGCTGCCGAACCGGCGGCGAGCGCGCCGCAGGCGGCCACCACCGAACCGGCCGGCTGGCGCACCACCGGCCAGGACTGGGACTGGGCGAGCGCCAGCGACGAGGAGCACTACGTCCCGCCCGAGCCGCCGCCGTTCCCGAAGCCACGCGCGGGCACGATCGTGGGGATGTTACTGATCGCGGTCGGTCTGCTGCTGTTGATCGTGCCGACGATCATCGGCCTCGGTACGCCGATCGGCACCCCGCTCGGCCTGGTCGCGCTGGCCGCGGGCATCGGCTGGCTGGTGCTGCGCATCCGGCACGGCAACCCGCCCGATCACGGCGACCGCGACGACGGCGCCCAGATCTGAGCTACGAACTTCGCCGCCGGGCCGCGTAGCCCTTGAGACCGATCCTGGCCATCTGCCGGATCGGGCTGACCGTTTCCGCTGCCTGCGTCGCCGCGCCCACGATCGCCGAGTCGTCACCCAGCTGCGCGGTGCGGATCCGGGCCAGCGGCCGGTGCCGGGCCCCGGTCACCGCCTTCGCGTAGTGCTCGCGGGCGTCATCGAGGTAGAGCGGGGCCGACTCGGACAGCCCGCCGCCGATCACCACGATCTCCGGGTCGAACACGTCCGCGACCAGCGCCAACCCCTCACCGAGCCAGTGCGACAGCTCGGCCATGGCCTGGCAGGCGATCGGGTCGCCGTCGCGCGCGGCGGCCGCGACCCGGCGGCCGGTGATCGACCGCGAATCCGCCGCGGCCTCCCGCACCAGCAGCGACGGCGTGCCCTGGTGACCGGCGAGCAGTTCGATCGCGGTGGTGGCCAGCGCGGTGCCGCTGCAATACCGCTCCCAGCAGCCGTTCTTCCCGCACGAGCACGGCCGCCCGCCCGGTACCAGGGTCAGGTGGCCGAGTTCGGGGGCGACCCCGTACGCGCCCCGGAAGATCCGCCCGTCCAGCAGCAGGCCGGCGCCGATCCCGGTACCCAGCGCGATCAGGATCGCGACCGACGACCCGCGCGCGGCGCCGAAGCGATGCTCGGCCAGCGCTGCCGCATTCGCGTCGTGTTCCAGTACGACCGGCAGGCCGATCCGGTTGGAGATCCGGTCCGCGATCAGCGCCTGCCGCCAGGCCAGGTGGGGCGCGAACCGGACGGTGCGCCGGTCCTCGGCGACGAACCCGGCGACCGCGAGCCCGACCGCGGTGATCCGGTGCCGCCCGGTCAGTTCGCTGATCACGCCGACGATCGCGTCGTCGAGCGCCTGCTCACCGCTGGGCGTGCCGGTCCTGGTCAGGTCCAGTACGTCGCCCCGGAAATCCACCACGCCCGCGCGGATGCTCGTGCCGCCGACGTCGACCCCCACCGTCAGCACTGGTTCACGCCTCGCTCCCCGGGCCGCCGGCCGAGTCACGGCGGCGGATCGCGATCTTCTGCACCCGCTCCGGCTCCGGTTGCGGTTCCTCGGTTTCGGGCTCCGATTCCGGTGCGGCAGGCGGACGTTCCGCGAGCGAGGCACGCAGCACGGCCAGCAGTCCGGAGGCGTGTTCGGCCGCGCGCACCGCGAGTTCCGGCCGCTCTCCGCGCAGCACCGCCATGCCCGCGCACAGTGGGCACCAGCCGCAGGTCGCCGGGGTGTGCTCGGCGCCGTCCGGGCCGGTGGCCAGCTTGGTCAGCCACGGTTCGGCGCGGTCGGCGAGGACACCGAGCAGCAGCTTGAACTCCTCGGCGATCTTCGCGCCAGGTGGTGCGGCGTCATCCCATTCGGGCTGGTCCATGACTCATCGCATCCAAACCGCTGGGTCGGGCCGGAAATGCACCAGCACGCCCTGCTCGTCGACATCCGCCCCGGTCACCGTGCAGCGCCGCAACGCGGCCGGTAGGCCGATCAGCCTGCGGCGCCCGTCAATGGTGAGCGCGAGTTCGTCGTCGACCCTGGCCAGATCGATGTCGGCGTCCGCGGTCAGCGGAACCGAGATGCGCAACTGGAACGCGGAGTCGAGGTCTCGCCCACCACCGGTCACGGACAACAACGGTGCGCGTTCGGCATCTGTTCCGGCCATCGGGTCGCCGTCGCCGTAGAGTTCGGCGGCCAGGGCCAGAAGTGCCGGTGTGCCAATGGGTTCGTTGGCCCGGTGCGGCACGGTGCGCACGGTCAGATCGGTGCCGCTGGTCAGTTCGTCGAGCACGATCAGTTGCTCGGCCCGCCGGGTCGCCAGCCAGTCACCGGCCGCGCCCGGCTCCTCGAACGCCGGGACGAGCCGATTGGCGATCACCGTGTCCACCCGGATGTCCTGCAACGCCAACGCGCTCAACGTCCGGCGTGTCTCGGCCGCGACCACGCGCTCCGGCGTGAGCACCAGCCGGACACTGGTACTGGCCGGGTCGGCCAGCATGCGGCGCAACGCGTCCAGCCGCTCGGCGAGACGGCCCAGCGCGTCGGCGGCGGCGTCCCAGCGTTCGGTGTTGCGCACCCCGGCCAGGCCGGCCAGCACGCCGCGCACCACCCGCCGATGCGTCGGGAACAGCCGCTCCAGATAGTCGGCCAGCGCTTCGGGCAACGCCAGCAGCCGCAACGTTTCCGCGGTCGGCCCGCAGTCGACGACGACCAGTTCCCACGGCCCGGCCGCGGCCAGCCGGTACACCTCGGACAGGGCCAGCAGCTCCTCGACGCCGGGGAGCACGGTCAGCTCTTCGGCATCCAGCTCGTCCAGCCCGGCCCCGGCCAGCAAGGTGCGCAGATGCCCGCGCAGCTCCTGCCAGCTGCCGTCGACCAGCCTGCGCGCGTCGATCTGGCCCGCGTACAGGCCGGGTGCGCTCTCACCGCCGATCTCGGTCGGCTCGTGGGTCAGCGGCACGCCGAACGCGTCGCCGAGGGAGTGCGCCGGATCGGTCGACACCACCAGGGTCTTGCGGCCGTCGATGGCCAGCCGGGCGGCGGTCGCCGCGGCGAGCGTGGTCTTGCCAACGCCCCCCTTGCCGGTGAACAGCAGGACCCGCATGTTGGCCTCAGCCGCCGTTCTCCACCCGTCGCTTGAGTTCCTTCAGGGCGGTGTCCATGATCACCTTTTCGGCCTTGCGCCGCAGCAGGCCGAGCAACGGGATGGCCAGTTGCACCGACAGAGTGTAGGTAACCTCGGTGCGCTCACCCTTCGGGGTGAGCGTGTAGCTGCCCTCCTGGGCCTTCTGCATCTGGCCCTTGACCAGCGTCCAGCTGACCTTCAGGCCGTCCTCGGCCCACTCGTAGGCCAGCGTGTAGACGTCCTTGATCGGACCGGCGTCCAGGTTGAACCGGACCTGCTCGGCGTGGCCGTCCGCGCCCTCGGTGAGCACCTCGGTCTGCTTGACCGCGTTGGTCCACTCCGGGTACGCGGCGAAATCCGCGATCACCGCCATGATCCGCTCGGGCGGCGCATCGATCACGATGGACTGGGTGGACTCGTCGGCCATGCGAGGCAGGCTACCGGTTGTTCGGCTACCAGCTCAGCAGGTAGGGGGTCTCGGTGCGCTGGAAATGACCCACGTTCACGCACTCGGTGTGCCCGATCCGCATCCGCCGCGCCAGCGGCTGGTGCACGTGCCCGAACAGGTGCCACCTCGGCCGACGCTCCCGGATGACGTGCAGCAACGACGCCGACCCGTACTCGAAGCGGCGCGCGACGACGTCATAGGTGAGTTCGGCCACCGTGGGCGGGATGTGGCTGCACAGCACGTCGATCTCGCCCAGCGCGGCGAGGCGGGAGGCGAACTCGGCCTCCGGCCGCAGGTTCGGCACCCACACCCCGGTCCGCCGCACGGTCGCGCCCTCCGGCAGCAGCCCGCCGCTGACAAACCCGAACCTCAGCCCGCCGATGTCGACGGTTTCGCCGTCCAGGATGCGCACGTTGCGCCCGGCGTACTCCGGCCACAGCGCGGGGGCGTCCACGTTGCCCGCGGTCGCGTAGGTCGGCGCGGTCATCGCCGCGAACAGCTTGGTGTACTGGTCGCGGATCGCTTCCTCGATCACCTCGCCCGCGTTGTCCAGGCTGGCCCACAGCGACCGCGCGTACGCGGCGACCGCGCCCTGCCTGCCGCGGCGCAGCTCAGCGAACTTGGCGACCTTGTCCGGGCCGAACACCGCGCCGAGGATGCCGCCGCCGTGATCGTGATAGTCCACGAAGTCCAGCAGGTCGCCGAGCACCACGACAGCGTCGGCCCCGTCGCCGGCCCTGGCCAGCGCGTCGGCATTGCCGTGCACATCGGACACCACGCTGACCCGCATGCCAAAACCCTACGACGAGCTGATCCAGACCGGCGGTGACCGGGGTCACCGAAGCCAGAAGCCGTGCGGCTCGTCGTTCGGCGCGAACCCGGCCGCCGCCACCATCGCGGCGGCGTCGGCGAACCGGCGTGCCACGTCGAGCGGATCGTGCGCGTCGCTCCCGAACGCGACCGCGCGCCCGCCGGCCTCGTGCCACCACCGCACGATCTCCGCGCTCGGCGTGATCCGCGTGTTCACCTCCAGCACCCGCCCGGAGCGGGCCAACGCGCGCAACACCGCCCGGAACTCCTCCTCGAACCCGCGCACGTCCCCGTCCGGCCAGCCACGCAACGGATAGTCGACGTGCGCCAGCACCTCGAACGCCGCGTCCGACTCGGCCAGCAGCAACGCCTCGCCCAGATAGTCCCGGACCAACTGTCCCGGATCGCGCCGCCCCTGCAACGTGTCCACCAGCAGGTTCCCGGCCGCGCCGCGCAACGCGTGCACCGAACCCAGCACCCGGTCGAAATCGCCGGACCGAACCAGCGCGCCGGCCTGTTCCGCGTGCCAGTGCGGTTCGCTCAACTCCACTCCGGACAGCACCAGCAACCCTGGAAACCGATCCCGGCACTCCGCGATCGCCGCGAGATACCCGGTCACGTCCAGCACCGGCGCGGTCAGGATGCCCTCGGCGCTGAGCAACACCCGGAAATGCTCCGGCAGCTCGGATCGCAGCCGCGCCGGAATCGCCCACGGGCTCAGATCGGCGTGCTCGGTGAACGCGATCGAGCCCAGCCCGCACTCGATCGCCCGCTCGCAGGAGCCGGTCATCGCCCCGGTCACCGTGTCCCAGGACCATTCGGTGTGGACGTGCCCGTCCTGCACGGTCAGCCGTTCGGGCGACCGAATGGAACCCGCGCCTCCTCGTACAGGTGCGGTCCGTCGTGCGGCACCTCCGGCCACGCCTCCCCCGGCGTCAGCTCCCCGGCCTGCTCGCCGGTCAGCGCGAACACCACCCGCCCCAGCCCGGACCGCTGGATCGCGCCGTAACACATTCCGCACGGCTGACAGCTCGTGTACATGGTTGTTGTCGCGGCTACATTCGGGTCGAGTTCGCGAGCGGCCCAGCGCGCCAGCTTCAACTCCGGATGCGCGGTGATGTCGTTGTCCGTGGTCGTGGTGTTCCACTCCTCCGCGAACACGGTCCCGTCCGGCCCGGCCAGCAGCGACCCATAAGGCCCGTTCCCGCTCTTCACCGCGACCGCCGACAACTCGATCGCCCGCCGCAGCAACCCCTCGTCAAAACTCATGCGGAAAACGTATCCGGCCAGGTCGGACCCGAGGAAGAGATCATCCCCGGCAGATCGGCCCGCCCACCGCGAATCCCCCGGTCTGAACGGCGCCCGGCCACGAATCTCACTCCACCGGCGGACAACCCGGCGCGCGGCCGTGCTCCAGCGACATCTTCAGCCCCAGCGTGAGCCGCTTCGTCGCCAGCTGCCTGCGCCGCCGCTCCCGCTCGGCATCCCGGGGATCAGGCGAGCCGGGCAAATCGGCGCGCAAGAAGTAATGCAGCAGCGTCCCGTCGAGCATCGGCTCCAGCCAGACCTCCATGGTGCCGACCAGCGCGCCGCGCACCGTCCAGCGCAGCCCCTCCGCGCCGCGGTCCATATACACCTCGAGTCGGAGATCCGGCCACAACCGGCGCCAATTGGCCGGATCGGCGAAAGCGGTCGCAACCACCTTCGGGGCAACGACCACAAAGGTCTCGTCCACGATGTCCACCGTGCTCACGCGGTGCAGAATGCCATGCGTTCGCCCAGGCAGCAGACCTGCCATGGACGCGCCGTGGACGCTCCGAGGCCCCAACCTGGTGTCGAGCGCCACTCACACGCTAGGTTTCCCACCAGTAACATCTTCAGGGCGCGGAGGTTGACGTGCGCGAGTTCACCGTCCCGGCAGGCAACAACACCATGGTCGCCGACGAGGAAAACCTCACCGACATGGTGTGGGCCAACGCGGATCGCTTCGGCGACGTGGTCAGTATCCAACGGCGGGTGGACGGGACCTGGGTCGATCTGACCGCGCGCGACTTCGCCGCCCAGGTCATGGCCGTCGCCAAGGGCCTGATGGCCGCGGGCCTGCGGGCCGGCGACCGGGTCTGCCTGATGTCCAAGACCCGCTACGAGTGGACCCTGTTCGACTACGCGATCTGGGCCGCGGGCTGCGTGACCGTGCCGATCTACGAGACGTCCTCGGCCGAACAGGTCGAGTGGATCGTCACCGACTCCGCCGCGCGCGCCGTGATCGTCGAAACCTCGGCGCACCGCAGCACCGTCGACGGCGTGCGGGCCCGCGCTCGCGGCCTCAGCCACGTCTGGCAGATCGAGCCGCCAGCCGGGGCCGGCCGGTACGCGCCGGCCGGCGCGGTCCTCGAACTGATCGCGCTCGGCGCCGAACTCGGCGACCACGACGTGCACCACCGCAGGCATTCGGTCCGCGCCGACGACACCGCCACCATCGTCTACACCTCCGGCACCACCGGCCGCCCCAAGGGCTGCGAACTCACCCACCGCAACCTGCTCGCCGAGGTGCGCGCGGACGTCAACGCGTTCCCGAGCATGCTGCAGCCCGGCAACTCGCTGCTGGTGTTCCTCCCGCTCGCCCACGTGCTGGCCCGCGCGCTCACCCTGACCTGCATCTACGCCCGGCTCACCCTCGGCCACACGCCGGACGTCAAGAACCTCGTCGCCGACCTGGGCACCTTCCGTCCCACCTTCGTGGTGGCCGTGCCGCGCGTGTTCGAGAAGGTCTACAACACCGCGAAGCAGACCGCGCACAGCACCGGCAAGGGCAAGATCTTCGACGCCGCCGAAGCGACCGCGGTCGCCTACAGCGAGGCGATGGACAACGGCGGCGCGAACCTCGGCCTCAAGCTCAAGCACGCCCTGTTCGACCGGCTCGTGTACAGCAGGCTCCGCGCCGCCCTCGGCGGCCGCTGCAACGCGGCGGTGTCCGGTGGCGCGCCGCTCGGCGAGCGGATGGCGCACTTCTTCCGCGGCATCGGCGTGCCCGTCTACGAAGGCTATGGCCTGACCGAGACCAGCGCCGCGTGCTGCGTGAACACCGAAGACGCCTTCCGCGTCGGCACCGTCGGCAAGCCGGTCGCAGGCACGTCGGTCCGGATCGCCGCCGACGGCGAAATCCTGATCGGCGGACCGGTCGTGTTCAGCAGCTACTGGAACAACGAGACCGCCAGCAAGGAAGCGCTGGAGTCAGGCTGGTTCCACAGCGGCGACCTCGGCTCGCTCGACAACGAGGGCTTCCTGCGGATCACCGGCCGCAAAAAGGAAATCATCGTCACCGCGGGCGGTAAGAACGTGTCACCGGCGGTCCTCGAAGACCGGCTGCGCGCGCACCCGCTGATCAGCCAGTGCATGGTCGTCGGCGACAAGCAGCCGTTCATCGGCGCGCTGATCACCATCGACGAAGAGTTCTTCCCGTCCTGGAAAGCACAGCACGGCAAGCCCGCCCACGCCACCGTCGCCCAACTCTCCCAGGACCCCGACCTGCTCGCCGAGGTGCAGGGCGCCGTCGACGAAGCGAACCAGGCCGTGTCCAAGGCCGAGTCGATCCGCAAGTTCCGCATCCTGCCGGTCGACTTCACCGAAGAAGGCGGCGAAATGACGCCGAGCCTCAAACTGCGCCGTGCCATCGTGGCCAAGCGCTACGAGGCCGACATCGCCGCCATCTACACCCGCTAGCCCAAATTTCGCCGCAGCCAACGCAGGGAGCAAAACGACGGCACGGCCCGAGTCGGTGAGTTGTGCGACAACACCGCCTCGGACAGCGCCGTCGAACATCAAGAAACTGTCAAGCTGACGAGCGTGATAATGCCGCCTACCCACACTTATTTACGCTGGCAGCAGGATCATGCCCAGTACTAAGGTAATAGCCCGAAATGTAATCCGTGGGCGACGGCACGGCAGGAGTGGTATCGAAACCAAGGTACCAAATGCTGTCGCCGTTAATTGACTGACCGTCTACCCAGCAGACCAAGTCGACGCTGTCCCCTTTCGGAACAACGTATCTTGAAACCGAACCGGAATCAGGCTCCGATCGAATATTCACGTTCGCTTTCGCCAGCGCACACCAACTCTGATACGGCGGACTGCACCAAAACACCGAGGCTGACGCGATGCCCGCGAACCCTACCGTGATCCCGCTGACTGTGGCCAAAACCACAAGCATCCGCACAACAGCCCTGCGCATGGACACCTTTGACACCATTGGCGACCCCCCGATTCCCCTGATTCAATGGCCAGGAACGGCACATACCGACGATAAAGGATCCGCAGCGTCGGGTTCATCCGCCATTCGGGTGCGCTAATCAGCCCGCGAAGGCAACTGCGAACATAACACCGGATGTTCGCAGGTCAGCATGCGCCACGACTCCGAAATACACATAGCCCACCAGCACGAAACTGGTACAGCCGCAGCACGCGAGGTGCTGCGGCTGTTAAGGCTGGACACCGACCAGAAACCTCAGCGGCCGTATGGCGGATACCGTCGCCCACCGCCGCCACGAGCCGCCGCCCGGAGCATGAAGAACGAAAGAAACACCAACGGCAGGACGTAAGGCGTCAAGGTGACGATGCTGCCGACCACCGCGAACACCATGAACGCCAGCACCACGAACAACACCGGGTTCGGCCGGCCCGCGCGCGCGATCCTCTGCTGCTGCCATGGCGGAACGGCAGGCATCGGGAAGGGCTGTTGCCAGCCGGCGCCCATCCCAAAAGGGGGCGGTGCGGACCGCGGGAACACGTCAACCGGCAGGTCCTCGAGAAGTTTGCGCAGTTCGCCGACGGTCTTGGCTTCGTAGACGGCGGTGCTGCGCTCCTCGAACTCCTGAAGCGTCAGCCTGCCCTCTCCCACCTGTTCCTGCAGCGCCTGCACGACCCTCTCGCGGTCCCCGTCTGACGCACGCATCGCATCAGGACTGGTCATCTGGCCGTACCTCGATCCCGTGGGCGGTTCACCCATCATCATCGTCGCCGGCCGGTGCGTGAGCATCGGTCCCAGGGTTGGTCTCCGGGTCAACCGGTGGACGTACCTGATGAAGCAACGGACGGTCACCAGAGCCAGTTCCCTGCCTCCAGTGTGAGCCAGCAGACTGGGTGCTGTCGAAGAAAACTCTGTTACGCAGCTCTCAACGGTGCGCTCGCGCCCGAAATGGCGGCATAGTGCCGATCCATCCCAAGCAAGCCATCAGCAAGCTGGAACGAGCCTGGTCACTCAGCCGTCGAGCCAGGAGCGGAGCCGCTCGGCCAGGTCGACCCAGCGCCATTCCTCGCGCATCCACTCTCGCCCGGCCGCGCCCATCTTGGCCGCGCGCTCCGGATCGGCCAGCAGGCCGCCGACGACGTCCGCCAGTTCCGCCACGTCACGGCCGTCGACAACGTGGCCGGTGATCCCATCCCGCACGGTCTCCGGTGCGCCACCGGAACGACCGGCGACGACCGGCAGGCCCGACGCTGCCGCTTCGAGGAACACGATGCCCAGCGCTTCGACGTCCAGTCCTCGGCCGCGGGTCCGGCACGGCATCGCGAACACATCGCCCGCCGCGTAGTGGGCGGGCAGTTCGCTCCAGGGCACCGATCCGGCGAAGATCACGTCGTCGGCGACGCCGTTTTCCTGTGCCAGCGCCCGCAGCTTGCCCTCGTACGGGCCGCCGCCAACGATCAACAGTGCCGCGTCCGGAACTCGTTTGCGGATTGCCGGAAACGCCCGGATCAGCATGTCCTGGCCCTTGCGCGGGACCAGCCGCGAAATGCACACCGCCGTCGGCCGGTCGCCGAGGCCGTAGCGGGCGCGGATCTCGGCCCGCGCCGCCGGATCGGGCCGGTAGGTGACGATGTCGACGCCGGAGGGCAGATGCTCCAACGGCGCCATGCGGCCGAACGCGGCGGAGAACCGGGACCGGGTGTAGCGGCTGACGAAGGTCAGCACGTCCACGGTCGAGCCGATCTGCCGCAGCGCCTGCCGCGCGCCGGGCAACATCGACCAGCCGACCTCGTGGCCGTGCGTGCACGCGACCACCCGCTTCGCACCAGCCGCGCGCAGCGCGGGGGTCAGCAGCGCGAGTGGCGCGGACGCGCCGAACCAGACCGCTTCGCAGCGTTCTTCGCGCAGGATCGCGGTCGCGCGCCGCGCCACGTCCGGGGTGGGCAGCATCAGCGACGTCGGATGCCGGACCACGCGGTAGGGCTGCGCCGCGTCGAACTCGGGATGGTGCTCGACACCCCGCTCCCAGGCCGGCGCGTACACGACCAGGTCCTCGGGGGGCAGGTAGCCGGCCAAGGTGTGCAGGTACGTCTGAATGCCACCCTGACGCGGCGGGAAGTCATTGGTGACGAGCAGGGTCCTGCGCATTACCCGAGCGTATCCGGACACCCGCCGCATACGACGTGGGCCCGGGGCGCGCATCGGCGCCCCGGGCCCACGGAAAGTGAAACGCGCTGCTCAGCCAGCGAGACGGCGACCGAACAGGGCACCGCTGAAGATGGGCTGGATCTTGACGTCCTCACCGCTGTTCGGCGCATCGACCATGTCACCGTTGCCGACGTACATGCCGACGTGGTGAATGGTGCTCGACGAGGAGCCGAAGAAGATCAGGTCACCGGGCTGCAGCTGGCTCAGTGGCACGTACGCACCCATGGTGGACTGTTCTTGGCTCGAGTGCGGCAGGCTGATGCCGGCCGCTGCCCACGAGTACAGCATCAGGCCGGAGCAGTCGAACGAGCCCGGACCAGCCGCCGCCCACACGTACGGCTTGCCGATCTGTGCCTCGGCCGTCCTGATCGCGGTCCCGGCCGCACCGGGCGGCGCAATGAAGTCGTTCGGGTTCAGCGACTGCTTCAGGGCGGACGGCGCGACCTTCTTCTCCGCGTTCTGGGCCTGCTGGATCAGCGGAGCCAGCTGGTTCTGCTCCTGATGGATCTGGGCGACGAGTGCGTTGGCCGCGTTGGTGGCGTCCAGCGCGGTCTTCTGGTCCTTGCTGGCGCGCTGCTGCGCCGCGGTAGCGGCATCGGTCGCGGCCTGCATGGAGCCAAGGGTCTTCGAGCTGTCCACCGCCAGGTCCTGCAGCATCGTCGCCTTGTCCAGGTAGTCCTTTGCGGAGCTACCGGTGAGCAGGGCGGAGAGCTGGCCGAACCGGGCACCTTCGTACTGGGCCTCGGTGAGCTGGTCGACCTGGCCGCGAAGGCCGGCTTCCTGGTTCTCGGCGGCCTGCAGGGCCTGCTGGGCCTTGCCGAGGTCGGCGTTGGCCTGGTCGAGCGTGGTCTGCGCCTTCTTCTGCTGGTCCTGCGCGGTCAGCAGCTGCTCCTGCAGGTCACTGGCCTGGGTGGCCAGCTGCTGGTACTGCTGCAGCGGGGTACCGGTCGGCATGGTGGGGGGAGCGGGATTGTTGCTCGGGGCTGGGTCGGCCAAAGAGGGGGTTGCGCCGATCACTGCGACCACGGCGGTTGCGGCAAGTGCGCCGCGCATCGTGCGCTTCAGTCGGTTTGAGGCCACGTAGCGCGCGTCTCCTTCGTACATCCGACCGCCGGTCCTCGCGCGCCGTGTTCGGCCATAGGCCCAGCTCAACACCCACACGTGTGAGCTGACGAACACAGCAACTGCCTTGCGCTTCGGTTCGGTCCCCGACAGGCCGATCCGGCGGTGGCCCCGCGTCGCTGTCCTTTGCCAACAGCTGACCGCCGCGAGGTCTCGGACAGGTTACGGAACCTGCCCGGAGTCGTCTACCGCGGGTACCCGAAAACGTCCCGCGCTACGCCATAAGTACGAACGATGTTGGGCCGGATTCGCCCGGTCCACGATCGAAAGACACCTATCCGACCTGCCGCTGTTGCCGTCCGTCGCCCTTTGCCGACCGTTCGGCGCTTGGCAAGGGCAGTTCGGGTGTGTCGACGGATTCGGCGACGAAATCGCGGCGAGGGTGGATCGGAATCAGGCGCAGCCTCGGCACCAATCCGGCATCGGCAAGGGCATCGAAAGCCCGCAATTCCGGCTCCTCGAACTCAAGGTGTTCCGGTGCGTCGAGCAGCACGCTGATAACACAATCTTTACAGCCAACACCCCTGATCACGCACTTGTCGCAATCGATGATCACGGCACATCCCCGATCGTTCGAAGGGTCCAACCAGGGATCACCTTAAAAACGACCACCGACAATTTTTCAAACGCTACTGTCAGACGCGGCCCAACCGGGCAATCAGTACCGCGGAGGGCACCGGGTGGGCGCCACGGCGCCGGACCGAATCGGCCACCGCGCGATCCGACGTGACAACGACCACCGGCCGTCCTTCCGGCTCCGCCGCGACAATGGCCCTGATCACATCGTCGGCGAGTACGCCAGGATCGGAGAAAAGGACCCGCACGCCGCGCGGTGACGCCGATGGGACAGCGACCACCCCGGCCCCGTCGAAAACAACGGTGATCTCGGCTCCGGTGCGCGCGGCCAGCGACGCCATTTGCATGCCGAGCCGCTCGCGCTGATCGACCAGCGCGAGTTCGGGGTAGCCGGTCTTGGTCACGTTGTAGCCATCGACCACCAGGTGCACGGAAGGCAAGGCCAGCAACCGATCCAGCGCCGCCGGATCATCGGCGCGGCCGACGGCGCCCTGCGGTGCGCTGGCGCCGCGTACGAGGTCGGCGGGGCGCGGTCCGGCGTTGCCGAGGGCCAGTTCGCGGCGCAGGCCGGTCACGGCACCGTCCAAGGTGTCCACCAGCAAGGCCAGCCGCACCTCGTCCGCCGCCCGCGCCTCGCGAGCGGCCTGGCGGGCCGCCTGGGCGTCGCCTTCGGCGCGGCGGGCCTTGAGGCGGGCGGCCTCGGCGCGTTCGCGTTCCCGGTCGCGTTCGGCGATCAGGGACTTCTTCTCCAACTCGGTCTGCACCCGCATCTGCTCGGCGTCAGCCACGGCGGCCGCGGCCGCGTCCTTGGCTTCGCGCAAGCGCGCGCCTTGCTCCCGGAGGCGTTTGCGTAGTTTTTCCAGTTCCTGGTCGCGTTCCTCGACCGCGCGCCCGGCCACGTCACCGGCGGCGACGACTTCGGCGCGCACCCGCGCCAGCTCGGCCTCCAGCTTGCTGAGCTTGCCGACCGCGGCGTCACGCTCGGCGCGCAGCGAGCCGTCCTGCGCGCGCCGTGTCACCAGTTCCACGAAGTGCACGGCCGCCGAATCACCGGTGAGCAGCGCAGCGACCGCGGCAGCGGCCGGATCGGGCGAGCTGATGTCGAGCGCGGAGGGCCTGCTTTCCTCGGCCCAGCGCACCACCGCTGCCCGGAAAGTCGAGTTGGTCCGCAATCCGGCCAGCAGCGGACCCGCGCCGAGCCGGGCACGCTTGGCCGGCGCGAACCGGGCGACCGGCCGTACCGCCTGCGGAATGTCCACGTGCGCGATCTCCCCGACCGCGTCAGCGGCGAGTTCGGCGAGCTTGCCGCGCACCGCGTCCGGCAAGTGCGCCCAGTCCGGTACGCCGGATTCCTGCGCGTCTTGCTCGGTTTGCGTGTCTTGTTCGGTCAGCTCGCTCAGCTCAGTCAGCTCGGTCAGCTCCGTCTCGGCAGGCGCAGGCAGCGGCTCCGGAGCGGTCTGCTCCGGGCCGTGCGCGGGCTCGCGTGCCGAGGACGTCATCCCTCCAGGTTAGAGGTTGTTGGTGAAGTTGACGCGACGGCCGATCGCGAGTCGATCACGGTTGCGCCCGATCATTGTCGGGGGTGGGTCGTAACGTCGCTCGGCGATGACCACGATCGAGAACGCTCAGCTCGCATTCGACGAGCTGGGAACTCCGTTGCGGGAGACCACCTTCGTGGTGTTCGACCTGGAGACCACCGGCGGCAGCGCGGAACGCGACGCGATCACCGAGATCGGCGCGGTCAAGATCCGCGGCGGCGAAGTTCTCGCCGAGTTCGCCACGCTGGTCGATCCGGAGCGCGGCGTGCCGCCGGAAATCATCGCGCTGACCGGTATCACGAACGCGATGGTCTACGGCGCGCCGACCATCCACGAAGTGCTGCCCGCCTTCCTGGAGTTCGCGTCGGGCGCGGTGCTGGTCGCGCACAACTCGGCGTTCGACATCGGCTTCATCAAGGCGGCCTGCCAGCGGCTCGGCTATCCGTGGAAGCGGCCGCCGGTGATCTGCACGGTCAAACTGGCCCGGCGCGCGCTGAGCCGCCAGGAAGCGCCAAGCTGCAAGCTCTCGGCGCTGGCCGCCATGTTCCACGCCAGCACCCAGCCCATCCACCGCGCGCTCGACGACGCGCGGGCCACCGTGGACGTGCTGCACGCGCTACTGGAGCGGGTTGGGTCGGTCGGTGTCGCGTCACTGGAAGAGTTGCTCGACTTCCTGCCCGAGGTGACCGCGGCGCAACGCAACAAGCGCCAACTGGCCATGCACCTGCCCAGCGCGCCGGGCGTCTACCTGTTCCGGGGGCCGAGCGAGGAAGTGCTGTACGTGGGCACCGCGTCGGACCTGCGGCGCCGGGTGCGGCAGTACTTCACCGCCAGCGAGGGGCGAGCGCGGCTGCGCGAGATGGTCGCGTTGGCGATCAGGGTCGACTCGGTCACCTGCGCGCACTCGCTCGAAGCCGAGGTGCGCGAACTGCGCCTGCTCACCGCGCACAAGCCCACGTACAACCGGCGCTCCAAGAACGCGCACGCCGGCTGGTGGGTGACGCTGACCGATGACGCGTTCCCCCGGTTCTCGGTGGTGCGCACTCCGCGCGACGGCGCGATCGGCCCGTTCCGCACCCAAGGCACCGCGCTCACCGCGATCGCCGCCCTGCACGACGCGCTGCCCATCCGGCCATGCACGGTGCGCATCCCCGCCCACGGCGCCAAGGCAAGGCCCTGTGCGCTGGCCGAACTGGGCCGATGCAAGGCGCCCTGTGCGGGCCGTCAAACCGTCGAGGATTACGCCCCCGCGGTCGAGCGATTCCGCGGCCTGGTCGCAGGCGAACACACCGAACCATTGCGCCGACTCGCCGATTCGCTCGTCGAGCTGTCCAAGCAGGAACGATTCGAGCTGGCCGGCGCGCGACGCGACCGGATGGTCACCCTGATCAGGACGCTCGATCGCGGCCAGAAACTCGCCGCGCTCGCGGCGCTCTCGGAATTGGTCGCGGCACGGCCGAGAAAACAGGGCGGGTGGGAGTTCGCGGTCATCCGGTACGGCCGCCTCGCCTCAGCCGGTATCTCGCAGGCGGGGGTACGGCCCATGCCGATCGTGCACGCGCTGGTCGCATCCGCGGAAACCGTGCTGCCCGGCGCGGGCCCACTGCGCGGCGCGCCACATGAGGAGATCGCGCTGCTGGCACGCTGGCTCGACCAGGACGGCACCCGGATCGTGCTCACCGCGCAACCCTGGTCCGAACCGATCGCGTCCACCGGCCGCTGGCGCGAGTGGGCCCGCCAAGCCGCCGCGGCGCGCCCGGTCGAGTCGCTCCCCGACTGATCGCGCCAGCGGCGAGCGGGCTGGCTATGCTCGCCTCACCGTGTCCGTACCAGCCTTGTCCGTACCAGCCTCGGGAGTTCGCGTGATCACCGCGTTCGTGCTGATCCAAGTCGACGCCGACACCATCACCGAAGCCGCGCAGACCATCGCGGACATCGACGGTGTCGTCGAGGTCTACTCCTGCGCCGGTGACGTCGACCTGATCGCGATGATCCGGGTCGCCGCACACGAGGACATCGCCGACTTGGTGCCCGGCAAGATCAGCCGAGTCGCGGGCGTGCTCAACACGGCGACACACATCGCGTTCCGCTCGTACTCGCGCGCGGACACTGAGGCGACGTTCACCGCCGGCTTGGAAAACGGCTAGCCAGCCGATCCGCTCCGTTCCCCTCATCCCAGCTCAGTTCCCTCATCCCCGCTCGATCCGCTCAGCGCATTCCCCCCGCTCGGCCCCGCCTGCGCGCCCTACTTGAGGGCCCTGCTTGAGGGCGCTGCCCGGCTCGACCGTTCCGCGCGCTCGATCCGCTCACCAATTGGCCGCGCCGCTCGCGGCCACTCCGCCGCCCGCGTGTATCGATACACACGGGACGACGCCGCCCGTCGCTCACCGCTGTGTATCGATACACAGCCGACCGCGGTCGACGCCGAAGCTGGTTGTGTATCGATACACAGGCGGGTTGGGCTTGGTCGTCGATGTATGCGGGTGCGTTGGGTTGGTGGTCTCCTGTGTATCGATACACAGGAGACTGGGTTGCGAGGTGATTAGGTGGGTGGGGGCGGGGGTTGGTGGTTTGGGTCGGTTGGCGCGGGCTTTGGGCTTGACTCTGGACCTGGCTCCAAGTTCTAGCCTCGTGGCATGTCCTCGGGCACCGATCAACTGACCATCACGCATCTCGCCAGCCGGGTTGGGGTGCGGCCGGACACCGTTCGCTATTACGAGCGGATCGGCCTGCTGCACCCCGTCGCGCGGACTGCCGGAGCGCATCGTCGCTATGACGAGTCCGTGGTGGACCGGATGCTGTTCATCAAGGGCGTGCAACGACTCGGGCTGCCGCTCACCGAGATCCGCGATCTGCTCGCGGTCCGCGACACGGGCATGTGCGCGTGTGGGCCGGCCGAAACGTTGTTGCGACAACATTTGGACGAGGTCGACGCGGAGCTACGCCGGCTCGCCGGGCTGCGTACTGAACTTGCCGGCATGCTTGCTCGGATGTCGAGCACGGCATGTATCGATCCCGAGCCTGGCACCTGGTGCCCACCGACCGAAACAGAAAGGAGGTGAGCCGGATGATCGACGACTGCGACTGCTGCACCGAATGCGGCACCTGTGATTGCTGCTGAGCGCTCGCTAACGGACGCTCGTGGCTGAGCGGGCGCTAGTGAGGTATCGCTTCTGAGTAGTGCTGTTGCTGCGGCGTTTTCCGGCTAAGCAAGAGTTGCTGCTGAGCCGCTTCGCCATCTGGGCAGCGTTGCTGCCGGGTGTGCGTTTCGCTGCTGAGCAGCGTTGCTGCCGGGTGTGCGTTTCGCTGCTGAGCAGCGCTGCTGGGGCTTGGTGACTGACCAGCCTGTTGCCGGGCCTTTGCCAGTAAACACAGCGCTCGCCGCTGAGCGTCTGTTATTGGGTGCTTTAGGCAAAGGGCTTAGCTGCTGGGCGTTCGATGCGTTGACCTGTTCACCCCGAGGCGCCAGGGTGGGCAGGCATTGCCGGACGCGTACCTTGGGACGAGGAAACCTACCTGCGACTGACTCGTAGGGCTTGTTTCATCTGGAAGATGCTGGCGGGCAATCCGGAGTATCCGCATCATGTCGTGTATCGCGACGACATCGCGGTCGTCTTCCTGAGCAAGTTCCCGTTCTTGTGGGTGCATCTGCCGACGGAACGGCTGTGTTTGCTCGGCTTGGGCGGTCGGTAGGGAACCGGCGTGTGCACTGGCGCCGCTCCCGCCTGGGTTCCGTATGGGCGGCAACAGTTTGGCTGTCTGCCTCTGGCCGGCGAGGCAACCGCGCCCTCGCCGGCCAATTGAGTCAGGCGAATCGCTCAGGCGGCTAGGAGGGCGGCGATCTCGGTGACGGCTTCTTGGGTGAGCGGGCCGACCGCGAGCGCGCCTGCGTTTTCCTCGGTTTGGGCGACCGTTCGGCAGCCGGGGATCGGGACGGTTGCGTTGTGCCGGGCCAGGATCCAGCCGAGCGCGCCTTGTGCCAGCGTGCGGCCGTCGGCGGTGAGGATGTCGCGGATCGCGGCGAGGCGGGCCAGCCAGTGGGGGTTGGGCCTACCGTCGGCGAAGTAGTGCATCCAGGACGGTGCGTTGTCGCCGCGCACGTCGTCTCGGGCCAACTGGGACGATTCGGTGTACTTGCCGGACAACAGTCCCATGGCGAGCGGGCCGCGGTTGATGCTCGTCAACTGGTGTTCGGTGCACACGTCGAGCATGGCGGGCTGGTCGCTGATGACGTTGAGTTCGTGTTGCACCGCAACGCAATGCTGCCCGTTGGCGAACGCGGCGGCACGGGCCGGGTCGTCGGTGCTCCAGCCGTAGGCGCGGATCTTGCCCGCCTCGACCAGTTCCTCCAATGTGGCCAGCAGTCCATCCACTTCGGACAATGGAGCGTCGCCGACGTGCAACTGGTACAGGTCGATGTGGTCGGTGTCCAGTCGGCGCAGGGACGCGTCGCAGGCGGCGCGGATGTAGGCCGGGGAGATGTCGGTGCCGGTGATGGTCCGGGTGGGTACGTCGAAGACGTTGCCGAACTTGGTGGCGATCACGGCTTGATCGCGCCGGCCGGCCAGCGCACGTCCGAGGACTTCTTCGCTGTGGCCGGCACCGTAGACGTCGGCGGTGTCGAAGAAGGTGACGCCGAGTTCGAGCGCGCGGTCGATCGCGGCTCGTGACTCCGCGTCGTCGACCTCGCCCCAGCCTGCCGGTTTTCCGTCACCGCCGGTGAACGGTCCGCCGATCGCCCAACAACCGAACCCGACCGGGCTCACCTCGATGCCGCTGCGGCCGAGGGCCCGCTGTGCTGTGGTAGTCATCGCCGTCAAGCCTAGGCAATGAACGAGCGTCCCGGCCACCCGTTTTCTCAGGTGACCGGGACGCTCGGGATAGAACGGTGGATCAGTCGACCGGGAGTTCGCGGTCGGCCCGCTCCTGTTCGGACTCTTCGAAGGCGATCTCGTCCGCGTGTTCCTGGGCGTGCTGTTCGGCACGGGCCCGCTCCAGCGCGATCGTCTCGTCGACCGGGTCCGGCCGGAGCAGGCTGCCCGGCAGCGGGTGACCAGCGGAGCCGAGCTTGTTCATCTTCTTGGGCACCGGAGCACCCTGGTACTCCAGCGGCTTGGCGTGGCCGTGGTCGTCCACACCGCCCAGCGGCTGGTGCACCTCGATGAACTCACCGGTCGGCAGCCGCTTGATGATGCCGGTCTCGATGCCGTGCTCCAGCACCTCACGGTCGGAGCGCTGCAGACCGAGACAGATCCGGTACGCCACGTAGTAGACGATCGGCGGCAGGATCAGCAGGCCGATGCGACCCGACCAGGTGATCGCGTTGATCGACAGGTGCATCTTCTCGGCGATGATGTCGTTACCGCAGGCGATGGTCAGCACCAGCATGAACGTCAGGCCCATGGCACCGAGGCCGGTACGGACGGGTGCGTCGCGGGGCCGCTGCAACAGATTGTGGTGCGCGGTGTCCTTGGACAGCCGCCGCTCGATGAACGGGTAGAGCATCATCACGGTGATGACCAGGCCGAACACCATCAAGGCGGGGAACACGGCCGGGATCATGAAGGTGTGGCCGAAGTAGATCTCCCAGTCGGGCCACAACCGGAGCAGGCCGTCCGTCCAGGCGAGGTACCAGTCCGGCTGCGAACCGGCGCCGATCTGCGCGGGCGAGTACGGACCGAAGTTCCACACCGGGTTGATCTGGAACAGACCGGACAGCAGCGCGAGGAAACCGACGACGACCGCGAAGAAACCGCCGCCCTTCAAGGCGAACACCGGCATGATGCGCACGCCGACCACGTTCTCCTCGGTTCGTCGCACGCCAGGGAACTGGGTGTGCTTCTGGTACCAGACCAGACCGAGGTGCACGCCGATCAACGCCAGGATGATGCCCGGTATCAGCACGATATGGATGGCGTACATGCGTGGCACGAACGCTGTACCCGGGAACTCGCCGCCGAAGAGCAGCCAGTGCAGCCAGGTGCCGATGACCGGGGTGGAGAGCACACCGCCGGAGAGGGCGGCGCGGACACCAGTACCGGAGAGCAGGTCGTCCGGCAGACCGTAACCGGAGAAGCCCTCCGCGCTGCCCAGCACCAGCAGCAGCACACCGATGACCCAGTTCGTCTCACGCGGCTTGCGGAACGCGCCGGTGAAGAAGATGCGGATCATGTGCGCGGCCATGGCCGCCACGAACAGCAGCGCCGCCCAGTGGTGCAACTGGCGGATGAACAGACCGCCCCGGACCACGAACGAGATGTCCAGGGTGGAGGCGTAGGCCCGCGACATGTAGATGCCGCGCAGGTCGCTGAACGGACCGTTGTACTGCACGTCCGCCATCGACGGGTCGAACCACAGCGACAGGTAGACACCGGAGAGCAGCAGCACGATGAAGCTGTACAGGGCGATCTCGCCGAGCAGGAACGACCAGTGCGACGGGAAGACCTTGTTCAGCTGGCGCCGCAGGCCGGCGGCCGGGTGGTAGCGCTCGTCGACGTCGTTGAGCGCCTTACCGGCGATGTTCAGCGCGGCATTCGTCGGCTTTGTTGGTGTCGTGATGGAACTCATGCCCCACGCTCCCAGTAGCCAGGTCCGACAGGCTCAATGTAGTCGTGTACGGCGTAGAAGTAACCCGTTGCCTCGTCCACCGCGATCGGTAGCTGGGGCAGCGCGCGGGCGGCCGGGCCGAACACCGGCTTGCAGTACTCCAGCGCGTTGAACTGCGACTGGTGGCACGGGCAGAGGATGCGCTGGGTCTGCTCCTCGTACAGCGACGCCGGGCAACCCAGGTGCGTGCAGATCTTGCTGAACGCGAAGTAGTCGCCGTAGTTGAAGCTCTCCTGGCCCTGCCGCTTCACCGCGTGGGCGGCGTCTTCGGGACGGAACCGGAACAACAGCGTCGGGTTGTCCACGCGCTGGAACGGGGCCAGCAGCTTCTCCGGGTCGTTGCGCTCGGACTCGCGGAACGGGAACACGGTCATCAGGCCGCCCGCGTCCATGTCGGCCGGGCTGACCAGCGAGATCTCGTTCGGGTTGCCGGTGTCCTGGCGGAGGAAGACCCGCTCGCCGGGGCTTTCCGACCCCTCGCCGTTGTACCAGCCGCTGAACCGCAGCGTGTTCTGCGGCGGAGTGTTCTTGCTCCACGGGTTCTTGATGAACCCACCGACCGCGAAGACGCCCAGGCCAAGGCCCATCACCCCGGCCGCGGCACCCGCGCTGCGCTTGATCAGCGAGCGGCGGGCGATGGTGCTGCGCACGCCCGCGTCGGCCAGCTCGGCGAGGATGGTCTGGCGGTCGATCTCCGGGGAGGGGCCGTCGTGCCGGTCCTGGACCGCGACCTCGTGCGGGATGAACTTCTTGACGTAGACGAGCACGCCGATGCCAAGGCCCAGCACGGTCAGACCGAGCGTGAGGCCGATCAGCGGGGTGTAGAGGTTGTACCAGAACTGGTGGTTCGGGTCCTGGTAGGTCCACGGCCACCAGCCGTAGACCGCGATGAAGGCGAGGGCGCTGATCGCGGCCAGGATGAACCAGAACGCCACGACGCGCTCGGCGCGCCGCTCGGCCCTGGTTCCCTTGACCGGCCACGGGTCCGGGTACTCGACGAGTTCGACGCCGTCCATCCTGGCGCCGAGAATCGCCAGCTCTTCCCGGCTCATGTTGGCGAGTTCGTCGTCGCTGGGCAGCTCGGCGCCGCCATCCTGCTCGCTCATCGGTTCTGTCCTCCCCTCACACCGGAAGGACCTGCCGCGCCGGGCGTCATGCCTTCGCTCCAATCCACAACGTCATACCGACCAGCGCCAGGATTCCGAGGGTCCAGGCGATGAAGCCCTCGGAGATCGGGCCGAGGCCGTTCAGGCTGTTGCCGCCGGGGTTGTTGGTCCCCTGCACGGACTTGATGTAGGCGATGATGTCCTGCTTCTCCGTCGGGCTGAGCGTGCCGTCGGAGAACTTCGGCATGTTCTCCGGACCGGAGAGCATCGCGGTGTAGATCACATCCGGCGAGGTGTAGCGCAGCGACGGCGCGTACTTGCCGCCGGAGAGCGCGCCGCCCTGGCCGGTGTCGCCGTGGCACTGGGCGCAGTTGAGCCGGAAGAGCTGGCCGCCGCGGGCCGGGTCCTGACCGACCAGCTGGTCGCCGGTGCCTGCCGGTCGCTGCGGGCCGCCGCCGTGGGCCTGGATGTAGGCCTCGACGTCGTCGATCTCCTGCGGGCTGAGCACCGGCGGCTTGCTGTCGGCCTGCGCGGACTGGCCGCCGGAGAGCGGCATGCGGCCGGTGGAGGTCTGGAAGAACACGGCGGCGGAGCCGACGCCGATCAGCGAGGGGCCGCGGTTCTGCTCGCCCTGCAGGTTCGCGCCGTGGCACTGGATGCAGGTGGTGTTGTAGATCTGCTCACCGCGCGTGTACGACTGCGTGTTCGTGGCCGCGTCGGCGGCGTCCGCGGTCTGGGCGGACGGGGTGAGCGCCGTGTACAGGGCACCGCAGGCCGTCAGTGCGATACCGAGCGCGAGCAGACCGGAGACGCGGCGCCGGAACTTGGTTCGGCGAGAACCTTTCCGGGCGCTCGGCGCCACCGAAGCAGTCGAGGCGGCGGGGCTGTCGACCTGATCGGTGTCGACGCCGTCCGGGCCTTCGTCCGGCTCTGCGGTGTTGTTGGTGGTCATGTAAGCGGCAACCCTTGCTGTCGGTCCGGGTCCGTGCACGGAAAGGTCACTTGAGCACTTCGACGCAGGCGAAAAGTCCGATCCAGACAATGTCGACGAAGTGCCAGTAGTAGGAGATCACGATGGTCGCGGTGGCCTGCGCCGGGGTGAACTTGCTCAGCCGCGTCCTGATGAGCAGGAACACGAAGGCGACGAGACCACCGAGCACGTGCAGACCGTGGAAACCGGTGGCGATGAAGAACACCGAGCCCCAGGCGGAGGAGGCGATCGTGGTGTGGTGATCCACGACCAGCTGGTAGTACTCGCCCGCCTGGCCGATCAGGAAGATCGCGCCCATGATCAGCGTGATGACGTACCACCGCCGCATGCCGTACACGTCGCCCCGCTCGGCGAAGAACACGCCGCGCTGACAGGTGATCGAGGAGAGCACCAGGATGATGGTGAACGGCAACGAGTACTTCAGGTCGATCTCGGCCGGCGGTGGCGGCCAGACCGGCGACGTGCTCTGCGCCTTCACGGTGAAGAACATCGCGAAGAGGCCCGCGAAGAACATCAGTTCGCTCGACAGCCAAATGATGGTGCCGACGCTGACCATGTTCGGTCGGTTCAGCGTGTGCACCCGCTGGCCAATGGAGGGCGTTGCCGTTGTCACGGGTCGCATTATTGCCTGTGGCAAGCGTGCCTGCCGCGTGGGGTCACCTGTTGCTCTTGGTCGCCTCGATCACACCGGGGCAGCTCCGGGTACTAGAGTCCAGGCAGCAGCATTCCCGGAGCGGAGGGCCACGCGCAGATGAGCGACCAGGCACTGAAAGTTCTCGTGTTCAGCCACCGGCCCGAGGTCCGCGCGGACATCGTCATGGCGGTCGGCAACCGGCCCGCCCCCGATCTGCCCAGGGTGAGCTTCTTCGAGACCGGCAAGATCGCCGACGTGCTCTACGCGGCCGACCGGGGCGAGATCGATCTGGCCATCCTGGACGGCGAAGCGCAGCCGACCGGCGGCATGGGCCTGTCGCGTCAGCTGAAGAACGAGATCGACGACTGCCCGCCGATCGTGATCGCGGTGCGGCGCAAGGACGACCGCTGGCTGTCCACCTGGTCGCTGGCCGACGCGGTGATCGTGCATCCGCTGGACCCGTTGACCTCGGCGGAAACCGTTGCCGAAGTGTTGCGCGCACAGCGCGGACACGGTCATGCCCTTGAGAACGGCGTATCGGCGCCGTTGCCCGTCGTCCATGGCTGACCTCCCGGCGATCACCTGGCCCGCACTGCTGAGCGGGCTCGTGGCGGGCCACGACCTGACGCCCGGGGAGACCGTCTGGGCGATCGACCAGATCATGTCCGGTCAGGCCACGGCCGCGCAGATCGCCGGCTTCGCGGTGTCACTGCGGGCCAAGGGGGAAACCCCCGCCGAGATCAACGGGATGGCCCGCGCGCTGCTCGAACACGCGACCAGCCGGGTGGTGATCGACCGGACCGCGGTGGACGTCGTCGGCACCGGCGGTGACGGCGCGAACACCGTGAACATCTCCACCATGGCGGCGATCGTCACGGCCGCGGCCGGGGTACCGGTGCTCAAGCACGGGAACCGGGCGGCGTCGTCCAAATCCGGCACCGCGGACGTGCTCGAAGCGCTCGGCGTGCTGGTCGATCAGCCGGCCGAGGGCGTGCGGGCCTGCTTCGACGCGCTCGACATCGGTTTCTGCTACGCCCCCCGGTTCCACCCGGCGCTGCGGCACACCTCCGGCCCGCGCCGTGAGCTGGGCATTCCGACCGCGTTCAACCTGCTCGGGCCGCTGGCCAACCCCGGTCAGCCGACCGCGGGGCTGATCGGCTGCGCGAATGCGCGTCTGGCCCCGGTGCTGGCCGGCGCGTTCGCCGAGCGCGGCGCGACCGTGCTGGTCGTGCGGGGTGACGATGGTCTCGACGAGCTGACCACGACGACCACCAGCACGGTCTGGCAGGTTCGCGACGGCGCGGTGCACCCGACCTCGGTCGACCCGGCCCGCCTCGGTATTCCGCAGGTCACACCGGAGGCGCTGCGCGGCGGCGACGCCGCGGCCAATGCCAAGGTCATCCGGGAACTGGTCGCCGGCGAGACCGGCGCGGTCCGCGACGCGGTCGTGCTGAACGCGGCCGGGGCCATCGCCGCCTACCGCGGCTTCTCCGCCGACCTGGACGAGGATCTGCGCGCCGCCATCACCACCGCCGCCGAGGCACTCGACTCGGGCGCCGCGGCAACACTGCTGGACCGCTGGTCCGCCTGGCGACCGTCCTGAGCCAATCCGCGAGCATTGCCTGCGCTGACTGCGATGCGGGGCGGCGGCATCGCGTGTGCGCGGAGGCAAGGCCAAACCGGCGCCTCGAGTGATCGATTGGCTCGATCAACAGGACGCGGATCAGATCTTCGTCACATCCGTCATGTCGATTTCACCGAGACCGGTATCACGCTGATCGACCCGTGGGCGCGATGACGCCGGTCAGACAACCGCGGGCAGTTGCGTGAGGTTCGCGGCGAGGACTTCCCGGTGCGTGCCAACGGCTTCCGCGTGCCTTCTGCGGCCCTCGTCGGTCAGCATCACATAGATGCCCCTGCGGTCGTCGGCGCACATGGTGCGCTGGACGAGGCCGTCCCGTTCCAGGCGGGCGACGACCCTGGACAGTGCGCTCTGGGACAGCTGCACCCGGTCGCCGAGTTCCTGCATGCGGCGGGCGGACGATTCGCAGGTGGCGGGGGTTTCCACCAGTTGCTCCAGCACCTCGAACTCGCTGAAGCCGAGGTCGTGCCGGTCGCGCAGAGTCCGATCCAGCGCACAGGACGTGGCGTGGTAGCGCTGAAGCAGCTCCCGCCAGCTGTGCACGAGTTCGTTCTCAGTCACGTTCGCGATGCTAGCACATGCACCTGCACAAGGTGCAACCGAATTTATTTCGCTTGCATTAGATGCACCTGCATGTAATATCTGTCCACGTGACCACATCAGCAACACACGCTCCCTCGTCGACCGGATCAGCGCAGGCATCAGCCCAGCGCTGGTCACCTCGGCTGTGGGGAGCCCTCTTCCTGCTCTGCGGTGTCCTGTTCCTCGACGGCCTCGACCTGTCCATGGTCGGCGTCGCCCTGCCCTCCATCCGCACGTCGCTCGGGATGTCCACCGAATCCCTGCAATGGGTGCTCAGCGGCTACGTCCTCGGCTACGGCGGCTTCCTCCTGCTCGGTGGTCGCACCGCCGACCTGATCGGCAGGCGCCGGACCCTGCTGATCGCGCTGAGCGTGTTCACCGTCGCGTCGCTGCTCGGCGGCGTCGTCAACGACCCCGCGCTGCTCATCGGTGCCCGGTTCATCAAGGGCATGTCGGCCGCGTTCACCGCGCCGGCCAGCCTCTCCATGATCACCACCACGTTCCGCGAAGGTGAGCAGCGCAACAAGGCGCTGAGCATCTACACCGCCTTCGGCGCGAGCGGCTTCTCCTCCGGCCTGATCCTCGGCGGCCTGATGACCGAGGTCGGTTGGCGCTGGACCTTCCTGCTGCCGGTGCCGATCGCGGCGGGCATCGTGCTCGCCGGCCTGCGGCTGTTCCCCCGGGACAACGGACCGGAAGTCCAGCACCGCAGCTACGACGTGCTCGGCGCGCTGGTCAGCACGGCAGCACTGTTGCTGCTGGTCTACACGGTGACCTCGGCACCGGACGCGGGCTGGGCCTCGGCCCGCACACTGGGCGGGTTCGCCCTGTCCGCGGTGTTGATCGCCGCCTTCGTCGTGATCGAACGGCGGGTCAAGCATCCGCTGTTGCGCCTGGGTATCTTCCGCAACCGTTCGGTCATCTCGTCGAATGTTGTCGCGATGACAGTCTTCGGTGCCTACAGCGGCTTCCAGTTCATCGTGACGCTGTACATGCAGTCACTGCTGGGCTGGAGCCCGATCGAGATGGCCCTGGCGCTGCTGCCGCTGGGCGTGATCGTGGCCTTCGGCGGCTCCCGGGTCGGCGGGCTGGTCAACCGGATCGGCGCACCCCGCGTCGTGCTGATGGGCCTGCTCAGCTTCGTCGTCGGCTACGTGCTGTTCCTGCGGATCGGCGAGCATCCGAACTACGCCACGACGATCCTGCCGAGCATGTTGCTGCTGGGTATCGGCTTCGCCCTGGCCTTCCCCGCGCTGAACATCCAGGCCACCAACGGGGTGGCCGACAGCGAGCAGGGGCTGGCATCCGGGCTGGTGCAGACCGCGTTCCAGGTCGGCGGGGCCATCGCGCTGGCCGTCGTCACCGCGGTCATCACCGCGGGCAGCGGGGCCGCGACCGGCACCGCCCAGGTGCTCGGCGCCTACCGGAGTGGCCTGATCGTGGCCACCGGGATCGCCGCCGCCGGGTTCGTGGTCGCGATCGCGCTCGGCGCGCTGCGCAGCCGCTACAACAAGGCCGGCGAGGTCGACGAACTGACCGGCGCTCCGATCGAGGAGGAGGGCGACGAGGCCCTTGCCGCCGAGGCAGCAAGGCTGGCCGCGGAGTCCGAAGCCATCGTCTAACCCGTCACGGAAAACACTGATGCCCGGCGCCAGAGGGAGGCGCCGGGCATCAGTCGTGCTTGATGGGAAGGACTACTGGTGGTTCGGCCCGATGTGGTACTCGAAGACCAGGCCGCCGACCATGAACAGGATCGCGATGATCGCGATGACGATCAGCCAGATCTCCCAGAAGGCAAGGGCGACACCGCCGATGGCGGCGGCGAAGGCCACCGCGATGGGCCAGTAGCTGCCGGCGCTGAAGAAGCCGACCTCACCGGCACCGTCGCTGACCTCGGCGTCGTCGTTGTCCTCGGGACGCGGCTCCAGCCTGCGGGCCACGAACGCGAAGTAGGTGCCGATGATCAGCGCCAGACCGCCGGTGAGCAGCAGCGCGACCAGGCCGACCGGCTCGATCGCGTGGTAGGAGCTGCCCAACTTCGCCCAGACCGCGTAGACGACCGCCATGACGAAGGCAAAGAAGGCGATGAACAAGAAGATCCGGCCTTCGACCTTCATAGCTTCCTCACTCCTGTAACAGACACTGCTCTGAAATCAGCTTCCGGTGTTGGTCGACGCGGTCCGCGCGGTGCGGCTCGTGTCGAACGGGTGCGTCGTGGTCGCATATGGCGTGCACAGCGTCGCACAATCCGGGTTCTCCTGGCCAAGCTTGGTCAGGGCCGCGGCTGCCGCGTAGGGCTGGCCGGTCGCCGGGTTCACTGTCTCGCGCAGCTGCATGTACTGCTGGAACAAGTTGTCCGGCAGCGCACGCACCTCGAAGTTCATCATCGAGTGGTACGTGCCACACAGCTCGGCGCAGCGGCCGACGAACGCACCGGTGGTGTCGATCGTGTTCTGGAAGGACGAGTCCTGGTTGTTCTTGTCCGGGTCCGGGAACACGTCGCGCTTGAAGTTGAACGCGGGCACGAAGAACGAGTGGATGACGTCGGTGGAGAGCAGGTCGTACTGGATGACCTTCTCGGTGGGCAGCACCAGCAGCGGGATCTCCTGCGAGCTGCCGACCGTCTTGACGTCCTGGCCGTCCGGCGTGTGGTAGCCCTTGTAGTCGAACTCCCAGTTCCACTGGAAGGCGACCACGTTGACCTCGACGTCCGGGTTCGAGACCTTGTTGAAGACGAAGTTCTGGGTGGTGACGGTGAAGTAGAACAGCACCGCGATGATCACGAAGGGGACCACCGTGTACACCAGTTCGAGCTTGCCCGGGTCCTGGAACTGACGCGGCAGCTCACCGGCGGGCGCGTTCTTGCGCTTGCGGTGGAACGCGATCGTCCAGAACATCAGGCCCCAGACGATGACGCCGACGGCCAGCGCGGCGAAGCCCGCGTACATCCAGAACTGACGCATCCGGTCACCCTGCGGCGTGATCGCCGCAGGCCACCCGAAGTGCAACGCCTGGTCGCCCGTGCAGCCGGAGACCGCGAACGCGACGACCGTCACCAGGCCGACGAGCTTGGCCACCCGAGACGGCGTCACCTTGGACGGCTGGGTGTCCCCATTGCTGCCAAGCCTCCTGTTGGAGGCCCACCCCCACCGGTTGCGGCCCACTGCGCGACGCCTCCTGCCCTGACAAGTCTGCCCAGACACCCCTGGCCGGCATGTCAACACCAGCTAGGAGCACCGCTGTTGGCGCGCAGTACCTGCTCGCCCACGGCCAAGCGGAGCCTAGCTCAGCACGTCATCCGCCGCGTCCAGGGGGTGATCGACGCCGAATCGGCCGTGATTCGGGCGGATCGGGCGGCCTTGCCGCGACATGCCGCGCCAAGCACACTCAGGTAACACGCAGGAACGGCATACTGGGCTCCGTCCGACGCGACCGATGCGAACGTCACCCGGTGTGGTGACTTCACCCGTCGACCACATCATCCGAACCCCTACCGAGAGGCCCTCGCCACTCGGCGATTCGTCGAAACGGGGGCTCCGCGCCGGGGCACCGACCGACTACGTTGGCGGCTCCGGAACCCGAGACGACTGCAACTCGACACGGAAGGTGTGCGAGAGCCTTGTGCGGCCTTATTGGACTGCTTTGTCCCTCCGAAGTGGACGCGGAAGCGGCCCGGCCCTCGGTGGCCGACGCGATGCACTGCGTACGGCATCGGGGTCCTGACGAAACCGGGACCTGGGCGCACGGCGAAGTGGTCTTCGGCTTCAACCGGCTGTCGATCATCGACATCGACCAGTCGCACCAGCCGTTGCACTGGGGGCCGCCGGAAGCGCCGGACCGCTACACGATCCTGCACAACGGGGAGATCTACAACTACCTGGAGTTGCGGGCCGAGCTGATCGAGACGCACGGGGCGCGGTTCGCCACCGATGGTGACGCCGAGGCGATCGTCGCCGCGTACCACCACTTCGGGCCGGCCGCGGTGTCCCGGCTGCGCGGCATGTTCGCGTTCGTCATCTGGGATTCGGCGCGGCGCGAGCTGTTCGGCGCGCGCGACCCGTTCGGCATCAAGCCGCTGTTCTTCTCCTCCGGCCCGCGCGGGGTGGCGTTCAGCAGCGAGAAGAAGGCCCTGCTCGACCTGGCAGGTGTGGTGGGTGTCACGCCGAGACTGGATCGCAGAGCGCTGCAGCACTACCTGGTCCTGCAATATGTGCCGGAACCGGAGTCGCTGCACGACGGGATCCGCCGGATCGAGTCCGGCACCTCGTTCTCTGTGACTCCTGGTGGCCAGATCGTCACCCAGCGCTATTTCACGCCGCAGTTCGCGTCCCGCGCCATCAACGGCGAAGCCGACGCGAACCGGTTGTACGACGAGATCGCGGACGCGCTACGCGATTCGGTCGCCAAGCACATGCGTGCCGATGTGACCGTTGGTTCCTTCCTGTCCGGCGGCATCGACTCGACCGCGATCGCGGCACTGGCCAAGCGGCACAATCCGGACCTGATCACGTTCACCACCGGTTTCGAGCGGCAGGGCTACTCCGAGGTCGACGTCGCCGCCGAGTCGGCCGCGGCGATCGGCGTCAAGCACGTGGTCCGCACGGTGTCGGCGGAGGAGATGATGGACACCCTCCCGCTGATCATCTGGTACCTCGACGATCCGGTCGCCGACCCGGCGCTGGTGCCGTTGTGGTTCATCGCCCGAGAGGCGCGCAACTACGTGAAGGTGGTGCTCTCCGGGGAGGGCGCCGACGAGTTGTTCGGCGGCTACACGATCTACCGCGAGCCGCTGTCGCTGGCCGCGTTCGAGCGGGTGCCCGGTTCGCTGCGCAAGGCGATGGGCCGGATGTCGACCAGGATCCCGGACGGCGTGCGCGGCAAGGACCTGCTGCGGCGCGGCGCGCTGAGCCTGGAGGAGCGTTACTACGGCAACGCCCGGATCTTCCGCGACGACCAGCTGCGCGGCGTGCTGCGCGGTTTCGACCCGCGCGTCGGCCACCAGGACGTGACCGCGGGCCCGTACCGTGATTCGGCCGGGCTCGACCCGGTGACCAGGATGCAGCACGTCGACCTGTTCACCTGGCTGCGCGGCGACATTCTGGTCAAGGCCGACAAGATGACCATGGCGAACTCGCTGGAGCTGCGCGTGCCGTTCCTGGACGCCGAGGTGTTCAAGATCGCCGCGCAGATCCCGGTCGAGGAGAAGATCACCCGCGACACCACCAAGTACGCGCTGCGCCGGGCATTGCGCGACATCGTCCCGGCACACGTGCTGCACCGGCGCAAGCTCGGCTTCCCGGTGCCGATCCGGCACTGGCTGCGCGCGGAGATGCACGACTGGGCGCGCGGCGTTGTGCTGGAGTCGCAGACCGACGAGCTGATCGACCGCAACTCGGTGCTGCGCCTGCTCGACGAGCACCGCGCGGGCACGCTGGATCACAGCAGGCGCATCTGGGCGCTGCTGGTGTTCATGATCTGGCACGGCATCTTCATCGAGGACCGCATCAAGCCGGTGATCCCCGAGCCGCACTACCCCGTCCGCCTGTGATCCTCCTCTTACCACACAACACAAACCCGCGTCTGAGTTGTCCACAGGCGACGGAACCATCCACAGCAGACGCTCAAACCCCATTTCCTGTCAGCCCGCCTCGGTAGACTGGCCCAGGGCCGTCCCCCCGTGGAGGGTGGGGGCTGGAGGTGGGGGTGAGGAAGTTTCGGGTTGGGGGTTTTTGCTGTGGGCGATGAGTTTTGGCGTTGGTGCCGGTCTACCTGGTAACCCCAACCCGCGTGGGCGCGGCGTTCCTGGCCGGTTTCCGGTCTGGGCCGAGCAGGCGGGTGTTCCGGCAGCACGACAACGGGAGGGACGCCGATGCACATCGGACCTGTGATCGCGGTGCGCGATCTCGACCGGGCCCGCGAGTTCTACGAGGGCAAGCTGGGCTTGACCGGCGAGCCGGCACCCGGCGGCTGGCTTCTGCACGGCACCGAGGGCACGGTGATCTACCTGCTCCCCGGGATTTCCGATGCCGGATCGGCGAGTTGGCCGGTGGCCAGCTTCCGGGTCACCGACGCCCGCGCCTCGGTACGCGACTTTCGTTCGCGCGGGGTGACGTTCCTGGGCCGGGACGACCTGCCGTTCGCACTCGACGATGACGGCATTTCGGCGGACACGCCAGAACTACAGGTGGCCTGGATGCGTGACCCGGACGGCTCCGTGCTCACGGTTTTCAGCCGTACGTAAACCGGCTCATCCGGTCGGGACCGGATGAGCCGGTGTCAGTCACACGGGCAGGGCGGCGGCGATGTCGGTTGCCGCGTCCGCGCCGAAGGCCTCACCGATGCGGCTCAGCGCCGATTCGCGGTCGAACTCCCATTCCTGGGTGCCGACGGTTTCCAGCACGAGCACCGCCACCATCGAGCCGAGTTGTGCGCACCGTTCCACGGTCAGCCCGGCCGAGAGACCGGCCAGGAAGCCGGCGCGGAAGCCGTCGCCGACACCGGTCGGGTCGGCCTTGCGGAGTTCGGGGACGGCGCTGACGGTCAGGGTGGGCTGTCCCTTGCGGACGATCTCGACGCCCTTCTCCCCGAGCGTGGTGATCCGCATGCCGACCTGCGAGAGCACCTCGTCCTCGGTAAGCCCGGTCTTGCGCAGCAGCAGCTGCCATTCGTAGTCGTTGCTGAACAGGTAGTCGGCTCCGTTGATGAACGCCCGCAGCGTGTCGCCTTCCATGCGGGCGATCTGCTGGGACGGGTCGGCGGCGAAGGCGTAGCCGCGCTGGCGGCATTCCTCGGCGTGCCGGGTCATGCCGTCGGGGTCGTCGGGGCTGATCACGACGAGGTCGAGGCCGCCGAACTTGTCGGCGAGGGGCTCGAGTTCGATCAGCCGCGCTTCGGCCATCGCACCGGTGTAGAACGACGCGACCTGGCACATGTCGTCGTCGGTGGTGCAGACGAACCGCGCCGTCTGGGCGACCGAGGAGACGTGCACGCCGGAGCAGTCAACGCCGTGCCGTTCGAGCCAGGACTGGTAGTCGGCGAAGTCGTTGCCGACGGCGCCGACCAGGACCGGCTTGGCGCCGAGCACACCCATGCCGAACGCGATGTTGGCGCCGATGCCGCCGCGGCGGACCACCAGGTCGTCGACGAGGAAGCTGAGCGAGAGCCGGTGCAACTGGTCCGGAACGATCTGCTCGGCGAATTTGCCCGGGAAGTGCATGAGGTGGTCGGTTGCGATGCTTCCGGCTACGGCAACGGGCACGGGGCGCTCCCTGTCTCGGCGGATGGTCGGCGACAGTGATTGGGCCACGGGCCGATGGAGGGCAGCTCGTGAATCACTCGTCCGAGTGGTCATCAAACATCTACACACACTACCGAGTGGTAAGGCTTTCGCGGTTGGTTGCGTGGTTTTAGCGTCGCGAGGTGACCAATCTGAGCAGCGTGGGTGTCGAATCCATGGACGAGCTGGTAGAGGACTGCGGGGCGATGCCCGCGGCGCTGCGCGCGTCCACGCCGCAGCTGCCGCTGCCCAGGCTCGCCGCGGCCTGGACGGTGAGCGACGCCTGCGCCGACACCGTGCGCGACCTGGACGAGTACGTCTGAGCGCTACTTGCCGCTGAGCAGGTCGATGACGGGTACGAAATCGGCCATCGCGAGCTGGTTGACCGCGATGTAGGAGATGCCCAGTTCCGACCGGCGGCGCAGCAGCACGTCCGCGATCTCGGCCGGAGTTCCGGTGAGCATGCCCAGCGCCTTGTTGCCCGTGACCTGCTCGGGTTGGATCCCCAGCTGTCTTGTCAGCCAGGACGGCATCGGGGCGTCGCCGACCGCGAAGGTGTTGTAACACAGCTCCAGGTCCTCGAAGCGCGCTCCGGCGAGGTCGCGCAACAGACCGACCTTCTCGGCGACCTCGGCTTCCCCGGACGCCGGATTCAACGCGAGGTTGACGATGTCGGCTTCGCGCGCGGCCAGGTCGAGCATGCGTTTGCCACCGGCCGCGAGCATGATCGGCAGATGCGGCCGCTGCGTCGGCACCAGGTGGTTGACCTGGCCAGGTGAGGTCGCGGCGTCGAAGGTTTCCCTGAGCACGCGCAGGGTCTCGGCCAACTGGTCGACCCGCTCCCCCGGCGTGCCGAACGGCAACCCGAACAGTTCGGCCTCCCGCGCGGCGGCGGGTCGTCCGGCGCCGAGGCCGAGTTCGAAACGGCCGTCGGAGAGCCGGTCGAGGGTCGCGGTCTCCCAGGCGATCGAGCGGGCCGGGCGCAGCGGCGCGGCCAGCACGAACGTGCCCAGCCGCAGGCTGGTGGTGACGGCGGCGGCCGAGGCGAGCGCGGAGAATGGCGCGGGCACGTTGACCGTGTCCGGCATCAGCAGCGTGTGGAACCCGCTGTCCTCGACCCGCCGGGCGAACTCGGCCCACCCCGCCTGCGACTCGATCTGCCCGGCGACGACACCGAAGCGGAACGCACGTTCGACCATGACGGCCTCCCTGCCAACTCGATTGCTGAGCAGAGCGTGCCGCGCGAACGGCGGGCGCGGCATCCGATCACAGGCGCGACCGCGCGTACGTCACCAGGCGTAGTGAAAACGGCAGAGCCGACAAGGGCCGGGCCGACGCGTGGTCGGACCCGGCCCTGAAGAACAGCCCTGAGAACGGCTGGCGGCTCAGTCTCAGTGGAAGGAGTCGCCGCAGGCGCAGGAGCCCGTCGCGTTCGGGTTGTCGATCGTGAAGCCTTGCTTCTCGATGGTGTCGACGAAGTCGATCACCGCGCCCTGCAGGTACGGCGCGCTCATCCGGTCGACGGCAACCTTGAGGCCACCGAAGTCCTGCATCAGGTCGCCGTCGAGGGTGCGCTCGTCGAAGAAGAGCTGGTACCGCAGACCGGAGCAGCCACCGGGCTGGACGGCGATACGCAGGTGCATGTCGTCCCGACCCTCCTGGTCGAGCAGCGCCTTCGCCTTCGTGGCGGCGGTCTCGCTCAGCGTGACACCGGTCGTCTCGGTGGCGGTCGTGCTCTCGGTAGTCATCGCGCTCCTCTGAGATCTCGTGGGGCTTCGGCTCCGCATGAAACCGGTCAACAGATGGCAACCAAGACCGGGCCGAAGTTTGTTCCCGTACCTCTATGGTCGCACAACCCCGGGATTACGGGACCCGAGGTGACTCCGGCCACCCCGCCCTGTCATACCCTGGTGAGGTGAAGTTTCCGCGTCTACGTTCCGCCGGTGCCACCGAATCGGACGAAGTGGCCACCGCCGAGGTGGACGCTGTCGAGGATGAAGCCGTCCGTGGGTCCACGACCCCGAAGAAGGGCAGGCCGACGCCCTCCCGCCGGGAGGCCGAGGGCAGGCGCCGCGGCCCGATGCCGCCCCCGCCCCGAACTCAGCGTGAGGCGTCCAAGCGCAACGCGGTGACCAAGGAAGAGCGCAAGGCCATGGCGGCCGAGCGCCGTCGCGGTCAGGCTTCGGGTGACCCTCGCCACATGCTGCCCAAGGACAAGGGCCCGGTGCGCAAGTACATCCGCGACGAGGTCGACTCGCACCGCCATCTGGTCGGGCTGTTCATGCCGCTGGTCGCGATCGTGCTGGTGGTCACCGTCGGGCTGTCCTCCCGTCCCGAGCTGCAGGTCTACAGCACGCCGATCCTGCTGGTACTGCTGATCGTCATGGTCGGCGAGGGCCTGTGGATCAGCCGCAGGGTGATCAGGAAGGTGCGGGTCGAGTTCCCGGAGGCGCCGGACCGGTCCTTCGGCATCGGCTGGTACGCGGTGCAGCGCGCGATGACGATTCGCAAGCTCCGGCTGCCGAAGGCGCAGCTCAAGCCGGGCCAAGAGCCGGTCCCCGACAAGCACTGAGTCCAACCTGGAGCGTGCTCCAACTACTTAGTTCAGCGAACAATCACTGACTAGGCTCAGCGCATGGAGTTCCGTCGCCTCGGCCGCAGTGGCCTCTCGGTCAGTGAAATCTCGTACGGCAACTGGCTCACGCACGGCTCGCAAGTCGAAGAGGAGCAGGCGACCGCCTGCGTGCACGCCGCCCTCGACGCGGGCATCACGACCTTCGACACCGCCGACGTCTACGCGGGCACCCGCGCGGAGTCGGTGCTGGGCCGCGCGCTGGCCGGACAGCGCCGGGAGGGCATGGAGATCTTCACCAAGGTCTTCTGGCCGACCGGCCCTGGCCGCAACGATCGCGGCCTCGGCCGCAAGCACATCATCGAGTCGGCCAACAATTCGTTGTCGCGACTACAAACGGACCACATCGATCTTTATCAGGCGCACCGGTTCGACCGGAGCACGCCGCTGGAGGAGACCTTCCTCGCCTTCGCCGACCTGGTCCGCCAGGGCAAGGTGCTCTACATCGGCGTGTCTGAGTGGACCGCCGATGAGATCACCCGCGGCGCGGCGCTGGCCCGTGAGCTGAACGTTCCGTTCGTGTCCAACCAGCCCCAGTACTCGATGTTGTGGCGGGTGATCGAGAAGCAGGTCGTGCCGGCCGCCGAACGCGAGGGGCTGAGCCAGATCGTCTGGTCGCCGATGGCGCAGGGCGTGCTGACCGGCAAGTACCTGCCCGGCCAGCCGTTGCCCGCCGGTTCACGGGCGACCGACGACAAGGGCGGCGCCGACACCATCCGGGCCTGGCTGCGCGAGGAGGTGCTGGAGCGGGTACAGCGGCTGCGGCCGATCGCCGAGCAGGCCGGTCTGACGATGGCCCAGCTCGCGGTCGCCTGGGTGCTGCACAACCCGAACGTGGCCTCCGCCATCGTCGGCGCGTCCCGCCCCGAGCAGGTCACCGAGGCGGCCAAGGCGGCCGGGGCGAAGCTGTCCGACGACGTCGTCGAGGCGATCGACGAGGTGCTCGGCGACGTGGTCGACCGCGACCCCAGCCACACGCTCAGCGTCTGATCGCTCGGCCTCCTGCCCGCTCAGGAATCCTCGGCGGGCAGGAGGCTCATCGGGCCGTACAGCTCCTCCTCGTCCTCCAGCAGCGTCACCTGCTGCACCCCGGCATCGAACAGGTCCTGCCAGTTCGCGCTCAGCCAGTCCTCGGCCTCGCCCTGGTCGGTGAACTTCTCGGCCGGGCCCTCCACCTCGTCGCCCTTGGCATCCGCATAGCGCCAGCGATAGTCCACTGCGCACTCCTTCGCATTCGGTGTCCCGGTAACGTTCCCGTTCACCTCATACCACCCGGGAGCCGCTTGTGACGCTGCGCACGTTGGTGCTGGGCGGCGCGCGCTCCGGCAAGTCGGCGCACGCCGAGGGGCTGGTGTCGCCGACCGGCCCGGTCAGCTACCTGGCCACCGGCCGTCGCGACCCGACCGACCCCGAGTGGAGCGCGCGGATCGCCGCGCACGTCGCGCGCAGGCCCGCCCACTGGGACACCATCGAGATCACCGACGCCGCACTGCTGGCCGAGCTGATCTCCGACGCGTTCGACGCCGACCCGACCCTGCTGGTCGACGACCTGGCGACCTGGCTGACCGGCCTGCTCGACGAGGTGCGCGGCTGGGACGGCCGGAAATCCGCGCTGCGCCTGGCCGACACCTACCTGGACAAACTGGTCGCCGCGGTGACGACCACCCGGGCGCGGCTGGTGCTGGTCTCCTCCGAGGTCGGCCTCGGCGTCGTCCCGGCAACCCCTTCTGGCAGGCTGTTTCGCGACCTGCTCGGCACGCTCAACGCGCGCCTGGCGGACGAGTGCGACGAGGTGCTGCTCCTGGTGGCAGGCATCCCGATGCAGCTGAAGAAAAACCCGCGACACAAGGCTCCTCGGAGGTAACGCCATGACGGTCCCGGACAACGTCGGTGTGTTCGCCGTCCAGCCGCCGGACGAGACGGCGCGGCAGGCCGCGGTGGCCCGGCAGGCCCAGCTGACCAAGCCGGCCGGATCGCTCGGCGTGCTGGAGGAACTGGGCAACTGGATCAGCGCGTGCCAGGGCGTGTGCCCGCCGCGCCCATTCCAGCGGCCACGGGTCGTGGTGTTCGCCGGTGACCACGGCGTCGCCCAGCACGGCGTTTCCGCCTACCCGAGCGAGGTCACCGGGCAGATGGTGGCCAACTTCGTGGCCGGTGGCGCCGCGATCAACGTGCTCGCGGCCACCGCGGGCGCGACGGTCCGAGTCGAGGACATCGCGGTCGACGCGGACACCCCCGAGCCGGTGCGCAAGTTCAAGGTCCGGCGGAGCAGCGGCTCGATCGACCGCGAGGACGCGCTGACCGAGGCCGAGACCGAGCAGGCGATCGCCGCGGGCAAGGCCATCGCCGACGAAGAGGTCGACGGCGGCGCGGACCTGCTCATCGCGGGTGACATGGGCATCGGCAACACCACGCCGTCCTCGGTGCTGGTCGCCGCGATCACCGGGGCCGAACCGGTGGCGGTGGTCGGCCGGGGCACCGGTGTGGACGACGCCGGGTGGATGCGCAAGGCGGCCGCCGTGCGCGACGCGCTGTGGCGGGCGCGGCCGGTGTTCGGCGATCCGGTCGGGTT
>DATFHN010000205.1:0-17215 GCA_035248365.1 Pseudonocardiaceae bacterium | reverse complement strand
GACATCCGGGCTTCCTGCGCGGGCGTTGCCGCCTTGTGCAGGTAGGCCTTGTAGATGTTGCGGGTCCACAGGTTGGCCGCGGCGATGGACATGATCGCGGCCGGGACCAGCGCGCCGATGCCGATGGCGGCGAAGGCGATGCCTGCGAACCAGGACGGGAAGGTGTGCGCGAACAGCAGCGGCACCACGGTGTTGGTGTCGGCCTTGCCGGTCGCGCTGTTGACCAGCGGCTTGATCCCCGCGCTGATGGCCACGTAGCCGAGCAGCGCGAGCAGGCCGAGCACGAAGGAGTAGGCGGGCAGAGCGATCATGTTCTTCTTGATCACGTTGCGGTTCTTCGAGGCCAGCACGCCGGTCACCGAGTGCGGGTAGAGGAACAGCGCCAGCGCCGAACCCAGGGCCAGCGTCGCGTACTGGAGCTGGTTGGTGCCGGTGAGCAGGATCGACCCGGACGGCTTGCCGGTGGTCGGGCTCTTGGTGCCCAGCTTGGTCGCGGCCTGGTCCAGGATGTGGCTGAAGCCGCCGAGGTGGATCGGCAGGTAGATCACCGCGACGATGATCACCAGGTAGATCAGCGAGTCCTTGACGAAGGCGATCAGCGCGGGTGCGCGCAGGCCGGACGAGTAGGTGTACACGGCGAGGATCACGAACGCGATGAACAGCGGCAGGTGCCCGAGGAACCCGCCGTAGTTCAGGCCGATCGTGCGCAGCACCGACTCCAGGCCGGCCAGCTGCAACGCGATGTAGGGCATGGTGGCGACGATGCCGGTGATGGCGATGAGCAACGCCAGCAGCGGTGAGCCGTAGCGGCCCTTCACGAAGTCGGCCGGCGTGACGTACCCGTTGGTGCGGGAGACCGACCAGAGCCGCAGCACCGGCAGGAACACGATCGGGTAGAGCACCACGGTGTAGGGCAGCGCGTAGAAGCCGATCGCGCCGGAGCCGAACACCAGCGCGGGCACGGCGACGAAGGTGTACGCGGTGTAGAGGTCGCCGCCGACCAGGAACCAGGTGACCCAGCCGCCGAAGCGCCGCCCGCCCAGCGCCCACTCGTCCAGGTGATTCAGGTTGTCCCCGGCCTTCCACTTCGCCGCGACGAAGCCGAGCACGGTGACCACGCCGAACAGGATCAGGAAGACGATCAGTTCGGTGACTTGCGCGCCAGTCATGACCGGCCCTCCCCATCGTCCGACTTGGACCGGTTTGCCGGTTTCTTGGTCATCGCGTAGACGATCCACACGCAGGCGACGCCGACGATGACGAACAGGAACTGGTACCAGTAGAAGAACGGCAATCCGGCCAGCCGGGGCGAATCATGGTTGAACCACGGCGTGATCAGCATCAACAGCGGGACGAGCAGCAACAGGTTCCACGCGTTGAACCGCAGGCCGGAGGGCCGTTGTTCAGGTGGTGGTGTTGGGGAAGACATCGTTGACCCTCACAAGCGGTCGGCGGGAGGGGCTTATTCGCCACGTCGGGCGATGCTAAACCGCCGTAAAGCCAGAGTCATCCGATGACGGGCGCCCTACTGGTATGCGGTGTCCTAATCGTGATCAGTACCGGCGCTGACCGCGCCCCGGAACCAGGACCATCACGACGGAGGCCACGGCCAATACCAACATGGCGAGACCAGCTGCGACCACGGCGCACCTCCTTCATAGGGTTTCGTCCCTTCGGCGGTTGATCCCGCCTACTCACTAGGACGTGCCAGCAATGGTGCTGGTTCATCGGTGCGCGCGACAACTGATTTCCCAATGTCGCCTGTGCACAAACCTGTGGACAACCTCGCGTCCGATGGTCCGGATGGTGGTCGCTCTCCGCGTCCTGTTGACGCCGCTGGGTGGCGCTGGTCAGATCGATGGTCATGGGGCGGTCCGGGGTATCGCGAAGGTCGTTGCTACGTGCCGGAATGCTGACCGGTGGCCTGCTGGCCACGCTCGGCTGGGGCAAGGCGTCGGCCGCTGCGGCGCGTGGGCCGTCCGGGGCCCGGTATCCGTTGAACACCGGCTGGCGTTTCGGCGAATACGTGGCAGGCGCCGCCGATCCGGGTTTCGACGATGCACATTTCGCGCCGGTCACGCTGCCGCACTCGGTGGTGAACCTGTCCTGGCGCGACTGGGATCCCTCGGCCTGGCAACGCGTCTGGGCCTACCGAAGACATGTGCCCGGCCCGATCCAGCCGAACACCCGGCTGTTCCTGGACTTCGACGCCGCGATGGTGTCGGCGACCGTGTCCTGCAACGGAAATCAGCTCGCCGCACACGCCGGCGGCTATCTCCCGTTCAGCGTCGAGCTGACCGAAGCGCTCACCGAAACGGACAACGTGCTGGCCGTCGTGCTCGACTCGACCTGGCAGGCGGTGCCACCGGAAGGGTCGCCAGCAGGCACCGCGGCGGTGGATTTCCTCGAACCGGGCGGCATCTACCGCGACGTGTCGCTGCGCCTGGTGCCGAGCGTGTTCATCGCGGACGTGTTCGCCAAGCCGCTCAACGTGCTCACGGATGCGCGTAGCGTCGCGGTGCAGGTGACCGTCGACGCTGCCGTCGCGGCCTCCGGCACGGTGCGCACCGAGTTGCTCGACAACGGCCGCGTGCTGGCCGGCGCGACCACCCCGATCTCGGCATCACCCGGCACCAGCACCGTGACGCTGGATCTGACCAATCTCGGCCGGATTGCCTTGTGGTCGCCGGAGAGGCCTCGGCTCTACGACGTCCGGACCACGTTGAGCCTGGCCGGCGCCAGCCACGAGTACCGGAACCGGATCGGGTTCCGCGAGGCCACGTTCACCGTCGACGGCTTTCGGCTCAACGGCAAGCCCTACAAAGTATTCGGGCTCAACCGGCACCAGATCTACCCGTACGCCGGGCTGGCCATGCCCGCCCGCGTGCAGCGCCGCGACGCGCAGATCCTGCGCGAGGACCTGAACTGCAACATGGTGCGCTGCTCGCATTACCCGCAGTCGCCGCATTTCCTCGATGCCTGCGACGAACTCGGCCTGCTGGTGTGGCAGGAACCGCCCGGCTGGCACTACCTCGGCGACGCGGCCTGGCAGGACCTCGCCGTGCGCAACGTGCACGACATGATCGTCCGCGACCGGAGCAGGCCATCGGTGATCCTGTGGGGCATCCGGCTCAACGAGACCGCGAACGATCCCGCGCTCTACGCGCGCACCGCCGCCGTTGCCGCGCAACTGGACGGCTCCCGGCAGACCTCCGGCGCGATGGACATCTACTCCACCGACAACTGGTCGGCGGACGTGTTCGCCTTCGACGACTACCACACCGACCCCAACGGGCACGCCACCCTGCTCCCGCCGTTGCCGAACGTTCCGTACCTGGTCACCGAGGCGGTCGGCGCGCTGGACGGCGCGCCCTACTACCGCTGGACCGACACCCAGCAGGTGCTGGCCACCCAGCTGATCATGCACGCCACCGTGCACGACATCGCGCGCGGCAACGACCGCTACGCGGGCCTGCTCGGCTGGGCCGGGTTCGACTACGACTCGCTCAACGGGCACATCTACCGCAACGTCAAGTGGCCCGGCGTCATCGACACGTTCCGGGTGCCCAAGCCCGGCGCCGGTTTCTATCAGTCCCAAGTGGACCCACAGGTCCGTCCGGTGATCGCGCCCGGTTTCTTCTGGGATTTCGGTCCGAGTTCACCGGCCGCCGGACCCGGACCGAACACCGTGATCGCCACCAACTGCGAGCGCCTTGAGCTGTATGTCGACGGTCAGCACCACGGCACCGCGCTGCCCGATCACGCCCGCTTCCCGAATCTGCGCTATCCGCCGGCGTTCGCCGATCTGACCGTGTCCGGCGCTGGACTGCCGGAGCTGCGTATCGACGGGTACGTCGGAAACCGGGTGGTGACAACGAAAACCTTCGCCAGCGATCCGGGCGGCGACCGGCTGAGCCTGGTCGCGGACGATCTGGCGATCAGCGCGGATGGCAGCGACGCGACCCGCGTGGTGTTCCGCGCGCTTGACGCGTACGGCAATCAGCGGCCCTACGTCAGCGATTCGGTCGCGTTGCGGGTGACCGGCCCGGCGATTCTGGTGGGGGACAACCCGTTCGCGTTCGCCGATTTCGGCGGGGTCGGCGCGGTCTGGTTGCGGTCCATCCCCAGCCGTCCGGGGCCGATCCGGCTCACCGCCTCGCATCCGACGCTGGGTAGCGCGACCGTTCTGGTGCTGGCCAGGTAGTTGTCCACAAGCTGTGCACAAGTCCATCCACAGCTTGTGGACAACTAGAGTTTTTGGGTGGCCAGTTCGAAGATGGTGACCAGTTCGGCGCCGTACGCGTCCAGATCGAGGCTCGGGTTGGTCAGGTACTGGGCGACCATGCCGTCGATGGCCGAGCGCAGTGTCTGGGCCATCACCAGCGGATCGAACTCGCGCAGTTGGCCGCTTTCCTGCGCGGCCGCGAACGCGTGCGCGACCATGCCGACCAGGTTGGCGAACTCGCTGACGTCGACGAGGTGCGCGCCGGTGTCGTCCTTCGCGTTGTTCAGGATCTCGACCATGGCCACCAGGTGCTTGGGGTGGGCCTTGATGAAGGCGATGTTGCCCTCGATGTGGCCGCGCATCCGGCCGATCGGGCCTTCGCCCGCCTCGATCCTGGGCACCATCTCGGCCGCGGCCAGCGCCATCGACTCGGTCAGGACCTGCTGCATCAGCTCGTCCTTGCCCGCGAAGTGGTAGGAGATCACGCCCTTGCTGATGCCCGCTCGCTTGGCTATCGCGGCGAGCGAGGTGTTGCCGTAGCCGATCTCGGCGAGGGTCTCGACCGCACAGTCGACGATCTGGGTACGCCGGGCCTGCTCGATGAAGCTGCCGCTGCGCTGAGTACTGGCCATGCGGCCAGATTACCGTCCATCCGGACAAGACGGAGGGCCCCGACGCCGTTGTCGAGGCCCTCCGAAGAACTACCAGCTCAGCCGTTGAGGCGTTCGCGCAGCGCGGCCAGCTCGTCGTGCAGCGAGCTGGGCACCTTGTCGCCGATCTTGTCGAACCACTCCTGGATCAGCGGCAGCTCGGCCTTCCACTCCTCGGCGTCGACCGTCAGGGCCTGCGCGAAGTCGGCCGGGTCCTCGGTCAGGCCCTCGGTGTCCAGGTCGGCCAGGGTCGGCACATAGCCGATCGGGGTCTCCTGCGCGCCCGCCTTGCCCTCGATGCGCTCGATGGCCCACTTCAGCACGCGCGAGTTCTCGCCGAATCCCGGCCACAGGAAGTGCTTGTCCTCGGCGCGCCGGAACCAGTTGACGTAGAAGATCTTCGGCAGCTTGGTGGCATCGGCCTGCTTGCCGATGTCCAGCCAGTGCTGGAAGTAGTCACCGACGTGGTAGCCGATGAAGGGCAGCATGGCCATCGGGTCGCGGCGCACCACGCCGACCTTGCCCTTGGCGGCCGCGGTGGTCTCGCTGGAGATCGTGGCGCCCATGAACGTGCCGTGCTGCCAGTCGCGCGACTCGGTGACCAGCGGAACGGTGGTGGCGCGGCGGCCGCCGAAGAAGATCGCGGAGATCGGCACACCTTCCGGGTTGTCCCACTCCGGGGCCAGGATCGGGCACTGCGACATCGGCGTGCAGTAGCGCGAGTTCGGGTGCGCGGCCTTCTCGGTCGACTCCGGCGTCCAGTCCTGCTTCTTCCACGAGGTCAGGTGGGCGGGCGGCTCCTGGCCCATGCCCTCCCACCAGATGTCGCCGTCATCGGTGAGCGCCACGTTGGTGAAGACCGTGTTGCCCTGCTCGATGGTGCGCATGGCGTTCGGGTTGGTGTGGTAGTCGGTGCCCGGGGCGACACCGAAGAAGCCGTACTCGGGGTTGACGGCGTAGAGGCGGCCGTCCTTGCCGAAGCGCATCCAGGCGATGTCGTCGCCCAGGGTCTGCACCTTCCAGCCCGGGATGGTCGGCTCCAGCATCGCCAGGTTGGTCTTGCCGCAGGCCGACGGGAACGCGGCCGCGACGTAGTAGACCTTCTCCTCCGGCGAGATCAGCTTGAGGATCAGCATGTGCTCGGCCATCCAGCCCTCGTCGCGGGCGATCGCCGAAGCGATGCGCAGCGAGTAGCACTTCTTGCCGAGCAGCGCGTTGCCGCCGTAGCCGGAGCCGTAGCTCCAGATCGCCCGGTCCTCCGGGAAGTGGGTGATGTACTTGGTGGTGTTGCACGGCCACGGCACGTCCTGCTGGCCAGGCTCCAGCGGCGCACCGACCGAGTGCAGGCACTGCACGAAGTCGGCGTCATCGCCGAACTTGGCCAGCGCCTTGTCACCGGCGCGGGTCATCACGTGCATCGACACCACGACGTATTCGGAATCGGTGATCTCCACGCCCAGCATGGGCTTTTCCGCGCCCAGCGGGCCCATGCAGAACGGGATCACATACATCGTGCGACCGCGCATACTGCCGCGGAACAGCCCGGTCATGATCCCTTTCATCTCGGCGGGATCCATCCAGTTATTGGTCGGACCACTGTCGGCTTCGTCGGCCGAACAAATGAAAGTCCGCTCCTCGACCCGGGCCACATCGTCCGGGTCGGACGCCGCCCAGAAGGAGTTCTCCTTCTTCTTCAACGGTACGAAGGTGCCCGCGTCGACCAGCTTGGCGGTGAGCCGGTCCCACTCTTGTTTGGACCCGTCGACCCACACCACTTCGTCGGGGGTGGTCAGTTCGGCGACCTCACGCACCCAGGCCAGCAGCCGAGCGTGCCTGGTAGGGGCGTTGTCGAGCCCGGGGATGGTTTCCGGCGCGGCCTGAGCGTCTGACACTGCGGTCATCTCGCGTCGTCTCCTGACTGGACGAGACGTAGTCCCGCAATTCGGCAGCCTCCATACCGAATTGCGGGACGTCGTCGTCCTTGGAAATGGCTTCACACACCCGCTGGTGAGACGGGCGCGGAAGAAATTGGGATTCCCTGACATTAGCTGGCCGGGCCGCGCATCGCAGAGCCCTGACCTGTCGGCTCGCTCACAAAAACGATCAGGAAATCGATTCAGCACCGGAAAGATTGCGCCGGATGAGTGACCCTGAAAAAATCTTGTGGGTGCGTTCGTGCGGGCCAGATCTCAATGAGATCTCGGTTTCACCGCGTACTTGGTGAGGTTTATCCGCGGGCTAAAGATCAGTTGGGCGAGATCCACTGACCGGTCACCGCGTCGATGCGCACCACGCCCTGACCGGTGAACGCGCTCGCCGTGTCACTCACCGCGTCGCCCTGGGCGCCGCCCCAGTGCTCGTCCGACGCGGCGTCCATGAGGTTGGACTGGGCCGGTGCGCCGCTGACCTGCGGGTCGAACGCACCACCGGCGCCGCCGTCCTGCTGGTACTGGCCGTTGCCGTCCAGGTGACCGGTCTGCGTCTCGGTCCACGTTCCCGGGCCGGTGTGATCGGCGATCACCACGTGACCGTCGGGGGTGATCTCGGTGGCCACGTCGGCCTGTCCGTCGCCGGTCGAGTCGGTGTACATGATCGTGTCGCCGTTGGCGTCGGTCACCACCGCGGTGTCCGGTTTGCCGTCGTGGTTGGTGTCCACCGTGGCCGGTCCGGCGCTGTGCTCGCCGGTCGGGGTGTCGACCATGATCGTCGCGCCGGTGCCGCTGCCGTCGCCGGTGCTGGCCGCGCCGGTGTCCGGGTTGGTGGCGGGCGCGTCCGAGGAACCGGAGCCCACCCAGTGGCCGGACTCGAAGTGCGCCTGGCGCGTGACGTCGCCCTGCGCGTCGTACTCGGTCACCAGGTCGGCGGTGCCGTCGTGGTGCTCGTCGGTGTACACGAGGTGATCGCCGTTGGCCTCGGTCAGCTCGTAGGAGTCCATGACCTCGCCGCCCGTGTAGGAGTAGTTCTCCTGCTCGGAGAACTCGTGACCGTCGACGTCGATCTGCAGCTCACCAGAGTCGCCTGGATCACCGTTGTCGATGTACACCGTGTCCCCCTCGGCCGGATCTGTTGGCGGGGCGTTCGCTTGCCTTTACCTCTGACTCACCGTATGCCGATCTGGTTCCCTGGTCCAACCACCGGACGCCTATCGGTGATCTCGCAACGTGCGAATCTGTTCCAGCAGCTCGGCGGCTCGCGCCTGACCTGCGTGGACGTCGGCCAGCGCCTGGCCGGCCCTGGCCAGTTCCTTGGCCCGCTCGCCTGCTTGCAGCTTCATGGTGCGGTCCAGTTCGCGCAGTTCCGCCTCGATCGTGTCGATCCGCCTGCCCAGTGCCTCGTCCAGGGCCAGCGACAACGCGGCCTCGGCCTCGATGAGCTGCTCGGACACCAGTTGATCGAGTGTCGCACGGGCGTCCGCGATCGCCTCGGTCAGCCACTGCTTCATCTGCTGCTTCTCGGCCGCGTACTTGCGGGTCCTGGCCAGCCACCAGCCCGCGCCGAGGCCTATCACGATGGTCGCGGGCAGTATGAACGGGCTCAGCGCGGCCGCGCCGATGAATCCGAGCGGCAGCGCGGCCACTCGCGCCGCGCCGAAACCGCCGGTGATGCCCATGAACACCAGCAGCTTGTCGTCCGCGCTCGGCCCGCGCCGCTCCGGTGAGCGCAACACCACCGGCGGACCCTCCCGGACGAACTGGGCGCGCAACACGGCCAGCTCCTCGGCGGCGAACAGTTCGGTGAGCACGGTGTCCGCCACCCGCCCCAGCCGCCGCGCCAGCTCCGCCGAGATCCGGCCCGATGTCAGCTGCAACGCGGCGTCCACCTGGCGGGGCGCGTCCGCGAGCGTGGTCCGGTCGGCGGTTTCGATGGCCTGCCGGAACCACGACTGCAGGTCGCGCATTTCCCGGCTGACCTCGTGCCCGGTCTCCATCCGGGCTCGCTGCATCTCCGCGCGCAACCGCACCTGCCAGCCCCGGGTGGCGGAACGGCGCGCGGTGCTCAGTTCGTCGCGGCGCTGGGTCAGGCTGGCGGCCTCCTCGGCGCCGGAAGACAGTGCCCGCACCTTCGCGGCCAGCCTCGCCTCCTGCTCGGTCAACGCGGTCGCGACCGTGCGCAGACCGTTGGCCTCGGCCAGCATCATCGATCGCCCGATCAGCAGCTCCTGCATGGTGACCTGGAGTTCGAGGATGCCGGAGCGCTCGCGCAGCATGGCCCCGGCCTGCTCGTTGACCGACGTGCCGGCCAGCTCGAACATCCGCGCCGAACAGGCGTAGAAGGTGGCGTCGGCGAAGCGGGGCGCGTGCTGGGCGAGCAGGGCCCGGTCCGCGTCCAGGATCTCCCGCCAGCCGCGGAAAGCGTCCACTTTGGTCAATGCGAACAGCACGGTCTCGACCCGTTCGCCGACCTCGGCCAGGAACGCCAGTTCCCCCGAGGTGAACGGACTGGACGCGTCGACGACGAACAGCACCGCGGTCGCGTCCCGGGCCGCTTCCTTGGCCAGCTCGCCGTGCACCGAATTCAGGCCACCGACCCCCGGAGTGTCCACAATGGTCAGACGTTCGAGCAGTGGCACCGGCCCGTCCACCGTGACGAACCTCGGGGGGAGCGCACCGAGCGGCAACTCGCCGCGCATGGTCACCCAGTTCGGCAACTCCGCCATCTCGATCGGCACCGAGGCGACCGAACCCGGATAGTGCGCGCCGGCCTGCCACGCGTCGGCATGGCCGAAGACCAGGTAGGTGCTGGTGGCCACGTCCGCGTCGACCGGCGACGCGGTGGGCGTGGCCAGCAACGCGTTCACCAGCGAACTCTTGCCCCGGTTGGTCTCGCCGACCACCACAACGCTGGGCTTGGCGCCACGTCCGCCGCGCTGCGCGTGCACCCAGGCGGGGGTGGCCGGGTCCAGTTCGGCGAGCAGTTCCAGCAGCCGCTCCCGGGTCTGCCGGACCGCCTGCGGCAAATCGATCACGCCTCGCGCCCCGCGTACACCAGCACGACCGGCGCCCGCAGCACCCGGCCGTGATCGACGAACCCGACCGCCTCGGTCTCGGCGATCGTGCCGACCAGCTCGGGGTCATCGGTCGGCACGGTGCCGGCCGCCTCGTGCTGGGCCGGGTCGAACTTCTGCCCGTCCGGTCTGATCGCGAGGATGCCCACCTCGGCAAGGCCGCGTTCCAGCTGGGTGACCACCCCGGTGCTGCGGGCGCGGTCCAGCGCGTAGAGGCACAGCAGAATCACCGCTCGCCGCTCGGCGAGCGCCGTTTCCAGCAGGCCGTACGGATCGATGGGATCCACCGCAACCACGTCGACGTCTTCTGGGCTCACGCCCGTATGGGACGCAGGCTCGGGCGGATCCGTTCCCTCGAACACCGTCCTCATCCCCCCTGTTCGCGCAGTTCCTGCCAGATCAGGAAATACGCCCGATGCACCACGTGCGCCACCCGGCTCTGCGCGGGCGTCGAGCCGAACGCCGCGAACGAACGCCACCAGGCCGCCCGCTCCAGCGCGTACCCGGTCAGCTCGGCCGCGTCCGCGCCCGGCCGGCCCAGCTGCTCGTCCACCCGCACCGCGCCACCGACCCGCAACACCTCATCGGCGAGCTCGTCCGGCAGGTCCAGCGCGCCCGACGCGATCAGGGTGAGCGCTTCGAGCAGCCGCAACTGGTGGGCCTGGGGCCGGGCCAGCAACACCTCGATGGCGTCGTGCACCCGTTGCCGGTCGGCCGCCTGCTCCGACGCCGCCGCCAGCGCGGCGATCGAGCCGAGCGCGGCCGCCGCCTTGATCCCGTCGGCCCTGGCCCGGAACACCGTGTCCAGCCTGCCACGCACCTCGGCCAGCCCGGACAGGTCCAGCAACAGCCTGCGCAGCGAACCGGTGGCGATGTTGGGCTGATCGCGGATCGCGGTGATCGCGCAGTCGATGCCGTAGAGGTCGAGACAGGCCAGCAGCCGGGCCCTGGTCGCGGCCGGAACCGGCACCTCCCAGGTGGTGAACAGCTCGGCCGAGACCAGCATCGTTGAGGTGGTCGCCTCGTCCAGCTGGGCAAGATCACGCAGGGCGTAGGCGTCGGCCGAGGTGAACCGGCCGGTCTCGGCGGACTCGGCCAGCAACCCGATCACCGGCACCACGTCCGCCACCCGGGTACCGAGCACCTCGGCCTGCCGCCGCGCCAGCACGCTCGCCGCCTGCCACACGTTCCCGTCCGAGCCCGGCACCGAATCGGCCACCACGGTGTCGGCCTTGTTCAGCACGGCCAGCGCGTTGACCGGGCCCGCGTCCCGGCTCGCGGTCGCCGCGGTGAACGCGGCCAGCACCTCGCGATCGTCGGCGCGAACCGACTGGGTCAGCACGTAGAGCACGGCCTCGGCACCGGCCACCGCGTTCGCCGACACCGGATCGAGCACCTGCTCGGTCCTGGCCACCGAACCCGCGTCCAGCGAACCGAGGCCGGGCGTGTCGATCACGGTCAGCTCGCGCAGCACCGCGTTGGTCAGATACGCCTCCAGGTGCGACACCCTGTCCAGGTCGACGCCCAGTTCGGCGGGGATCATGCCCTCGTCGTCGAAGGGCAGCACCTGCTTGGTGCCGTCGGTGAAGATCACCTCGACCCGGTCCAGCGCGTCATAGGAGAACCGGGTGACCAGCCGGGTGCACTCGCCGATGTCGGTCGGCGCGACCCGCCTGCCGATCAGCGCATTGACCAAAGTGGACTTGCCGGACTTGATCCGCCCGGCCACCGCGACCTGCAACGGCGCGGCCAGCCGGTAGAGCACGTCGTCGAAGCCGGCCGAGGTCGCGGCGGAAACCTGCGGACGCAGCCGCTCGCACAGATCGGCGACGGCGGCCGAGAGCGGACCCGCGACGGTGTCCCCATAAAGAGGGTTACGGTCCGCGCTCATCGCCTGCCCCTCCTCGACACCCGCCCAGCGCGGCCATCGTGCCATGCCGGACCGTCAGTCCCAGGCGGCGTCCGCCCCTGGCCGTAGCGGCATGTCGTACCGCAGGGTGACGTCGCCGGGAAGCGGACTGCCTACCCTTGAGTAGTGCGGCGGTTGAGCTTGTGGATGCGTGCGCATCCGATGTTCGGGGACACCATCATCGCGATGTGCCTGGGCTTCTTCGACCTGCTCAGCGGCATCAGCGCGAATCCATGGACCGAGGAACACCTGGCCTGGTACCTGCTGGCCGGCGCGTTCCTGCTGGTTCCGGTGATCTTCCGGCGCAAGTACCCGATCAGCGCCAGCTACCTGATCATGTTCGGCGCCTGGATCCAGGTCTTCACCCACGGTTCCGGCCTCAACCACCTTGACTCGCTGGTGGTCCGCGGCGGCGACCTCGCGCTCGGCGTCGCCCTGTACACGATGGTCACCTGCACCAACCGCCGCCGCTCGCTGGAATACGCGGGACTGCTGGTGATCGGCACCACGATCTGGGCGTTCTGGCGGGTCGCCCCGGACGCGTCGTCCATCGGCTTCGTCCTGTTCGGCGCGGGCATCATCTACGGCTTCTGCTGGGTGCTCGGCGAGTTCATCGGCGCCCGCCGCGCCTATCACGAGGAGTTGGAAGGCCGGCTGCAACTGCTGGAAACCGAGCGGGACCAGCAGGCCAGGATCGCGGTCGCCGAGGAACGCGCCCGGATCGCGCGCGAACTGCACGACGTGGTCGCGCACGCGGTCAGCGTGATCGTGGTGCAGGCCGACGGCGCCCAGTACGCCATCCGCGACAACCCCGAACTGGCCCAGACCGCCGTGCACACGATCGCCGAAACCGGCCGGGGCGCGTTGCAGGAACTGCGCAGGCTGCTCGAACTGCTCCGCAACGAATCCGACGAACGCGACACCCGAACCCCGCAACCGGACGTCTCCGCCCTGCCCGAACTCGCCGAAAAACTCACCTCGGTCGGGCTGCCGGTGTGGCTGGTGTTCCGCGGCGATCTGGCGGGCCTGCCTGCCACCGTCGGTCTCGGCATCTACCGGATCGTGCAGGAGGCGCTGACCAACACGCTCAAGCACGCCGGCATCGGCGCGGAAGCGCACGTCCGGGTCGAGCGGGTCGGTGGGCTGATCGAGGTCGAGGTGCTCGACGGCGGCCCAGCATCGGCTCAGGGCGCGAACGGCGCGAACTTCCCGACCGCGCGCCAGGTCATCGGCGTGTCCGGCGGCAACGGACTGATCGGCATGCGCGAACGCGCCAGCGTGCTGGGCGGCACGCTGCAGGCCGGGCCCCGGGCGGGCGGCGGCTGGCAGGTGCGCGCGACATTCCCGGTTCGAGGGGCGAAAACCCCGGCGTTGCCCTGATCGTCCTACGCTCTAGCCCGTGATCCGGGTACTGCTTGTTGACGATCAGGAACTCATGCGGATGGGTTTTCGCATGGTGCTCGGCGCGCAGCCGGACATCGACGTGGTCGGCGAAGCCGGCGACGGCCGCCGCGCGGTCGAACTGTCCCGCGAACTCAAGCCCGACGTGGTGCTGATGGACGTGCGCATGCCGGTACTGGACGGCGTCGAGGCCACCAAACAGATCGCCGAGGCCGGGCTGGCCAAGGTGCTCGTGATGACCACGTTCGACCTCGACGAGTACGCGCTGTCCGCGCTGCGCAACGGCGCCAGCGGGTTCCTGCTCAAGGACACCCAGCCCGCCGAACTGGTCTCCTCGCTGCGGGCGGTCGCCAGCGGCGACGCGGTGGTCGCGCCCAGCACCACCCGCAGGCTGCTGGACCGCTTCCTCGGCGAATCCGGCGGCGAACTGCGCGATGCCGGCGTGCTCGACTCGCTGACCGAGCGCGAACGCGAGGTCCTGGTGCTGATGTCGCGCGGCCTGTCCAACACCGAGATCGCGGGCAAGCTGTTCCTGTCCGAGGCCACGGTCAAGACCCACGTCGGCCGCATCCTGGCCAAACTCGACGTGCGCGACCGTGTCCAGGCCGTCGTGCTCGCCTACGAAACCGGCCTGGTCCGCCCGGGCGACGGCTGACCGGGTTCAGCCGATCAACGCGTAGAGCTGCTTCACCAATGGCAAGGTCACCCGCTGGCAACTGGTGGTGTCGGTCCCGCCGGGCATCGACGGGAAGTCGATCTGCACGATCTCGTTGCTCCTGCGGTACACGACCTCGCAGAGCGGGCCATAGTCGCCGAGATCGGCGATGAACGGCGCGTTCTCGAAACCGGTCCCGTCCACTTTCCCGTAACCCTTGTCGCGGCTCACCATCCAGAGGACCGACGCCGACGCCTGGGCCTGCCCCTTGGGTCCGCCGAAGACGGTCATCGCGACCGTGAGCCGCTGCGTGCCCGCGGTTCCCATGCACACCGAGATGGTCGCCCCATGCTGGCTGTACGGTTCGTCGCTGGTGTCGAACTTGAACGGCGCGGAGTTCAATTTCGCACAGGGAGTCAGCTGCCGAACAGGGTTGACACTGGTGGTCGCTGGGCTGGCTGCGACGTGTCGAGTCAGGAGAACCCCTGCGGTCGCGCCACCCCCGAGCAGCACGACGGCGAGGACCACCAACAGCACGATCCGACGCCGCATGCTCAGCCGATCTCGGTGTAGAGCTTGGTCACGAACGGCAGGCCGACGCTGAGGCAGCCGTTGCGGTCGTGCACGCCCGGCAGGCCGGTGAAGCCGATCTGCACGTACTCGTTGCTGCGGTAGTAGTGGAAATCGCAGGACGGGCCGAGGCCGGGTTCGGCCTGGTAGGTGACGTTCACCGGGTTCTCGAATCCCATCCCGGACACCTGCTGGTTGTCGCCGATGGTGTCCCGCTGCGCCACGCCCGGGCCGCCACCACCCAGATAGGTCTCCAGGGTCACATCGGCCGTCCCATCCGTCGGCTCGCTGCCGAGTTTGGCGGTGCAGTCTTCCTTCAGTGCCTGCAGGGACTGGTCCTCCATGGCGGAGGGACTGCTGGTGGTGAACTTGTAGGGCGCCACGTTCAGCTTCGTGCACGGTGTCTGGGTGGCATACCGGCCAGCGGGCTGACTCGGCTTGTTCAGCAGCAAGAACGCGGTCGTGCCGCCGCCGAGGACCACGACGACGGCTACCACGATCAACACGATCAGCCCGGTCCGTGACTTGCGCGGCCCGGTCGGCCCGGGTGGAGGCTGCTGTGGGTAGCCCGGCTGGTGCCCGAAGCCCGGCTGCGGATAGCCGGGTTGTGGATAGCCGGGTTGTGGATAGCCCGGTGACGGGTAGCCCTGCTGGGGGTAGCCCGGCTGTGGCTGACCCGGGTACGGCTGGCCCGTGGGCGGCTGGCCGGGGTAGGGCTGACCCGGGTAGGGCGGCTGGCCACCGGGCTGCTGCGGCGGGTACGGCGGTCCGGGTTGCATGCTCGGAAGATAACGCAGCGCGGTTGATCAACCACCCGAAACCGGGTGTTCAGCCGATCATCGTGTAGTACTGCTTCGCGTACGGCATGACCGCGCTCGTGCAACTGGACACGTCGGTCACGCCCGGGATGAACATGAACTGGAGCGTCACCTCCTCGTTGCTCCGCGCGTAGTCGACAATGCAGGAGCCGTCGAAGAAGCTCATGTAGGGCGCGTTCTCGAAGCCCGATCCGCTCACCTGCTGGCCGTCCACGGTGCCCGCGACGCGCTTCGCGTTGGCGACCCCGTCCGAGCTGGTCATCACCTGGATCGTCGCCGCCAGTGCCGTGCCGCCCGCGCCGGTGCCCTGACACGCCTCGGCGACGTTCCAGGTACTGGTTTTGGTGATGCCGCTCGGCTGGAAGGTGAACGGACCACCGTTGAGCTTGGTGCAGGCCGGCGGCTTCTGATATCGACCGGCGCTCGCGCTGGGCGTCGCCGGTGCCGTGGTGTGGCCGGAGGCGTTGCTGCTGGCCTTGCCGCCGGTCAGCAGGATCAGCGCGGTCACCCCGCCGCCGACCACCACCAGCGCAACGACCACGATCAACACGATGAGCCCGGTCTTCGGCTTGCGCGGCCCCGGCGGCTGCTGGCCGGGAAAAGCCCCGTACGGCTGCCCGGGATACGGTCCGCCATAGGGCTGTGGTGGGCCCATCGGCGGTTGTCCCTGGTAGGGCGGCTGGCCACCGGGCTGCTGTGGAGGGTACGGCGATCCAGGCTGCATGCTCGGAACGTAGCGCAGGCCACCTGGTCGACCGGCCGGAATGCCCGAACGGGTGAGTTAGTCTCAGTGACCGTGACAACTCCAGCGCCGTGGCAGCCCCGACTGATCGCGATCGACATCGACGGCACCCTGGCGCTGGAGGGCACCGACATCCGCAACGTCGGCCCGGAAGCGATCAGCGAGCCGGTGCGGGCCGCGATCGGCGCGGCCGTGGCAGCGGGCGCGCAGGTGGTGCTGTGTTCCGGTCGCACCGTGATCGGCGTGCGGCCGTTCCTGGCCAGCCTGCACCTGTCCACCGGCTGGGCGATCTGCTCCAACGGCGCCGTGCTGCTGGACGCGGCGACCGGCGCGATCGCCAGGACCGTCGACTTCGACCCGGCCGAACCGGCCCGGGTACTGCGCAAGCTCATCCCGGACGCGGTGTTCATCACCGAGCAGGTCGGCGTCGGCAACCGCGCGACGCTCGGGCTGGACCTGGGCAGCTTCTTCGGCACCACCACGGTCGTCGACTTCGACGAGCTGATCGGCCACGGCACGCCGAGGATGAGCGTGCTGTGGCCCGGCCACGGCTACGCGGAGATGGCCGAGGTCCTCGCCGGGGTGGAGATCCCCGGCGTGCACTACAGCCTGGACCACCACGACGCCTGCCTGATGGCGACTCCGCCCGGCGTCACCAAGGGCTCCGCGCTGGAGACGCTGCGGGTCGAGCTGGGGATCGCGGCGGAGGACACCATGGCCGTCGGCGATGGCTTCAACGACGTGGAGATGCTGGCCTGGGCCGCGCACGGGGTCGCGATGGGCCAGGCTCCCGAGCGGGTGCGCGCGGTCGCCGACGAGGTCACCGCACCGGTCACCGAGGACGGCCTGGCCCGCGCGCTGCGCCGCTGGTTCCCCGCCGCCTGATCGGCAACCCGGCGCCCTGCTGGCGCGTCTGATCAACGTCAGGGTGAATTCAGGGTCGCCCGGGATTCGTACGACCTTGGGATGAGCGAAGCTCAGACCACGGTAGGTCACGAACACGGCAGGTCTGGACTCAAGGTCGACGCGAGGACAGCGGTGGCGCCGCCATGCTGTGTACCAACCTGAGCAGCCGCTCGCGGCACCGGCGAATCGACGAGGAGTTGTCAATGATTGAGGCGGTTGGGTTGACCAAACGCTACGGCCGCACCCTCGCGGTCAACAACCTGTCCTTCACCGTCCAACCCGGACGCGTCACCGGCTTCCTCGGACCCAACGGCGCCGGCAAATCCACCACCAT
>DATFHN010000204.1:0-74461 GCA_035248365.1 Pseudonocardiaceae bacterium | reverse complement strand
CGACCTGGCGGCGGCCCCGGCGCGGCTCGGCACCGTCCGCGGCGTCGCCGACCTGGAGGACGCCGTGCGCGAGGTCCCGGAATGGGTGCTGCTGCGCTACGGCATGCTCTACGGCCCGACCACCTGGTACGGCCCTGGCGGCCTGATGGAGCGGGACGCGCTGGCCGGCAAGCTCACCGCCGACGCCGACGTGATCAGCTTCCTGCACGTCGACGACGCGGTCACCGCCGCGGTCGCGGCGCTGGACTGGCCGAGCGGAGCGGTCAACGTGTGCGACGACGAACCAGCGCCCGGCTACGAGTGGCTGCCGGTGTTCTGCGCGGGCGCCGGTGCGCCGCAGCCGATGCGCTCGGACGCACCCCGCACCGGCTGGGCTCGTGGCGCGGACAACACGCACGCGCGCACCGCGCTGAACTGGGCGCCGAGCCACCCGACCTGGCGCGCGGGCTTCCTGTGATTTTCTGTACTTGCCGGTCCATTTTTTGCTTCTCATGATGGCGGCATGACCAATCCCAAGTCACTGGACGAGTACTACCTGCTCGGCCGCTCCGGGCTGCGGGTCAGCCGCATCGCGCTGGGCACGATGAACTTCGGCACCAGCGGTTTTCACGCCTCCTACGGCAAAACCGAGGACGAGGCCCGCCCGATCCTGCACCGCTACCTCGACGCGGGCGGCAACTTCATCGACACCGCCGACTTCTACACCGCAGGCGAGAGCGAAACCGTGCTCGGCCGCCTGATCGCCGGCGTGCGGGACCGCCTGGTGCTCACCTCGAAGTTCACCAACAGCATCGACCCCGGCGACCCGAACGCGGGCGGCAACGGCCGCAAGCACATGATGCGCGCGGTCGAAGCCTCGCTGCGCAGGCTGAACACCGACTATCTCGACCTGTTCCTGGTGCACACCTGGGACCGGCTCACCCCGATCGAGGAAGTGCTGCGCACCTTCGACGACCTGACCAGGGCGGGCAAGATCCGCTACGCGGGCCTGTCCGACGTACCCGCCTGGTACGCCGCGCGGGCCCAGACGCTCGCCGAGGCGAACGGCCTGCCGCCGATGATCAGCCTGCAACTGCCGTACTCGCTGATCGAGCGCACGATCGAAACCGAACACGTCGCGGCCGGACAGGCGCTCGGCATGGGCATCACCGCGTGGAGCCCGCTCGGCGGTGGCTTCCTCACCGGCAAGTACCGCAACTCCGAGGCAGGCCCTACCGGCGAAGGACGGCTCTCCGGCCCCGGCGGCGTCGGTCACACCTGGACCGAGGAGAACTGGCAGCTGCTGAAAACACTGGAAACAGTGGCTGACCGGCTGGGCGTCAGCATGGCGCAGGTCGCGCTGAACTGGGTTGCGACCCAGCCCGGCGTCGCGGCGGCGATCGTCGGCGCGAGCAGCGCCAGCCAGCTCGATTCCTCGCTGGCCGCGCTGAACTTCGAGATCCCGGCCGGACTGCGCGCCGAACTCGACGCGGCCAGTGCCCTGCGGCCGGGCAAGCCGTACGTGATGTTCACGCCGGAGTACCAGTCCTGGGTGATCAACACCGGCGTCAAGCTGGCCGACAAGCCGGCGGGCTATCGGCCGCCGGTCACCAACTGGGTGCCCAGCAGGTAGTCGAGGCACAGGTCCAGCGCCGCCTCGAGGTGGCGCGCGGACCCGGTCGTCATCAGGATGATCACGCCGCCCTGGATGGCCGCGATCAGCGCGGACGCGGCCTTGGCGGCGTCGACGCCGGGGCCGATCTCGCCGCTGGCCTGCATCGCCTCGATCCCGGCCTGGACCTGGCCCTGCCACTGCTCGAACAGCCGCCTGGTGACCGCCTGCGCGGCGGGCGAGTGCTGGCCGATCTCGGTGAGCAGGGCGCCCAGCGCGCAGTTCGCGCCCTGCCGCCGGTAGCGCTCGACCACGGTGTCGCGCCACTGCCGCCAAGCCGTCCACGAGGTGAGCTGGCCCAGGTACGGCTGCTGGTCCTCGATCACCCGGTCGGCCTCGCGCTCGGCAACGGCCAGCAGCAGCTCCTCCTTGCCGTCCGGGAAGTAGTGGAACAGCTGCCCCTTTCCGGTGCCGCTGCGCAGGCAGACGTCGTCCAGCGTCACGTTGCCGACGCCGCGTTCGCGGATCTCCACCGCCATCGCGTCGACGATCCGCTGCCGGGTCGCCAACCCCTTCCTGGTGAGCACCAGGCCATCCTACCGTCCCATTAGGACTCATGAGGACCGGCGAAGCCGTCACCCGGATGGACGAGTTGCCGCCGGTAGTCACTAAAACGTTTACCTGCTACAGGATGCGACCGTCACCACCGCTCACCTGGGCTTGATCACCCGATTGCACTAACAATCATTTTCCCAGTGCAAACAAGACCATGGAAGTTTTCACGGACTATCCGATCATCGCCATGGCATGCGGTATCTTTCCCGGCGGACCCCCGCGCGGGCGGGTATCCAAACTGGGGTCGTTGCATACAGCACCGAGTCGCACTGGCGCACGAGAACAGGGTATCCGTGAAACGTCCACTCATGACATTCCCGTTGGTGTTCGCGGCCGCACTGGCAATGGCCGGGTGTTCTCTGCAGAACCCGGTCGACCCGGCGGCGACGACAACAACGACCAGCGCCACCCCGGACACCCCGCCCGGCCCGCTGGCCTCGGTGGATCCCTGCTCGCTGCTGACCCCCGATCAGCAGCACCAGCACGGCATGACCCAGGACGACGCAGGCCAGCAGGCCGGGGTGCGGTTCTGCCAATGGCAGAAGCCCAGCACCAATAGCACCTCGGATCCGGCGAATCCCAATGGATACGAGGTTGTGGTCAACATTTACGACCACAATGGACTTAATGACTTCAACAAAGCCGGACTGACCATCGCGTCACATGATGCGGTGGATCAGCATCAGGCCGAACTGATCAAGGACACCAAGGTGCACGACTGCATCATCGGCATCGCCACCAGTGACACCTCCCGAATCGAAATCGAGGCCGATCCCAATTCCGGCGATGCCGATCATGCCTGTTCGCTGGCCGAGCAGGAACTCCCGCTGGTCCTGGACAACCTGCCCGGCGGCTGGTGAGCGAACCCCGTTGCACGCCAACGTTCGCGCGCGCTGATCAGGGGCCGACCGTCCAGATGTGCTCGTCGAGCAGGCGTTTGAGCACCTTCCCGGTGGCGTTGCGCGGCAGGTCGGCGACGAAGTGCACGTCACGCGGCACATCGAAGCGAGCCAGCCTGCGGTGGATGTAGTCGCGCACGCCGTTCGCATCCAGCCGGGCGCCGCGCCGCGGCACGATGTAGGCGGCCAGCCGATGACCGAACTCCTCGTCCGGCACGCCGACCACCGCGACGTCGGACACCTCCGGCAACGCCAGCAGGGCCTCCTCCACCGGACGCGGGAACACGTTTTCCCCGCCGGAGACGATCATCTCGTCGGCGCGGCCGGTCACGAACAGCCGCCCGTCCGCGTCCACGTAGCCGACGTCGCCGGTCGCCATCAGCTCGCGCGCCTTGGGCAGCGTGCCGCCGTCGGTGTAGCCGTCGAACAGCATCTCGTTGCCGACGAAGATCTCGCCGGTGTTGCCCGGCGGCACGTGCCTGCCGAACTCGTCCAGGATCGCCACCTGGGTACCGGGCGGGCAGCGGCCCGCGGTCGTCGGCGCGGCGCGCAGGTCGGTTGGGTCGGCGATGCTCGCCCAGGACACCTCGGTCGAGCCGTAGAGGTTGTAGAGGTTGTCGCCGAACGCGTCCATGAACTGGGTGACGAACGAGCCGCCGAGCGCCGACCCACTGCTGGCCACGATGCGCAGCGAGGAGAGGTCGTACCGGCCACGAACGCGTTCGGGCAGGTCGAGCATGCGGTGCAGCATGATCGGCACCGCGAACAGCGCATCGCAGCGGTGTTCGGCGATGGTGCGTAGCGTCTCCTCCGGATCGAACCGCCGCACCAGGTGCAACGACGCGCGCAGCGCCATGCCCAGCTGCATCGCGGCCAGGCCCCAGGTGTGGAACAGCGGCGCCGCCACCAGCAGCCGGTCACCCGCGCGCAGCGGAATCCGGGCGAGCATGGCCGCCGCCGTGCTCAGGCCTTTGGGCGTGGGGCGCCGCGCGCCCTTGGGCATGCCGGTCGTGCCCGAGGTGAGCACCACGATCCGGCCCGGCCGCTGCACCGGGGTCAGCTTGTCCGCCGTGGCGTCGCGGATCAGCTCGTCGACGGTGGGATGGCCGCGTTCGCGTTCCGGCCAGGTGCACAAGCGCAGGAAATGGCCGGGCGCCTGGTCGATGATGGGCGCGAACTCGTCGTCGGCCAGCACCACCGACGGCCGCTGCGCGCCGAGCACCTTGGCCACCGCGCTGGCGGACAGACCGGTGTTGAGCAGCACGACGTCGGCGCCGAGCTTGCCGCAGGCGACCATGGTCTCAACCATGGCGGCGTGGTTGCGGCACATCACCGCGACCACGTCACCCTCGGCCACGCCGCGCGCGGCCAGCGCGTTGCCCAGCCGGTTGCTGCGCTCGTCGACGTCGCCGTAGGTGCGCACGGTGCGCTCGTCGTGCAGCGCGACGTCGTGCGGCCCGCGCGCGGCCGCGGCCTGGTAGCCGCCGGCGATGGTGGCGCCCCAGCGCATCAGCGAGGCGAGCTGGCGCGCCATCTTGTCCGGCCGACCGGCCGACAGCACCCCGGCCTTGACCAGCGTGCTCGTCGTCCCGAGGGTGGTCGCCTTGACATCCTCGGCCTGGCGGGAGTGATCGGCGCGGGAGGGCGGCTGACCGGTCAGGTGCCGGCCGAGCCGGTCGCTGACCTCGGCGAGTTCCCGCTTCACCGCGCCCGGCGCGACAATGTCGGCATAACGGGCGGAAAGCCCAGGAATGTGCAGGTCGACGACGAGTTCGGTCTGACCGTTGGGTCTGGGCCGCAGTTCGATCGACAGCCATCTGTGATGATCTTCGACGCTGCACCACACCACGTTCTCGCGCGGCCGCCACACCATCGCCTCGACGCGCTCCTCGACGAGCACGCCGCGTTGCGGGCAGATCCGCATCAGGCAGGTCGGCCCATGGCCGCCCTCAGCTGGTTCGATCACCTCGCACCAGGCGATTTGCGGAACGAATCTGGAATACATCTCGGGAGCGCCGATAACCTGCCACAGCTGGTCAGGAGATTGATCGAATACCGAGCGTGCCGTGACTACGTCATCTCGCATACGTTGTCGTCTCACCGCCGCGCTTTCGGCGCAACGCCAGCGACCCGGCGCGCACCCTCCGTTCAAGTGCGGGCGACCGTACCACCAACGGGCTCAAGCCCGGTACTCCGAAAGCGGTACCGGGCCATCACAGCTGTTGGCAGCTATGTCAAATTTTTGATTTGAATTTTTCTTGCCTGAGGCTTTGGCCGATCGATCTTCGCACATCACGGATACACGGGATAGGACCGACAAACCGGATTGTGCTGGTGATCAGTGCCTCGGGTTCGTGGGCTGATCGTTGAGCGCTTTGGCCAGGTCCGGATGCTTGTCCTGGCCCTGGAAAGTCACCGTGAACCGGGTGTACTCCAGCTGCCCGTTCACCTCCCGCACGTCGCTGAGCACGATCGTCGCCGGGAACTTGTCGTCGTGCCCGGACGCGCAGTCCGGGGTGCAGTCGACGTCGTCGAGCACGCCCGACCCACGCGCGGTCATCCCACCCCAGGACGACCAGCTCAGCCCGGTCAGCTCGGTGTGGTTGTAGATGTCGAACTCAGCGGGCCGCTGCGCGGGCGGGGTCGGATCCATCTCGACGTAGATCGGCCGCGCGGTGGCCGCGCTGTTCAACGTCGCCCCGGCGGTCGTCGACGTGGCGGACGCGCTCACCGGCACCCCCGCACCGCCACACCCTGCCAGGGCGACGCCCGCACCCGCGAGCACCAGCAGTCGTCCCCCGACCTTGCCCAACATGTCTACTCAGACGCACGAGACGCCTCACGGTTCCCGATGGAACGCGGCCAGATGGCGAGCCAGCACATCGTCGCCGAAGTCGTTGGCCGGATCGCGCCACACCGTGTGCACGTGATTCACATCGCGCTGAGTGTTGTCGTACTCGGCGAGCAGGCGCGGGCCCTGCAACCGGTAATAATGCGGCTGGCCGCGTTCCACCCCGCCGGCCCAGGCGAAATGCACATGACGCAGCCTGTCCCCGGCGAACTTCGCGGCCTCCTGCTCGGCCAGCTCGTCCGGAACCCGGTCCAGGAACACGTGCAGCACTTCGCGCAGCACTTCCCGTTGCGACGGCGAGAGTTCCGCCCCTGGCACGCCCTTCGGCGCGTCGGTCAACCGCAGCGCGTCGTAGTGTTCAGGCCGCAACCCCACGCTTTCCTCGGCCGCCACCTGAAACGCGTCCAGCCCGCCCTGAACGTCGTCGGCGAATCGCCCCCGCCACACCTCGCCCAGCGGCAACGGCACATCGCCTTCGCGCACCTCCGGCCGGTTCGCCCCGACGATGTCCACCGGCGGCACCGGCGAGATCACCGCGCGCGCCAACTGTTGTTCGTTGAGCGAGCGCACCAGCTCCCGGGCCAGATCCTCGGCCGCCCCCAGCGGCCGCAGCAGGTGCCCGCCCAGCAACGGCGCCGCCGCCGGATCCGCGCCCAGGAAACACGGCGTGCTACCCCGTACCGAGCCGTCCACGACCACATGCTGAATGGAAACGTGATGCCCGCCGAACCGCCACGACCACGGCCCGGCCAAGCTCGGCTCACCGAACACCCGCAGCCAGTACAGCTGCGGGTCGCGCCCGCGCTCCCGGCCCCAGCTCACCGACCAGCCCTCCAGCTGGTCGAGCACGTTCTCCAGGCCCATGATCGTCGACACGGTCACGAACCCCGGCCGCGACAACCCGGCCGCGACCAGCTGCATCGCCTTGCTCTGCTGGGCCGGCCGCTGCTCGGTGAGCGGCAGGCCGCCATGATCGGTCGGGGTGTAGAACCAGCGGTGCCGCTCCTCGTCCGAGGGCCACGGCAACACCGCCGCCGCGCGCTGGTCGTCGGTCAGGCTCTCCAGCCAGGCTTGGGCCGCGCCGACCATGCGCACAGCGGCCGCGTTCAGGTCTGCCACACCGCCGAGCCTAGCTGGACTGCTTGGGCAGCGCGCAGTCCGAACGGTTCAGGTCCAGCACGTTGCCCTTGTCAAGGCAGGTATCCAGCAGGTAGGTCTCCTCGGCGTAGCCGATTCCCTTGTGGATGGTCACGTTCCCGTTCTGGTCGACCTCACACGGGTTGTCCAGGGTGCAGCGCTGACCGTTCTCGTTGATCGTGTTGTTGATGCCGACGATCTGATCGCTCGCCGGGTCGATCACCGGCGAGCCGGAGGTGCCGCCGATCACGTTGCAGGCCTTGGTGTAGCGGATCGAGTTCTGCCAGGTCCAGCCGTTCTCCTGCACTTCGTAGGCGTAGCCGTTGATGTCGCAGGAATAGATCTTCTGCCAGTACCCCGACACCACCTTGATCGCGCTGTTCACCGCGTCCGGCTTGGTGGCCAGGGTCAGCGGCGTGGCGCCGTACTGCCGCTGGATGTCCTGGTACGTGGTGTTGAGCCGGTACAGCGTGATGTCCGTGTCGGTCATCGTCGAGTAGAGCACGTCGTCGGCCTGCAACGTGGCCAGGTCGTTGCCGCCCGGGTCGAGCAGGTCGAACTGGCGGTCCGACGCCTGATCGACGATCACCTGGCCGGGCTGGAGGAACCCGCTTTCGATGCAGTGCCCGTTGGTCAGCACCAGCGCCGGGTCGGTGGGCGCCGAATCCGGCGTGCGCACCAGCGACCCGGAACAGTCATCCAGCGCGACGATCCCGGTGAAGTCAACCGTGGCGTGCGGCGCAGGCGCCGCCGAGGCCAGCGTGCCGCCGCCGAGGGTCGCCGCGCCGACCATCAGCAGCGTGATTGCCATCCGAGCCGTGTGTCCCATGGCAGCGAGACAACCAGGCCGCGCGGCGACCGCATACCCGCCTAAAGATGGTTCACATCAACAGTTTCACGGCAGCAACGTCACCGGCGAGGTCGGGCTCACCCCCGAGGGCACGTCGGCAACCAGGAACCCTGAGGACAGGTACCGGATCCGCGCGGCAGGCACGCCTCCGATCGCCACCCGGGTAGCGTGGGTGAACCCGCTCCCCGCGACCAGTACCTGCCCACCGGAATTGCCCGAGTAGTAGATCGAGGCGGGCACTCCCGCCTCCAGCGCCTGATAAGGCCCCTGCACGCCGGCGTTGGCCAGCACGTTCAGCGGAAGATCGGCAGGCCCCGGCGTTTCCGGGATCGCGGTGTTGTCGTACTCGCCCGGGCTGCTCGGCGTGTCGTCCGGGTCGGCATACCAGTTGCCGAACGAGCGGGTGTAGGGCGCGGCCGCGGTCGGCCAGTGGCTGGACATCGAGTAGTGCGAGTTCCATTCCACGTTGCCGGTCAACGTGATCCACTGCGACCCGACATCCGGCGCGACCGCGTAGGAGTAGTTAGGCGTGTCGGTGTCATACACGTTGCCGGTCATCGTCGTCCCGCCAGCGTAGGAGGCCGCGGTATCGATCGACCCGTCGGCGTTGTACACGGTCGCGCCCTGATGCCCCTCGGTGTAGATATCCCCGCCGTCGCCATAAGACTGCATATTGTTGTGGAACAGATTGTCGCTGATGGCGTTGTCAGCATTGATATTGCCGGTGTTGTTCCAGCTGGCCGCATCCGGATGCCCCTGCCAGGCACCGGAAGTGATCCCGTCGTACGGCATATTGAAAATATCGTTGTGCGACACCGTGGTATGCCGCGTGAACAACAACGTAACCCCCGCCGCCCCGGTGTAACCAGCGGCATCATCATGAATCACGTTGTTCTCAACGGTGTTCCCGGTCATGATCTCGTTGTCACCAACCCGGTCACCCGCCGCTCCCGGACCCCCGCAATCCGCGATCACCGCACTCGCCGGATCAGTAGCGGTCCCCGGATTCGGATCCCCCGAGCAACCCAGCCAGATCGCGCTCGACGCGATGTTCGTGAACGTACTCCCCCGCACCAGATTGTCATCACTGCCGTACTTCATCCCCAACCCGACGCCGCCCAGATCGGTGAACGTGTCCCCCAGAAAGCTCGTGTGCTGGGCGGCGGTCAGCGACACATTGGCCAACGGCTGACTGAACGCTCCCCAAGGGCAAGTACCCGGCGCGCCCGCCGCGAACGTGCACTCGCCCTGGTTGTTCGCGCCGGTCACGTTGAGGTTGTCCTGCACCTGCGCGAAACCGACCGAAGTGGACGGTTGCAGCCAGGTCGCGGTGCTGAAGGTGAGCCCGCTGAAGGTCAGGTCGCGCACCGGATCGGCGAGCGTGCCGGTCACCTGCACCAGCGATTCCAGCCGCGGCACCTCGATGTCGAGGCCGGCGACCTGCTGCCCGGCCGAGGGCTCGTAGTAGAGCGTGTGCGTCGGCTGATCCAGGTACCACTGGCCCGGGTGCAGCAGCGGATACGCGTTCTCGATCGTGGTCGGCGGGGTGCCTGCGGCGAGCGAGTACGGCGTGATGTTGCTGGAGTTGCCGCCGAAGATCGTGGGAGCTTTGTTGGTCAGGTTGTTCCAGCACGGCTGCGCCATGGTCACGGTGCCCGCGCCGATCGCCGCGACCGGGCATTCCGATTCCTCCCAGTCCGTCGGCGGCGCCGGGTTCCAGGTGAACTGCACCCCAGAAACATCGGATGTACCGGCGGCCAGGTTGGACAGCCAGCTCGCGGTAGCGCCCGAGGTGGTGAAGCCGGCTGGCCCCCAATGGCTCAGATCAAGCCCCAGCGACTTGACGCTGGCCTGCGCGACCGGCGCCGGTGCCCCGTTGATGAACACCTGCCGGGTAGCCGTGCCCACCGGAACGGAAGCGGCCCAAACCCCACCCGACTCATGCCACCCGGTCACCCGAATCCCCCCGGACACCACCGGATGCGCTCCCGGCGCGGCCGCCCAAGTCACGCCCGAATCCGCAGGCCCGAACCGCAACGGCTGATCCAGCCGGTAAGTCCCATCGGCAAGCAGGACCGTCGCCCCACGCGTATGCCGGGCAACCTGCTGAGCCCCCGATAACGAGCAAGGTTGCGCAACCGAACACCGCGATCCCGCCCCGTCGGGCGCAGCATGCAGCACGGTGGTCGGTGTCGCGGAAGCGGGAATGGTGGCAATGGCGAGCAGGGCAGCCGTGGCGGCCAGCACAAGGCGCATTCCATCATGAAACATCCGATGACCTGCGCCTGTCAATGAGCGCTTGGAACAGTCTTGATCCAAGCATGTTCGATCACCCGGTCAGGGGAACCGGCCGATTCAGCCGGTGGCCGTCGACGGGCCGATGTTGGTGCAGCGGCAGGAGTTCGTCAGCACCACCATGTCCGGGATGACGCAACTGGTGCGGCGGCTGGCCTTGGACAGCGTCGTTCTGGCCGTGCATGCCAGACACGCGCGGCCGACGACTTTCCCGTACACCTTCTGGGACCTGCACACCATGGTGGCCGCGATCTTCGCCTGCACGGGTCCGTACGCCAAGTTCGTGCCGGGGCGCTAGTAGTCGCGGGGGCGGCCCGCGACGAACCAGAGCAGGCTGCCGAGGAACGGCAGGCAGAGGATCACGATGAACCAGATCAGTTTGCCGAAGCAGCCGACCGGGGCGGCCAGCACGCTGAGCAGGGCGGCGACGAAGAAGATGACGTAGCCGATGCTCGCCGCCGCGATGAGCACGATGGCGGCCGCGCCGAGGCCTTGGGCGGCCAGGTGTTGGTCTACCGACAGCAGGTGCGTTGTACTCATCATGACCGAGGCGTAGTCCGTCTACTCAGGACAGACGCGGAACCGGCCGGACCGGCGCGGCCCGCGTGCTGTCTCGACGCGGGCAACGCTAGGTCCGGCCGGATCGTCGCAGCATCAGCCTCGGGGATGATCGGCGAATCCGTCTTGCGGCGGACAACCCTGGCCTCACCAGGCGACGGGCATTTCCTTGACCCCGGCCATGGAGGCGTTCCCACCCAGCACGACCTCGTCGGCGGGCACCGCGAGGCGCAGGTTCGGAAAGCGGTTGATCAGGGCGGGCAGCGTCACCTTCAGCTCGACGCGGGCCAGCTGCTGACCGATGCACTGGTGGATGCCGTGGCTGAACGCGACCTGGGTGACCGCATCCCGGGCGATGTCCACGGAGTCCGGGTTCGGGTAGTACTTGGTGTCGCGGTTGGCCTGGGCCAGGTGCAGGGTGATGGTCTCGCCCTTGCGGATCTCCTGGCCGGCCAGTTCGGTGTCTTCCAGCGCGGTGCGCATGATCACCGGCACGATGCTCAGGTAGCGCAGCAGTTCCTCCACACAGGAGTCGATCTTGGTGGGATCGGCGCGCAGCGCGGCGAGTTGCTCGGGGTTGTTGAGCAGGGTCCAGGTGCCCAGCGAGATCATGCTCGACGTGGTTTCCAGGCCGGCACCGAGCAGCATGACGCCGATGTTGGCGAGTTCCTGGTCGGTGAGGTCCTTGGTGGTCAGGTCGCTGAGCATGTCGTCGGTCGGCTTTCTGCGCTTGGCCGCGACCAGTTCGCCGACGTAGGCCTGCAGGTCGGTGATCGCCTTGGTCCAGTCCTCGACCGAGATGGTCTCGCCGGGCCTGCTCGCGGTGATCACGATGGCGTTGCGCAGGAACGTTTCCTGTTCCTCGTAAGGGACGCCGAGCATTTCGCAGATCATCGCGGTCGGCACCGGCAGCGAGAACGCCTGCACCAGGTCGATCGGCGGGCCGACGCGCTCCATCTCGTCGAGCTGCTTGGCGGTGACCTGCTCGATGCGGTCGGTCAGCTGCCGCATGCGGCGCACGGTGAACTCGCCGACCAGCAGGTGCCGGTAGCGGGTGTGCTCGGGCGCGTCCATGCCGGTGAAGTCGCCGGGCTCGGCGGGCGGGTACGGGCCGGAAGTGCCGGTCTCGTAAGGGATGTGCAGGTATTCGTAGCGGATGCTGAACTTCGGGTCAGCGAGTACCGCGCGCGCCACGTCGCGAGTGGTGGCGAGCCAGCCGACATGACCGTCCGGGTACGCGAGCCTGCTCAGCGCGGGGCGGTCACGCAGCGCGGACGGCGGGTCGAACGGGCAGCCGGCGGGACGCTCGACCGGTAAATTCGGGATGTCGGTGTTGAGTTCCGTCGTGTCCATGCCGAAAACGATGGCTCAGTCAAGTAGCCAAGGGCAATGGATTCGCGTTCAACGCAGCCTAATTCGCTCAGCCCGGGTGTTCGGACTTGAATCGCTCCATCACCCTGCGCTCGCGCTTGGTCGGGCGGCCCGCGCCGCGTTCGCGTTGTGCCACCGGCAGCGCCATGGCAGCCTCGGGTGGGGGCTTCGGGGTGCGGTCGATGAAGCAGGTGGCGGCGTCCGCCGCGCCGACCCGTTTCTGGATCACCCGGACCACTTCGACGACTCGCGTGCCGCTGGCGACTCGGGCCCGTACGTGGTCGCCGGGCACGACCGTGGTGGCGGCTTTGGCCGGCCGGTCGTTGACCCGCACGTGCCCGCCGCGACAGGCGGCGGCCGCGTCCGAGCGCGTCTTGGTCAGCCGCACCGCCCACAACCAGCGATCAACCCGAGTCGACTCCACGGAACCAGGCTAGGCGGTCAAACGCCGAGCACGCGATCGAGTTCGCCGCGCAGCTGCTCCAGGGTCCTCGGGCTGACGTGCTGCTGCACGATCGTGCCGAGCAGCCAGGACAGCACGGCATGCGCGGTCTCGTCCGGATCGGCCAGCGGCAGGCCGGTCATCAGGTCGACGAGGAAGGCGCGGACCTGGTCGAGCTGCTGTTCGGCGGCGGTCAGCGAGGCGCGGCGGCCCGCGCTGATCCAGTACTCGAACCAGAGGAACGCGGCGTGCGGCTGGTCGACGAACTCGGTGAGGTAGATGTGCACGACGCGCCAGAGCCGCTCACGGGGTTCGTCAGCGTCGTCGACGACCTTGCGCAGCGCGCCGAGCATGGCGTCGATGTGCCCGGCCACCGCGCGGTCGATGATCTCGTTGATGTCGTTGAAGTAGTAGTGGATCGCGCTCTTGGTGAGCGGGCTGGCGTCGGCGACCGAACGCGCGGTGCAGGCGGCCAGACCATCCCTGGCCAGGACGTGCTTGGCCGCCTCGATGATCTGGTCCTGCTTGGCTCTGCGGTTGTCACCGGCTGATCCCGCCACGTCGAGCAGGGTACCTGTCAGATCGTCTCGCCAAGCCGAGCGGATGTGTGCACACTGGCTGACATGCACGCGGCTGGACTGGTTCTGCACCCCGAACGCGACTCCGAGGCGGCGGTTTCCGCGGTGACCGGCTGGGCGGCCGGCCGCGGGATCGAGATCCTCGCCGTCAAGGAGGAGATCCGCCGCCTGAACTGCACCGCGATCCCGGTGACCGCGGCCGAGCTGGGCAGCCGCTCGGATCTGCTGGTCAGTCTGGGTGGCGACGGCACCATGCTGCGGGCCATGCGGCTGGCCGACCGGCAGCGCGCGCCGGTGCTCGGGGTGAACCTGGGCAAGCTGGGCTTCCTCGCCGAGATCGACGTGCCCGACCTGCCCAGCGCGCTGACCGCGATCGACGGGCACGACTTCACCATCGAGCCGCGCCTCGCGGTGGACGCGGTGGTCGGCGACCGCACGGTGACCGCGTTCAACGACGTCGCGGTGGTGCGGGTGCCGGGCGATGGCAGCGCGGTGGTCGCGGTGCACGTGGCCGGTCAGCCCTTCGTCAGTTACGCGGCGGACGCGGTGATCGTGGCGACGCCGACCGGCTCGACCGCGTACAGCTTCTCGGCGGGCGGACCGATCACGAGTCCGGCGGTCGAGGCGCTGCTGGTGACGCCGGCCGCGCCGCACTCGGCCTACAACCGGGGCGTCGTGCTGTCCGTGCACGACTCGGTGCAGCTGGAAGTGCTGCCCACCAGCGGCAGGCTCGCGGTCGAGGTGGACGGGATCGTGGCCGGTTACGTCGAACCCGGGGACCGGATCGACTTGCAGGGGCGGCCCGCTGCCGCGCGGGTGGTGCGGCTGGGCATGACCACGTTCTACGAACGGGCGCGCCGCAAACTGCGATTGACCGACTCACCGGAAATCCCGGTTCGGGTTGTCGCGGACAGTGCCCTGAGCTGACCCTGATTTTTCCCGTAGGCCTACCCTGATTCGCCGGAATGCGCGTTGGCAGGCCCGGATGGCACTGCAAGAGTCGGCTTCGTGACTTTACTCAAGGCATCACGCGGACGGTTGCGCTGGCGCGCGCCGTTGATCGCGACGGCTGCCGCGATCACCCTGCTCGGCACCGGTATCGCCGCCTCGGCGGCACCGTCGGATCCGGCGAGCGGCACGGTCGGACTTGTCGGTCAGCAGGCCGGGCCGGGCGGCTATCTCGCGGAAATCCGCCGGACCGAGTTCGGCATTCCCCACATTCTCGCTGGTAATTTCGGCAGCCTCGGTTACGGCTACGGCTACGCGTTCGCTCAGGACAACCTGTGCACGCTGGAACAGCGCGTTCTCGCGATTCATGGCGACCGGTCGCGTTATTTCGGGCCGGACGGGGACTCCGGCAATCCGCTGGACCCGGCCACCAACCTGGCCGGCGACACTTATTTCACCCAGCTGCGCCAGTCCGGGGTGGTGCAGCGGCTGGTGGCGCAACCCGCCCCGCTCGGGCCGACCGCGCAGACCAGGCAGCTGGTGGAGGGCTACGCGGCCGGGGTGAACGCGTATCTGGCCCGCACCGGGGTGGCGAACCTGCCCGATCCGACCTGCCGCGGCGCGGCCTGGGTCGGTCCGATCAGCGCGCTGGATCTGTGGACCGACCTCTACGACATCCAGGAGTTCGGCGGCATCGCGCGAGTGAAGCAGCTCCTGGCGACCGCTACCCCGCCGGCCTCGGCGAGTCAGCGGACCAGCGCGGCGCCGGCACTTCCCGCGTTCTCGCGGGACGAGTTCGGCAGCAACGGCTGGGCCATCGGCAAGGACGCGACCGTGGGCAAGGACGGCATGGTGCTGGGCAACCCGCACTTCCCGTGGCTGGGCCCGGACCGGTTCTACCAGGTGCAGCTGACCATTCCCGGCGTGCTGGACGTGAGCGGCGCCAGCCTCTACGGCACCCCGGTGGTCGAGATCGGGCACACCCAGAGCGTGGCCTGGACGCATACCGTGTCGACCGCGCAGCGCTTCACCCTCTACCAGCTGAGCCTGGTGCCGAGTGACCCGACCAGTTACCTGGTGGACGGCAAGCCGGAGGCGATGACCACCCACACGGTGACCGTGCAGGTCAAAGGGGCGGACGGCTCGGTCAAACCAGTGAAGAAGACGCTGTACTACTCGCGGTTCGGGCCGGTGATCAGCGAGCAGTGGACGGCCAGCACGGCCTTCGCCATCGCCGACGCGAACGCGCGGAACATGCGCGGGATGAACGAGTGGCTGGCCATGGACGAGTCCCGCGATCTCGGTCAGTTGCGGCAGGCGCAGAACACCTACCAGGGCATCCCGTTCACCTACACGATCGCCGCGGACAGCACCGGCACCGCGTATTTCGCCGACGCGTCGGTGGTGCCGGACGTGACCGACGCCGAGGCGGCGCGTTGCGTCGACACCCCGCAGGGCAAGGCCGAGTTCCCCAACACGTTCATCCTGGACGGGTCCACGTCGGCCTGCGGCTGGGGCAACGACCCGACGGCGATTCAGCCCGGGATCTTCGGGCCGGGCGCGGTACCCAACCTGACCAGCGATTCCTATGTGGCCAATTCGAACAATCCGCCGTGGCAGACCAACGCGAACACACCGATCACCAGCTACCCGGTCATTTTCGGGGCCCAGCCCGGCACCCAGCTGGAACCGCGGCCGCGACTGAGCCTGAACATGATCGGCGAGCGCATCGCGGGCACGGACGGGTTCGGGCCGCCCGGGTTCACGCTGTCCTCGTTGCGGCAGACGGCATTGGGCGACCGGGTGCAGACCGCGGAGAACGGCAACCGGGACGACGTGGTCGCGATGTGCGGCAAGGATCCGGTGCTGACCGCGACCGACGGCACCATGGTCGACGTGCGCGCGGCGTGTCAGGCGCTGGCGAACTGGGATCTCAAGGCCGACGTGAGCAGTAAGGGCACGCCGTTGTGGGACGAGTTCTTCAACCGGCTCAACGGACCGGGCGTGCGACACGACGCCTGGTGGGCGGTCCCCTACGACGCGAAGAACCCGCTGACCACGCCGCGTGGCATCAACGCCGCCGACGCGGATGTGCCGAGGGTCTTCGCGGACACGGTGGAGTTCTTCGCGCAGAACAAGATCGCCCCGGATGTCAGCAACGGCGCGATGCAGCGGTACCAGTCGATCCCGATTCCGGGCTGCCCGGATTCGTCCGGCTGCTTCAACGCGATCTCGGCCAACAACGGGCAGGTCGATTTCGGGTCCAGCTTCATCATGGCGGTGGAGCTGACCCCGAACGGGCCCAGGGCCGACACGTTGCTGACCTACTCGGAGTCGGCCAACCCGGCTTCGCCGCACTACACCGATCAGACCCAGCTGTTCGCACGCAAACAGTGGGTGCCGGACCGGTTCACCGACGCGGCCATCGACTCCTCGCCCGACCTGCGGGTGTCGATCGTGCGCGGCTAGGAACGCGCGGCCCGGCTGCCGGTCCGTGGCAGCCGGGCTCCGCGCGGTCAGAAGGCGCCGATGCCGTTCGGGCTGCCCAGACCGGTCGGGCCGTCGTAGCCGGTACCGGAGACGCACAGGTAGTCGTTGCCGCAGGCGCCGCCGTTCTCCCGGAAATCGTTGTTTCCGCTGGTCACGTCGAACAATGCGGCGGCATGGGCGTACTCGCTGCCCGGCTTGACCGTGCTCGCGTTGCCCGCCAAACCGTAGACGCCCGCGATGAACGGGGACGATGCGCTGGTTCCGTTCACCGGCAGCCAGCCGCCCTGGTCGGTGTTGTAGATGGCGATCTGCTGGGCGGCGGCGGACACGTCGGCGACGGCGCGGGTCGGGCAGTCGGTGTCATGTTGCCAGGACGGTTTCGCCTGGTAGGCCGAACACCCGCTGGAACTGCGCGACCAGGCGGTTTCGGTCCAACCGCGGGCGTCGCCCGACTTGGCGAGCACGGTGCCGCCGACCGCGGTGACCGAGGGCAGCGCGGCCGGGAAACCGGTCGGGCCGTAGCCGCCGTCGCCGCTGGAGGCGACGATCACGCGACCGGGATGGTTGTAGGCGGCGGCATACTGGGCCTCCGAGCCGGTTTCACCCATGCCGTAGCTGTTGGTGATCACTTGTGCGCCAAGGGAAACCGCGGTGTTCTCGGTGTCGGCGAGGTCGGCGGGATCCGGCGAATCGCCTTCCACCACCAGAATACGTCAATGCGGGCAGGCGGCCGAGATCATCGACACGTCGAGCGTCGCCTCCACCTCCCAGTTCGCGTCGGCCGACGGCAGTGGCCCGGTCTCGCCCCGCTGGTTGACCTTGGTCAGGCAGCCGCTCGCGATCGTGCACGCGCCGAGGCCGTACTGGGTGCGGTAGACGCCGAGATCGTGTTCCAGATTCGGGGCGTCGTAAGCGATCGAGACCGCGACCAGGGTGCTGCCGGCCTTGGTGATCGGCAGTTTGTAGGCGGATTCCAGGTCGGTGGCGCCGAGGCCGACCGACGCGTCCAGGGCGCGCGCCGTGCCGGGGGCGTACCAGGTCAGGCAGCGGGCCTGGCCGGGCACGGCCGCACACACCGGCCGGGAGGTGGCGGGCGCGGCCGATGCGGGAGCGCCGAGCGCGGCGACCGCGCAGGCTAACGCGATGCTCGCGATGATGCGGATACGCATGTTCGTCTCCAACGAGGTCAGATCAGCCGGTACGCGCGGGTCGTGGTTTCGGTGATCGCGCCGCCTGCCGCGTCGTGCGCGGTGACCTTGAGCGACACGTACGCGGCGTTGAACGCGTTGATCACGTAGGCGGCGTGGTAGCCGCCGTTGCCGGTGCTGGTGACGGTGGCGTTCTGCCAGGTCGCGCCGTCGTCGGTGGAGTACCGCACGGTCGCGCCGGTGATCGGGGAAGCCGTGGCGCCTGCGATGTGCCCGAAGGTCAGGTCGACGCCCTGCGCGACCTCGCGGGAGACCGTGCCGGTCAGGTCGAGGTTGTCGACGTGGTAGCCGGCCGACAGCAGCGGCTCGACCGAGCAGTCGGTGCCCTGCGATCGATCCGAGCAGGTCCACGGCGCGGGCAACGCGGTGCCCTGCTGGTGGGTCGAGGGCCAGGTCCATTCGGTGTGGCTGGCCGTGGACAACGCGTACATCGGGCCGGTGCGGGTCGCGTCCAGGGTGAGGTGCAGCGTGGACGGCGCGGCGGAGACGGGGACCTGCGGGTCGAACTGGAACGCGCCGTTGGTGCCACCGGCGAGCGCGGCGCCCGCGATCTTGCTGCCGTTCTGGTCGAGTTCCCAGTTGCCGCCGATGGTGTCGCGTGATTCGCCGTAGAAGGCGGGACCTTGGTGGCCGGGATCGTTGTCGCTGAACGGGAGCAGGTAGAAGTTCTCGGTGTCACCGGAGCGGGTCGCGCCCGGGAACATGAAGTCCTCCGCGTCGGACGGTGCGCCCGGATCGGTCACGGCGGCGGGGTGCAGCGGGAACTGGTTCCAGTTCTCGGTCACGGTCTGGCCCGCGTGGTAATTGGTCAGCGGCTGGACCTGCATGCCGTAGAACAGTTCGAAGGCACCGACGTTCACCGTGTACTTGACCACCTCGGTGCCGCGCGAGAGCGTCGGATCACCGGGCACGTAAAGGGTTTGCGCGGCAGGCATGTTCTGGGTGACGTCCTGCTCGGCGAACGTGCCGAGCCGGGCCTCGAACGGGAACGTGGTGGTCACGTCGATCAGGCCGGCGGTGGCGAAATCCGAGTAGTAGCCGGTGTTGATCGTGGCCAGGCTCTTGGCCTTGACCACGTAGCGCTGCGCCGGGATCGTGCCGCTGGCCAGGTATTGCAGGTTGTAGGCGTAGGGCGTGCCCGGCGCGGGTGGCGAGGTCAGCCACATTTGCGGGTAGCTGTACAGGGTGCCGACGGTGACCGGTTTCGGTTGCGGCGACACCCAGACCGGCACGCCCGGACCGAACGCCAGATCCAGGCCGATCGCCGCGCCTTTGGCATCCTGGCGGGTGAGGTAGAAGGCGCCGCCCGCGTTCAGCGTCGGGCGCGGCGTGACCATGGTGAGTTTGCTGGTGGCGCGGTTCGCGTCGAGGCGGAGGGTCTGATCGCCGGAGACGACCAGCTGCGAGTCGAACACGTCGTGCTCGGCGGTGACGTTGCCGTTCGCGTCGGTGTCGTAGTAGGCGACGGCGGCGAAGTAGTTTCCGGCCGGCACACTGAATTTCGCGGTGCCCTGGTAGAGCTGGTTCGGCGCGGCGTAGCGGGCGCTGTCGTCCACGTTGACCAGTACGGCCAGCGCGCCGGTGTCCGGCTTTCCGTTGGTGTCGTTGCCCGCGATGGTCACCGTGTGCATGGCGAAGTTCGGCGCGGCGGGCGACGCGGTATGCGCCGCGCCGGGGAGCGGAGCCTTGCCTGCCAGGTAGTGCTGGGTCAGTTCGGCGCCGAATGCCTTGGCGGCGGCCGGGTTCTGGTTGCTGGGCGGGTTCGCGGCCAGCGCGGTCACGTCGAACTGGCTCAGTTCCAGGCCATTGCCGAGGTAGGGAACGGCGGTCGCGGGGATCTCGTACTGGTCGCCGGCCAGGTTCAGGCCGATGAAGGTGTGCGCGATGCCGGTGCCGCTGGGCAAGACGGCCGCCGAGCGGGCACCGTTGGCGAGCGTGCGCACGTTGACCCGGTCACCGGTGGGCAGGAGCACCTGGGTCAGCGAGGCGTGGCTGGTCGGTGCGCTCGGCGCCGCGACGGCCGGGACGGCAGGCACGGACAGGGCCAGCGCGCCGAGCGCGATCAGGGACTTGCGCAAGGAGAAACCTCCGGATTCATGGGGGCCGGATTCATTGGGAGAGGGAGCCGGCGTCGCCCATCACGACGACCGGGTTCTGCGCGGGATCCAACGTGCGCAACAGGGTGATCAGGTCGTCGCCGGGCAGGCTGACGCAGCCGTGCGTCGGGCCGCCGTGGTCGACGTGGAACCAGATGTGACCGCCGCGCTGCGCGCCCATCGGCATGGTCCAGTCCAATGGGTTCTTGCCGGGGAGGCGGTTGTAGTTGATGGCGATGACGTAGTCGAAGGCGCCTGCGAGCGGTTCGCCGTCGAGGCCCCGGCCGCTGACGTAGAAGCCGTTTCCCTGGTGGTAGGGCAGTTTGCTGCCCGGGTCGGCGAGCAGGCCGCCCGCGTCGGTGAGGGTGTAGACGCCGATCGGCGAGCGCAGATCGTTGTCGAGGTGATCGGCGCTCCAGCCGGCGAAACCGTTGTGCGCGGGCCAGTTCGGACCGGCCTGCCAGCCGTCCGGGGTGCGCTGCCAGAGCACCACCGTCGAGGTGGGCGCGTTGATCCCGGTGCCGGTCACGATGATCACCTGGCTGGCGCTGGCCGGTACCTGCGCGAGCGTGTTCGGTCCGAGGCCGGGTAACGCGCGGGGTAACTGGCTGGTCGCCTGCGGGGCGGTGTTGCCGGTGCCGTGCTGGGTCAGCGCGACGGGCACGGCCGGATGACTGGCCGGTGGCGCGGCGGCGCAGCCGGCCAGCGCGGTCGCGGTCAGCGCGGCCAGGAGCAGGGTCGGACGAGCGGACATCAAGTCACCATCTTCGCAAATTGGCATAATTCGGCCATAGCGGTTCTGCTCTGAGAAAGTTCGCGAAATTCAGCGAGTGGTCGGCGGGATGCCTACCTGCTGATCGGTCCAGCCGATGTGCGTGGTGGCCTGGTAGTAGGTGACCGTGCCCGCGGTCATGCCGGCCGAGATGGCGAGCTTGGACGGCTGCACGAGCACCAGCTGGCTGGACAGGATCGTGCTGGTCCGCGGGTCGACGATCAGCTGGTCCTGCTGTTGGCCCAGGTCACCGGACTGCCGAGGGGGCAGCGCGACCGCGACGCCGGCGCGGCCGAGCGGGTCGGTCACCGTGCCGAGCGAGGTGATGCCGGGCAGGTTGGCCAGGATCCGGTAGGCCGACGCGCGCACGGAGCTGGAGATCGGCAGCGAGATCAAGCCGCTGACCTGCTCGAACATCCAGTCCGGCTGATCGGTGTTGGATTCGCCGCCGTCCTGCGCGTAGTACTTGGCCAGCGTCTGGGCGAGCTGGTCCTGATCGCTGGGCAGTTGTCGCAGGTCGGCGTAGCTGACGTTGTGCGGACCGACCGCCGCGATCTTGCCGCCGGAGTTGGTGTGGTCGACGCGTGGCGCCGCCCCGCCGATCGGCACCTGACGCTGTGCCAGTTTGTCCTTGCCTGCCCCGACGTGAGCCAGCACGGTGGCCGGGGAACCGGCGAGCATCCAGCGGCGGGTGTCCTCAGGGGACCATGGCCCGCGCTTCTGGTTGAGCCCGGACACCAGCAGGCTCTGCTCGCCCGGCCGCACCCCGATCGACCAGTCGTTCTGGCCGGTCTGCGCGACCACGTACGGCGGGTTGCCGGGGATCAGGAACAGCGACTGATCCTGCGTTTCGAACTGCCAGTAGGCGCCGTCGGCGGCCTGGTTCTCGACCGAGTTGGCCATGCTCTCCAGCACGAGGTGGCCGTTCGGGCCTGCCGAGTTGGTGGTGTGGGCGCCGCGGTTCTGGCCGAGGCCGACCGCGACCGCGCCGATCGCCACCGCGGCCGCCGCGGCGACACCGACCAGCGGCACCAGCAGCCGTCGCCGGGTCGATGCCGGGCGGATCGCGGGGCGGGTGGCGAGCAGTTCGGCGAGGTCCTGGTGCCGGCGGGGCCCACCGGCCAGCCGGGCCGGATCCAGCGCGTCCGGGCGGGCTCTGGCCAGCGCTTCCAGCGTCTTGCGGTCCTTGTCGCGCATGTGGTCTCAGGGCTCCTTCACGACCGCGAGCGGGTGGTGTTCCGGAGAGGACCCGGAGGCGCCCATGGCGCGATCGAGCCTGCGCCGGGCCCGGTGCAGCCGGACCGCGACGGTCGCGGTCGAGCAGCCGAGCACCGTGGCGGCGTCGCGCTGGCTCAGTCCCTGCCAGGCGAGCAACGTCAGCAGTTCCCGGTCCGCGTCGGGCAGGCCGGCCAGGGCACGCAGCACGGTCGCGCGCTCGGCGACGTCATCGGCGATGTCGTCGACGCCCACCTCGGTGCTGATCCGGCGCCCTTCGGCCACCGCCAGCTCGTACTGGCGCGCGTCCTTGCGGCGCAGGTCGCGGACGAGGTTGCGGGCGACGGCGAGCAGCCACGGCAGCGGCACCGATGGCGGTTCGGCCCAGCGCTGCCAGGCCACCGCGAAGGTCTCGCTGGTGATGTCCTCGCCGGTCGCCCTGCCGACCAGGCTGGTGGCGTAGGCGAGCACGTTCGGGTAGCACAGCTCATAGGTCTGGCTGAAGAGCTGGGCATCCCGCACGCGCCGTGTCCTTCCGGTGTCGTCCTCTCGCCGGGTACTGGTCGGGAGCACCGAAACCTTACTGGGATGTGACCGGCCCCACATTCAGCGCGACGAGCGGCTGTCCAGGATCGCGGTGATGCGCGCCTTGGTGTCCGGGTCGTCGAGCAACGCGGTGAGGATCGCGGATTCGTGCGGCATGCGCTCGTGCGCCTCGCTCGGTTCGGCCCTGCGCAGCAGGCCCTTGATCTCGCGCAGCGCCCGCGCCGGCTTGTCCAGCAGCGCGGCCACGCGCGCGTCGACGTGGGTTTTCAGCGCGTCCGCGTCCGGCAGCACCGCGTTGACCAGACCGGCGTCGCAGGCGGACGCGGCGGTGAACCGCTCGCCGAACAGCAGAATTTCGGCGGCCCGGACGCGGCCGATCCGCTGCGGCAGTACCGCGCTGCTGCCGAACTCGGGCACCAGCCCCAGGTTGACGAACGGCAGTTGCAGGTAGCTGCGCTCGGTGGCGTAGACCAGGTCGCAGTGCAGCAGCACGGTGGCGCCGATGCCGACCGCGGGCCCGTCGACGGCGGCGATCAGCACCGAGGTGCTGGCCAGCACGGCCTCCTGGAACCGGCGCACCGGCTGATCGCCGGCGCGGCCCTGGGCCGAGCCACTGGCCGCGATGAAATCGCCGAGGTCGTTGCCTGCCGAGAAGCTGCCGCCCGCGCCGGTCAGCACGATCACCCGCACGTTCGGATCGGCGTTGGCCGCGTTGATCGCGTCGGCCAGCGCCGCGTACATGGCCACGGTGATGGCGTTGCGCTTGGCGGGCCGGTTCAAGGCGACAGTGACGACGGCGCCATCCCGGCTGGACACGACCTCGGGCTCGCTCATGCCGCCGCCTCGCTCGCTGCGGTCCCGCGTTCGGCCGCCGGTCGGAGGTGCCGCGAGGCGGGCGCATTGGCGGGCACTGTGTTCGTCGATTCGCTCGCAAGCTCGCTCATGGGCGCCATTGTCATCGAGTGCATTGGAGAGCACAACTCACTATGCTTCAGTTCATGGCACCCCGATCCACCGGAACCGGCATCGAGATCATGGCCGAGCAGCCGCCGGTCCCCCGCCCCTGCTCGGTCGCGGCCGCGCTGGAGATCCTCGGCGAACGGTGGACCCTGCTCGCGGTCCGGGAAATGGCCTACGGCGTGCACCGATTCGACCAGATCACCGCGTACACCGGCGCGTCCCGCGACATCCTGGCCAGCAGGCTGCGCAAACTCGAACAGCGCGGCATCATCGAACGCCGCCAGTACAGCGAGCACCCACCGCGCTACGAGTACCACCTCACCGAGGCAGGCCACGAACTGGTGCCGGTGCTCAGGGCACTGCGGCAGTGGGGCGACCGCTGGGCGGTGGAGCGGCCGAGCATCGCGTTCCGCCACGACTGCGGGCACCAGCTGGAGATCGATCAGGTGTGCCACGCGTGCGGCGAGGTCGTCCACTCCGAGAACCTGACCGTGTCGCTGGGCGGGTCCTGACCCGCCCAGCGACGGCGGTGCTCATCGGCCCTGACGGCCGCGCCGGTCCTTGAGGTTCTGGTCGGGCTCGACGTCGATGCGTTCCTTGTGCACCTCGCCGCCGACGGTCCGATCCTCGGTGACGGTTTCGGTGCCGAGCCGGACGCGTTCGACCGGAACGGTCTCGGTGCGCACGACCGGCTTTTCCTCGTGCAGCACGACTTCCTGGTCGGCGTCGCCGAGCTTGCCGCCCGCCTCGGTCGTACGGCCCCGGTTGGCCGGGTCGATCGGTTCGCGCTCGACGCGCACTTCCTCGTGGCTGACCGGAATAGTCAGCTCCTGCTGCTCGGTCACGACGTACTTGTGCAACCGCACGCGACCGCTTTCCACCTGTTCGGTTCCGACGTTGAGCCGTTCCTCGGAGCGGATCATCTCGGCGTCGGCCTTGTTGGTCCTGTTGGTCTTGTCGGCCTTGTTGCCCATGCCGGTCCGTCCGGGCCTCGGCGCGTCGACCGGACTGCGGCTGTCCGGGACCTCCGGCCGGATGCCGTAGTGGCGATACAGCCGCACGCTGTCCTGTTCGGACAGACGTCCGCGCGGATCCAGCTGCGGCGCTTCCTTGATCTTGTCCTTGGTGACGCCGACCTGGACACCCTGTTCGTGCATCCGGGCGCCCTGCAACGGAACCATGGTCTCGTGGCTGTTGAACAGCCCGGACTTGACCATGATCCAGGCCGGTTGCGCGGAGTCGTCGCGCAGATAGACCTCGCCGACCTTGCCGATCTTCTCGCCGGACCGGTCGAACACCTCGGCATCGACCAGCGCCCCGGGATTCATCGTGTTGGTCATCTCGATTCCTTTCCACGGTTTGTCCCCCGATCGACCATCACCCCGGCCGAGTACGCTCGCAAGCGTCGCGTGATCAACTGATGCGTTTGGCCGCGCGCGGGACTCACCTGGTGTGACCGTCCGATCGAGACGATCACCGAGGCCGGGCCGGATGTGCTGGTTTCACCGGGCTCGCTGTGGGTAATCCCCCTCCGCGCGCCAACCGCGGGTACCGGCTTTCCGGCCGCTGTCGCCCAAGGTGAGGATTGTTGAGTTTTTCAGCCGCCGAAGGCGATGCCGATGCCGAGTTCGGCCAGGCCGTCGCCGAGCAATGTGGCCAGCAGCGCGGCGTGCTCGCCGGTCGGATCGAGATCGGGGTCGAACACGGTGACCTCGGCGCCGACGGCGCCCGGCGCGAGCGCGGTGAGCAGTTCGATCAGCCGCGCCGCACTCAATCCGCCCGGATCGGGGCTGTCCACCGCGGGCATGATCGACGGGTCGAGCACGTCGACGTCCAGGTGCAGCCAGTACCCGTCCAGCCGCTCGGTCATCATCAGCTCGGCCAGCGTCGCCGAGACCAGTTCGGCGCCGTCCTCGCTGATCTGCGGCGCGGTGATCACCGCGTTGAGCAAGCCACGGGTTTCGACCAGTTCCTCGTCGCCGGCACGGCAACCCACCTGGATGGCGTGGTCGGGCCGGAAGTACGGGCCGAGCCCGTCGATGTCGGCGATCGCGGGCCAGTGCCGTCCGACCGCTGCGGCCAGGTCCTCCCCGGCCAGCGACGCACAGTTGTCCGAATTGCCCGGGTGTCGGAAGTCGGTATGGCCGTCGACGTGCACCAGCGCAAACCGGCCGCGCCGCCGCAAGGCCAGCCCGGCGCCGATCAGGATGCCGCAGTCGCCGCCGAGCACCAGCGGAGCGATGCCCTCGTCGAGCACGGCAGTCAACCGCTCGGCCAGGCGATGCGAGTGCTCGATGATCGCGTCCTGATTGCGCAACCGGCCCGCGCCCGCCACCCAGTCGTCGCGGTAGCGGCCGGGCAGCACGACGCCGCAGTCGGTGGCGCCGCCCGCGATCATCCGGTGGTAGAGCCCGGCCTCGCGCAACGCCTCCGGGGCCTTCGCGGTACCCGGCACCGCGCCCGGTTCCGGTGGGCGCAGGCCGAGGTTGGACGGAGCCGCGATGAGTCCGATCACCTGTTCATCGTGACGCATTCATCCTGGTTTTCGCACCGGCTGGCCTCCCTCGACCGAGGGAATGCCTCCGTTACGGTGGTCCGGTGCGGCGCAAATCCGGTCAGGTTGTGGAAGAACCCGCGCGCCGCACGACGTCGATCGGCCGCGCGACGGGTTCCATGGCGATCGCCGGGCTCGCCAGCAAGCTCACCGGCTTCGCCAGAAATCTGGTCATCGCCTGGGTACTCGGGCTGAGCATGGCCGCCGACGCGTACAACGCGGCGAACACACTGCCCAACCAGGTCTACGAACTGCTCGTCGGCGGCGTGCTGACCAGCGTGCTGGTGCCGGTGCTGGTCCGCGCGCACCACGACGACGAGGACGGCGGCGTCGCGTACACGCAGCGGCTGCTCACCATGACCTCGGTGGTGCTGCTGGTGATCACCGTGCTCGCGGTGCTGGCCGCGCCCGCGCTCACCGCCCTGGTCGTCGACAACTCGACCGGCCGCGCCAATCCCGCGCTCACCACCGCGTTCGCCTATCTGCTGCTGCCGCAGATCCTGTTCTACGGGGTCTCCGCGCTGCTCACCGCGGTGCTGAACGCGCGGCACGTCTTCGGCGTCACGGTGTGGGCGCCGGTGCTGAACAACATCGTCCTGCTGCTCACCTTCGGCATCTACCCGCTGCTGCCCGGCCAGTTGACGCTCAACCCGGTGCACATGAACAACGCGCAACTGCTCGAACTCGGCATCGGCAGCACGGTGGGCGTGGTGATCCAGGCGATCGTGCTGCTGCCCGCGCTGACCCGCTCCGGTTTCCGGTGGCGGCCGCGCTGGGGCTGGGACCGCCGGTTCACCGAGTTCGGCAGGCTGGCCGCCTGGACCATCGGGTACGCGCTGCTCGCGCAGATCGGCGTCGTGGTGGTCACCAACATCGCCACCGCCAACGGCGGCCTGGCCATCTACAACAACGTGTGGCTGCTGGTGCAGTTGCCGTATGGGGTGCTCGGGTTCGCGCTGATCACGGCCATTCTGCCCAGGATGAGCCGGGCGGCGGCCGAGGGCCGGATCCCGGCGATCAAGCAGGACCTGTCGCTGGCCAGCCGGGTGTGCGCGACCGCGATGCTGCCGATGAGCGCGTTGATGACCGTGCTCGGGCCCTCCCTCGGCGTCGCGCTGTTCTCGATCGGGCAGAGCCGCGCCGACGCGGGCAAGCTCGGCATCGCGCTCGCGGTCGCCGCGTTCGGCGTGCTCCCCTACACGATCACCCTGCTGCAACTGCGGGTGTTCTACGCGATGAAGGACGCGCGCACGCCGACGCTGATCATGGTCGGCATGATGATGGTGAAGGTATCGCTGTCGCTGCTCGCGCCGCTGGTGCTCGGCTCCGACAACGCGATCTACGGCCTGACCTTCGCCAACTCGGCGTCCTTCGCGCTCGGCTGGATCGCCGGTGAGGTGTGCCTGCGCAAGCGACTGGGCGACCTGGGCAGCAAACGCGTCGTGGTGACGCTCGTGCGCGGCCTGCTGGCGGCGCTGGCCGCGGCGGCCGCCGCGTTGCTGGTGCGGCTGCCGCTGCCCTCCGGTCCGCTCGGCGCCTGGCTCTCGTTGATCTTCGGGGGTTTCCTTGGCCTCCTCGCGGCGGGCATCGTGCTGGCTTGGCTGCGGTCACCGGAGCAGCAGGCCATCGCCCGCCGCATCGGCCGGATCCTGCTGCGCCTGCAACGCCGCTAGCCCGTCCGCCAGGACGGACCTAGGACGAACCTAGGACGACGTCCGCGACGATGCCGGCATGGCGGCTGGGTTCGGGGTGGCACCGAGCGAACTGGACACCGCGGCTCAGGCGGTGGACCAGGCCATGGCCGCGTTTCCCAACGCGGATCTGATGGGCCTGCGCACCGATGGGGACGCGATCGGCCGGGCGATGCTGGCCGACGCGGTCTCGGATTTCATCTACGCCTGGCAGGTCGGCATCGGCTACCTGCTCAGCGACGGCTCCGTGGCGTCGGCGAACCTGCGGCTCAACGCGCAGTGGTACCGGGACGTCGAGCAGAGCCTCGCCGGGGGTTTCGCCGGTGCTTGAGCTGGGGCAGACCTTCGAGCCGAGGCAGTTGATCCCCGGCGATCCCGTGGTGGTGCAGGCGCTCGCGGAGGCCCTGCGGCAACTCGGCGGACGCGCCGAAGCCACCGCCTTCCAACTGGCCAAGATCGATCTGAGCAACTGGACCGGTGCGGCGGCCGACGCCTACCAGAACTACCACGCTCAGGAGCCGGGCCAGTGGGAGAACGCCACGGACGCGTTCGGCAAGGCCGCCGACCTGCTGATCGATTACGCGGACACGCTGAGCATGGCGCAGGCGGAGGCCGCGATCGCGGCGGCGGAGTGGCAACAGGGCAACCAGCAACAGGCCACCCAGATCCTCACCCAGGCCAGGGACCGGATCGACGAGTACTCGGTGGACATCGGCCAGCTGGTCGCGGACGCGGCCAGGGCGGCGCCAACCGGTCCGGCGCTCGGCCAGCCGGCATCGGCCAACACCAACGCGTCCGGGGCGACCGTGCCCTCGGTCTACATCGACGCGGACCGGCACCCGGAAACCGCGGAGCACGTGCACGACGCCCAGAACGGCACCATCTGGCGCGGCGACACCTCAAGCTCGGGGACGCCGCTGCCCTCGGTGCTGACCATCGACCGGCCCAACGCCAAAACCAATCGAGCTGACTCGCTGCGCGGCATCCCGACCAGGGCGGGCAAGGACCGCGACGAGTACCCACCGGCCATGTTCGAGGAGGGCGGCGCGGGTGCGAGCGTGAAGTACATCGACCCCGCGGACAACCGGGGCGCGGGCAGCAGCATGGGCCACCAGATCAAGGCGCTGAATCTGGGCGATGGCCAGCGGGTCCGGATCGAGGTGCTGAACTCGGATGATGAGGCCGGCAACACCGACGACACCGAGAACGGCGAAGATGAAGCCGGTAACGACGCCGACGGCGACACCGGAGACGATCCTGGCGATACCGGCGACACCGGAGAGGATGAGGCCAACCTGACGGCGATCACCAACCCGCTGTGGGGCTGACCCGAGGAGTGTGCGATGACCATGGACGAACGGACCCAGCGGCTGCTGGACCGGGCGCGCGGCTCGCTGGGGCCGAACGTGACCGTCGATCTCGGCACGACCGCCGGCCCGCTGGCCGAGCTGGCCGAATTGTTGTCCACCCGCAACGGTTGCACGTTCTTCAACGCCGGTGTGCAGGTGTTCCGGGCGGGAGCCGAGGGGTTCGGGCCGGAACTGGCCGACTGGAACGAGTCCGCTACCTGGAAGGACACCTATCAGGGCCTGGCCGACGGGTTGTTCTGCTTCGGGCAGGATGTGCTGGGCACCCAGTTCGCGATCGAGCGGAACCGGATCGTGTCGTTCAACCCGGAGACCGGTGAACGAACCGTGGTCGGCGACTCGCTGGGCGCCTGGGCGCAATGGCTGCTGGCCGACCCCGACGTCAACGGGACCTACCGGCTGGCCACCGCCTGGCAGGATGAGAATGGCGCGCTCGAACACGGCCAGCGCCTGGTGCCCTACCGGTTCTTCGTGCTCGGCGGCGGGTACGACTTGCCGAACCTGGTGGCGAAGGACGCGGCGACGTGCATGCGCATCCGCGGCCCGATCGCCGGCCAGATCCATGACCTGCCCGACGGAGCCCAGATCCGGCTGACCGTGGAGGGTGAGCGCTGACGCGCTAGTCGCGGGTCCTGCGGCGCATCCGCGCTGCCGCAACGGCTCCGCCACCGAAGATCAGCACGATCGCGGTCAGCGCCCAGCGCCGTTCGGTCACCACCTCCGGGCTCACCGATGCCGCCTTCAGCGTGTTCGCGCTGGTCGGCAGCACTACTCGGCCGGGGGTGGCGGCCGGGTTCGTGCCGGGCGGCAGGGTGGCCGGCGGCGGCGGGGACGTCGTCGGGGTCAGAACCGGGACCACTGGAGGAACGGCGGCGCGGAGCGCGACGCTGGTCGGCGGCGCCGAGGTGACCGGGGGCGACGGCGGTGGGACCGAATGGGTGGTCGTCGGCGGCGATGTGGGTGGCCGGGTCGGCGTCGTCGGCGTCGTTGGCTTCGTCGGGGGCGGCGGACTGGTCGGGGGCGGCGGGGGAGGTGGCGGCGGACTGCTCGGCTCGCCGTCGCCGATGGTGATGCACAGGATCGGCAGCAGGCAGATCTGTAAGCCCGGCGCGGTGACCTGCTCGGTTCGCAGCGAAACGGGATCATTCGGCGCGGCGGCGGCCAGCGGGGACGCGGCCAGGAACAGCACCGGCACAGCGGTCGCGACCGTGCCAATCCTGCCCAACATTCGCGAAGAATTTCCCGAATTGTTTCCCACGTCGCCCCATTCGCCGGAGTTCATCGGATTGGCGGATAACGACCATACCGTAGACCGTGATCTAATTCTTCGCCAGAAGGGGGCACGATGAACATTTATGTGGTCGGACTGCTCTGGATGCTGGGGGCGATGCTCGTCGCGGCCGGTCTGATGATCACCGTGCGCAAGTACGTCTCGGAAGCCCACCGGCACGCCAGTGACGAAGCGGCCAGCCGGGTGTTCACCGTCGTCGCCGGATTGGAAGCGGTCCTGCTGGCATTCGTGCTCATTTCGTTGTTCGACGCGATCAGCACCGCCCGGTCCGGGTCCTACCAGGAGGCGGACAGCCTGGTCGCGGTCTACTGGGACGCCAATCTGCTCCCCCAGCCGACCGCGGCGCAGATACAGAAATTAGCGGTTTCCTATGGACAGACGGTGGTCGGCCAGGAATGGCCGGCGATGCACGACGGGCTGGCGATCAACGGAACCGGAAAAGCCGAACTGGACAAGTTGCACGACGCGATATCGACATTTGTCCCCACAACTTTCGCCCAGGAAGATCGGCAAACCCAGATAACCAATGATCTCTCCGCCGTGTACCAGGCGCGGCAGCAGCGCATCTCCGCCTCGATGATCAGGGTGAACCCGCTGATCTGGGCAGCGCTGATTGTCGGCGCGGTTTTGTCGGTCGGCCTGACCTGCCTTTTCGGCGGCGAGAAACTGCTGACCCACGTGGTCATCGCGTCGATGCTGGCCGGCACGGTGACCGTGCTGTTGTTCGCCACGTTCCAGTTGCAGGACCCGTTCAGCGGCGCGGCCCATCTCGGCCCGGCCGCGTTCACCTCGGCATTGAGCCAGCTCAGCTGAGCTTGCGTGGATGGTTGCTGTCGAACTCGCGGACGGCGCTGCGCTGGGTCCGCACGTAGAGCAGTCGTTCCTTCTCCGCCGATTCCTCGTCGTTGAGACCGAGTTGGACGGCGCGGCGGATCTGCTCGCGATTGTCCCGTACGACCGCGGCGAAGAAGTCGTCGATCCTGGGGTCGCGCAGGACTTCCAGCACGACCCGGAATGTCGTGTCCACAACGGAATGCACGATCTCGGCGTGGAAGGGCAGCAGCTTGAGCGTTTTCAGCTGCTTGTCCTCGGAGAGTTTCTCGCTGATGATCGCGCGCAACTGCTCGCGGTTGTCGGTCAGCGAGCGGGCCAGGTTCTCCGGGTAGTTGCCGGTTTCCAGCACCTTCACCACCTCGTCGAGCACGGCGACGGTGACCGGTTTCTTGATCGCGTGCACCAGCGGATCGGCCAGCCGGTCGACAAGGCGGTAGAAGAACTGCTCGCCGATGGCGCGGTCGGCGGCCCGGCCGATCCGGAACAGCAGCAGCACGACGGTGATGATGTGATGCGGGTACAGGGCCGGGTGCGCGATCGGGACCATCGCGAACAGCTCGTACCAGTTGCGGGCCAGGAACGCCTTGCCCCACGCGCGTTTGCGCCAGCGCCAGAGGTACTCGACGAAGAAGATCGCGCTGATCGCGACATCGGCGTAGAACAGCCACATACCGACCGCGTGGCTCGGCGGGCTGAGCACGACATCGCCGAGCACGCCGACCGAGACCAGCGCGAGCGCGAGCATGATGTAGTCGTCGGCGTGCACGTTGCCGGGCATGATGCCGCTGTTCAGCTCGGGCTCGGCCATGGGAGATCATCCTACGCCGTGGGTATCGTCATCGCTGGTCAGCTCGGGTTGGCCGCGTAGTTCACGGTGATGTTGGTGAATCCCAGCGACTGCAACAGGCTGGTCAGCATGGCCTTGGTGTTGCGTTCCGCGTCCGCCATCAGCTCGCTCTTGCCCGCGGCCGTCTGGATCTGCTTCTGGGCCAGCTCGTAGAGGGCCTGCTGCGAGTTGGGGTTGCCGGAGAAGAAGGAGTTGATCCTGGTGAACAGGCCCTGCTGCTGGGCGTAGACATAGGACTGGTGCACGTCCAGGGTGGCCGGGGCGAGCTGGGCGTGGCCGAGGGTGAGGGTGGCCGAGCGCCGGTCGGCGGAAACCTGCACGTCATTGCCTTTGAGCTTGCCGAAGTCCACGTAGGCGTTGTCGCTGCCGACGCCGATGAACATGGTGTCGCTGCCCTCCAGGAAGCTGGGCAGGATCGAGCTGTTCGCGGAGATGTCCACGACCACCTGGAAGGTGCCGCTGGCCGCCTCGTACCGGGACAGCTGCTGCACCGACTCGAGTAAGACCGGGCCCGAGGTTTCCTGGGTGTTCTCCGCGAACGGGTTGCGCAGCTGCGGAAACAGGTGGATCGCGGACCCGACCAGGGCCACCCCGATCAACAGCACCACCACGATCGCCAAGCCGATCAGCCGGATCTGCCATTTGCCCATGGCACAGGAGTACCCCACTGGTGTCTTCGGCACGCGGTGCGGGTACACAATCAGCGGGCGAAGGTTGGGAGGCCGCCGTGCGCAGGTCGATCTGGTTCTGGCTGTTCATCGCGGTGCTGGTCATTCTGTTGCTGGGCGTCATGTTCGGCGGTTACCGAAAGGGCACCCCGACCGGCGCCGGTCACCAGGTGATCGTCGCGGTCAGCGTCGTGTAGGCCGGTACGGCGGTGACGCTGCCAAGCGTTACCGTGCCATCGGCGGTGATCGTCGCGGGCACCGGCTGGACGCCCTGGGTGACCACTACCTGCGGATTCGCCGCGCCGTCGGGCAACTGGAGGTTCAGCACGCCGACCCGGACCTGGCCGTAGCGCACCTCAAGCGAGCAGACCTGTTGCTGCCCAACGCGAACCTGGCGGAACAGCCCCCAGCCACCGGCCGCGGTGAAGGCGGCGGCGAAGTCGTCGGGGCCGATCTTGGGCGCGAAGGTCAGGCTGGCTTTGGGGCCGTGGCAGGAGAATCCGCACGCGGCCAGGAAGACGCCGTAGCTGGCCATCGCCCTGGTGTAGTGCTCGCTGCACTCGATCTCGTTGTACGGGTTGCGTTTCGCGGGCGCGTAGCGCTCGTGCACGGCCCTGGTGACGATCAGGCCCTCGTCGACCATGCCCTCGTAGATCAGGTGCGCGGCGTAGGCGTACTCCTGGCCGGTCCAGGATTCGTTGAAGTACATGGCGACGCCGGCGGGCGGATTGCCGTTGGCCTGCGCACCACCGCCGTGCGGGAAGGTCGTCATGATCATCGCGGGCTCGCCGGCCAGCGCGTACCAGCGCCCGCCCGGGATCGCCGGGTTCGCCGCCCGGTACGCGGCCGGGTCGGTGACGTAGTTGTAGTGGAAGATGCTGGCCAGCGCGGTGGCGGTCTGGGCCGGGTCGAACACGCGGGGCAGGCCGAGCTGCCAGGCCGCGTTCTGGCCGAGCATCTGGTCGATGTGGCAGCCGATGTTGGAGTTGGGGGCGTCCGGCGCGTTCGGGTCGATGAGCTGGATGAAGTACTCGCCGTTCCAGAGGTCGGTGGCGATCGAGTGGGCGCCCGTCTGGGCCAGCGCGGTACAGGTCTGGGCGAACGCGGTGTCGTTCATCTCCGTCGCCATCGCCGCCGCCGCGAGCAGGGCCGCGTCGTACATGCCGGTCAGCCAGGCGACCTCGCCGTACCAGGTGGCGTCCAGGGTGTTGGGCTGCGCGCCCTCGATGGTGCCGTTGTGCCGGGTGTCGTGGCCGATCACCCAGTTGACGGCCTGCTTGATGCGCGGCCAGTTGGTGTGCAGGAACGTGTTGTCCGGCGACATCTGGTGTTCGCGGTAGAAGCGCAGGATCGTGCCGCACTGGCCGTCGGTGGCCCAGCCCATGTCGGCCTCGGCCCGGTTGCCGATCTCGCCGCTGTCCGGGTGGAAGCCGATGCCGAGATCGACCCGCTGCCGGGTGTCGCGTTCCAGGTCGGGGAACAGCCGCGCGATGCCGTGCGCGTAACTCCAGACGTGTTCGCAGGTGCCGGGCGCGCAGTCCACGCCCTCCCACGCGTAGAAGCGCCCGTTGGACAGGCGCATCGCCACGCCCGTGGCCAGGCTGCCGGTGGTGTGCAGGGTGCGTTCGAGCAGCCAGTGCGGCAGCGTCGAGTCGGTGTACCAGGTGCGCACCCATTCTCGGGTGGCCGCTTCCAGCCGGGGCAGTCGCGCGGCGAGATACCGGACGACGGCTTCGGCGGAGGAGAACTCGTTGGCGTAGTGGCGGCTCAGGGCGGCGATGTCGGTGAGAAAGCCGAGCGCGACGCGGTCCGGGTTCGGGAAGAACCAGGACAGCACGAACCACACGGTGTGGCTCTGCCCCGGCGCGAGCAGGAGCCGGGCGGTGACCGCGCCGGTGATCGTGCCCAGCCCGCCGTCGACGCTCACCGGTCCCGGCCCGGACGTGGCGATCGCGGCCGGGCTGCTCCAGTCGGCGATCGAGGGCCGCGTGATCACCTGCGTGTCGCTGCCGAGCACCGAGATGGCGAACGTGCCGCCGTCGGTCAGGGTGCCGACCGGCGGCGCGCTGGCCGGTGCGTCGGTGAAGCTGATCGTGCTGACGTTGATGTGGCCCCAGCCGCCGGTGGCCGAGTCGACGATCTCGAGGTGCGCGGTTTTGCCCTGGTAGCGCACGAGGTCGACGAAGCGCTGGTGCATCGGCTCGGTGTTGTCGGCGGTCAGGCTGCCGACCACATTGCCGTCGATGACCACGTTCAGGCAGGTCTGGCCGGGGTTGTTGCCGCCGCCGACCCAGGCCGAGACGTAGCGCCGGGACACGGTGAACGTGCCGCTGGTCAGGGAGCCGACGTAGCTGTCGGCAATGGTCGGATCGTTGTTGGCGGCGATGAAGTTGTGCGAGGTGACGAAGCGCGGCCCCTGCGCGTTGAGGTTGCCGAAGCGCAGCATGTACGGAGGCACCTGCGAGACCAGCACCGGACCGGCGCCGAACGCGGTCCCGGTGACGGTCCAGCCGGTGTAGTCGGTCCGCTGCCAGGTCTCGAACACGATGTCCTGGCGCGGCGGCGGCGCGGGCGCGTTGGCGGCGGTGAACTCGACGCCGCGATAGTTGTGCTGGCCGGCGATCGCCTGAGTGGACAAGGTGATCGGCTGGGCGCCGCGGGCGCGCAGGGCGACCGGGTTCTCCGCCCAGCCGGTCAGTTCGACCTCGACCGGGGCGGGCGAGGAGTTGGTGAGTGTGTAGGCGAGCACGGTCACCGGCAACGTCGAGTCGGCGGTCTCCCCCGGCACGAACGGCGCGAACGCGTCCAGGTGCACGGCCACCGGGCAGCTCCAGTCGGCGTAGTCGACCTGGCCGAGCGGGAACTGACCGGTGAAGGCGACGTGCGCGAAGCCGGTCGAGTCCAGCGCTCGCGCGGAACCGTTGGCGCGCAGCACGAAACCGTTGCCGAACGGCGAGAACGGCAGGTTCGGGCTGGCGTAGGTGGGACCGTTGCAGTTGTCCCAGGGCGCGGCCGGCGCGTTGTCCACGTCCCAGTACCAGAGCTTGCCGTCGCCGCCCAGATACACCTGACCGCAGGTGCCGCCGCCGACCGGCATGCCGATGTAGCGCAGCTCGGATCCGGTGTAACTACTGGGGTTTCCGCGTTGGTAGAGGGCGGCGACCTCGGTTGCGCTGATGCCTTTCGCCGCGTAGCCGCCTGCTGAAGCGGCGGACGCGGTGCCGGATCTCGCGGCGAACATCATGGCACCGGCAACGCTACCGGAGATGGTCAGGAACCGTCTGCGATTCACCCGGCCGGACGTGCGGCGCTGCGTCGTCATGGTGTCCCCTCGCCCGAGAAATCGATTTCTGAAAACGATTTCTGGCAAGGTAAGGCCGCCACGCCAGTCATGTCAACGACTAACACGGTGCGCTTGTTATGTGTTGAAAACTACCACCCGGACGGGTGCTTGCGCGGCGAGCCAACGGAAATCAGTTGCTGATCGTGCGCTGAGCGGCACCGTACGCACGGGGGCGCGGGTGGGCCCGATCATTCCCACCCGCGCCGCGCGAACCGCCGTTCATGCTGCCCGTATCAGCCTCCCGGCGGCGGGTTCTCGGCCGCTGATCCCAGTGTAGAGGCGATTCGGGCTTACCGAACGGGTCTCACTTCACGACCACGTCGAACTTGCCGACGTTCGAACCGGACACGCTCACCAGCGGCGTCGCGCCCTTCAGGTCGGCCGAGTTGTAGGTGACCGTGAGGGTCTGCGACTCGCCCGGCCACAGGGTGATGTCGTTGTCGCTCCACAACGCCGCGCTCACCTGGTTGTCACCGGACTGCTCGGTACCGTCGGCGTTGCCGCGCCGCACGTCGGCCCGCAGGAAGAAACCGACGGTCGGCTTGCTGGAGGTGTTGGTGATGGTCACCGTGGCCGCGGTGTTCGCGCCGTCCGGACCGGGGGCGGCCGAGGCCGTCGCGGTCGCCGACACCGTCGCCGCGGCCAGCGACTTCAAACCGGTCAGGTCCGCGTAGCTGCTCTCGGTGCCCTGCGGCTGCCCGAGCGTGGACGACCAGTTGATCACGTCCTTCTTGGTCGACTGCCAGTACACGTTGCGATCCACCAGGTTGCCGTTCTGCTTGAGCAGCAGCTCGACGAAGTACACGTTGCCACTGGTCGAGCTGGGCGCCTTCGGCGTGATGACCCCGGTCTTGACCTGCTGGCTGGACAGCGTGACGTTGTTGACGGTCTGGTCGTCGAGCACCGAACCCGCGGTGTTGTACACCTTGGACTCGACGGACAGCCCGGACTGGCTCTGCCCGCTCATGTTGTCCAGGGTGACCGTGCCCTTGTCCTGCGCGAGCAGCGCGTGCAGCGACTGGTTGGCCTGCTTGGCACCGAAGAAGCTGCCCGCCTGGTCGCCGTCGGAGTTGTAGAGGTTCCACAGCAGCGACGGCCAGCCCTTGTTCGCCTGCCAGTAGATCGTGCCGGTCGAGGGCGACACCCCGCCCGAGGTGTTGTTCGAATGATCGACGAACGCCTCGAACTGTGCCCGGGTGCTCTCGTACTCCTGGATCTGGGCTTCCTCGACGTAGCTGTTGAGGTCCTTCCACGCGCCGTAGCGGTTGGTCAGCGCCTGGTCGAACAGGAACAGCGTGCCGAACTTGTAGTTGCCGTGCCCGTTCTCGTAGTTCAGGTGGTACTGGTTGAAGCTCGGCGTCTTCCACAGGTTGCTCAGGTCGGACGCCGACATGAACCGGTTGAGCGAGTCCAGCGTCGGCACGGTGTCGCCCGCGCTCTCCTCGCTGTCCAGGCCCCACGAGCCACCCACGTTGGTGCGGGTGCTGTCGCTGCTGTCGAAGTGCGAGGTGTCGTACCAATAGTTCGGCGGCACGTAGTCGTACGGGCCTTCCTTCTGCCCGGACGTGCCCAGGATCGGGCTGCTGTTGTACTCGGCCGAGGACAGCAGCACCACGTCGAAGTCGTTGGTCTTCCAGGTGTTCACCGCGGCCGACTCCTGCTTGGAGCCGGGCGCGTTGTCGCTCCAGCCCATCGCGATCACGCTCGGGTGGTTGCGCTCGTTCTGGCCGATAGCGGTCGCCGCGTTGGTCATCACGGCCAGCGTCGCCGCGTTCGGGCTGGAGTTCTCCCACGCGTCGCAGCAGGAGAAACCGGAGTCGATGAGAATGCCGGCCGCGTCCATCTGCTCGTAGAAGTCGTCCGGCATGAAGTGGCCCTCAAGACGCAGGGTGTTCAGGCCGAGGTTCTTGACGATCGCGATCTGGTTGGCGATGTCCGCCGAGGAGTAGCGCAGGAACAGGTCCGGTTCCCAGCCGCCGCCGCGGATGACGATCGGCACGCCGTTGACCTGGAACTGGCGCACGCCGTCCGGGGCCTCGCTGGACTTGTCGATCATGCTGGACGTGACGGTGCGGATGCCGAACGTCTCGTGCGTGCTGTTGCTCGACGTGCTGCCCTGGGTGAGCGTGGTGTCCAGCGCGTAGAGCGGCTGCGCGCCCAGCTGGTAGGGCCACCACACCTTGGGGTTGTTGATCGTCTGCGGCGCGAAGCTCACCGTGCTGGTCTTGTTGGCGGCGACCGTGACCGACTGGTTGAGGGTGATCGGTGTGCCGCCGCCCGGCGGGGTGATCGTGGCGAACACCGAGCCGGTCTGGCTGCTGCCGGAGTGGTTGGTGACGTCCACCTTCACGGTCAGCGCGGAGCTGCTCAGGTTGGCCGCGTTGTTCTCCACGACGTGCGCGTTGCCCACCGACAGCGCGCTGTCGACCTGGAGCTGGACCGGGAACTGGATGCCGGTGTTCTCGTCCGGCGGCACCTGGGTCCAGTCGACGTTGTCGACGGTCAGGTTCGACGAGGGGTTGTTCGGGTAGACCTCCAGCGCCAGCGAGTTGGTGCCGGAGACGAGGTCGCTGCCGACGTTGAAGGTGTACTTGGTGTAGTCGCCGGTCACGGTGGTCTTGGTGGAGACCTCCTTGCCGTTGAGCCACACGTCGGCCGAGCCGACCACGCCGTTGACGATCAGGGTGGCGGTCTGACCGGCGGCCACGTTCGGGGTGAAGTCGGTGCGGAACCACCACGGCACGTCGAACTGGGCCAGGGTGTTCGCGCCCGGCTTGCTCAGGTAGCCGAAGCAGGTCTTCATGTTGGTGGAGAAGTACACGTTCGGGCAGGAACCGTTCTGCAACAGGGCAGTGATTTCGGTGCCCGGCGCTCCGCCGTCATCCGGCGTGACCGACAGCCACTTCGACGTGTCGAAGCCCGCCTTGGAAATGGCCGCGCCGCCCTGGGTCGCGGTCGCGCTGGTCAGCACCTTCCATCCCGAACTGCCTAAATTGGACAGTCCGCGGGGCAGGTTCGGCTGGTGCGCGGCGACGGTGGTCGCAGCCTGATCGGGGTGTGCTGCGGCGCCAGCCGAGGCCATCACCGTGGGTATCGCGCTCAACGCGGCGGTCACCGCGAACGCGACACCCGCGGCCAGGCCCAGGCGCGCGCGGCTGATGCGTTTCATCTGCTACTCCCAAAGATGCGGGGTTTTGGGTGCACGGCGAAGCAAGCCACGGCGGAAACGCCGGGGCGATCGGAAAGCTGGGGAACGGACCCGCGCAGGCAGCTGCGGCGCGGCGGGCATCCGCGACTGGTCGTTAGTTTGTAAAGTTCCCTACCTAAATAAGTCCACCCAGCTTGGCCCGGTCGACTGGGCGTGTCAAGACTCCGTTCGGTCACCGAGCCCGCAACGCCGCCGACCTCGGATGTTTGCCTTTTGGAGTGACGTGGCTCACAATCCCATTTTCGCTCGGGCGTTCGGCCCGACCCGAGGAGTGATGATGACCGAGCTGGACAAACAGTCGCTGTACTTCGTGCTCGCCGAGCTGACCTTTCCGGCCCAGCGCTGGGAAATCCTCACGCAGGCGGACATGTACGGCGTCGACACCGTGACGCGCGCACGGCTGCACTTACTGCCCGCGCGCAGCACGCCCTATCGCGACATGCAGGAGATCATCGAGGCACTCGAAGCAGCCACCACCGAAACCATGGCCTGAGCCCGGGCCAGGCTCGCTCAGGACCGGCCAAGTCCGGCCGACTCGCGACAGTATTCGGCGACATCGGCATGCGTGGCGAACCAGACGCCGTCCGTGCCGTGCATCTCCTCGACCAACTCGCGCAGCACCACCAGCCGCGACCGGTGCCCGATGATGTGCGGGTGCATGGTGAGCTGGAACAGCCCGCCCTCGGCGACGGCGGCCCGGAACTCGTCCTGCCAGATGCCCAGCACCGCGCGCGGCGGCGTGTACGGCCGCACCCCGTCGAAGCGGGCCATCACGAAATACGGTGCGTCGTCGCGAATCCATTCGACCGGGATCTCCACCATGCCGGTGGGCTCACCCTCGTGGATCAGCTCGTACGGGTCGTCGTCGGCCATCAGTGACGAGTCGTAGGCCAGGCCGAGTTCGCGGGCGATGGCCAGGGTGTGGTGCGAGAAGTCCCAGGACGGCGTGCGCATGCCGACCGGACGTGTGCCGGCGATCGACTCCAGCGTGTCGGCGGCGCGCAGCAGCAGTTCGCGCTCGTCGGCGGCGTCGAGCAGCGTGTTGCGCTCGTGGATCCAGCCGTGCAGCGCGACCTCGTGCCCGGCCGCCACGTAGCTCTTGATCTCGGCCTCGTGCAGCAGCGCGGACACCGCGGGCACGTAGAACGAAGCCGGGATGCCGAACTCGGCCAGCAGCCGCAACACCCTCGGCGCCCCGGCCCGCGCGCCGTACTCGCCGATGGACAGCTCGCCGGGGCTGGTGATGTTGTTGCGCAACGGCAGCGTCTCGTGATCGGAGTCGAAAGACAGCGCGACGGCGACCCGCGCCCCGTTCGGCCACCGCGCCGGGGCCAGACTTCGCCCGGCGCGCACCCGCTCGACGTGGCCCCGCCAGACCGGCTCGTCCCACTGCCACGGCTCCTGCCCCGAGGTCTGCTCAGCCATCAGCCCACCCTCTCCTGTTCACATCCTTGACAACGGCTCACATGCTCGATCGCGTTCGGATTTGGTGAAACCCCAGCTCAAGGCTAGTTCATTGCGGCCAACGGGCCAGTCGAGATTGGACCGAACAGCTCAGATCTGTTGACTGTCAACACTTTCTCCATCCCGAAACCCACCGTTAACGTTTTTCCGCCCTTGACCCAGCAAAACCTTCCGAATCGGGGGAAACCGCATGACCGCTCAGCGGTCCCGTCGTCTCGCGCTGCTCGTCGCCGGACTCGCGTGCACCGGCCTCGTCACGGCGCCACCGGCGATGGCCAGCACCGCCCCGTCCACAACCCCTCCGCCCAGCAGCTGCTCGATCGTCAACGACATGGTGTCGGCCGACGCGTACTGGGTGGCCAACGGAACCAACACCGCCCCGCCCGACTGGAAGAACTCCACCTTCCAGGTCGGCAACCTGGCCATGGTGCGAACCACCGGTGTCACCAACCACGTCACCTTTCCATGGGCCCAGGCCAACAACTACCAGCTGCCTGCCGACCCGCCGGACAAGCCGTTCTTCCCGGACGACGAGGCAGCGGGCGAGGCCTACCTGGCCCTCTACTACTACCACCCGACCCCGGCCAACCTGCAGTCGCTGCGTGACCGCATCGCCGCCGAGGACGCCAGCGTCGCGGCGGGCAACGACAGCTACTTCAACTACGTCGACGCGCTCAACATGGCCATGCCCTCCTTCGCCCAGCTCGGCGTGATGGACAACAGCCAGGCCGACCTCGACACCATGCACACCCTGTTCGAGTACGCCCGGCGTCACCTGTACAGCAACTGGGCCGGACTCTGGTACCGCGACGCCAGCGACGTGGGCAGCGGCACGTTCTGGTCGCGGGGCAACGGCTGGGCGTTCGCGGCCCTGACCAAGGTGCTCGCGCAGCTCCCGGCCACCGATCCGCACCGCGGCGAGTACCTCTCGGTGTACAAGCGGATGGCCTACACGCTGCTCGCGCTGCAACGGCCGGACGGGTTCTGGAACGTCGACCTGCTCAACCCCTTCGACCACCCTGGCCCGGAGAGCAGCGGCACCTCCATGTTCACCTACGGCCTCGCCTGGGGCATCAACCACGGTGTCCTCCCGGCGCGAGTGTTCACCCGGGCGGTCAACCGCGCCTGGACCGGCCTGACCACCACGGCGCTGCAACCCAGCGGCCTGCTCGGCTACGTCCAGGGTCCGGCGGCAGGCCCGAGTGGCGGCCAACCGGTCACCGCGACCAGCACCGCGGCCTACGGCGTCGGCGCGTTCCTGCTCGCCGGCACCCAGGTCGCCGTCCTCACCCCCGGCTGTCTGCCCGCAAAGGATTGACCGTGACCAGAATCCGCACCGGCGCGATCGCGCTGGCCATGGCGGCGTCCCTCACCGGGCTCGCCGCACCGGCGGCACTGGCCGCACCGTCCACACCGGAATTCCAGCTCAACGGCTGGCACGTGATCGGCCAGACGTCGGTACCGGACAACATCGCGGGCGAGGGCGTGACGACCGTTCGCGCGCCCGGCAAGCCCATGTGGATCGACTACGCCGACGGCGCGACCATTCCCGCGTCCATCGTCAACCAGGGCTGGGGCCACATCGGCGATCCCGATTCGTGGCACGGCTACATCTTCGATCCCTACCAGCAGCCGGCGGGCACGACACCGGTGACCAAGAAGATGTTCATGGTCACCACGCCCAGCGGCGCGCAGTACGAGTACACCCACCAGCTCTCCGACGACGAGATCGGCCCGAACGCGGCCGCGTTCGACACGGTCACGCCGGACGGCCAGTGGATGGTCTCGGCCGAGCTGGCGCCGGTCACCCGGCTGCTGGTGTTCCCGACGCCGTTGCTGAACAAGCAGACCGCGCCGGGCGGCGGCGACATCAACGTGGCGTCGCGCATCCTGCTCAACCACATGGTGCGCAACCTGCAAGGCTGCGACTTCGTCAGTTCGACCCGGCTGATCTGCGCGTCGGACGATTCCAGCAACGACATCTACCCGACCAGCAAGCCGTTGCTGCAGATCGACCTGAAGCATCCGCTGGGCGGCAAGGACGTCACCGCGAAGGTCACCTCGCTGGGCCAGATTCCGCTGGCCAGCACCTGCACCGGTGCGTACACGGTGGAGGGCGTCGACTACGACGCGGTCACCGGCGACCTGCGGGTCGAGGTGGACGCGCCGAGCCCGTGCAACACCGACATCACCATCTACACGCTGCACCGTTAGTTGATTTCGGCCGCCGGGCCCGGTGTGACCCCGACACCGGGCCCGGCACCCACTCTTGGTGAGGCGCGCGCCGTGTCGTTGAAACGCATCCTGATCCCGTTGGGCCTCCTGCTCGCGTTGGCCGCCTGCACCAGCACTCCGTCCCCCGCCGGGCTCACCGCGACGCTCGTCGACGGCGACAACGTCGCGCTCTCCTGGCCCGCGCCGACGCCCACCCCGGCAGGCGAGGTCGTCGAATACTCCAACACCGCCAACGGCGACTACACCCCGCTCGACTTCCTGCCGCCCAACCAGACCAGCTACGCGCACGACAAGCTGATCCCGGACACCGCGTTCTACTACCGCGTCGTGCCCTATTCCGGCCCGACCACCAACGCGGTCACCGTCGACCTCCCACCGGGCGCCGCCGACGAGAACGCGGCCAACGCCTGGGCCACGCCGGCCACCCTCCCCGGCCCGGCACCACACGCGTCGGTGCACACACCAGCGGGCGCTCCCACCGGTCTCACGGCGACCATCCAGGACGCCAACGGCATCAAGCTCACCTGGACCGACAACGACACCGACGCGGCAGGCTACTTCGTCGAGATCAAACCGCCAGGCAGCAGCACCTTCCAGGTGAACCAGGTGCTCGCCCCGCACATCAACACCTGCGGCATCATCACCCTCCCGGACGAGAAACACGCCACCATCCGCATCCGCGCCGTCTACTACGGCACCCCGTCCAACACCGCCATGCAGCACACCGCCGCAGGAGCCAGTTAGGCTTCGTAGCGGTCGTGGCGACACTCTTACTCCACACTCGGATGTAGGGGAATCGCAGCCGCTACGTGAACAGGGCCGCACGCTCATCGAACGCCAATCCAAGAATCACTCTCGCCGAGAGCGAGAGAAGCACTCGGGGGGAGACAGCGATGGACAAGATCGTGAAGGACATCCATGCCACCGAGTCGAAGATCGCGTCAGCGCTGAACACGGTGAACGGGATGGTGTCGGGCAACAAGGGCTACTTCGTCGCACCTCGGCCTGGGCTGGCGGATGTCCACGGCAGCGCGGAAACCAGTTCCAGCGGCCTTGGCACTGCGGGATAGGTGGTACTGATGACTTCGCTCGGCGATCGGCTTGACGCGATTCACCTGCGGGTACGCGTGCCCGGCACCGACATCGAGGCGGAACTGCGCGACCGCACCGACGTCGTGATCTCGTTCGGCGATGGTGGCTACCTGTGGCTGTCAGAACGGGATCTCGAACGCTACATGGCCAGCCTTGCCCGGTTGCTGTACACAGCCTGGGTGCGTGCCTACCGTGACGCCCTGCCCGAGGCGTTCCGGTCAGCCATGGACGACCCACCAGACGAACAGGAGCAGGACTTCCTCGCGGCCAGGGCCGAATTGCGGGAGCATGGGGCGTCGAAGGATGGCCGGATCACGATCTCTGCGGTGGACATGCACGACATCACGGTGCGGATCACGCCGGGAACGTTGCAGGCATTGTCCGAGCGCGAGTTCGTCGCGGACACCCGGGAGGCGGTCACGGCGCTGCTGGCCGACCGCAGGGCGAAAGTGCGAGAGTTGAAGATGCGGTACTTCGGATGACCCGTGTCCGGCCCCGGGTGCTCATCGTCGCGGTCGTTGTCGTTGCCGTGCTGGTCGGCGGGATCATCGTGCTGGTCAAGGCTCGCTGGCTGCCGTGGAACGACGCGGCGCCCTGTGACCTCCCATCCTCGGTGACCACCGGCCCGGCATCCGACGCGAGCGATATCCGCGTGGCGGAGCAGGGATTCACGCAGTCTGCCGACTACCGGGTCAGTATCGGCGCGATTCTGTGGAACACCGGCAAGGACATCGCCTATCGGACCCGGGTGTCGTTGCAGCCATTTGACTCGGGCCAGCGGCCACTCGGTGCACCGACCGTAGTCGAGGTGCCGGTGCTGCTTCCCGGCGAGCGCGTTGGTATCGGCCAGGACACCCAACTGACGGTAGGAACGCACGCCACGTCCGTGCGCGTTGTCCCGGACACGACGTACCGGTTGTCGGCGGGCGTGCTCGGCAGCTATCAGCCCGTCACCGCGACAGAACTTCGGACCAGTCATCCTGACCCGCAATTCGCCGGGTACGTGGACATCCACTACACCGACACGTCGACCAACTGTGGATCGCTCGCGGATGGGGAGGCAGCGGTGGTCTATCGCGACGCGGACGGCAGGGTGGTCGGCGGCGCCGTGAACATTCCCGGTTCACTGATCGTCTACCGAGATCAGCATGGAAATACCGTTGGCGGTGAGACGCACCTGCCGGTCAGCCGGCCTTGCCAGCCCGGAACGCGGGACATGTGGATCACACCGGATGGCGACCAACCCGTCACCGCCGACCCGAAAAGGACAGCAATCTATCCGTACTGTGGGGTCCCGTACTCAGCGTCCGCGTCGTCACCCTGACCAGCTGCCGACCAGATGGCATCCAGACGCGCCGCGTCACCAGCCAGCCGATCCAAGGCACGCTCGCCGGATTCGAGCCGGGGAGAGGTAACCAGCGATGATTCCGGCGCGACCCGCGATGGCGGCGAGGTTCTTACCGCGAGCCTGCCTGATCTGACGCAGTTTGCGCTCGATATCCGAGCCCATGATCGCCTTCTTCGCCGAGTCGCATCGCCGTCACTTTCGGTGACCAAGGCGTCGCGTCGGGGTGTAGTGAAATGCTCACGACCAGGGGCACCCGGAGCGCGCCTTGTGCCGGCCAGGCGATCATGAGAGCTACGGTCGGGGCACTGGTGGTGAGCACGCATAAACCCTGGCGGTTGACATAGGAGGACGACATGACCCATCCATCCTGGTCAGGGGCCTATCTGGAACATCTTAGGAAATTCGTGATTGTCGCCGAGGAGCTGAACTTCTCGCAGGCCGCGCGCAAACTGCACATCGCCGCTTCCCCGCTCAGCCAGCGGATCAAAGACCTCGAACACGAATTGAAACAGCAGCTGTTCGAGCGCAGCACGCACCAGGTCTCGCTCACCCCCGCCGGCGCGGCCCTGCTGCCCCTGGCGCGGGACGTGCTGGAGCGGTTCAACGCGATCCCGTGGAAGCTGCGGGAAGCCAGCACCGGCCGTCGCACGCCGCTGCTGCTCGGCATGCCCGCCGGGGTGCATCCGCTGCTGCGCGAGCGGGTGATCGCGTTGTCCGAGGCGATCGAGGAACGCTACGACCTCAAGCGCTGGCCAGGAGTGTCGGCCGACCTGATCGCCGCCGTCGTGGACGGTCGCCTCGCCCTCACCCTGGCCCGGCTGCCCATCGCCGATCCGGCGCTGGAAGTCCTCCCGGTGATGACCGAACGGCTTGGCGTGGCCGTGCCGGCCGACCAGTTCAGCGGCACCGCCGACGTCTCGCTCTCCCAGCTCACCGAACTCGCCTACCTGCCCCCGCCGGGCGATGGCAACACCCCCTATTTCACCGAACTCGAATCCCGGTTGGACACCGCCGGAATCAAAAAACGAATTCGGTTGAACACCACCGATTACACTGGAATAACCGAACTCATTTCCAGCGGAATCGCATTCTCGATCACCATGCTCGATACCCGCAGCCCCATGCACCGCTACGCCATGGACAACGTCGCCGTGCTCCCCGTCACAGAACTCGACGCCGCGCTGACAACGGCCTTGACCTGGCGAAAAGACCGGGCAACGGCCGACCTGAACGGCCTGGTCAGCGCCGCGAAGACGATCTTCGCCCCGCCCATCACGGTATGACCACCGCGGTCACACCATTGTCCTTTTCTTGATCGTTCCCTTTTTTCCTGCCCCTTACTAACGTCGTTGGTGAAGGCACGAGGAAAAGAGGGAAAACAATGACCCAGCCCACAGGACCACTCGCCGGAATCCGGGTGATCGACCTCTCCACCGTCGTCATGGGTCCCTACGCCGCACAGATCATGGGTGACCTCGGCGCGGACGTGATCAAGATCGAGTCACCCGCCGACACCGTGCGGGTCGGCCAGTACCGCAACACGCCCGGCATGACCCCGCTGAACCTCACGGTCAACCGCAACAAGCGCAGCGTGGCCCTCAACCTCAAGGACGACGTCCAGCGCGAGCAGGCGCTCAAACTGATCGACACCGCCGACGTGCTGGTCACCAACATGCGCCCGGCCGCCCTCGACCGCCTCGGCCTGAGCTACGAGGACATCAAGGCCCGCAACCCCAAGCTGGTCTACGCGCACGCCCAGGGCTTCCGCAGCGACTCCGCGCAGGCAGGCAACGCCGCCTACGACGAGACCGTGCAAGCCGCGTCCGGCCTGGTCGACGTGGCGAACCGGGCGCTCGGCAAGCCCGTGTACCTGCCGACCATCCTCGGCGACAAGGTCTCCTCGCTGACCATCGCCTACTCGGTGCTGGCCGCCCTGCTGCACCAGCAGCGCACCGGCGAGGGCCAGTACATCGAGATCCCGATGACCGACACGCTGATCGCGTTCAACCTGGTCGAGCACCTCTCCGGCCACGTCTACGAGCCGCCGCAGGGCCACACCGGCTTCCCGCTGTCGATGCTGGAGGGGCACCGCGCCGTGCCGACCAAGGACGGTCTGGCCTGCGTGATCCCCTACAACCCGGAGAACTTCCGCGACTTCTTCGCCGCCGCCGGGCGCCCCGATCTGGTCGCCGACCCGCGCGTCAACGGCGCGTCCATCGCCACCGAGGACACTCCGGCGCTGTCGCTGCTCATCGAGGAGTGCGCGCCCGCGCTGACCACGAAGGAGTGGACCGAGGTCTGCGCCAAGCACAGCATCCCGATGGCGCCGGTGCTGGAACTGGACAAGGCCGCCGACGAGCCCTACCTCCAGGAGGGCCACCTGCTCGATGTGGTCGAGCACCCCTCCGAGGGACCGATCCGCTCCATCGGCATCCCGGTCCGCTTCTCCGCGACGCCCGCGTCGATCCGCCGCCAGGCCCCGCTGCCCGGCGCCGACACCGAAGCCGTCCTCGCCGAACTGAACCGGAGCTGATCATGCAACCCGCCGAAGTGCTCAGCCACGTCACCACCCCGCTGGTCAACCCGGCGTTCGCGCCGGTCGTGCCCAGGTTCACCAACCGCGAGTACCTCAACATCGTCTACCGCACCGACCCCGACGCGCTGCGCGCCGTCGTCCCCGAGCCGCTGCGGATCGACGAGCCGCTGGTTCGGTTCGAGGTGATGCGCATGGGCGACGTCAGCGGCTACGGGCCCTACACCGAGTCCGGTCAGGCGATCCCGGTCACCTTCGACGGTGAGCGCGGCGAGTACCTGCACGCGATGTACCTGGACAACTTCCCGGCGACGGCCTCCGGCCGCGAGGTCAGCGCGTACCCGAAAACCATTGGCGCGCCGAGGTTGTACGTCGACAACGGCGCCCTGGTCGGCACCCTCGACTACGGCACGCTGCGGGTGGCCACCGCGACCATGGGCTACAAACACCACCAGCTCGACCTGGACGCGGCGAAAGCCCAGATCACCGTACCCACCTTCATGCTGAAGATCACCCCCGGCTACGACGGCGTCCCGCGCATCGCGGAGCTGGTCCGCACCGAGATCACCGACGTGATCGTGAAGGAGGCGTGGACCGGACCGGCTCGGCTGCAACTGTTCGAGCACGTGCTGGCTCCGCTCGCCGACCTCCCGGTCCGCGAACTGGTCTCGGCCAGCCACATCCTCACCGACCTCACGTTGGCCCCGGTCACGCCAGTCCACGACTACCTGAACGGAGCCCAGTCATGACCTCGAAAACCGTCGCGATCATCGGTGCGGGCACCATCGGCCTGTCCTGGGCCGCCCTGTTCGCCGGCCACGGTCACACCGTCCGCATCACCGATCCTCGCCCCGACCTGGCCGACGCCGTCAGCGAAGCGCTCGCCGAGTTCACCCCGCACCTCGCCCAGCAGGGCCTGGACGTGACCGGCCTCGCCGACCGCGTGCAGCTCGCCGCCGACCTCGCCGAAGCCGTCCGCGACGCCGACATCGTCCAGGAGAACGGCCCGGAGAACGTCGAGTTCAAGAAGCAGCTCTTCGCCCAGCTGGCTGAGATCGCCCCGGCGCACGCGCTGCTCCTCAGCTCGTCCTCAGCCATCCCGTCGACGGCCTTCGCCAGCGAAGCGGCCGACCGCATCCTCATCGGCCACCCCTTCAACCCGCCGCACGTGATCCCGCTGGTCGAGGTCGTCCCCGGCGCCGGCACCAGCGAGGAATCGGTGCGACGCGCGGTCGAGTTCTACCGCTCGGCCGGCCGGGTTCCGGTGGTCGAGCGCAAGGAGATCCCCGGCTTCGTCGGCAACCGCCTGCAGAACGCGCTCAGCCGCGAAGCGATCTACCTGGTCGAGCAGGGTGTCGTCGCGCCGGAAGACCTCGACACCGTGATGACCAACTCGCTCGGCCTGCGCTGGGCGACCGTCGGCCCGTTCCTCGGTTCGCACCTCGGTGGCGGCAAGGGCGGCTACCGGCACATGGCCGAGCACATCGGCCCCGGCATGAAGCAGATGTGGGCGAGCCTCGGCCAGCCCAGGCAAGACCCCGAGTCGACCGAACAACTGATCGAAGCAGTAGAGAACGCTTACGGCACAACCACGTACGCCGAACTAGCCGACGCGCGCGACCGCAAGCAAATCGCCATTCTGTCCGCTCTGGACAGCGTCGCCAAGGAGAACTGATGACCGCGCCCGTCGATTTCTATGGTTTCGAAAGCCTGCTGTCCGAAGAAGAGCACAAGCTGCTGGTCCGCGCCCGCGACTTCATGCGCGCCGAGGTCAAGCCGATCGTCAACGAGTACTGGGCCAAAGGCGAGTTCCCGCGCGAGCTGATCGGCAAGTTCCGCGAACTCGGCCTGGCCGGAGTCGCCTACGAAGGCTACGGCGACCCGCTCCCTGCCGCCAGCAACCTGCTCATCGGCACGCTGGCGATGGAGTACAGCCGCACCGATCCGTCGGTGGCCACCTTCTTCGGTGTACACAGTGGACTGGCGATGTACAGCATCTACGCCGGTGGCGACCAGGAGCAGCGTGACCGCTGGCTGCCTGCGATGGCCGCCATGGACAAGATCGGCGCCTTCGCCATGACCGAACCCCTCGGCGGCTCCGACGTGGCAGGTGGCATGCGCACCACGGCCAGGCGCGATGGCGACCACTGGATCCTCAACGGCGCCAAGAAGTGGATCGGCAACGCCACCTTCGCCGACCTGGTCGTGGTCTGGGCCCGCGACGTCGAGGACAACAACGTCAAGGGTTTCGTCGTCGAGAAGGGCACGCCCGGGTTCGAGCCGGTCAAGATCGAGAACAAGATCGCGTTCCGGATCGTCGAGAACGCCGAGATCACCCTGACCGACGTGCGCGTCCCCGAGTCGAACCGGTTGCAGCGCATCAACTCCTTCCGTGACGTGGCGGAAATCCTGCGCGCCACCCGTGGCGGCGTCGCCTGGCAGGCGCTCGGCGTGATGATCGGCGCCTACGAACTCGCGCTCGACTACGCCAAGCAGCGCAAGCAGTTCGGCCGCCCGATCGCCAAGTTCCAGCTGGTGCAGGACCTGCTGGTGCGCAGCCTCGGCAACATCACCGCGAGCTGGGGCATGCTGATACAGCTGGCCAAGTTGCAGGACGCCGGTATCTTCCGCGACGAGCACTCCTCGCTGGCCAAGGCGTTCGTGACCGCGCGGATGCGCGAGGTCGTCGCCTGGTGCCGGGAGATCTTCGGCGGCAACGGCATCCTGCTCGACTACGACATCGCCCGGTTCTTCGCCGACGCGGAAGCCATCTACTCCTTCGAAGGCACCCGCGAGATGAACACCCTGATCGTCGGCAAATCCATCACCGGCGAGAGCGCCTTCGTCTGAGCGGCAACGAAAAACGGGACCGGTTCCGCACCGGCCCCGTTTTCGTCGTCAAGACACCGGGCTTACCTGGTCAGGTTGTCGGTGTCGTTGGCAGGCGGGGCAACGATCTGCACCGGAATGCCGTAGTCGGAGAACGTGATGGTGAACGTCACGCGCACCGAACCGATAGTCGTTTCGCTACCGTTCTGGCCGGTCGTCGCGGTGCCACCGCTGGTCGTCGAGCCGGGCACCGGGTGCGCGATGTTCTCGTCGACGCCGATCTTGCGCAGCCGGTTCTGCTGGTCGACCCACAGTTGCACCGGCAGCGAGTTGCTGCCCAGCTCCTGTTCAAGGTGCTTGGTCGTGCTCGCCGCGCCCGGATCGAGCGTCGCGACCTTGTCCAGGTCGATCGTGGCGTCGTAGTGGGTGGTCGGCACACCGTCCACTGTGTCCGGTCCAACGGTCTTGACCTGACCCTCGACCGCGGTCAGGTACACCATCAGTTGGGTCGGATCACTGGGCGCGCTGGACAGCAGCGAACTCAGCCCGGAATCGTGCTGGCTCGCGGCCGCCTGGTTGGTGTCGATGGCGATCCACTGCTTGCCACCGGTCAGCATGTCGGCCTGTGCCGGGATCCGCTGGTAGAGCATGCCGTCCAGATAACGGGTCTCGGTGATGTCCTTCGCCGCACCGGCGATGGATTCGTTCAGGTCGGCCGAGCGGTGGGTGAAGTCGAGCACGCCGTTGGCATTGATCGGCACGCTCTCCGGTTTTCCGTCCACCGAGGTGCTGATCTGCCCGGTCAGGTTGACTTTCGCTGTGCCGCTGCCGGTCGTCGTCGTGTATGCGGAATCGAGCACCTGGGCCGGCGACGGGGCCGGAGCAGCGGGCCCGGCCTTGCCGCCGTGGCCGCCGCAGGCGATCAACGCCGCTCCGGTGACGATCGCTCCGGCACCAAGTCCCCAGCTGGAATGACGCATCGTCTTTCCTCCTCGGGTCGAGGATTTCGCCAAGCCACGGATACCCGGATTCGGCTAGGCTGAAACAGTGGTCGTCAACCGTGCCGGGCGCCTGTGCGCTGCCTCGATCCTCGCGCTCGGCGTTGGTGCCGCGCTGATTCTGTTGTTGCAGTTCATCCCGCCGACCGACCGGATCAGCCCACTGCACCAGACCATCAGCGAGTACGGCTTGAGCCAGAACCGCTGGATCTTCAACGTCGGCGTGCTGTTGATCGTGGCCGGGTCGATCACCGGATTCGCCACGCTGCGCCGGTCCCGCGCGGTGTCATCGGCATCGCTCGTATTTGGTGCACTGTGGACGGTCGGGATGCTGATCGTGGTGTTGTTTCCCAAGCACGACTGGGCAACCGGACCGCACGCCGGGTTCACCGGCCTGCTGCACCGGTATGCCAGCGTGGTCGCGTTCGCCTGCCTGCCGATCGCGATCCTCTCGGCGGTGGGCCAGGCCTTCCCCGACTCGGCGCTGGCCCGCTGGCCCGCCCGGGTGCTGGCGGTCGCCGCGCTGGGCTGGTTCGCGGTGATCCTGGGCGCGGTCGTGTTCACCGGCGGCGGGGCCTGGTGGCAGGTGATCCCGTTGGGGCTGGTCGAGCGCGGGATGGCGATCACCGAGTTGGCCGCGCTGTCCGCGTTGCTGGCCGGTGGCTGGCGCCGTTTCGGCACCGCGCCGCTACCCGAACCGGTTCAGGACCTCACGGCAGCAGCAGGTTGACGTCGCCGAACTCGTGCCACAGATAGCCGCCCTCGATCGCGGCCGCGTAGCAGCGGCGCAGCAGGTCGGCCGGGGCGATCGCGGCGAGCATGTCCAGGTGCGACGCCTTGGGCTCGTGGAACCCGGTGAGCAGACCGTCGACCACCCGAACCCCTCGATCGGGCGTGATGATCAGCTCGGTCCAGCCGGACCGCTCGTGCACGACCCCTTGCTCGTCGGTGGCCGACTCGATCGACCGGACCGCGGTCGTGCCCACCCCGATGATCCGGCCACCGGCCTGTTTGGCCTGGTTGACGACCCGCGCGGTCACCTCGGGCACGCTGAACCACTCCGGGTAGGGCCGCTCGTGCGCCTCCGGTGACGCGACGCCGGTGTGCAGCAGGATCGGCACCACCAGCACCCCGGCCGCGACCAGCCGGGTGACCACCTCGGCGGTGAACGGCCGCGCCGCGCTCGGCATCTCCGCGCTGCCCGGGACCCGCGCGAACACCGTCTGGTAGTAGGCCAGCGGCCACGGTTTGCGCACGTAGCCGTAGCGGATCGGCCGCCCCTGCTCGGCCAGCAGCCGGGGCACCGAACGGTACTTGCCGGTGTCGATCTCGGCGATCCACAGCCGCTCCCGCGAATAGCGTTCGCTCAGCGTGAGCGCGCCCCCGCCGAGCAGCGCGAACCGCTCCCCCGGCGTCCCGCCCGCGTACGGTTTGGTGGCTTTGCCGACGTTGCCGCGCAGCTCGACCAGCCAGCGGCCGTCCTGCTGTTCGGTGGAGAAATGCGCGGTCAGCGGACTGTCCGCGATCGGCACCGCCGCGGGCAGCGTGCCGGAGGTGTTGACCAGCAGCACGTCGCCGGGGCGGAGCAGGTCGGGCAGGTCGGTGAACCGGTGATGGCTGACCTCGCCGTTGGCGCCGACCAGCAGCCGGACGGCGTCCCGGCGCTGGCCACGGGCCTCGGGCGGCTCATGCGCCTCCAGGTTCTTGGGCAGCTCGAATTCCAGCACGCTCATCTCGGTTCCCCCTCGGATTCGCTCCACACCATCAGTTCGGCCCCGGCCGGTCCCCCGACCTCGAAGCCGTAGTGGCCGCGCCGGTAGCGGTGCGGGCCGATGCGCAGGTCCGCGCCGGGGCGCCAGCCCGCGAACAACCGGTCGACCTCGGCGGCGGTGCCGACCTGGAACGCGGCCGGGCCGCGCCGGGCGATCGGCGCGCACGCGAGTTCGACATACGCGGTCCCGGCCGCGAGCACCACGCCGCGCTCACCGTCGCGGTCCCAATCGTCGACAATGGACAGTCCAAGCCGCTTGGCGTAATAGCCGGTGGCCGCGTCCAGGTCGGTGACCTCGAACGGCAGCCAGAGTGCGTGCGGGGCCATCAGTGGACCTCCTGAGCAAGCTCGGCGAGCTTGACTCGCCCGGACTTCGGCCGGTCGTCGAGCAGGCGCAGGAAGGCCGGGACGACGGTTTCCGGCAGCGGCCGGTCGCTGATGTCCTCGCCGGGGAACGCTTCCTGGTGCATGCGGGTGCGCAGGTCGCCCGGGTCGACGGTCCATACCGGGACGAGTTCCTCTTCCGCTCCCAAGATCCGGCCGATCGCCTCGACCGCGGCCTTGGCCGAGCCGTATCCGCCCCACCCCTCGTAGGCCTCGACCGCAGCGTCCGAACTGATGTTGACCACCGCGCCGCCGCAGGAACGCAGCAGCGGCAGGGCGCGCTGGGTCAGCGCCAGCGGGGCCAGCACGTTCACCTCGTAGACCTCGCGCAGCGCGGCCAGCGGGTAGTCGGCCAGCAGCGGCTGCGGGCTGGGGCCGAGCACGCCCGCGTTGTTGACCAGCAGGTCCAGCCGGCCCAGCTCGCACGCGGTGTCGACGAGGGCCTTGCGATGCTCCGGGTCGGTGACGTCGCCGGGCAGGGCGAGCACATCGCCGGGCAGGCGCGCGGCGGCGTCGGCCAGGGTGGCCGGGTCGCGGCCGTCGATGACCAGCTGCCAGCCCGCCTTGGACAGCCCGTCGGCCAGGGCGAGGCCGAGGCCACGGGAACAGCCGGTGATGATCGCGACGGACATGGCGAACCTCCTGGTGGTGACGTCGATCTGGTGTCGTCGACGCTAGGTTCGGCGCGGCCTGGTGCCATCGGGCGCGGGACCGCCGAGGTCTCGGTCTTTGGTCCTAGGCCTGCCGCCCGATGTCGAAACCGGCCCGACTGGGTACCGTGCGGATATGGCGGAGGACCGGCCGGCGGCGTCGTTGCGGGAGGTCAGCGCGGCAGTGCTGGCCGTCACCGCGCACCTGTCCGTGCGCGAGGTGCTGCAGACGATCCTCACCTCGGCCCGCAGCCTGCTGAATGCTCGCTATGCGGCGCTGGGCGTGCCGGACGCCAACGGCTCGTTCGGCGAGTTCCTCGCCGATGGCATCCCGGACGAGCAGTGGGCCGCGATCGGCCCGGTGCCGCGCCAGCACGGCCTGCTCGGCGTGCTGCTGCGCGACCCGAACCCGGTGCGGCTGGCCGACATCCGCCAGCACCCTCAGTTCGGCTGGTGGCCTGCGGCCCATCCGGTGCTGACCGACTTCCTCGGCATGCCGATCACCGACGGCGAGGAGATCCTGGGCGAGCTGTTCCTGGCCAACAAGTGCGAACCGGGCGGATTCACCAGCGCCGATGAGGAACTTCTCAGGTTGCTGGCCGCGCACGCGGCCATCGCGCTGGTCAACGCCCGGCTCTACGAACGCAGCCGCGAACTGTCCATCGTGGCCGAACGCAACCGGATCGCCAGGGAGCTGCACGATTCCGTGGCCCAGAAGCTGTTCAGCCTGCGCTTGACCGCCGAGTCCGCGACCGCCCTCCTGGCGAACGATCAAGCAAGGGCCGCGACCGAGCTGGCGAATGTTCGGGAACTGGCCGGTGAGGTCGCGGACGAGCTGCGCGCCATCGTGGTCGGCCTGCGTCCGGTCGACCTGGCCGGCGACGGCCTGCACACCGCGCTGCGCAAGCAGATCGACCTGCTGGACCGGGTGCACGACGCCCAGGTGTGCTTCGACGGCGAGCCAGTCTGTGGACTGACCTCGGCACAACAGGAAGCGGTGTACCGGATCGCCCAGGAGGCCATGCACAACGCGTTGCGGCACGCCGAGGCCAAGCAGATCGACATCTCGCTGCGCGAAACCGAAGGCCTTGTCGTGCTGGAGATCGCCGACAACGGTCATGGGTTCGACGTGGACGCCCAGCGCGACCAGCAGAGCGCGCACCGGCTCGGCATCGGCTCCATGCGCGAGCGGGCCCGTTCGGTCGGCGGACGACTGCTGGTGTCCTCGGCCAAGGGCCAGGGCACGACCGTCCGGCTCGAGGTGCCCACGTCATGAGCGAGCAGATCCGCGTACTGGTCGCCGACGACCATCCGGTGGTCCGGCAGGGCCTGCGCACCTTCCTCGACCTGCAACCGGACCTGACCGTGGTCGGCGAGGCCGAGGACGGCGAAAGCTGCGTCGAGGCGGCCGACCGGCTGTGCCCGGACGTGATCCTGCTCGATCTGCGCATGCCCGGCTCGGACGGCATCGACGCGCTGCGCGCGTTGCGCGAACACCGCAATCCCGCACGGGTGCTGGTGGTCACCAGCTTCACCGAACCGGCCGCGGTGCTGCCCGCGGTACGCGCGGGCGCGCACGGGTTCGTCTACAAGGACGTGCACCCGAGCGGCCTGGCCGCGGCCATCCGCGCCGTGCACGCGGGGCACGTGCTGCTCAGCCCGGATGTCGCCGCGCTGCTCGCCGAGGGTGAGCCGCGCGCGGCCGAGGTCGCGCTGACCGCGCGGGAACGCGAAGTGCTGGCCGAACTGGCCAACGGCCGGTCCAACCGGGAGATCGCGCGGCACTTCGCGGTGTCCGAGAAGACGGTGAAAACGCACGTCAGCGCGATCCTGGCCAAACTCGGCGTGCAGGACCGCACCCAGGCCGCGTTGCGCGCGGTGCGCACCGGTCTCGTCGATCCGTGAGGCTCACCCGGGCAGGCGCCCGGGTGAGCCCGCCGATCACTGGTGCCAGAACTGGATGTTCGACCAGGCGACGGTGATCGCGCCGTGGCCGGTGCTGGTCTGGTACGCGCCGACCTTGTCGTAGAACTGGCCGCCGGGAGCGCTCTCCGAGAAGGCGAGCGACCCGTTGATGTACACCTGGAGCTTCTTCGTCTTGGTGTTGTGCACGGTGTTCACCTTCACCGCGACGCCGACCTTGGCCGCGCTGGCCGAAATGGTCGCGCCGCCTTCGACGCTGTAGATCCGGCCGGTGTTCTCCACCGCCATGATGAAGTACGGGCCGCTGTCGCCGTTGAAGGTCTGCTTCAACGAGATCCGGCTGCCGGCCATGCTCTTGATGGTGAACGTGCCGCCGAACTGCCGCGTTCCGGTCGAGTAGTTCTCGCCGCTGCCGCCCGCGTAGTTCTTGTAGCGGAATTCCGCCCTTGGCTCGTTGTTGCCGCATGCGTCCAATGGTGCGTTGCCGCCGGGCAAACTGAAAGTGGTGCCACTTACGGTTCCGCCTTTGCACAACTGAACGTCGTGCGCCGGTGTGTCCGGAGTCCACGTGCCAGGGCCGATCGGCCCTGTTGAGCTGGCAAAAGCGGTGGGAGCGGCCCACATCAGGCCCGCAACAGCCAGCGCGGTCGCCGCTATTCGTAATTTCATGACAAGCCCTTCTCCAGGGTTGACAAATGCGTTGATGCCGAAATGCCGAGCACGGGAATCCGCGCTTTCCCGGTCGGTCACTTCATAATCATTAAGTACCTTTACTATGTCAACCCCGTCGGCGGACTTGCACCTCACCCGACGTGAGGTTGCACAGTGGCCGGTATGAACATCCACGAGCACGCCGAGGCCGCCGAACGACGCTTTGGCGGCACGCCGCAATGGCAGCAGGTCACCGAACGCACCGCGCACTACACCGACGCCGACTGGCAGGCGTTCCGCGCGGAGATCTCGGTGACCCACCTGAAGGTGCTCGCCGCGATGCGCGCCGGCGTGCCTGCCACCGATCCCTCGGTCATGGATCTGGCCGAGGAACATCGCGGGCACGTGTCGCGCTGGCAGTACGACTGCGACCACGAGACGCACCGCGAACTGGCCGACGTCTACCTGACCGACAACCGGATGGCGCGCAGCTACGAGGACATGGCGCCGGGCCTGACCCAGTACCTGCACGATGCCATGGTGGCCAACTACGAACGCTGGCTGGCGCAGTCCGCGGCGGCGGGTTTCTGGGTCAGCTGAGCGCGCGGACCAGGTCGATGGCGCGGCCGAGGGTGGCAAGGCGGGTGTCGAGCGTGGCGCCTGCCGGGTAGAACCGCACGGTGTCCACGCCCGCGTCGCGCCAGACCCGCAGGCGGGCCGCGACCATCGGCTCGGTGCCGATCAGCGTGGTGCCCAGCACCATCTCGTCGGTCACCAGCCCGGCCGCGCCGTCCCGGTCGCCGGACTGCCAGCGTTGCCGGATCTCGGCGGCCACGCCGGCCCAGCCCTGCCTGCTGTACGCGCTGTTGTAGTAGTTGGTACCGGCCGAGCCCATGCCGCCGATGCTGAACGCGAGTTCCTTCTTGCGCCCGGCGATCATCATGCGCAGTTCGTCCTCGTCCGCGGCGAACGCGACCTCGGCGCCCTGGCAGATGTCCAGCTCGGCGCGGGTGCGGCCGGACGCGGCCAGACCGGCGTCCAGGTGGGCGAAGTAGGCGCCGGCCGCGCCCTCCGGCACGAAACTGGTGCCCAGCCAGCCCTCGGCGAGTTCGCCGGTCAGCTTCAGCATGGCCGGGGACAGCGAGGCGTAGTAGATCGGGATCGGGTGTTCGGCGCGGATCGACGTGCGCATCGGCACCGCTTCGCCGCCCGGCAAGGGAATGCTGAACTCGGTGCCCTGGTAGCTGATCTTGCCATCGCCCGCGACGACCTGGCGGATGATCTCGGTGGTCTCGCGCATCCGCGCCCTGGGCCGGGCGAAGGGCACCCCGTGCAGGCCCTCGATCACCTGCGGGCCGGACGCGCCGAGGCCGAGCAGGAACCGCCCGCCGGACATGTTGGACAGTGTGATCGCGGTCTGCGCGATCGCGACCGGGGTGCGGGTGCCGAGCTGGATGATGCCCGACCCGAGCAGCAGCCGCTCGGTCCGCGCGGCCAGAAAACCCAGGGCCGACGGCGCGTCCGCGCCCCACGCTTCCGCGACCCAGCAGACGTCCATGCCGAGCTTTTCCGCTTCGACGACGAACGTGGCCGTCTCGGCCCAGTCGCCGGACGCCTCGATGGTGGTCGCGGTGCGCATCAGGGCCGCTCGGCCAGCGTCTTGATCTGCCCGAGGGTCTTGGTGATCGCCTTCTCGAACTCGCGCAGCCGCACGAAGACGATCTTCTGTTCCTTGTCCGGCATCCGGTCGATGGCGTAGGACAGGCCGGAGCGGCCGGGTCCGAGCTGCATCCACTGGGTGAGTTCGGTGCCGTTGTCCTTGCCCCGCAAGGTGAACCGCCAGACCGCGCCCGGGTTGGCGGCCCCGCCGACCGCCCAGGCCAGCACCTCGGCTTCGGCGCACTCGATGATCTCCGAGGTCGTGGACCATTCGCCGAGCGCTTCGTGCTTGCTGTACCCGACGAAGGTGGCGCCGACGCTGGGTGCGCTCGCGCCGTCCTGCCATTCCACGCGCTGCAGTTCCTCGCTCATGGCCGGCATGAGTTCGACGTCCGCGACGATGCGCCAGACCTCAGCCGGGCTCGCGTCGATCCAGGTCTGCGCCTGCACGGTCGGCTTGTCCGCGTACCGTGCGCCGGTCCACTCCATCTCATCACCCCTCTGACCACGAGAGTTTCGTAGATAGACTCACTTGTCAAGCAGGCCGAAGCGTTCGATCACATCCGGTCGGCCGAGCAGCTTGGGCGGATAGCCAGGCCCTGGACGTGCCGTGGTGTCCGCAGCCGTCATCGGCTCGCCGCACTCGGCGCAGACCACCTCGGCATGGGTGTCATGGCCGCACGACTCGTGCCGGAACACGATCGGCGCACCCTCGTCGCCGGCCAGCCAGCGGTCGCCCCACCGCGACATGGCGGCCAGCACGCCGAAGAAGTCGCGCCCCTTGTCGGTGAGCACGTAGTCGTAGCGGACCGGCTCGTGCTGGTAGGGCTGTTTGACCAGCAGCCCCTCGTCGACCAGCCTGCGCAGCCGGTCGGCGAGGGTGTTGCGGGCGATGCCCAGCGACTGCTGGAACTCGTCGAACCTGCGCACGCCGTAGAAGCACTCGCGCAGCACCAACGGCGTCCACCAGTCGCCGAGCAGGTCCATGGTGCGCGCGATCGAACAGGGCCACCGGGCAAACGAACTCCGCCGCATGCCCGCGAGCATACGTCGGTCTCACCATGAAACCCAGCAGCTCAGCCCGTCACCCACCAGGACCTGAGCCCGTCGAGGCGAAGAAATCCGGGTCCGGTGGCAACGCGACCCGACGCGGTGTCGTCTAGCCAGGTGTGTTCACCCGAAACGGTGCCAAGCACCTGGACGCGGCCTTCGAACAGTTCGTGCTCGACCGGTCGCCAACCCTGCTCCGCACGGCGTTCATGCTGATCGGCGACCGGGCCGAGGCGGAAGACCTGTTGCAGACCGCGTTGCTGCGGACCGCGCTGAAATGGCGCACGGTGCGCGGCGAACCGGATGCCTACGCCCGCCAGGTGCTGGTCAACCTGGCCAGAGACCGTTGGCGGCGGCGCAAACGCCGTCCGGCTGAACACCCGATGGACGATCTGCCCCCGGCATTGGCGTTCCATCACGACCACGCGGACACCGTCGTCGACCATCAGTTGCTGGCCGCGGGCCTGGCCACGCTGTCCCAGCGACAGCGCGAAGTGCTGGCACTGCGCTACTTCGAGGACCTCTCGGTCACCGACACCGCCGAGATCATGCGCACCTCGGAGGGCACGGTGAAGTCCTACACCAGCCGGGCGCTACAGCAACTCCGCCAATTCCTCGGTGACCGCGCGACCGACGACAACGACGCCACGGAGGCATCCCATGTCCGCTGAACCCCGCCCAGACATCGTCGACGAACTGCGCGCGGCCGTGCCCGAACTGACCCCGTCCCCGTCGCTGCTGACCGACCTGCGCCGCGGCTACGCCCGCCGGATCGCCTTGCGCCGCACCGTGTACGCGGCCGTGCCGGTCGCACTGGTGGTCGCGGTCGGCGTCACCACGGCGAGCATCCCGCGTGGTTCCTCGGTACCCGAAGCGAAAGCGCCCAACCCGGTCGTGCACGACGCGGCGTTCGTTGCCGCGCAGATGGGCAAAGCCCTCACCGGCGCCGACCACGACATCCTGCTGGAAGACCGGACGACCGCCATCCTGGCCAGCGGCAAGCCGCTCAGCGACGGCCAGCACAGCAAGGTCAAGACCTGGGTGTCGATGCACACCGGCCAACTGCGCTCGGTCGAATACGTCGACGGCCAGCCGGACTTCGAATCCGGCCTGTCGGCCCCGGGCAAGTTCACCATCATCGACTATCCGACCCACACCTACACGATCACACCGGCCCAACCGCGCGACCCCGGCCTGCCCAACGGAACCTTCACTCCCGAGGAGATCCACGGGGCGCTGGCCAGCGGAAAACTGGCCATCACGGCGCGAGATCAGCAGATCGACGGCCAGCCGACCATCGAACTGACCGGCAACCTGATCCCGAAGGACGAGCAAGGCAACCCGAACGCCACGCCGTCGCCGCAGCGGTTCTGGGTGAACTCCTCGACCTACCTGCCGGTCCGCTCGGAAACCAAGGACCACCAAGGCAATTGGGCCGGCGCGGTCGACTACACCTGGCTGGAACCGACCGCGGACAACCAGGCGCTGCTGACCGTCAAGATCCCGCCAGGCCTCACCGAGCGCTGATCAATCAGACCAGGGCCGGCTCTCTTGGGGGAGAGCCGGCCCGCTGCGCTCAGCCGACCGCGTCCTGCAACTGCTTGAACTCGTCGTCGGTCAGGCTGACCTGCGCCGCGGCGATGTTGTCCTCGAGGTGTGCGACGGTTGACGTACCCGGGATCGGCAACATCACCGGCGAGCGGCGCAGCAGCCAGGCCAGCGCGATCTGCGATGGCGTTGCGCCCTTCTCGTTGGCGAAGGTCCGCACCGGACTGTCGCCCGAGGTCAGTTCGCCCGCCTGCAACGGGTTCCACGGAATGAAGCCGATGTCGTTGGCCGCACAGTGATTCAGCACGTCCTCGGCCGCGCGATCGGCGAAGTTGAACCGGTTCTGCACGGACACGATGGTCGCGATCTCGCGGGCCTGCTCGATTTGCTCCACGCTCACCTCGGACAGGCCGAGCTGGGCGATCTTGCCTTCGTCCTGCAACGCCTTGAGCTCACCGACCTGGTCGGCCAGCGGCACCTTCTCGTCGATCCGGTGCAGCTGCATCAGGTCGATCCGCTCGACGCCGAGGTGCCGCAGGCACAGTTCGGTCTGCTGGCGCAGGTATTCCGGCCGCCCGACCGGGGTCCACTTGCCCGGCCCCTGCCGCGTGAAGCCGACCTTGGTCGCGATCGTCAGGCCGTCCGGATACGGGCGCAGCGCCTTGTTGATCAGCAGTTCGGAGACGAACGGACCGTAGGAGTCCGCGGTGTCAATGAAGTCGACGCCGAGTTCGATGGCCCGGCGCAGCACCCGCACCGCCTCGTCCGGATCGGCCGGGTCGCCCCAGATGCCCTGGCCGGTGATGCGCATCGCGCCGAAACCGAGCCGGGTCACCGGCACCGTGCCGCCGATGCGGAACTGGCCCGAAGCCTTCGCTGGCTGACTAGAGGTTGTCATGATCGGTTTCTCCCTTCCGGACCGAACTTAGTGCCGGTTGCGATACCGCGTCGGCTCTCATCAGTTGGAAAACCCAACTCACCTGCTAACCTACCTCAGTAGGAACTTCCAACTGACCAGCCGACGCCCCCTGCGAGGAAGCGCCATGCCCAGACCGGACCCGACGACCCTCCCCATGGCGCCGCCCGAATCACTCCCAGTCACTCCCGCGTTACGGCCCGGCGCACTGCTCGTGCTGGCGCTCGGCAGCCTCGGCGTGTTCGTGGTGTTCCTGGACACGACGATCGTCAACATCGCCTTCCCGACCATCAGCCGCAGCTTCCACACCACGACCGGCGGCCTCGCCTGGGTGCTCAACGCCTACAGCCTGGTGTTCGCGGCCATGCTCATCCCGGCGGGCCGGCTCGCCGACCGATACGGGCGCAAGCGGACCTTCCTCATCGGACTGGTCGGCTTCGCCGCGATGAGCGCGCTGTGCGGCATCGCACCGGACACCGGCGTCCTGGTCGCGGGCCGCGCGCTGCAAGCCGTGTTCTCCGCGCTGGTCGTGCCCACCTCGCTCGCGCTGATCCTGCCCGAATTCCCGGCCCAGCGCCGCCATGTCGCCGTCGGCACCTGGGGCACCATGAGCGCCGCGGCTGCCGCGCTCGGCCCGACCATCGGCGCGCTGCTCACCGAGTACGCGTCCTGGCGCTGGGTCTTCCTGGTCAACGTGCCGATCTGCGCGGTGCTCGTCGCGCTGGGCCTCCGCGCGCTCACCGAGTCCCGCGACCCCGACGCCGACGGCGTCCCCGATCCGCTCGGCATCCTGCTCATCGCGGGCATTCCGGCGCTGCTCAGCTTCGCGATCATCGAAGGCCCGGCCTGGGGCTGGGCCGACGCCCGCGTGCTCACCGCGTTCGTCCTCGCCGCGCTGCTGCTGCCCGCGTTCATCGTGCGCTCGCTGCGGGTGCGCAGACCGGTGATGAACCTGACATTGTTCGCGGATCGGCAATTCCGCCTGGTGAGCATCGCGAACCTGCTGTTCAGCACCGCGTTCTACGGGATGCTGCTCGGCAACGTGATCTTCCTGCAAACCGAGTGGCACTACTCGGTGCTGCACGCCGCGCTCGCCGCCGTGCCCACTCCGCTGGTCGTCACCGCGGTCTCCCGGGCGGCCACCTCGCTGGCCGCACGCATCGGCTACCGCACCGTCCTGCTCGCCGGCGGCATCTGCTGGGCAGCGGGTTCGGCCGCGCTCGCCGTCGCACTGGGCGCGTCGCCGCACTGGCTGAGCGGGTGGCTGCCGTGGGCGATCCTGATCGGTCTCGGTATCGGCCTCACCCTTCCGGTGCAGTCCGGTGCCGCGGTGCAGTCACTGCCACCGGCCGACTACGGCGTCGGTTCGGCGATCAACGCCAGCTTCCGCCAGCTTGGCGCGGTGCTCGGCATCAGCATCTTCGTCGCGGTGCTCGGCACCAACGGTCTCGACGGCTTCCGCCACGCCTGGTGGGTGTTCGCCGCGCTCGGCCTGGCCTCGGGTCTGATCGTTCAGCTTTCCCGATTCCGGGTGTCGAGTGGCGCGCCGAATGCGTAGCTGGTCAACTGTTGCCCGGAACGGGTCGGGGACAGGGAGGCACCGTCGATGGCCGTGAAGATCACTCATCGAGCGATCGCTCAGCAGCTGCGATTTCCCAACCACACAACCGCTCAGCGGTACCTCGACGTGATCGGCAGCGACGCGGAGAACTGGGACGTCACGCCCATCTCCGGTGAAGCGGCCGCGATCATCCCGGACCAGCGGGACACGTCTCCGATGTAGTCCACAGTAGACCGCGCACGATCTCGCACGGCCAATGTTTGCCCGCTCGAAGCGGGGGTATTCAGCCATCGGGTTCACCTATCTCACCCTTCTGGAAGAAGTGAGGTGACGGACATGGCCGGGGTTGCCGACTACGGCGTGCACCGGGCACGGGTACGCACGAGGGCCCTGCCACGCAGTCGTGGCGCGGTCAACGGACTACTGCTGATTCTGCTCGGCGCCTGGGGCGGCATCGTGCCGTTCATCGGCCCGATGATCGGTCTCAACTACATGGCTGACGCGGCGTGGACGTTCAGTTGGGCCAAGTTCTGGCTCGAGGTCCTGCCCGGCGCCGCCGTTCTCATCGGTGGCCTCGGCCTGATCAGCACAGCGGCCCGTGCGGGCGGGGTGCTGTGGGGCTGGCTGGCCGCGCTCGGCGGCGCGTGGTTCGTCGTCGGCCTGACCGTCAGCCAACTCTGGACCGGCGGCAAGGGCGAGTTCGCCGCGCCTGCCGCGAGCACGGTCGCCGGCCGCACGATCGAGGAGATCGTGTTCTTCTACGGCCTCGGCGCGGTCATCGTGTTCCTCGCCGGCGTGGCGCTGGGCCGCTTCACCATCCGGCCCCGTCATGACGCGGCCGTGGAAACGTTGGAGCCCGCGCCCGCCGCCGCGGAAACCGACACCGTCGTGCCGGCAGCGGCCGAACAGCAGACAACGGTGCTGCCCAAGCACACGACGGACGACGAGAGCTAGCCTGCGATCGGGTAGAAAAGGCTGGTGGTCGGTCAACCCCTCACCGACCACCAGCCTGCTCGTCGCGTCCGAGGACGCTCACCAGTAGCGCGCCCGCCACGGCACCAAGCGCGATCGCGAACCCCCACCGCGCGCCATGCCCGTCAATGGCCGTACCCGCGACAGCCGAAGCAACGGCCGTGCCCACCGCCGCCGCCGAGTTCAACAGGGCGAAAGCCCGGGTCAACCCGGACCGGCCGATCAAACGCTCGGTCAGCAACGACACCAGAATCATGCTCGGCGCCAACCCGAATCCGGGCAGCAGCAACGCGAACGCGAGCAAGGCAGGCGTGCCCGCGAACACCATCGGCACGCTGCCAGCGGTCAGAACCGCCAACGCGACCACGAGCTGCCGGGCCGCGCTCAGCCGCCATCTCCGTGCCCCATAACCAAATCCGGCCATGACGCTGGTGACGCTGAGCACACTGTAGATCAACCCCGTCGACCCGGCGGCAGCGTGCCCGGTAGCGAACGCGGTCACCGAGACCTGGAGCGCGCCGAAGAACGCCCCGATCCCGAAATTGACCAAGCACAGCAACCCAAACCCGCGCCAGACCCGCCGACTCGCAACAACCCCGCTCTCGGCAAGCCCGCTCCCCGGGCCGGGATCCGTCGCGCGCTGCCGAGCGAGCGCCAGGCAGCCGACCAGGACCAATCCCGCGGCCAGCACCGCGCCGCCCGGCGCGACGACCGCGCTCACCGTTCCGGCCAACGCGGGCCGAGCAGGTAAGCCAGTTCGTTGCTCAGCGATTCGCGCGCGAACGCGGTCGGCAATGCCGCCGATCCGGCCAGCAGCACCGACCAGCGCATCGCGGTCAACGACGAAACCTGCGGCAATGCCGCCCCCGCCACGACATCGATCAGCACCACGGTCCACAACGGACAATGGGTAGCAACCGCGGCGACCAGACCGCCCATCGCGAACGCGTGCACGAGCACCGTCGGCACCAGCACCCGCGTCTGACCGAACCGCCCGGCCAGCCGGCCGAACACCGGCGCGGCTACGGCCGAGGTCACCGCGAAAATCCCGGTCACCGTGCCGGCGGCGGCATAGGAACCGGTCCCCCAGCGCACCAGCCAGAGCAACCCGAGGCTCGTCATCGCGAACCCGACGCGAGCCGGCACCGCGGAAAAGAAGAAGGCCCGCGCACCGGGCACGATCAGCACATCGGCGTAACGCCGGGCGGCATTGGAAACACGGACACGCGCAACGGAGCGTACGACCGCACGCACGGCAAAGCCTTTCGCCGCTCAGCGGGGCGGACTAGAACCGGCCGGCGTCCGTTGCGCGCCAGTTCACCGTTACCGCCTGTCACCGTCCTCTGTCGGTGTCGAGCGGGGACGCGCGCCCGGCACCGGCTTCATCGCTGAGCAGTGGATCGAGATCCTTGAGCCTTCAGCGTACCCGAACCGGGTTCCACGATCAGCGCGATCAGCCGGGGGAACAGGTCGTCGGGCACGCCTTCGGCGTCCATTCCGGTCTCCAGCGCCAAACCGTTGGAGATCGCCAGCATCGCGACGGCGAGGTCGGCGGGCGACATCGGAAGCTCGACGCCGCGCGCCTGCGCGATCCGTTCGATCGCCCGGGCGACGGCGGCGCGGCCTTCCTTGCGGCGTTGCGCGAGGGCGGCGCGCAGGGTGGGGTCGCGGCGGGCCAGGCCGCAGTATTCGAACAGCAGGTACTGCCAGGTCAGGTCGGCGTGGATGGCGCCGACGAGGCTGGCGCCGAGGTCGTGCACGGCGATCTCGACGTCCTCGGCGGCGTCGAACGCGGCGAGCGCGTCGTTGAGCCGTTGCAGCACATGCTCTTCCATCAGTGTGAGGACGAGTTCGTCCTTGCTGTCGAAGTTCGAGTAGACGGCGCCCTTGGTCAGACCGGCCGCCTCGGCGATGTCGCTGACCGACGACGACGCGATGCCGCGCTCGGCGAACACCGCAGCGGCCGCGTCGAGCACGCGGCGGCGGGTTTCCGCACGTAGCGGCCGGGTTCGGGTTCCTCGCGTGCTGGCCACGGGCCAACGGTAGCAACATTCGATACCGATCGGAATCCAAATGTCCGGCCGAGTGCCCGGCCCAGATGAAGGCCGTAAGTGACCCTTGACACAGCGTCCCGCAACCCGATACTGATGAGTATCCAATACCGGCGGGTATCGAGAAACAAAGGAGTTCTCATGCGCCGTAGGCTCATCCGGACCGTGCTCGCGGTCGCGCTTGCTGTCGGCGGAATCGCCGTTGGCGGCACGGCAACCGCGGCACCCGCGGCTGGTGGATACGACAACCCGTCCTGCCTGCCCTCGGCAGCACACCCGTCGCCCGTCGTGCTGCTGCACGGTCTCGGCGGCAACGGGCCGGGCAATGTCGGTCCGATCGCGCTGCAGCTCGCGGCAGCGGGTTACTGCACGTTCGACCTGACCTACGGCGAGGAGGCACCCGGCATCCCGGTCGGCGGTCTCATCGACGTGGATCAGTCCGCGCAACAGATCAAGGCGTTCATCGAACAGGTGCTCGCCGAGACCGGAGCGAGCAAGGTGGACATCATCGGGCACTCCGAGGGTGGTTTCCAGTCGCTCTACATTCCCAAAGAACTGGGTATCGCTGATCAAGTCGACAAGGTGGTGGCGCTCGCGCCGCCGACGCACGGCACCACGTTCGCGGGACTGGTCAGCGTCGCGAACACGTTGCAGCTGCGGCAACTCGTGGATCAGGTGCTCAAGCAGTACGGCTGCCCGGCGTGCGACGAACTGATCACCGGTGGCTCTGGTGTGACCACACTGGACGACGGTCCGATCGCCATGCCGGGCATCGGCTACACCGTGATCGCCTCGCGCACCGATGAACTGGTCACCCCGCACCAGTCGGCGACGACCGCGGAGACCGCGTTCATCGACGAGCCGGGCGTGACCAACGAGTACGTGCAGGACAAGTGCCCGTTCGACCCGGTCGGCCACATCGGACTCGCCTACGACCTCGATGTGGAGAACATGATCGCCAACGCGCTCGATCCGGCACATGCCGGGCCGGTCACGTGCAGTTTCGGGCCGCCGCTGTAGCTGGAAGCGCGGGGCCGGGTCAGCCGGCCCCGCGTGGCGCGTACATGATCAGGCCGACGCCGGCCAGGCACACCAGCGCGCCGATGATGTCGAAGCGATCGGGCCGGTAGCCGTCCACGATCATGCCCCAGGCCAGCGAACCCGCGACGAAAACTCCGCCGTACGCGGCCAGAATCCGGCCGAACTGGGCGTCCGGTTGCAGCGTGGCGACGAAGCCGTACGCGCCGAGCGCCAGCACGCCGCCGGTGATCCACAACCATCCTTTGTGGTCTCGAACTCCCTGCCAGACCAGCCAGGCACCGCCGATCTCGAACAACGCGGCGACAACGAACAACGCGATCGAACGCAGGGGCAGCAACGTCACTCCGAGGGTGGGTTGGCCAGGTCCAGTGCGGGAATGCGCGGCGCTGCGATGGCAACGAACCCGGTGAGCAGGGGGAACAGGATCAGCGCGATGGACAGGCTGGAATGGCCCGAGATCTGGCCGATCAACGGTGGCCCGATCATGAACCCGATCCAGCCGACCGCGGACACCGTGGCGACCGCGGTGCCTGCGGAGAGGCCGGGTTGGTTGCCTGCCGCGCTGAACACCATCGGAATGATCGACGCCAGCCCCACGCCGAGCAAGCCGAAGCCGATGATCCCGGCGATCGGGTTGCCGATGGCGAGCGCGGCACCGAGGCCGACGGTGGCGATGGCCGCGCAGACGCTGATCACCTGGCGCGGGCTGAACCGGCGCAGCAGCCGGGCGCCGAGCAGCCGCACGGTGACCATGGCCAGCGTGAACGCGGTGTAGGCGAGCCCGGCGACCGCGGGCTGCGCGTGCAACGTGTCGTGCAGGTACACGGCCGACCAGTTGCCGGTACCGCCTTCGGTGAGCAGTCCGGCGAAGGCGATCGCGCCGAGGATCACCAGCGTGCCGCTGGGCCTGCGCCGCCGCCGGGTGGCGTGGTGGTGTTCGTGCACCGGATCGTCGAGCGCTCGCGCGACCAACACCACCGCGATGGTCACCGCGATCACGCCGAGCACGAGCAACTGCCAGGTGAGGGTGATGCCGGTGGCTACGGCGATCACGCCGATGCCGGAACCGGCCAGCGAGCCGATGCTCCAGCTGCCGTGCAGCTTGCCCATGATCGGCCTGCCGAGCCTGCGTTCGACCGCGATGGCCTGGGTGTTCATCGACACGTCGAGCCCGCCCGCGAACAGGCCCCACACGGCGAGCGCGCCGAACAGTTCGGGTAACGAGTGCGACAGGCCGACCAGGACGCCGGACAGGCAGTAGCCGATCGCGGTCACCCGCATGGTGCGGCGGCTGCCGAAGCGGGCCAGCACCATGCCGGCCAGCATGGTCGCGGTGACCGAGCCGACCGATTCGCCGAGCAGGCCGAGGCCGAGCTGGGCGTCGCCGATGTTCAGCGCCGACTCGACCTGGGGCACGTGCGCGGACCAGGACGCGAACAGGATGCCGTGGATGACGAACACCACGTTCACCGCGAACCGCGCGCGCCGCACCGCCCGCACCTCCACAGTGGACACTGCGGTCCGCTCAGCCATAGCGGACCTCGATGCCCAGCTCGGTCAGGGCGGCGTGCGTCGATTCGGGCAGCGCGGCGTCGGTGACCAGCACATCGACCTTGGTGAGCGGGGCGATCACGGCCATCGTGGTGCGGGCGAACTTGGTGGCGTCGGCGGCGAGCACGACCCGGGTGGCCACGTCGATGGCGGCGGCCTTGACCGCGGCGTCGGCGAGGCTGATCGCGGTCAGCCCGGCGTCGATCGACACGCCGCAGCAGGTGATCACCGCGGTGTCGAAGCGCAGCGCGCGCACGGTTGCCTCAGCGAGCGGTCCGGTCGCGGTCAGCTCGACCGGGCGCAGTTCGCCGCCGGGCAGCAGGACCTTGGTGGGCGGCGCTTCGGCGAGCACATCGGCCGACTGCAACGACAGCGGCAGGACCGTCAGCGGCCGCCCGGCGAGCTGCTTGGCCACTTCCAGCCCAGTCGTGCCGCTGTCGAGCAGCACGACTTCCCCGTCGGCGACGAGTTCGCCGACGACCTTGGCTATCCGCGCTTTCGCCGCGCTGACCTGCATTTCCCGCATCGCGAACGGCAGTTCGTCACCCTGGCCGAGCAGGCTCACCGCACCGCCGCGCACCCTGCGCAGCACGCCGAGCCGGGCCAGTTCCTCAAGATCGCGGCGGATGGTCACCTCGGAGGTGCCCAGCGCGTCGGCCAGTTCGGCGACGCCGACCCGGCCGCGATTTCGAACATGATCGATGATCGATTGATGCCGTTCCGAAAGACTCACGTGTTCATACCATCATGAACCGTGTTCGATACACAAACCGGTTACCGCACCCAGTGGCTGGCCGTGGGGGAAACTGTTAGAGAAGTCTGCGGAACGTTCGCCGGCTCGATGACGTTCACGCTGGTCTCGCGCAGGATCGGCGCCCGAGATGGGGAGCGAGTCGGCCGAACACCGTGACAGTTATTGCGACATGGCAGTGATGTTCGCAAAGAGACCACTAAGGGGCCGGTAAGTGGCAGAGCAGCGGTTGACGCCGCAGGAACAGATCGACAGCGTGGTAGCCGAACTGCGCTCGCGAGCGGCGAAAATCCGGGAAAACCAGGCGGCTGCGTTGTCCGCGACCGGCGAGGCCGCGTCGCACGACGGCACGGTTCGGGCCACAGTGGACGCCACCGGCGTGCTGACCGCGCTGAACTTCACGCCGTCCCTGTTCGATCGCAGCACCCCGGACAAACTGGCCAGGACCATCGTGGCGACCGTCCAGGCGGCCGCGGCGCAGGCCCGCACCAAGGCCGCCGACGCCTTCCAGTCGCTGCGCAGCGATGGCAACGGCCTGCTGGCCACGGCTGCGCGCGAGACCGAGCGCTGGGGCGTGCCCGCCGGTCGCGTGCCCGAGGTGCCCAACACCGCGACCGACCCGACCGGCGACGCGGACCCCTGGCAGCGCCGCGAATCGCGCGCTGGCGAGCAGTACCCGGCCGAGGAAAGGCACTGGTGAGCCGATCGTGGGAGTCGTGCTGCCGGGCGCGCTGGCCTGGGTACTGGACATGATCGGCATCGAGTGGCCGAACATCGACGAGGACGAGCTGCGCTCCGGCGCGAAGGAGCTGCGCGAGCTCGCCGGCGAGGTCACCAGCAACACCGGCGACGCCAAGTCCGCGATCGAGCAGATGCTCCAGACCAACTCCTCGCAGTCGCTCGACCTGTTCAACGCGCTGTGGGGCAAGCTCGCCGACGGCCACCTGCCGCAGCTGAGCAAGGGCCTCGACGTGATCGCGACCGGCCTGGACGTGTCGGCCGGGCTGGTCGAGGGCATGAAGGTCGGCGCGGTCGTCCAGCTGGGCATCCTGGCCGGGGAGATCATCGCCGACCAGGCCGCCGCGCCGTTCACCTTCGGCGCGTCCGAACTGGCGATTCCCGGCGAGGTGGAGGTGACCAGCCAGATCGTCAAGGCGGTCTTCAAACAGGTCGCCAAACAGGTCGAACAGGCACTGCTCAACGCGATCGAGGGTCCGATCTTCTCCGCGCTCGGCGCCGCGGGCGACGAACTGGCCCAGCAACTCGTCGGCGACGCGCTCGGCACCAACAGTGGCGTGAACGTCGGCTCGATCTTCTCGGCGGGCGAGAAAGGCCTGTCCTCAGGGGTGAACAGCGAGATCAGCGACCCGGGCTCGATCGTCGGCATCCCCGATGGCGAACCGGCCGGAGTGAAGTAGTAGCCCAGGGGCACAATGCTCCCCGAAGGTCGCCCACCGGTTGCTTCGGGGAGAAACTGATGACGCGGGTGATGATCATCGGCGCGGGTATCGGCGGCAGTGCCACCGCGCTCGCGCTGCACAAAGCAGGCTTCGACGTCACCGTCTACGAGGCGCACCCGGAAAGCGGCGAGGACATCGGCGCCTTCCTCACCCTGGCCGACAACGGCATGCAGGCGCTGCGCCAGATCGACGCCGCGGTGCCGATCACCGAGGTCGGGTTCGCGCTGACCTCGGCCAAGCTGCTGGCCGAGGACGGCACGGTGCTGTCCACCATGCCGCTGAGCGGGCATGAGGATCCGCTGACCCGGTTCCGGTGCCTGCGCAGGGCCCGGTTGGCCGCAGCGCTGCGCGCCGAAGTCACCAAACGCGGCATCGAGATCCGGCACGGCGCCCGCCTCGCGTCCGCGACCGAGGATGCCGACGGCGTCACGGTCGGCTTCACCGATGGCGACACCGCGCGCGGCGACGCGCTGATCGGGGCCGACGGCCTCAATTCCACGCTGCGCGGCCTGATCGACCCGGACGCGCCCGCGCCGCGCTACGCCGGTCAGCGCGTTTTCTACGGCTACACCAGCAACATCGCGCCCAAGTCCGAGCCTGGCCAGATCACCATGATCACCGGCAGCACCGCGGCGTTCGGCTTCGCGGTCTCGCCCGAGGGCGAGACCTACTGGTTCGCTCGGTTACCTGGTGAGAAACCGTTGCGGCCAACGGACATCGTGGCCACCACCTCGGCCCAGTGGCGCGACTTCCTCGTCCCGCTGCTGCGCGCCGACGCCACGCCCGCCGCCGACATCGTGGCCAAGACCAAGCAGGAACTGCTGGTCACCAACGCCCGCGACCTCCCCGGCCTCAACCGCTGGCGCACCGAGCGGATGATCGTCATCGGCGACGCCGCGCACGCCGCGTCGCCCGCGACCGCACATGGTGCGTCCATGGCCATCGAAGATGCCGTGGTACTGGCCAAAGCCCTGCGAGACGCGGACGGTCTCGCCGCAGGCTTGGCGCTGTACGAGGAAATCCGCAGGCCACGCGTTGAAGAGAACATCGCCAACGGCGCGCGGATGACCGTGAGCCGCATGCCCGACCGCGAACAGCGCGCGATCGACAACGAGGTCGTCCGGCAGCGCGAGCCCCAGCCGTCCCCGCCGCTGGCGGGCATGGACATCGGCCGCCAACTCGACTGGGACACCCGGCTGGCCTGATCAGTTCCGCTGGTAGGCACCGGTCCCGCTGACCAGCTCGAACGCCTGCCACATCGAGGCGTACCGGCCGCCCAGGGCCAGCAACTCGTCGTGCGTGCCGCTCTCCACGACCTGACCACGATCGAGCACGACGATCCGGTCGGCGGTCTTCGCGGTCTGCAACCGGTGCGCGATCACGATCGTGGTCCGGTTGCGGGACAACCGCTGCATGGCCGCGGCGACCCGCGCCTCGGTCACCAGGTCCAGATTGGACGTTGCCTCGTCCAGCAGCAGCACGGTCGGATCGACCAGTTCGGCCCGCGCCAGCGCGATCAGCTGACGCTGACCGGCGGACAGCGAACGGCCGCGTTCGGCCATGGCATGCAGGTAGCCGCCCGGCAGGGCCGCGATGAACTCGTGCGCGCCGACCGCCCGCGCCGCCGCCTCCACCTCGGCATCACTGGCGTCCGGCCGGCCGTAGGCGATGTTGTCCCGGATGGAGCCGGAGAACAGGAAACCCTCCTGCGGCACGTAACCGAGCAGCCGGCGGAACTCGCGCAGGTCGAGCAGGCGCAGGTCGTGCCCGTCGATCCGGACACTGCCCGCGTCCGGATCGTAGAAGCGGGCCAGCAGCTTCATCACGGTCGACTTGCCCGCGCCGGTCTCGCCGACGATCGCCACCGTCTCCCCCGGCTCGATCCGCAAATCGATACCGCGCAATGCCTCCGGCGGTTTGACCGGTGTCGCGCCCGCGGTGCGCGGCAGGCGCGCGTCGGCCGGACCGAGCCGTTGCGGCCCGCGCGCGGGCCAGCTGGTCACCGCCGGGTAGGAGAACCGGACCGCGTCGAGCACGAGTTCGCCGCGCGGCGACTCGAGGTGCGCGGGCGAGGTTGGTTGCGGGGTCAGCGTGTCCAGCCGCATCAGCTGCGCGATCCGGCCGACCGAGACCCGAGTCTGCTGCCAGGCGTCGAACACCTGGGAGAGTTGCTGGATCGGCGAGAAGAACATGTCGATGTAGAGCATGAACGCGATCAGCGCACCGGTACTCAGGTGACCGCTCGCGATCAAACCGGCCCCCAGGCCCAGCACGATCGCGTCCGCCCCGGCGGAGAGGAACTGAACGAACGGAAAGTACACCGCGACAAGGCGCTGAGCGGCCACTCGGGAAGTCAGATAATCCCGGCCCAGCCGGTGAAAGCGTTGGCTGGTCAGCGGTTGGTGGGTGAAGGCCTGAGATTCGCGCACACCGGACAGGCTTTCCTGAAAGTCCGCGTTGACGATCGCGATCCGCTCCCGCGCCAGGTCGTAGAGGCGCGCGGCCTTGCGCCGGAAGATCACCGTGCCGATGGCTAGCGGCACCACCACGGTCAGCGTGGCAAACCCGAGTTCGGGGTTGATCAGCACGATCGCGATGCCGACCCCGGCGAACGTGACCAGCGAAACCAGCGCGGAGAGCAGCCCGTTCTCGATCAGCGACTCGAACTGGTCGACGTCGGTGGTCATCCGGGTCATGATCCGCCCGGCCATCTCGCGCTCGTAGTAGTCGAGCGAGAGGCGTTGCAGCTGGGCCCAGATCCGCACCCGCAACGACAGCATGATCCGCTCGGCCGCGCG